>NZ_JBVJJE010000009.1:0-414466 GCF_055585925.1 Streptomyces sp. NPDC052064
CGCAACACCGTCGAACGAGCGATCAACAGGCTGAAGCAGTCCCGGGCTGTGGCCACTCGCTATGACAAGCGCGGCTACATCTTCCTCGGCACCGCGACCACCGCAGCTCTGCTCATCTGGCTTCGCAGCTGAGTCCCGACTTCACAAAGCGATTGGCCGATATGCCAGGGCCTGATCGACCACCTCATCAGCCGAAAGCTCCCGCCTCGGCGGCCAGAAGATCAAGTCGCTGACATGACCGGACGGACATGCCAGGGCTCTGTCGAGCCTGTCCAGCCAGCCATCCACCTCGTCGTCTGAGGCGTAGTCCGCTTGCATGATCCGCTGCACGAGCGCGACGGCATCCGCGCGACTCAACTCCACAGCACTCATCAGGTCCCTCCGCCAAGTCACCCTAACGGAACCCGTGATCGCCCGGACAGCTCCTAGGAGCTCCGCGGTTCCCCGCGCCCCTCAGTACGTGCCCCTGCGGTCGGGTTCTACATCCTGCTCAGCGACGCGGCCGCGAACAGGACATCCCTGATCGCCTCTCTGTCTCCCACCTGGCCCGCTGCCGCCTCCTGTGGGGGTACGTGGCCGGCGGCCAGGCGGCAGAACTCGACGCCGTCCAGGGCCACGTGGGCCACCTCGTGATCGGCGGAGCCCTTCGCGGCGGGGGAGTCGAGGGGGATCAGCCACTCGCCGCCGCCCGAGCCCTCGATCTCCAGGCGGAGGCTGCGGCCCGGTTCGCCCGCTGTGACGAGGTGGCGGTGGTGGGCGGGTGCGGCCAGGCCGTTGCGGCGGCGGTGGGCCAGGGCGTTCGGCAGCATGCGGGCGGCCAGGTCGATCATGCGGTGCAGATGGCGCGGCAAGGGCGGGTCGTACGGGTAGTCGACCGCGTCCGCGATGTCCTCCGCGTGCACCCAGCACTCGAAGGCCCGGTCGAGCATCGCGTCGTGCAGGGGCAGCTCGAAGCCGCCGTACGGCACCGGCATCCTGCCGACGCCGCCGCCCGTGAAGGACACCGCGCGGACGAGGTCGTGGCTCTGCTCCCGCCAGGGCGCCCGCACGGCACGGGTGGGCGGGAAGTGGGAGGCACTCCAGTAGGCCTCCGTGCGGGCCGCCGGGGTCGGGCGCCGGGACGTGACGTCGCCCAGCGGGTCGTCGAGGCCCAGCGCGACCGCCACCAGCCCGTCCACGCTGAGCAGATGCGCGATGACGCCGGCGACGGTGGTACGGCGACTCGTGGCCTTGTCGGCCCGGAACCAGCGCAGCCGTACCGGCGCGTGCCACTCGGCGTCGCCGAAGTCCTGGAGCAGGGCGTCCAGACGCGCGGTCTCGGCGTCGTAGGCGGCGGCCCAGTCCGGCACCGGGATGCGCGGCGGGCGGCGCTCCAGGCAGGACCCCAGGACCCGCGTGCGCAAACGCGGGTCCAGGTCGAGGCTGTCAGGGCGTTGCAGCAGCCCGACCGCCTCGCGCAGCCGCCGCGCCTCGTCGGCACACGCGCCGCACTCGCCGAGGTGCTCCTCGACGGCCGTGGCCTCCTCCGCCGAGCACGCGGCCAGCGCCCAGGCACCGAGCAGGGCCTTCAGCACGGGGTGCTCGAACACGGGCCGCACGGGCGGCGGCGATGCCGCGTCGCCCGGTTCCTCCAGCGCGGGCAACGGCAGCCCGCTGTCCTCGACGGAGGCCCGGGGCATGGGGATCCGCGGCGGACGCCCGGGCTCCTGCCCGTCGCCGTGCTCGAACCCGCCGGGCCGGCCCGGCCTACCGGAAGGGCCCGTGCCGCTTTCGTTCCGGGTGTTGTCCTTCTCCTCGTGCCCGTCATCCTCCGCGCCGTCGTACGCCTCGAACCGGTCCGGCCCGTTCACACCGCACCCCCGTATCCGGGCGGTGCGCCGGGTGCCTCGGAATCGTGGGCGGTGGACAGGAGTTGCAGCCCCAGGCGGAGGCGGCGGCGGGCCTCGTCCTCGGTGATGCCGAGGTCGGTGGCGGTCTGGCGGTAGTCGCGGCGCTGGAAGTAGGCCCGCTCCAGGGCCGAGCGCAGCGGGACCGGCATGGACTGGACGATGTAGTCGGCGCGGGCGGCGACCGAGGCCCGGCGCACCTTGTACTCCAGTTCCTCCGTGGTACCCGAGCCCTCGCGGGCGAAGGCGGCGGTCTCGGTGGCGCGCAGGCGCTGGACGGCCAGATGGTGGGTCAGTGCGGCGACCCAGGTGCGCAAAGGGCCCTGTTTGGGGTCGTAGGTGTCCGGATGCTCCCAGACGTGGATGAAGACCTCGCGCGTGATGCCGTCGGCGGCGCGCTCGTCGCCGAGTACGCGGTGGGCGAGGCCGTACACGAGAGAGGCGAACCGGTCGTAGAACTCACCGAGGGCGGCGGCCTCCCCACGGGCGAGTCGCTGCTGCATCTTGCGGTCCCAGCGAGGCGGTACGTCCTTTTTCGCCATGCGGCCCCCTCACCCCTGCTCGTGTCCCGCGCCCGTGCCCTGGTCCAGCCTGTGTCCGACGTCTCCCCGAATCTAGTCGGCACGTCCGGTAGCGCACGCCCCTTTGTGGCAATGTGCGCCCCCTGACCGGCCGCAGGTGGTAGGGGCCACCGGCGCTCGTGCCGGGTGCCGTCAGGCCGTGCCTACCCATCGGTTCTCCGATCAGACCTGACTGAAGAGGATCGAACAGGATCGAAGTCGACTAAAACAAGCCTCATCTCGCGGGGATCCGTTTTTCGGGTTGTGTTTCAGGGAACGGCCGCTGGGCAGCCGCGCTGAAAGGAAGCGTAGGGACTGCTTCCGGTTTGGCGATCGAAGGGCGTGGTGGTGACCTTCAAAGTGACCAGCGGCGAGCAGGGCGAATGGGCCGTGCTCCAGGTGTCGGGCGAGCTGGATCTGGTGACGTCGCCGGTGCTGCGTCAGCGGGTGCACGACGCGGTGGCCGAGGGGTACCACTGTCTTGTCCTCGACCTGTCCGAGGTGTTCTTCTGCGATTCCAGCGGCGTCGGCGTGCTCATCGCCGCCCGCCGTCTGATCCGCTCCTGCCAGGGCCGGCTGCGGTTGGTGCTGCCCGCCCGGGGCGCGGCCGACGGGTCCCATGTCAACCGGGTCCTCGGCGCGCTGGGCGTGCGCAGGCTGTTCGACGTGTACGGCGATCTGGACGCGGCCCTGGCTGACGAGGGCGAACCCCTCTCCGCGTGAGGGGCCGTCGACGCACGGCAGGGCGAGTGTTGCCGTTCCGACACGCCGTTGTCCCGGAATTCCTCCGGTCTTGGCGCAAGTGACGTTTTCCCGCGCCCGAACGGCCCCCTCCGTCGTACGCTCCGAGCGAGACGCACCCCACCTGACGTAAGGCGGCCCGAAAGAGACATGGTCACCAGCGAGTACGAGCGCAGGATCGCCGCCCGGTTCGCCACCTTCGACCAGGACGGCAACGGCTACATCGACCGCGAGGATTTCTACGGCGCGGCCAAGGCGCTGCTCACGGAGTTCGCCGTAGCGGCCCGGTCCGACAAGGGGCAGGCGCTGTACGTCGGCGCCGAGGGCTTCTGGCAGGGCATGGCCGGGATAGCGGACCGTGACGGTGACCAGCGCATCACGCGCGAGGAGTTCGTGAGCGGCGCGGTCAAGCGCCTGCGCGACAACCCCGACCGCTTCGCCGAGATCGCCCGCCCCTTCCTGCACGCGGCCCTGGACGTCGCCGACACCGACGGTGACGGCGCGGCGACGGTCGAGGAGGCCGCCCGCGTCCTGCAGTGCCTCGGCGTCCCCGAGGACGTCGCCGGCGCGGCCGCCGCCACGCTCGACGCGGACGGTGACGGCAAGGTCGGCGAGGCCGAGGTCGTGCCCGCCTTCGCCCGCTACTTCACCGTGCCCGAATAGCCTCACGTGCCCGAATAACGCTCGCGCAGTTTGTACTTCAGCACCTTCCGCAGGGTCTCGCCCCGCGGAAGGGCGTCCACCACCTCCAGCCGCTCCGGCAGTTTGTGCACGGACAGCCCCTCGGCGCGCAGGAAGGCGGTCGCGGCCGCGAGTGTCAAGGTCTCGGCTCCCGGGGGCTGTTCCACCACCGCGCACACCAGCTCCCCGCGCGCCGCGTCCGGCAGTCCGACCACCGCCACGTCCCCGACCGCCGGGTGCCGGTGCAGCAGGTCCTCGATCTCCTGGGCCGAGATGTTCTCGCCCTTGCGGATGATCACGTCCTTCAGCCGGCCGGTGAGGACCAGGTGCCCGGTCCCGGTCAGCCGCCCGAGGTCGCCGGTGCGCAGGAACCCGTCCTCGTCGAAGGCCTCCGCCGTCTGCGCCGGATCCAGATACCCCCGGCACACGGCCTCCCCGCGCAACCGCACCTCCCCGTCCACGATCCGTATCTCCATCCCCTCCGGCGGCCGACCCTCGGTCGTCGCCAGCAGCTCGGGGGTGTCGTCCGGTGCCCCCATGGTGATCATCGGCACCTCGGTCATGCCGTAGCCGTGGGTGAGCCGCACGCCCATCTCGCGTACGACGGCGTGGTAGAGCTCCGGGGGCTTGGGCGCCCCGCCCCCCGCCAGCAGCCGCAGTGAGGGGACGACCGGAGTCCCCGGCTGCTTCCGCTGCTCCGCCAGGAACATCGAGTAGAACGCCGTCGACCCGCCCGCCACCGTCACCCCGTGCCGCCGGTAGGCCTCCAACGCGTCCGGCAGCGCGAACTGCTCGAACAGCACCGCCGGAAAGCCGTACAGCAGGAGCATCACCGTGTAGTCGGGTCCGCCTATGTGGGCGTAGGGGAAGGCGATCGATCCCACGTCGTCCGCCGACGGCCGCAGGGCGTGGGCGAGGCAGGAGCCGCCCGCGATCAGGGAACGGTCCGTGTGCAGCACGCCCTTGGGGGCGGAGGTGGTGCCGGACGTCCAGTAGATCCAGCGGACCGCGGTGCCGTCGGAGGGCGGGGGAGGCAGCAGGGACGGATCTCCGTCGGGCAGGTCGTCGTAGGCCTCGAAGACGCCCTTCGCGCCCAGCCGCCGGGCCATCTCCGTGTGGCCGAAGCCGCGCCATTCGCCCGGGACCGCGAAGAACTCCGCCTTGGACTCGCGCAGCGCGAAGCCGACCTCGCGGTCCCGGTAGAAGGGGATGACCGGGGTCTGCACGGCGCCGAGGCGGGCCAGCGCGAAGGAGAGCAGGGCCGTCTCGATGCGGGTGGGCAGCTGCCAGGCGACCACCGTGCCGGGGCGCACGCCCATGCCGTACAGGCCGGCCGCGACCCGCTCGGCACGCGCGCGCAGGGCGCCGAAGGTGAGCGTGCGGTCGTCCTGGAGGAAGAGCGGGCGGTCTGAGGTGAGGGCGGCGCGCCGGGTGACCAGCTCCCACAGAGTGCGGGACGAACTCAGGGCATGCGGGGTCTCGTTCACGTCTGCCCCCTACTCCTTGGCTGACGGATCGTCAGGTGGGATGCTATCTGACGCAGCATCAGATAAGTACCGTCCGGCGGAGGGGACCCATGGCGACCGAACTGCCCCGCATCATCAGCGTCGACGACCACGTGATCGAGCCGGCCCACCTCTTCGAGACGTGGCTGCCGGCCAAGTACCGCGACCGCGGCCCCAAGGCGCTGACCGCCGGGATCGGTGAACTCGCCTACGTCGGCGGCAAGTACCGGATCACGATGGACCCGGACGGCCAGCCCACCGACTGGTGGATCTACGAGGACCTGAAGTTCCCGTACAAGCGCAACATCGCCGCCGTCGGCTTCGACCGGGACGAGATGACCCTGGAGGGCATCACCCGCCAGGAGATGCGGCCCGGCTGCTGGGACCCGAAGGAGCGCCTGAAGGACATGGACCTCAATCATGTCGAGGCCAGCCTGTGCTTCCCGAGCTTCCCGCGGTTCTGCGGCCAGACCTTCGCCGAGGCGCACGACAAGGAGGTCGCCCTCGCCTGCGTGCGCGCCTACAACGACTGGATGGTGGAGGAGTGGTGCGGGGACAGCGGTGGGCGGCTCATCCCGCTGTGCCTGATCCCGCTGTGGGACGTCGAGCTGGCGGTCGCCGAGATCCGGCGCAACGCCGCGCGCGGGGTGAAGGCGGTGACCTTCTCCGAGATTCCCACCCACCTCGGGCTGCCGTCCATCCACTCCGGCTACTGGGACCCGTTCTTCGCGGTCTGCCAGGAGACCGGGACGGTCGTCAACATGCACATCGGGTCCTCGTCCCAGATGCCGACCGCCTCCCCGGACGCCCCGCCCGCCGTCCAGGCCTCGCTCAGCTTCAACAACGCGATGGCCTCGATGATGGACTTCCTCTTCAGCGGGGTGCTGGTGAAGTTCCCGCGCCTCAAACTCGCCTACAGCGAAGGGCAGATGGGCTGGGTTCCGTACGCCCTGGAGCGCGCCGACGACGTCTGGGAGGAGCACCGCGCCTGGGGCGGCGTCCGCGACACGGTCCCCGAGCCGCCGTCCACGTACTACTACCGGCAGATCTTCTGCTGCTTCTTCCGCGACAAGCACGGAGTGGCGTCCCTGGACGTGGTGGGCCGCGACAACGCCACCTTCGAGACGGACTACCCGCACGTCGACTCGACCTTCCCGCACACCAAGGAGGTCGCCCTCGACCATGTGAAGGGCCTCGACGACGAGACGGTCCACAAGCTGATGCGCGGCAACGCCATCCGGATGCTGGACCTGGACCTCGACCGCTGATGGACCTGTCGGACACGCCCGGGGAGGAGGAGTACCGGGCCCGGCTGCGGGAGTGGCTCGCGAAGACGCTCCCCGGCCTCCCGCCCGAGCCGTCCCCCGACGACTGGCCCCGGCGGCGGGCCTACGACCTCGCCTGGCAGCGCAGGCTCCACGACGCCGGATACGCCGACGTCCACTGGGACGCCTCCCCGACCACCCGGCTGATCTTCCTGGAGGAGACCGAGAAGGCGGGCGCTCCTTACGTGGGGGCCAACTTCGTGGGGCTGCTGCACGCCGGGCCGACGATCGCCGCCGAGGGCACGGACGGACAACGGGCGCGCTGGCTGCCGCCGATCCTGCGCGGCGAGGAGGTCTGGTGCCAGGGCTTCAGCGAACCGGACGCCGGCTCGGACCTCGCGGCCCTGCGCACACGCGCGTGGCGCGACGGCGACGACTACGTGGTGACCGGCTCCAAGATCTGGACCTCCCACGCGGAAGTCGCCGACTGGTGCGAGCTGCTGGTCCGCACCGATCCCGAGGCGCCCAGGCACCGGGGCATCACCTGGCTGGCCATGCCCATGGACGCGCCCGGCGTCACCGTACGGCCGCTGCGCACGATCGCCGGGTCGGCCGAGTTCGCCGAGGTCTTCCTCGACGAGGTGCGCGTGCCGGTGGGGAACCGGGTCGGGAACGAGAACGACGGCTGGCGGGTGACCATGGTGACGCTGTCCTTCGAACGCGGCACGGCCTTCGCCGGTGAGGTCGTGGCCTGCCGTCGCGTCCTCGGCGAACTGGCTGCCGAGGCCCGCGAGAACGGCCGCTGGGACGACCCGGCGCTGCGGCGCCGGCTGGGCAGGCTCAACGCCGAGTTCCGGGGGCTGTGGCGACTGACGCAGTGGAACGTGAGCGCGGCGGAGGCGTCGGGCGGAGTGCCCGGCGCCGGAGGCTCGGTCTTCAAGCTGCGGTACTCACATGCCCGCCAGGAGCTCTACGACGCCGCCGCCGAGGTACTGGGCGCCGACTGCCTCGACCTGGACCGCCCCTGGACGCCGGCCCGCCTCTCCTCCCTGTCGTACACCATCGCGGCCGGCACCTCGCAGATCCAGCACAGCATCATCGCCGAGCGGATCCTCGGCCTGCCGAAGGGACGGTGACCGTGCGCTTCCGGTTGACGGACGACCAGCGGGCGTTGCGGGACGGGATGCGGCGGCTGCTGGCGCGGTGCTTCGACGGGGAGGCCCTGCGGGCCACCGCGGAGGGCCCCGGGCGGCTCGACCGGGAGCTGTGGCGGGCCCTGGGCGACGCCGGGTTCTTCGCGTTGCGGGTGCCGGAGGCGGACGGCGGTGTCGGACTGGGTCCGGCCGAGGCGGTGTTGGTGTTCGAGGAGGCCGGGCGGGCGCTGTTGCCCGGCCCGCTGCTCGCCACCCACCTCGCGGCCGGTGCCGTACCGGGCGCGGCGACCGGAGAGACCGTCGTGGCGGCCGTCGACGGCTCGCTGGCGGAATGGCTGGCGGAGGCCGACGTCGTACGCGGCGACGCCGCCGGAGCCGTGCCGATGCGCTCCCTCGACCCGCTGACGCCGCTGCACCGCGTGCCCGGCGGCACGCCAGCGGACCCGGACCCCGTCGCCGTCCTCCTCACCGCCGCCGAGCAGCTCGGCACGGCCGTCCGCGTCTGCGAACTGGCGGTGCAACACGCCCGGGCGCGCGAACAGTTCGGACGGCCCATAGGGGCCTTCCAAGCGGTGGCACACCTGTGCGCGGGGATGCTGGTCCGGTCGGAGACGGCCCGCGCGGCGGTGTACGCGGCGGCCGTCACCGCCGACCCGGTCGACATCGCCGCCGCCCGTGTGCTCTCCGACGAGGCCGCCGTGCGCGGCGCCCGGGACTGTCTCCAGGTGCACGGCGGCATGGGCTTCACCTGGGAGTCCGAGGTCCATCTGCATCTGAAACGCGCATGGGTTCGAACCCAACGTGCGGGGGGAGTTACCGAGAGTGAGGAGTTTCTGGCGGCTGCTCTGGGGTCTGGGGTGACCTGACAGGCCGTCTGGCTGCGGTGTCGCCGAATATGCCCGCGGGGATGTCGCGGATCGTGGCATCCCGTGATCACGGAGCGTTGATATCGGCTTGTGTCCTCTGTGTGACTCGTCACGGCCCGGAGTCGGCTGCTCGCTCGGGTACCTTGTGTGAGATGCGAGTGGCTCTGAACGCAGTGCGACCCAGTCGCGCCGCCTGTTCGACTCCCCGCAGCGAGCGTCGCACAGTATGCCGCACGGGTACTCCTTCGCGCTGGAATATGCCCGAAGCGCTTGTTGGGGTGACTGTACGTCAACCATGCTGTCCCACAAGGGATTCACGTTCCGTGATCCTTGCCCCGGCCGTTGTTCTGGCCATGCAGAAAATGGCTACGATCGTGGCCCCCGTGAGGCGCGAGCCTAAGTGTCCGCCGGTTCGGATGGTGTGAGCGGTGCAGGTGCTTCAAGTGCAGCTGGAAATCCGGCCCGACCCCGCAGAGGTGGGGCGGGCCCGGCGGTGGGCCCGCTCCCGCCTGGCCGGGTCGGGCGTGCAGGCCGACGAGCCGCTCGCCGAGACCCTGATCCTGCTCGTCTCCGAGCTGGTCACCAATGCCGTGGTGCACACCGGCCTGCCCGCCGTACTGCGGCTGTCCCTGCCGCACGCGGTGACGGAGGAGGCCACCGTCCGTCTTGAGGTCGCCGACCGCAGCGGCCGGGCCCCCGTGCCCCGGTGTGCCGGCGACGACGCGACCGGCGGCCGGGGTCTCGCCCTCGTCGACGGCCTCGCCGACCGCTGGGGCTGGAGCGTCGAGAGCACCGGCAAGCGCATCTGGTGCGAACTGGACCGGTGTTCGAAGTCCCCTGAGGTCCCGGCGGCGTGCGGGGGCGGCGCGGTGGCGTGCGGCGGGGCGGCCTTCGAGGGGCTGGCGTACGAGGCGGTGTGAGGCCAGGGCGCTCGGGGTGCCCTGTCCGGGACTGCCGGGTGCGCGGTGGGCGGGCCGCGGTGTACGGCGGCACATGCCGAGGGGTGTTGCGGCGGTGCCGGGGCACGGTCGCACGGCAGATCCGCCGTTTTCGTCATGGCATGCGGCGATGCGCCGGGATGTGCTTCCGTGCGCGCCCAAGGGAAAAGCCGCATAAGCAACAAATCGCCGAACGGGTGTTGACGCGTCGTGACCGTTTGATCACGCTGGTGAGCAGCGATTCGCCGTGAGGGGACGGCGAGGGCTGCGACGACGGCGGCCCTCGGCGAGTGTGAGTCGTGATTCGGCGTCGGCTCCCCGTCAGGGCCACGGGAGCCGGGGTGGGAGCGCCGGAGTCGGGTGGCGGCGCGCGCTGCCGTGCTCGGGGCGAGCAGCGCGGCGCCGCCATCCAGCTTCAGGCGGCGGGGTGGTGGACTGGCAGGCGGCCGGCCTGGCGTGCCGGGCCTACAGGACGGCGACCGGGGCCGCCGGAGAGCCGGTCGCTCCCGTGAACGGCTCGGGCGTCGCCGCCAGCAGGAACGCATAGCGGCCCGTTTCTCCACAGGCTGTGGACAACTTTTCGAAATTCCAGTTCTGGCCCTGCGGCATCCCCATCTCGACGAGATGGAGGGCGTGCACCGGCAGCCACAGATCCTCCACCTCGGGCGGGAACACCTCGAAGGTGAGGGTGTCGTTGGCGACCGCCGCGACATCCCGCGCGTGGAACCACTCCGGCGTCCGGATCGACAGCCCCGGCGACGGATACGCGTACGTGTGCCGGTCCCCGGCGAGGCAGAGCTGGACCTGCCCGGTCCGTACGAGCGCGACGTCCCCGGCCCGCACGCGCGTACCGGCCAGCTCCTCGGCGGCGTCCAGGTCCTCGGGCGTGACGGCGTACCCGCCGTCGAGCCGGTCCGTGCCCCGGGCGCGGGCGACGTCGAGCAGCACTCCGCGCGAGACGACGTGCGGGATCTTGTCGATGCCGCTGAACTCCGCGCCACCGTGCGGGGTGATGGAGTGTGCCGGGCGGCCGTTGTAGAGCCTGCCCGAGTGCGAGACGTGCGACAGCGCGTCCCAGTGGGTCGCCGCCTGGAGCCCCATGGTCACGGCGTCGTCGCTGCACGCGACGGTGCCCGGGCCGAAGAGCTCCTGGTTGATCTGCACCATGACGTGCAGCGGGTCGATCCGCCCCGGGATCATCCCCGTCTGGACGCCGTCGCGCCGGAGGGGGAGCGCGAGCGGGATCCGGCGGCCGGTGCGGACCGTCGCCGCGGCTTCCCGGACGACCTCGTCGGTGATCAGGTTCAGTGTGCCGAGTTCGTCGGTGGCTCCCCAACGGCCCCAGTTGTTCACGCGCTTGGCGATGTCGTGGAACGCGTCCGGCAGCGACATGAGTCCTCCCCGGGGCTTGTGTTCCCGTATCTGACGGGTCGTAGAATCTGGAGTGCAAAATCTAACGGTCCGTCAGAAACCGTGGGACGGGAAGGGGCCGGGCGTGAGGAACTTCTTGGCAGGCAAGGTCGTCGTCGTCACAGGTGCCGGGCGGGGCATCGGCCGGGCGGTCGCGCTCGCGGCGGCCGCCGAGGGAGCGAAGGTCGTCGTCAACGACTACGGCGTGGCGGTCGACGGTGCCTCCCCGACCAGTGCGGTCGCCGAGGCCGTGGTCAAGGAGATCGAGGCGGCGGGCGGGGACGCGGTCGCCGCCGCCGACGACATCTCCACGATGGCGGGCGGGCAGCGGGTCGTCGACGTGGCGCTGTCGTCGTACGGGCGGCTCGACGGGGTGGTCTGCGTGGCCGGGATCCTGCGCGAGCGGATGCTGTTCAACATGACCGAGGAGGAGTGGGATCCGGTCGTCGCGACGCATCTGAAGGGCACGTTCACGGTCTTCCGGGCGGCCTCGGCGGTGATGCGGAAGCAGCGCGCCGGCACGCTGATCGGCTTCACCAGCGGCAACCATCAGGGGTCCGTGTCGCAGGCCAACTACAGCGCGGCCAAGGGCGGGATCATCTCGCTCGTGCGGAGCGCCGCGCTGGGGCTGCACAAGTACGGGGTGACCGCGAACGCGGTGGCGCCGGTCGCGCGTACGCGGATGTCCGCGGGCGTGCCGATGGAACTGGCGGAGATCGGGGAGCCGGAGGATGTCGCCGCGCTGGTGGTGTATCTGCTGTCCGACCAGGCTTCCCGGCAGGGGATCACCGGGCAGGTGTACACCGCCGCCGGGGCGAAGATCGCCGTGTGGGCGCAGCCGCGGGAGCTGCGGGCCGTGTACGCCGAGGGCGGTGCGTGGACGCCGGAGCGGATCGCGGAGGTGTTGCCGGGGTCGGTGGGGGTGGATCCGATGCCGATGCTGGAGCGGGTGCGGGAGATGGAGAGGGCGGCGCGGGAGGGGGAGCGGCCGAACGCGTGAGGGCCGCGGCGGCCGCGGGTCGGTTGTGGCTGGTCGCGCAGTTCCCCGCGCCCCTCAAGGGCCTTACCGCAAGCCCAGTTACCGAAATGAGGCGGCAACCGTGGATTTCGGGTTCGCGCAAGAGGACGAGGACTTCCGGGTCGAGGCCAGGGACTGGCTCGCCGCGCACGCCGAGGGGGCAAACGACCGCCGCTCCTGGGAGCGCACCCTCGGGGCAGCCGGGTGGATCGGGCTCGGCTGGGGCGCGGACGGGTACGGCAACCGCACCGCCACGCTCACCCAACAGGTCGCCTGGGCCGAGGAGTACGCCCGGTCGGCCGCGCCCCCGCGCTCCGGCCACATCGGTGAGAACCTGCTGGCTCCCACGCTCATCGCGCACGGCACCGAGGAGCAGAAGTCCCGCTTCCTGCCGCCGGTCGCCGCCGGCGAGGAACTCTGGTGCCAGGGCTACAGCGAACCCGGCGCCGGATCGGACCTGGCCGGCGTCCGTACCGCGGCCGTGCGCGAGGCGGACGGCCGTACCTACCGTGTCACCGGGCAGAAGATCTGGACGTCACTCGCGCACGAGGCCGACTGGTGCTTCGTCCTCGCCCGCACCGAGCCCGGGTCGCAGCGGCACCACGGACTGTCCTTCCTCCTCGTCCCCATGGACCAGCCGGGCCGTATCGAGGTCCGCCCCATCCGGCAGATGACGGGCACCAGCGACTTCAACGAGGTCTTCTTCGACGGCGCGCACGCGGAGCAGGTCGTCGGTGGTGAGGGCAACGGCTGGCGTGTCGCCATGAGCCTCCTCGGTTTCGAGCGGGGCGTCTCCACGCTGGCGCAGCAGATCGGGTTCGCCGAGGAGCTGGGCAGCGTGGTGCGGGCGGCCGTGGAGTCGGGTGCGGTGGGGGATCTCGTCATACGGGAACGGCTCGTCCGGCAGTGGGCCGAGCTGCGCACCATGCGCTGGAACGCCCTGCGCACACTGGGCGGTTCGGGCGACGCGGGTGCCCCGAGCGTGGCGAAGCTGCTATGGGCCGGCTGGCACCAGCGGCTCGGGGAGCTGGCGGTGCTGGTGCGAGGCGCGGTGGCGAGCGTCGGTCCGGCGGACTGGTCGGTCTCGTCGCCGTACGAACTGGACGCGGCACAGCACATCTTCCTCTTCTCGCGGGCCGACACCATCTACGGCGGCTCGGACCAGATCCAGCGCACGATCATCGCCGAGCGTGTGCTCGGCCTGCCCAGGGAGCCCAAGGGAGCCGCGTGATGCGAGGCGTGATCTTCGACGGGAAACAGGTCCGGGTCGTCACGGATCTGGAGGTGCGGGAGCCGGGGCCGGGTGAGGTGCGGGTCGCGATCTCGGCGGCCGGGCTGTGCCACAGCGATCTGTCCGTGGTGAACGGGACCATACCCTTCCCGGTTCCTGTGGTGCTGGGCCATGAGGGGGCCGGGGTCGTGGAGGCCGTGGGTGGGGGCGTCACCCATGTCGCGTCCGGTGACCATGTGGCGCTGTCCACGCTGGCGAACTGCGGTGCGTGTGCGGAGTGCGACCGGGGGCGCCCGACGATGTGCCGGCAGGCGATCGGGCGTCCGGGCCGGCCGTTCAGCCGTGACGGACTGCCGGTCCACCAGTTCGCCGCGAACTCGGCCTTCGCGGAGCGCACGGTCGTGAAGGCCGTACAGGCGGTCCGGATCCCCGAGGACATCCCCATGGCGTCGGCGGCCCTCATCGGGTGCGGGGTGCTGACGGGGGTGGGCGCCGTGCTGAACCGGGCGCGGGTCGACCGCGGCGACAGTGTCCTGGTGATCGGGACGGGCGGCATCGGCCTGAACGTGCTGCAGGGGGCGCGGCTCGCGGGTGCCCTGCGGGTCGTGGCCGTCGACGCCAACCCGGCGAAGGAGGAGGTGGCACGCCGCTTCGGTGCGACGGACTTCCTCACCTCGACGGAGGGCGTGCGGGACATCCTGCCCACGGGCGCGGACCACGCCTTCGAGTGCGTCGGCCGTGTGGAGCTGATCCGCCAGGCGATCGACGCACTGGACCGGCACGGCCAGGCGATCCTCCTCGGCGTGCCGCCGGCCGCGGCCGAGGCGTCCTTCCGCGTCTCGTCGATGTACCTCGACAAGTCCATCCTGGGCTGCCGCTACGGCTCCTCCCGCCCCCAGCGGGACATCGCCCTGTACGCGCAGCTGTATCGCCAGGACCGGCTGCTGCTCGACGAACTCGTCACCCGGACCTACCCGGTCGAGGACTTCGAGAAGGCGGCGGCGGACGCGGAGGCGGGGCGGGTGGCGCGCGGGGTGCTCACTTTCTGACGGTCGCCGCCTTGTCTCTTCCGGTCTGGAAGGTCCGCCGGTAGGCGGTGGGTGTGACACCGAGCGCCGCCGGGAGCTGCTGGCGCATCGTCGTCGGCACGATGGCCTCCGGCTGGTTCACCGACCGCTTCGAAGCCCGGCGCCTGCTCGCCGTCTCCTACTCCCTGCGGGGCGTCTCCCTCCTCTTCCTCCCACTGTTGCTGGTGACGCCCGACGTCCAGCCGCCGATGATCTCCTTCATCGTCTTCTACGGCCTCGACTGCGTCGCCACCGTCCCGCCCGCCCTCGCCCTGTGCCGCGAGCAGTACGGCGAGGACAGCGCGATCGTCTTCGGCTGGGTCCTCGCCTCCCACCAGGTCGGTGCGGCCCTGGCCGCCTTCCTCGGCGGCGTCGTCCGCGACACGTTCGGGTCGTACGACGTGGTCTGGTACGCGTCGGGGGCGTTGTGTGCGGTGGTGGCGTTGATGGCGTTGGTGATTCGGCGGCGGGGGCGCGCGCACCTCGTCGTCTGCAACCCGCCCTGGATTCCCGCCCGTCCCGCCTCCGACCTCGACCTCGGCGTCTACGACGCGGGCGGCGGCATGCTCCACAGCTTCCTCGACGGACTCGCCGGCCGGCTGGAACCAGGCGGTGAGGGCTGGCTCGTCCTGTCCGACCTGGCGGAGCGCCTCGGGCTGCGCACCCGGGCCGAGCTGCTGACCGCCATAGAGGTGGCGGGGCTACGGATCGTCGACCGTCTGGACACGCGCCCGCGCCACGCGCGCGTGCGGGACACGGACGATCCGCTGCATGCCGCACGGGCCGCCGAGGTCACGTCACTTTGGCGGCTGGCCGTCCCCTGATCCGTGCCGACCGGAGGAGCGGCTGGCGGAGCGGCTCTCGAAGATGTCGGTGACGTTCCAGGTCCCGTCCCTGACGTTCTTGGTGCACGCTGGGTGTGGTGCACGCCGACTCAGTCCGACAGTCGCGCGAAGCGCCCTCGGTGGAAGAGCAGTGGTCCGTCCGGATCGTCGGCGGCCGTGCCGAGGGCGTCCACCCGGCCGACCACGATGAGGTGGTCGCCGCCGGTGTGGACGGCCTGGATCGCGCAGTCGATCCAGGCGACGGCACCCGACAGGCGTGGCGAGCCGGACACCGGCGCCGCGTCGTACGCCACCCCCGCGAACTTGTCCGCGCCGCTCACCGCGAAGGCGCGGCACAGCTCGGTCTGGTCGGCGGCCAGGACGTTCACGCAGAACACCCCGGCCCCGGCGATACGCGGCCAGGTCGTCGACCTGCGGCCGACCATGAAGGCGACCAGCGGCGGGTCGAGGGAGAGGGACGTGAAGGACTGGCAGGCGAAGCCGGCGGGCGAGTCGCCGGTGGTGGCGGGGGGTGCCGTGATCACGGCCACGGCCGTCGCGAAGTGTCCGAGGACGCGGCGGAACTCCGCCGGGTCCAGGGGAGCGCGCTCGTCCGCGCCGACGCACCGCAACTCGGGGCGCGGCAGCGCTTCGACGGGCTCCGGGGCGGGTGTGCGGACCGACCTGAGGTAGCGGACGGCGGCTTCGGCCATTCCTGCTTGTCCCATCACACCTGGCATTCAAGCTGACGGTTCGTCAGATGGGAAGGGGGTCAGTGGCCTTTGTAGGCGGGGCTCCGCCGTTCCACGAAGCTCCGTACGCCCTCCTGCGCGTCCGCCGTCGTCATGTTGATCTCCTGCGCGGCGGCCTCGGCGGCGAAGGCGGTGGCGCGGTCGGCGTCGAGGGAGGCGTTGACGAGCTGCTTGGTCAGGGCGAGGGCGCGGGTCGGGCCGGTGGCGAGGCGTTCGGCCCATGCGCGGGCCGTCTTGTCCAGGTCGCCGTCCGGGACGACCCGGTTCACCAGCCCCATCCGCTCCGCGTCGGCCGCCGTGAGCACGTCGCCGAAGAACATCAGCTCCTTGGCGCGCTGCGGGCCGATGAGGCGGGGGAGGAGGTAGGTGCCGCCGCCGTCGGGGACCAGGCCGCGGCGTACGAACACCTCGATGAAACGGGCGGATTCGGCCGCGAGGACCAAGTCGCAGGCGAACGCCAGATGCGCTCCGAGGCCCGCTGCCGTGCCGTTGACCGCCGCGATCACCGGCTTCTCGCAGTCCAGGACGGCGGCGATCAGGCGCTGGGCACCGGTGCGGAGCGTGCGTGCGACATCTCCGGCGACGCGTTCGCCGGTCGTTGCGGCGGTGCCTCGGAGGTCCGCGCCGGCGCAGAAGCCGCGTCCCGTTCCCGTGAGCACGATCGCTCGTACCTCCGGCGACGCGGACGCCTCGGACAGCAGCCGGACGATCTCGACCCGCTGGTCGGGCGTGAGGGCGTTGAGGGTCTCGGGACGGTTGAGGGTGACGGACAGGACGTGGTCGCCCGTCGTGTGCAGAACGGCGGGTTCCGTCATCGGCTGCACACCGCCAGCGCGTCCAGGGCCACCGCGCCCTGTCCCTGGGGCAGGACCATGAGCGGGTTGATGTCCAACTCGGCGAGCCGGCCCCCGAGTTCCAGTGCCATGCGCTGCGCGCGCAGGACGACCTCGACCAGCGCGTCCAGGTCCGCCGGCGGCCGCCCCCGGACCCCGTCGAGCAGCGCCCTCCCCCGCAGCCCGGCGAGCATGTCCCGCGCCTGCTCCTCACCGAACGGCGGCACACCTACGGCGGTGTCGCGCAGGACTTCCACGAGTACGCCGCCGAGTCCGACGGTCACGGTCGGCCCGAACACGTCGTCGTGCGTGACTCCGACGACCATCTCGACGCCCTGCTCGACCATCTGGCAGACCAGGACGCCGTCCAGCGGGACATCCTCGTAGCGGGCGATGTCGGTCAGCTCCCGGTAGGCGTCGCGGACCTGGCTCGCCGAGGTCAGGCCGACCTTCACGAGTCCCAGGTCGGTCTTGTGGGCGATCCGGGCGCCCGAGGCCTTCATCACCACCGGGTAGCCGACCAGCCCCGCCGCCCGTACGGCCGCCGCCGCGCTGGTCACCAACTGCTCGCGCGGTACGCGGATGCCGTACGCCCGCAGCAGTTGCTTCGCCGCGTGCTCGCTCAGCTGCTCGCCGGGTCGCATGAGCGCCTGGGCCTTGCGGCAGGACGGCGAGGGGGTGCTCGGGGCGTCGTCGAAGGGGGAGCGGTAGCCGGTCGTGAAGCGGTGGTGGCCGAGGTAGGCGCGGACGGCGGTGAGACAGTTGCCGACCGTGCGGAAGGTGGCCACGCGGGAGGAGCCGAGCAGGACCTCGCGGTAGGCCGGCTCGGTGCCGACCGGCGAACCCCACACCACGCACACCAGTTTGTCCGTCTGCTCGGCCGCGTCCACCAGGTCGGCTACGAGCCGGTCGCTGAGCGGGGGGAACGGCCCGGTGATCGGGCAGACGAGCACGCCCACCTCGGGGTCGTCGAGGATCGCGTCGATGATCTTCCGACCGCGCCGGTCGCCGACCGGGTGACCGCCGTTGTCGACCGGGTTGGCGACCCTCAGGTACTCGGGTATCCACTGGTGCAGTTCGGCCTGTTTGGCTTCCGACAGCACCGGCAGCCGCAGGCCCGCCTCGGTCGCCAGGTCGGCGACGTGCGCGCCCGTGCCACCGGAGATCGAGTAGACGACGACCCCGTCGGCGCGCGGCGGGCGGGCCCGGGCCAACAGGGCGGCGGTGTCCTGGAGTTCGTCGAGCCCGTCGACACGGATCACGCCGTACTGCCGTAGCGCCGCGTCCACCACCGCGTCCGCGCCGGTCAGCTTGCCGGTGTGGGAGGCGGCCGTGCGGGCGCCGGCCTCGGTGCGGCCCACCTTGACCGCGACGACCGGCACGCCGCGCCGGGCGGCCCGGTCGGCGGCGAGGAGGAAGGAGCGGCCGTCCTTCAGCCCCTCCAGATAACAGGCGATGGCGCCGACCTCGGGCTGCTCGGCGAAGTAGGAGAGGAAGTCGGCGGTCTCCAGGTCGGCCTCGTTGCCGGTGGGCGCCCAGTGGGAGAGCCGGATGCCGAGTTCCTGGAGGGCGAAGACGGGGCGGCCCTGATGGCCGGACTGGGTGATCAACGCGATCGCCGGCCCCTCCAGGTCGTCGCGGAACCGCTCGAAGGCGTTGAGGTTGGTGTTGGGGCCCAGCAGCCGCATCCCGGACCGCTCGACGGCGGCGGCCAGTCGCCGCTGGGCGGCCTCGCCCTCCGGCCCGGTCTCCGCGAACCCGGAGGCGAAGACGACCGCGAACCGTGCCTTGGCCTCGGCCAGTTCCTCGACCACCGGGAGGGGATCGCCGACCAGCACCACGGCCAGGTCGACCTGCTCGGGCAGGCCGGCGACGGATGGGCGGCAGGGCATGCCGAAGACGGACGGCCGGCTCGGGTGCACCGGATACAGCCGGGCCCCGACCCGCTCGGCCCAGTCGGCCAGTTGCCGTGTGACGCCGGTGTGGGGGCGCCCCTCGGCATCGGACGCGCCGATCACGGCGACGGACTGCGGGCGGAAGAAGCGGTCCAGGTCGGGTACGTCGGCGTGCAGCGGACGCCCGCTGACATCGAGGTCTCCCAGTTGGGCCGGTCTGCCGTGCACGACGGGCCCGGACCGTTCGCCACAGGCGATGGCCCGGGCCCGGCGGGAGTCGGTGGTGAGAGTGCCGTGGGTCGATCCAAGCATCGTTCCGCCCGCTCCTGTGAGACAGCCGCTAACTGACGCTCTGTCAGATTACTGAACTGACGCGAGGTCAGGAACGGCTGTGCAGGCAGCAACTTGCGGCACCCCTGCTCTCAGCCCCGGGTCTCAGTCCTGAACCTCAGTCCTGAACCTCAGTCCTGGGCTTCAGTGCCGGGCTCACCGCTGTGTCTCGCCTCTGGTCTCATCCCTGGTGTGAGACCGGCAACCGCGACACCTTCCCCGAACCGTCCCGCGCGATGGCCTTCGCGATCTTCACCGCGTCGATCGCCATCTCGCGGAACATGCCGCTGATCGGGTTGGTGAAGCCGGTGAAGTACAGGCCGGGCGCGGTCCGCGGGCTGCGGTGGCCCTGGGCGATGGGCCTGCCGCGCGTGTCCAGTACGTCGAGGTGGCCGACGAGGCCCTCCAGGGCCCGGGTGTAGCCGGTGGCCGCGACGACGGCGTCCGGGGAGAGGCGGGTGCCGTCGGCGAGCAGGACCTTGCCGTCCTCGAAGCCCTCCACGGCCGCCACGACCTCCACCCTGCCCTTGCGCACGGCGTCGATCAGACCGACGTCCTGGACGGGCACGGCGCCCTCGGTGGCCCGGGTGTAGAGGCCGGTGTCGGGGCGCGGCAGGCCGTGGGCGGACAGATCGGGCACGCTCAGTCTGCCCAGCTGCCGGGCCATCAGGTCGACGAGGCCGACCGGCAGGTGCCGTGCCATGACGCCCGAGTACTGCGCGGCCCAGCCTGCGGTCGAGCGGCGCACGATGTGCGGGACGGTGCGGATGGCCAGCCGTACGCGGGCGCCGCCGTCCGCCAGGTCCACGGCGATCTCGGCGCCGGTGTTGCCGGCGCCCACGACGAGGACCTCGCGGCCGGCGAAGGGCTCGGCGTTACGGTAGGCGGAGGCGTGCAGGAACTCGCCGGTGTACGTGTCGCGGCCGGGCCAGTCGGGCACGCGGGGCGTGTGGTTGTAGCCGGTGGCGACGACGACCGCCGCGCCGGTCAGCTCCCGGCCCCCGGTGGCGTGCAGCAGCCAGCCCGTGCCGTCGGGCGCGCACTCGACACGGGACACCTCGACGCCGGTGACGATCTCGAGCCGGTGGTGCTCGGCGTACTTCTCCAGGTACCGCACCACGTTGTCCCGGGACACCCACCGCCCGAACCGGCGTGGCATCGGCAGCCCGGGCAGGGACGACAGACGGCGGGTGGTGTGCAGGTGCAGCCGGTCGTAGTGGCCGCGCCAGGACGAACCGACGCGGTCGGACTTCTCCAGGACCACGGCCCGTATGCCCCGGGCCCGCAGCGCGTACGCGGCGGAGAGTCCGCCGGGGCCGCCGCCGATGACGTAGACGGGGCGGTCGGGTGGGGCGTGCGCGGAGGAGTGTGTGGGGGGTGTGGAGTCGGCCATGAGCGGGAGCGTAGCCACGGGCCCGCTTGATGGGTCTCGGTCAAGACCGGAATTGGTTTCGGATTGATCACGACTGTAGGAGGACGGGGTGGAGCCGGTGGCATAGCGGGCCTGGTTGTGGCGGGCCGGTGATCATTTCTGTCGAACCCTTCCTGACGGGGGACTCACAGGTGGCTGCCGACACGGGAACACCCGGCCGTGGAACGGGTGTTGACGTGGCACCGATGGAGACCGGATTGGCCCTGCGAAGGAGACCGGAATGGCCCTTACCCGTGAAGAACGCGAACAGTTCCTGGCCGAGCCGCACATCGCCGCACTCGCGGTCGACGCGGGGCCGGGCCGGGCACCGTTGACCGTGCCGATCTGGTACCAGTACGAGCCCGGCGGCGACATCTGGATCATGACCGCCCTCGACTCCCGCAAGAACGAGCTGATCAGCGCGGCGGGCCGGTTCTCGCTGATGGTGGACCGGCTGGAGCCGACGATCCGGTACGTGTCGGTCGAGGGCCCGGTCGTCGACACGGCCCCCGCCACCCTCGACCAGCTCCGCGAGATATCGGCGCGCTACCTGCCGGCCGACAAGGTCGACGGCTACGTCGACTTCTCCTGGAAGAACCACGGAGAACAGCTGGTGCTGCGGATGCGGCCGGAGCGGTGGGTGTCGTCGGACCTCGGGCAGGTGTGAGGAGCCCTCCGGGGGCGACAATCGGGGCATGGCAACGGATCTTCACGAGCTGCTGAGGTCCCTGCGGGTCTGGGACCCGCAGGTCACTCAACTGCCCCCCTTCGACCCGACGACCGCCCCTGCCGCCCCGCTGCCACTCTTCACCGAGTGGTTCGCGGCGGCGGTGGCGGCCGGGCAGACCGAGCCGCACACCATGTCGCTGGCGACCTCCGACGAGTCCGGACTGCCCGACGTACGGATCGTCATGCTGCACGGCGCCGACGAGACCGGCTGGTCCTTCGCGTCCCACGCCGGCAGCCGCAAGGGCCGCCACCTCACCGCCCGCCCGTACGCCGCGCTCGGCTTCTACTGGCCGGTCCTGGGCCGGCAGGTACGGGTCCGCGGGCCGGTGTCGGCGGCCCCGTCCGAGGATGCCCAGGGTGACCTCCACGCCCGCTCGACGGGCGCGCTGGCCGCGGCACTGACCGGCCGCCAGAGCGAGATCCTGGGGTCCGTGGAGGAGTTGGCACGGGCTTCGGAGTCGGCGTGGGAACGGGCCCGGAGTGAGCCGGAGGCTCCCGTACCGTCCTGGACCCTGTACCGGCTGCGGCCGGAGGAGGTGGAGTTCTTCCAGGGAGACGCGGCGCGGCGGCACGTACGGCTCCGCTATCGGAGCACGGAGGAAGGGTGGACGCGGGAACTGCTGTGGCCGTGAGCGGTCCTGGGGCTATCGGGCGTTGCGTATCCGGAGAATGTATGCCGCGGTAAGCGCAACGGCACGGTCCTCGTCCTGCGACAGATCCGTGAGGGCACGTGACGCCGCGCTTCCCGGAATGTCCGCGAACGCCTGTGCCAGCCGTCGGCGTGCGGACGATTCGACGGTGCCGTCGGCGAGGCAGTCGGCGAGCCCGGCGGCGATCTGATCCGCCAGCTCGGGACGACGCGCCAGCACGCTCAGCGCATCGGCTGCGTCGACGTCGTTCGTCTCCTCGACGATCATGCCGATGAGCGTCGGGACCGCGTCGGCCACCCCACGTGCTCCGAGCGCCAGAGCCGCATACCTGCGGACCACGAGGTCGGGGCCCGCGAGGGCGTCCCGCAGCAGTGCCGTCGCTTTGCCGCTCGGCATCTCGGCGATGCACTGGACGGCACGCTTGCGCACCTCGGCCGCCGGTGAGCCGAGGCCCTCCGCCAGCAGCGCCAGGCCGTCGTCACCCGAGTGCGCCAAGGCCCATCGAAGGGCTCCGGCGACGTTCGGGTCCGTCTCGCTCAGCGCTGCCTCGACCAGTGCTTCCACCGGCACCGGCACCTCGTCGACCGAGGACAGGGCCGCGCGTTGGCGCGTCCCGGCGTTCTTCGACCCCAGCGCCTGGAGGAGTGCGACGGTCTGGAGGACGTCCTCCCAGCCGGCGGGTTCCGCGGCACCGATCCGGCAGAGTCGCGCGAGCAGCTCCGTCTCGGCTGCGATGCGTTCTCGCGTCCGGCGGATGAGGTCGGCGACGAGCTCTGAGGGCGTGAAGCCGGGATCATCGAGCGCGTGCCCGACTTCACGCAGCGACAGCCCCAGTGACCGCAGGCTCTCGATATGGAAGATCCGCCGGATGTCCTCGCTGGAGTACTCGCGATAGCCGGCATCGGTACGACCCGTCGGCCGCACCAGGCCGAGCGAGTCGTAATGCCTGAGCATGCGGGCGCTGACCCCGGACCGTCGTGCCACATCACCGATCAACACTGCCTGTCACCTCTCCTGGCGGGTCGTGCCGAGGGCCACGACGCGCTTCGCCTCCTCGATCGCGAACTCGAATCCGGCATCCGGGTCGCGCCACAGCCGTTCCGTGGCGATCGCGTGCGCACGCACGCCAGGGTCGAGATCTGTCATCGCGGTGCGCAGGGTCGGCATGATCGCCTCACCGAGCGCGATCAGCGCCCGGCTGAGGCTCAACTGCGTCTCCCGCTCGCCGCGCCCGAGCTGTGTCACCAACACTCCGGCCAATTCCGGCTCTTCACCTCCGGGCACGAGTACGACCGCTGCGCGCCAGGCGCTCCGCGCCACCTCGTCGTCGGCGTCGGTCAGCAGCGCCCGTGTGATCGCCGGCCACGCCTGCCGGTCCCCGGCCTTGGACAGGGTGTGCAACGCCTGGCTCCGTGCCTGCGCACGCTCCGAGCGGAGTTCCTTGAGCAGCTCCGGGACCGTCATCGATGCCGGGTGGCGGGTGAGCGCCCACGTGAGCATTTCGCGGACGTAGAACTCCGGCTCGATCGCGCATCGTTCGATGAGCTTGCCGACGAACCGCGGGTCAGGGGACGTGCCGACCGCCAGCGCCGCCCGCAGCCGCACGGACGAGCTGCTGTCCTCCAGCCCCTGGAGACCTCGCACCGTATCCGCGTCCTGTTCCGGCAGGGTCATCCGGACCACCTCCTGGCCCCAGTGAAGGCCTTGTCACTGTGTCAAGGTCAAGCGGACACGGACCCTGTGATCAGGTGGTGGTCTCCTCCGGCCGCGGTCTGTTGTCCAGGCAGCAGCGGACGAAGTCCTGGACGACGGGATCCGTGTCGTCGGAGCGGGCCCACGCGACGCCGACCTGACTGGGGCTGACGCCGCTGACGGGGCGATAGGTGATGCCTGGGCGGGCGTAGAAGCGGGCGGCGGATGCGGGGGCCAGGGCCATGCCGTAGCCATTGGCGATCGCACTGAGCCAGTCGTCCGGCTGGTCGGTGACAGCGCCGATGCGGACCGGGTGGCCCTCGCGTTCGTCGGTGGCCAGCCAGTACTCGCGCCACCGGCCTGCTTCAGGTGGGGCAGCCACGAACGGCTCGTCCCACAGGTCCCGGAACGGGATCACCTCGCAGGTGGCGAGAGGGTGTCCGGCGGGGAGGGCGACCCAGCGGGGCTCGGTGAACAACACCACCGCCCGCAGAGCGTCCTGGCCGGGGAAGGGCAGGCGCAGCAGGGCGACGTCGACGTCCCCGTCGTCGAGCCCGGCGCTCGGGTTCGACCAGGCGGCCTGCCGCATGTCCGCCCGCCAGCCGGGTCGGCGTCGGGTGAACTCCGCGATGATGCGCGGAGTCGCCTCGTTGGCGGCACTGGCCATGAAGCCGACCCGCAGCACGCAGGCCGCGCGGCCTGCCGCGCTCCTGGTCTCCCGCCGCACCCGGTCCCACTCGGCCAGCAGGGCGGGCACCCGCTCTTCCAGGACCCGGCCCGGTTCGGTAAGAGCCATGCCGGTGCGGGACCGCGTGAAGAGTCGCACTCCCAGCTGGGCCTCCAGTTGCTTGATCTGCTTGGTGAGCGCCGGCTGGGACACGAACAGTCGCTCCGCGGCGCGGGTGAGGGTCCCCTCCTCCGCCACGGCGACGAAGCAGCGCAGGAGCCGAGTGTCCACGTCCATGCCGCCAGGTTATAGACGCAGGTATTGGACGTCACTCCGGCGTTCGGGAAGGCTCGTTGCGGTGGGCACGCAGGGCTCGCCAACCTCCGATGCGCTCGGGCAGAAAGGCGAGAGAAACATGTTCACCGCCTACGTCGTCATCACCGTTACCACCATCCTGGCCAACGCCGGAATCGCCATCGCGGACTTCTTGCAGGCCGAGTTCGTCGTCGCCAATTCGACGGAAGTGGGTCTACCGCAGAACTGGCTGCCGTGGCTCGCCGCGCTCAAGGCCGCAGGAGCCGCTGGCCTCTTACTCGGGCTCACGAGTCTCACGGTCATCGGCGTCGCCGCCGCGGCGGGACTCGTCATCTTCTTCATCGGTGCGGTCGCCGCACACGTCCGTGCTCGCGTCTACCACAACATCGTGTTTCCTGGCGGCTACCTGGCTCTGGCCACCGCGTCTCTCGTTCTTGCCGCCGCGCGATGAACCAGAAGGGCTACGTGAAGTCGTACACCGCGAAGTCCGTCACCGGCCGGTACCCGATCCGCTGGTACAGGCCGTTGCTGGTCGGGTTCGACAGGTCCGTGAAGAGGAGTACCTCCTGCGCTCCGGCGGCCAGGGCGGCGCGGCTGACCTCGGCCGTGGCGGCTCCCGCGTAGCCGCGGCCGCGGAGGTGGGCTGGGGCGTAGACCGGGGCGACGCGGATCTGGCCGGCGACCTGGGGGGTCGTGCCGGCCATGGCGGCGGGGGTGCCGTCGGGAGTCTCCCAGAACGTGATGCCGCCCTGCTCGATGCGGGCGTCCGCCCACTCGGCGGCGTCCCGGACGGTGCCCGCGCCGACGGCTTCGGAGAACTCCTCGTGCCAGCGGATGAGTTGCTCGCGGTCCGCCGTACCGGCGATGCGGGATTCGCCGGGCGGTACGGGACGGGGCACGGTCAGGGTGCCGAGCCGGTAGAGCCGCTGGCGCTGCTGGAGCGTGGCCCTGGCGCCCGTGTGCCGCTGCCAGGCCTCGGCGAAGGCGGTGGCGGTGCCGCGGTCGGCGTGCACGCCGGGCAGGCGTTGCCCGAGGGCGGCCAGCCGTGCGGCCAGCGCATCGGCCTCCTCGGCTGTCAGGGCGGTGAGGTTCAGTCGGTGCGGTGGTGTGCGGAAGAACGTCGCACGGACCGCGCCGTCCTGTTCCAGCACGCCGAACTCCGGCACTCCGTCGCCGTAGATGTGCGGGCCGCGCGTGCGCAGGTTGTCCGTGACGGTCAACGGGACGGTATGCAGAGCCGGTTGGGAGTGGAGGAAGGCGCCGGCCCGGGTCAGGAAGGCGTCGAGGCCCTGGGTGAGGTGCCAGTCGTCGGTGCGCATGCCCCATGGTGCCGCCCCCGCCGGGGCCGGCACCTCCGAATTACGCCCCGGGCTCTCGGCCCGCATCCGGATCCGGAGCCCCACCTGGTTCCGGATCCGTCGCCAGCCGTGCGTGCAGGTGGGCATCCCGGAACGCGTCGTGCCGGCCCTCCTCGAAGATCGCCCCGCGCAGGGTCCCCTCGTACGCGAATCCGCACCGCTCGGCGATCCGGCACGAGGCGTCGTGGCCGACGGCGTGGTCCAGTTCCAGGCGGTGCAGGCCGAGTTCGGTGAGGGCCCAGTGGGCGGCGAGCAGGAGGGCCCGGGTGGCGACGCCCTCGCCGCGGGCCTCGGGAAGCACCCAGTAGCCGACGCGGGCGACCTTCAGGTGGTACTTGATCTCGTTGACGCCGATGTGACCCAGGGCGGTGCCGCTACGGGCGTCCGCGATCCGGAACGACATGGACGTGCCCTCCGCCGCACTCTGGGCCCGCGCGAGCAGCGACTCCCGGGCGCTCGTCCGGTCCGTGACCAGCCTCAGGGGGGTGTTCCAGCGCCGGAACTCCGGGTCCCGCATGCCGCGCAGCCATGTCTCGACGTCGGCGCCGGACGCGGCGTCCCAGGGGCGGAGATGGAGGCCGCGGCCGTGGATTTCCGGGAGGGGGCCGGTCAGGGACCGGTCGCGTATGGGGGCCATGGGGCCATTCAAGCGCGTGGGGCGGCGCCGTTCACCCGTCGGCCGGGCCCGGCACGACCCGGAACACGGGGATCCCGTCCCGGAACGCGACCTCCAGTTCCGCCCCGGCGGACAGCTCCCGAGCCGACGGTTCCCCCGTCGACGGTTCTCCCGCCCCCACGACCTCCGTCATCATCCGCGGCCCCTCGGCGAGATCGACCACGGCGGCGACGTACGGCGTGCGTTCCGCGAAGGGCGGCAGGTCGTTGCGGTGGACGACGGACCAGGTGTAGAGGGTGGCGCGGCCGCTCGCGGGCTCCCAGGCGACGTCCTCGCTCCAGCAGTGGGGGCAGAACTCGCGCGGGTAGTGGTGGGCCCGGCCGCAGGCCCGGCAGCGGCGGATCAGCAGCCGGCCCTCGGCGGCCGCGTCCCAGTACATCCGGGTGAAGGCGTCCGGCTCGGGCAGGTCGAACCGCCCGGCCATCAGAACAGCCCCAGCGCGCTGTCCAGCGACCAGGTCTGCCAGGACATCCCGAACAGGCCGACGACCGACATCAGCGCCATCATGGAGTTCTGCCCCTGCTCGGCGACCTCGTGGATCATGAGGGTGAAGTAGAGGGCGTTGAGGAGCAATCCACCGGCCAGGGCGATCGGGGTGAGGAAGCCGGTGATCAGGCCCAGCCCGAGGGCGAGTTCGGCGTAGACGACGACGTGCGCCATCGCGCGCGGGTGGGGCGTGACGACCCTGTCGAAGCCCGAACGTACGGCGCTCCAGCGGTGCTTGGCGGCGATCCCGGCCGCCCACGTGATGCCGGTGCCCCGTTCGAACCAGGCCTGGCGGTCCTTGTGCCTCCAGCTCTCCAGCCACCACAGCCCGAGCCCGATCCGCAGCACGGCCAGCCATTCCGCTCCGGTGAGCCAGATCGTGTCCATGCCCATGCTCCCGCATTGCCGCCCGACACCGTATCTGACGGTACGTCAGATACGGCGCAGGCAACAAGCCCTGGAGGCCGCCCGGCGGTGTTACTGGAAGGCGCGCACGCAGTTGCGGGTGATCTCATGCAACCGGAGTCGTCACGGTTTCCGCCGGCCGTACTACCACGTGTGGATGCGGGAGTTCCTGCCGCTGCTTCCGCAGGGACGCAGCACAGCGCACCGGTCGTGGAGAAGGCGCATGCCTTCTCCACGACCGGCGGGGCTTCGACTTCCGAAGAAGTGATCTACTGCCGGTCATGCCGTTGTTGCTGCTGGACCTGGACAACACACTCGTCGACCGCGATGCGGCCTTCCGCTCCGCCGTCGTCGACTTCCTCGCCGAGCACGGTCTGCCCGCCTCCGACCTCACTTGGGTGATGGCCACCGACGCCAGCGGCTACACCGCACGTCACGAAGTCGCCACGGCCCTGACCGGCCGCTACGGCGACGTGGTGCCGACCACCGCCATCCGTGCTCTGCTCGACACCGGCGCCGCCGATCGCGTCGTCCTGGCGCAGAGAGCGCGCGATGCGCTGGGCAACGCGCAGGCGGACGGCTGGGCTTGCGTCATCGTCACCAATGGGCGCACTGTCCAGCAGGAAGCGAAGATCCGGAATACCGGACTCGATCGGTTCGTCCAGGGCTGGGTCATCTCCGAAGACGTCGGCCACAAGAAGCCGGAACCGGAGATCTTCCAGGCGGCAGCCTCTCTCGTCAGCCTCCCCCTGCCGGGCGCGTGGGTCATCGGCGATTCACCGCACGCCGACATCGCGGGCGCCGACACGCTAGGTCTTCGGAGCGTATGGGTGACGGACGGACGGGTCTGGACCGAGGACTCCTACCGGCCCACTCATATCGCTGACGACGTCGCCTCCGCGATCAACCACGCCATCAGCACATCGGGATGAGGCACCGCTGACACGCGGACAGCGGACAGCGGACGGCCCTCAAGACACGCCGGCAACCCGCCCCGCCGCCTCCCGCGCGCGCAGTTCCCCGTGGAGACGGGCGAACCCCGCGCACACCAGCGGCATGACCAGCGGAGGCAGCAGGAGGAGGGCCACGGCTGTGGGCAGGATCAGCACCAGTACGCCGGTGATCCACACGTTGTCGTCGCTGAGCCACAGCATGCCGAGGCCGGCGAAGTGGGCCAGGGGAGCGGCCGCGTACCGGGCCAGTCCGAAGACGAGCACCGCGACCGCGGTGACCAGCGTGCCCAGGCCGAGGACGCGCCGGCGTGCGAGGCGGGTCAGCACCCAGGAGCGGTACAGCGCCACGAAGGGGGAACGGCCCTCCAGCACCGTCTCGGCCGTGGCCACCGAGAGGCGGAAGTACAGCAGCGGGCCGAGGCACCCGACGGCGATCGGCAGCACCCAGCCCACGAGCGTGTACTGCGGGGTCGCGGTTCCGTGCAGGGGCGTGGGCTCGACGCCTGGCACCTTGCCGCGCTCGACGAGGTCCCACCACACCAAGGCCGCCCCCACTGCGGCGCCCACGGCCAGTCCGGTCAGCGCGTTGACCACGAGGGCGGCGGGGAGGCGTCCGCGGGTGCGCCGCCACAACTCGCGGGTGGTCAGCGGTCCGCCGTCGCGCCTGGCGTGCGAGTCGCCGACGGCGTACGCGGTGTGCAGGACGGAGAGGACGAGGAGGGCCAGGACGAGCAGCAGAAGCGCCACCACGGCACCGGCCCGGACCAACGGGGGCATGCCGCCGTCGGCGTAGGCCACGTAGGAGTCCTCGTTGGCGATGTTGGAGTCCGCGTAGTCCCGGACGGCCTCGAAGGTGTCCCACGTCGCCGCGAATCCGCCGGCCACGATCGCGCAGCCGACCACGGCTGTCAGGACGGACACGCGGAGGGTGAAGCCGTACAGCGCGCGGCGGTAGCGCCTGACGGCGCCGAGTGCCTCACCGACACCGCCGACCGGCTGGTCTCCGTCGTGTGCCATGACCTGGCGTGACCTCCATGCGGCTCGGTAGCGATGAAAGCCGAGACGCCGTGCGGGGCCCGGGGGGTTCCGAGGGGCCGGAGGCAGACCCTCACCCCGCCCCCAACACCACCGTCCCCGAAGAGCAGAACCACCCACCCGTCCCGGACGCCACCCCCAGCCGCGGCGGCCCCCCGTCGCCGCGCCGCCGCACCTGCCGCTCCCCGCCCTCCCCCCGCAACTGCCGTACCGCCTCCACCAGCAGGAACAACCCCCGCATCCCCGGATGCTGAGCCGACAGCCCACCCCCGTCGGTGTTCACCGGCAGCCCCCCGCCCTCGACCCGCAGCCGGCCCTTCTCCACGAACGCCCCGCCCTCGCCCTTCCCGCAGAAGCCGAGGTCCTCCAGCGTCACCAGGGTCATGTAGGTGAACGCGTCGTAGATCTCCGCGAAGTCCATCTCGTCCGGCCGTACGCCCGCCCGCTCGAAGGCCAGTCGTCCGCTCACCGCCGCCGGGGACACCGTGAAGTCCGCCCACTCGGACATCGCGGCGTGCGAGACGTGCTCCCCGCTGCCCAGCACCCACACCGGGGACGTACGGCAGTCCCGTACGTACTCCTCCGCCGCCAGCAGCACCGCCGCCCCGCCGTCGGAACGGACGCAGCAGTGCAGCTTGGTGAAGGGGTCGGCGATCACCGGGCCGGCCAGGACCTCGTCCACCGTGACCGGGGTGCGGAACATCGCCTCCGGGTTCAGGGCCGCGTTGGCCCGGGCCTGGACCGCCACCTCCGCCAACTGCTCGATCGTCGTGCCGTAGTCGATCATGTGGCGGCGGGCCGCCATGGCGTACTTGGCGATCAGGGTGTGGCCGTAGGGGACTTCGAACTGCAGGGGTCCGCGCGTGCCGAAGGACAGCGTCCCCGTGCGGCGGCCCGCCCTGACGTCCGCGCGGGCCGTCGAACCGTAGGCGAGCAGCACCACGCGCGCGTGCCCGGCCGCGATCGCGTCCGCCGAGTGGGCCGCCATGACCTCCCAGGTGGAGCCGCCGACGGAGGTCGAGTCGACCCAGGTGGGGCGCAGTCCCAGATACTCGGCGACCTCGACGGGGGCCAGGGTGCCCAGGCCCGCCGAGGCGAAGCCGTCGACCAGCGAGCGGTCCAGGCCCGCGTCGGCCAGGGCGCGGCGGGCCGCCTGGGCGTGCAGGGCGTACGGGGTCGCGTCGTCCACGCGGCCGCAGTCCGAGAGAGCGACACCGACGACGGCCACTTTCCTCCGGGCAACCATAAATCTGACGGTACATCAGATATCGCGCCGGCGGGAGCGTCGGGGCTCTGGGCATCCCCGCCTCACCGCCCTAATATGACGCACCGTCAGATGCGGAGGTGGTATCCCCATGGACGCCCGCTTCACCGCCGAACAGGACGAGATCCGCCGCACCCTGCGCGAACTGCTCCACAAGCGGTGCGGCCCCGAGGAGCTGCGGGCCGCCGTCGACACCCCGGCCGGGTACGACCCGGCTCTGTGGGCCGCCCTCGCCGAACAGCTCGGGCTGCCCGGACTGGCCCTCCCCGAGGCCTACGGCGGTGTCGGCTGCTCGGTCACCGAGCTGGCCCTGGCCTGCGAAGAGACGGGCCGGGCGCTCGCCGGCTCCCCGCTGCTCGCGACGGCCGTCCTCACGGCGCCGCTGCTGCTCGCCCTCGGCACCGACGCCCAGCGGGCGGACCTGCTCCCGCGTATCACCTCCGGCGGGCTCACCGCCGCTCTCGCGGTGCCGGGTCCCGCCCTCGGCACCGCCCTCGGACTCACCGGCCACGACCGGCGCGGGGAGTGGGCCGGCGGCGGGCGGGCCGGGGGCGTGCAGGCCCGGCAGGCCGACGGTGGCTGGCGGCTGTACGGGCAGGCCGACCAGGTCCTCGACGGGCACAGTGCCCGGTTGCTCGTGGTCGCCGCCCACACCGGTGGGTTCGCCCGCTCCCGCGTGCTGCTCTTCCTCGTGCGCGGTGACGCCACCGGCCTCACCCGCGTACGCCGGACCGCGCTGGATGCCACCCGTCCGCAAGCCCGTATCCAACTGCGGCACACACCCGCCGAGTTGCTGGGCAGCGAAGCCGCCGACGTCCTCACCGCCCTCGCCCGGCTCGGCGACACCGCCGCCGCCTGTCTCGCCGCCGAGGCCGTGGGGGCCGCCGACCAGGTGCTGGAGCGAACCGTCCGGTACGTGGGGCAGCGTGAGCAGTTCGGGCGGCCGATCGGCTCCTTCCAGGCGGTCAAGCACCGGCTGGCCGACGTGTACGTCCAGGTGCAGGCGGCCCGCTCGGCGGCGTACTACGCGGCCTGGGCCGCCGCCCACGGGGAGGCCGTCGGCGGCCTCGCCCTGGCCCAGGCGCTCCAGGCCCTGCGCCGCGCCGCCGCCGAGGGGATCCAGCTGCACGGCGGCATCGGTTTCACCTGGGAGTACGAGGTCCACCCGTACTTCAAGCGTGCCGCGGGCGACGAGCTGCTGTTCGGGCCGGTGCACCGGCTGCGGGCCCACGCCGCCGACGTGGCGCACGTCTTCGAGGAGGCCGGCCGATGAGGGGCGTGCGGTTCGTGCAGAAGGTGTCCTCCACCCGGGGGTTCGCGCGCGTGGCACCGTACGTCTTCCCGTCCCTCGACCGGGCCGTGCACCGGCTCACCCGCGGGAAAGTGCTGCTCAGCGCGCAGCTCCTGCCCGGGGTGGTGCTGACCTCGACCGGGGCGAAGAGCGGCCTGCCCCGTCGTACGCCGCTGGCCTGCGTTCCGGAGGACGGCGGGAGCAGCTGGCTTCTGGTCGGGTCCAACTTCGGGCGGCCGGGGCATCCCGCCTGGAGCCACAATCTGCTCGCGCGTCCCGACGCCCGCATCAGCTGGAAGGGCCAGGACCTCCCGGTCACGGCCCGGCTGCTGGAGGGGGCGGAGCGGGCGGCGGCATGGCAGGCGGTGCTGGCGTTCTGGCCGCCGTACGCGGCGTACCAGGCGCGGGTGGAGCGGGAGATCCGGTTGTTCAGGATCGTACGAAAGTAGAAAGCGCAGAAAGCGCAACAGGCGGCGGTCCACTCGGGTGGACCGCCGCCTGCCAGACAGGACTTGGGTGCGGGAAAAGGCCGGGATCGCCGGGGCGGGGGCTACTTCGTCGGCTTCCTGCCCGTGACGCCCAGGTGTACCAACAGCGCGAGGTTCGGCTTCAGTTCGGCCTGCTTCACGCCCCAGGAGGAGAAGCCCTTCTGGTGGGAGGCGACGGCCGCGAGCATCGCGACCAGTGAGCCGGCGACGGCCGCCGGGTTCACGTCCTTGTCGACCCTGCCCTTGGCCCGGAGCTCGGCGACGGCGTCCGCGAGGGAGTTGTTCACCGAGTTGAGGATCTTCATCCGGAGTTTGTAGAAGCGCTTGTCGCCCTCGGCGGCGCCGAGATCGACGACCCGGAGGATCGCGTCGTTCTTGCGCCAGAACTCCAGGAACCCGTCGACGAGTTCCTGCGCCGTCTGCCAGCCGGCCTTGCCGGCCCAGGAGCGGCCGTCCAAGAGCTCGGCCAACGCGGCGCCCTCGGTCGCCATTTGCTCGGCGATCTCCAGGACGGCGCCCTCGACGTCCGGGAAGTACTGGTAGAAGGTGGCGGGCGAAGTGCCCGCCTTCCGGGCGACATCGATGACTTTGACGTCCCGGTACGGGGAGGAGCTGAGCATCTCGCTGAGGCAGTCGAGCAGCTTCTGCCGGGTCGCCTGCCCACGCCGGCCGGCCACGCGGCCGTCGACGGTACGCACTTGTCCTGTCATGCCGTCAGCTTACCGAGGCGTGATCGGGGCGCGATTCGGCCGACTGCAAATGGGGTGTAAGGGAGTGCGGAGGCTGGTGTGCCTGGTCTGCGGGGTGCGGCAGTCGCGGTTACGTTGTCGGCATGGCCGAAAACAGGGCATCGGTGTACGCAGAGGGCGTTCCCTGCTGGGTGGACGCGCAGCTTCCCGACGTCGAGGCGGGCAAGCGGTTCTACGGTGAACTTTTCGGATGGACCTTCGAGGACTGGTTCGGCCCCTTCGCGCAGGCGCTGAAGGACGGTGAACCCGTGGCCGCGCTGGTCCGCAAGGTGGACGGCCGGCTGCCCACCGTCTGGACGGTGTACTTCGCGACCCCGGACGCGGCGGCCCTGGTCCGGCGCATCCGGGTGGCCGGCGGGCAGGTCGTCTCGGCGCCGGTGCCGGCCGGCGAGCTGGGTGTCACCGCCCTCGTCACCGACTCGGAGGGGGCCGTCTTCGCCCTGTGGCAGCCGGACGAGCACCCCGGCTTCGGCAGGCGCCACGAGCCGGGCACCTTCGCCTGGGCCGAGCTGTACGCGCGGGACACCGAGGCGGCCAACGCCTTCTACGGCGATCTCTTCCAGGAGGCCCTGTTCGGGCCGGACGCCGAGCCGGACTTCGGCCGCGCCCCCGTGTCCGACGTGTACCCGGCCGAGATGCCGCCCCACTTCCTCGTCCACTTCGCCGTCGAGGACGTACCGGCCGCACTGGAGGACGTCACCCGGCTCGGCGGCCGGATCCAGGCCCCGCCTTTCCGGACCTCGTACGGCACGGTCGCCGTCGTCACGGACAATCAGGGGGCGTCCTTCGCGCTGCTGCACCGCTGAGCAGGGCTGAGCAGGCATTGTTTGGTCAGCATTTGATCGCCTGTGTACGGAGACATCCCAATTGTCACCGGGTTCGCAACCAGGGCTCCGGCCAGGAAGAATCGGGGTGCGTGCCGCCATGGCGGTGCGGTGGTGAGACGCTGCACGGGGTCGCGTGGAACATGTGGCTTGGCGCGGCTCGTACGGGGAGGTGGCAGGCAAGTGGTGGATCAGCTGACGCAGCACGATCCGCGGCGGATCGGGCCGTTCGAGGTGCTGGGACGGCTGGGTGCCGGCGGCATGGGGCTGGTCTATCTCGCGCGCTCGGCGTCCGGCCGGCGCGTGGCGATCAAGACCGTCCGGACGGAGCTGGCCGAGGACCAGCTGTTCCGGGTCCGCTTCACGCGTGAGGTGGAGGCGGCCCGCGCCGTCTCCGGCTTCTACACGGCCGCCGTCGTGGACGCCGACCCGCGCGCCGCCGTGCCGTGGCTCGCCACCGCGTACGTTCCCGCGCCCTCTCTCGAAGAGATAGTGAACGACTGCGGGCCGCTGCCGGCCCAGGCGGTGCGCTGGCTGGCGGCGGGCGTGGCCGAGGCGCTCCAGTCCATCCACGGCGCCGGGCTGGTGCACCGGGACCTCAAGCCGTCGAACGTCCTCGTCGTCGAGGACGGCCCCCGGGTGATCGACTTCGGTATCGCGTCGGGCGTTTCGAACACACGTTTGACGATGACGAACGTCGCCGTCGGTACGCCCGCCTACATGTCCCCCGAGCAGGCGAAGGACTCCCGCAGCGTCACGGGCGCGAGCGACGTCTTCTCCCTCGGCTCCATGCTGGTCTTCGCCGCCACCGGACACCCGCCCTTCCACGGCGCCAACCCGGTCGAGACCGTCTTCATGCTGCTGCGCGAGGGCCCGGACCTGGAGGGCCTCCCGGACGAGCTGCGTCCGCTCATCGAGTCCTGTATGCAGATGGACCCGACGGCCCGCCCCAACCCGGCCGACCTCCAGGCCCAGCTGGCCCCCCACCTCTTCGGCTCCGGCTCCGACGACAGCGGCACGGCCTCGGCGTGGCTGCCCGAGCGGGCCGTCGGCCTGATCGAGACCCGCCGCAACGGCCGCCCGGCCGGCAAGCCCGCCTCCGGCGCCGGGCGCAGCGGCGGCGGACGCCCCGCCCCCGGCCCGGCCCCGGGCCCCGCGCCGATCCCGCCCCCGCCCTCGCACGACCCCGTCGTCCCGGCGCCCGCGCCCGTGCCGGCGCCGGTCGGCGGCCCCGACACCGGCCCCGTCCGGCTGGCCGGCGCCCAGGTGCCCATCGGCCCGGGCCCGCGCGTCGCCGACGTCCGTGCCGCCGCCGTCAAGGCACCCCCTCCGGAGACCGCCCTCGCCGCCTCCTGGTCCAAGCCCCGCCCCGGCGTCAACGGCACAGACCCCGCCGTGGGCCCTGCCGTCGCCGCGCCCCCGGCCCCGGCCGCGCCGCCCGAGCAGGCGAGCGGCTGGCGGCCCTGGCGTTTCCGCATGTCGAACGACGTCTGGGGCACCCCGTCCGTCGACGGCGACCTGGTCTACGTCACCTCCTTCGAGGTGCACGCGCTGGACGTGGCCACCGGCCGCCGCCGCTTCAAGACCCGGGACGTCGCCTGGTCCATGGCGGTCGCGGACGGCCGTATCCACGCCTCCGACGGGCCCACGCTGTTCGCCCTCGACGCCCGTGAGGGCGCCGACCTGTGGCGCCTCCAGACGGACGCCTGGGTCTACTCGCTCAAGGCCGGCCGCGGCACCGTCGTCACCGGCACCCGGGGCGGCGGTGTCCAGGGCTGGGAGGCCTCGAACGGCCAGAAGCTCTGGGAGGTCACCGGCTGCCAGAGCGACTTCGAGTCCCCCGAGGCCGGACCCGCCCTGCACGACGGCACGGTCTACGTGTGGCAGGACGCCCGGCTGCGTGCCCTGGACGCCCGCACCGGCGACGAGCGCTGGTCGTACCCCATCGGCGACGCGGCCTCCTGCGGCGGCGTCCCGGTCCGGATCGCCCAGGCGAACGACGGCTACGTCTACGTCAGCGCCGGCACCCGCGTCCTCGCCCTCGACGTGGCCGCCGGGCACGTCAAATGGCACTTCGAGGCCCCGGCCGTCTTCCTCTCCCCGCCCACCTTCGTCCCCGGACCGGCCGTCACCGGCGGCGGCATCTACCTGGCCGACTACCTCGGCACGGTCTACGCCCTCGACGCCACCGACGGCCGTGACCGGTGGCGCATCGCCACGGAGTCCCGGGCGTCCGTCGACCCGGTCCTGGTCGCCGCCGGCCATGTCCACGTGGGCAGCGGCAAGGGTCTCTACACCCTCGACGCGGTCACCGGCACACCCAAGTGGCGCTTCCAGGCGGGCGGCGACATCGTGGGCGCACCCTCGGTGGCCGAGGGCCGTATCCACTTCGGCTCCACCGACCACCTGCTCTACACCCTGAAGGCCGACGACGGCCGGCTCCGCTGGAAGCTCGCCACCGGCGGCGAGATCACCGGCTCGCCGGTCGTCCAGGACGGAGTGGTGTACGCGTGCAGCAAGGACCGCTGCGTGTACGCGCTGGACGCGGAGAAGGGCACGGGGACGGCGCGCAGCGTGTGACGCGCCCGGGACGGCCGCGCGCCCGACCACGTCGGGTACGCGCCGGTCGTCACGCGGTGACATGACCGTGACAGGTGATCACTAGGCTGTCCGCCATGCAGACACGGGGGCGCGGGTTCAAGTTCACAGCTGTGGTGGTCCTGGTGGTCCTGGCACTGACCGGCTTCTCGACGGGCCGGGGCCGCGGCGGCAGCCACGGTCACGGCGGCAGCGGCGGGGGCGGGTGCAGCAGCTCCAGCCAGGACCACGACAGTTCGAGCTCGTCGACGTCGGGCGGCAGCTCGTCGGGCTCGTACGGCTCGGGCGGCTCCTACGGCTCCGACGACGACTCCTACGGGAGCGGCGGCGGCAGTTCCTACACCCGCAGGCCCGGCTACGGCTCCACCCCGACTTCCTCGTCCAAAGGCAGCGGCAGGCCCTTGAGGGACGGCACGGCGAAACTGGTCAGCTGCGCGACCCCGGCCTCGCCGTACGCGACCGTCGAGGTCAGGAACCCCAACGGCCGCGAGGCCGTCTTCTCCGTGTCGGTCACTTTCAAGGACGCCCAGGACATCACCGTCGTCGCCCGCCACGGGGACGTCACGGTCCCCGCGAGCGGCTCGGCCACCGTCGACGTCCGGGTCGGCGGCTCGGGCCTGGTGGATTCGGTCGACCACTGCGAGGTCGACCGGCAGGCCCTCGTCGACGACTGACTCGGCGACCGACGTCCCGCGTCAGTCCCGCAGCTCCGTCAGGAAGTCCAGCAGTGCCTCGTTCACCTCGGCGGGCCGCTCCTGCTGCGTCCAGTGGCCGCAGCCGGGCAGCACGAGCGGCTTCCGGCGCAGGTCGGGCATCAACTCGGGCAGCTTCTCGATCAGTTCGGGCGTCCCCGGAAAGGCCGGGACCAAGTCCCGGTCGCCGTACACGTACAGCGCGGGCGGGGACACCACCGCTCCCTGCCAGGGGGCGGTGAGCTCCCAGTTGCGGTCCAGGTTGCGGTACCAGTTGAGCGCGCCGGTGAAGCCCCGCGCGTAGCTGTCGGTGAGGGCGTCGAGGTCCTCCTCGGTCAGCCACCCGGGCAGCACCTCGGGGTCGGGCGCGTCCGCCAGCCAGCCGCGCTCCGGGTCGACCAGGGCCTGCTCGGGGCGTCCGGCGCCCGGGGCGTCACCGGAGGCGGAGTACAGCAGCTTGCGCAGGGTGGTGCGGGTGTCGGCGGTGAACTCGGCCTCGGCGACCCCGGGCTGCTCGAAGTAGTTCCAGTAGAAGCGCCCGCCGAACCGTTCCCGCATGGTGGTGAGCGGCGGCTGTCCGCCACGGAACGGCGGCGGCACGCTCAGCCCCGCCACCCCGCGCACCACGTCCGGCCGCAGCAGCGCGGTGTGCCAGGCCACCGGCGCTCCCCAGTCGTGCCCGACGACGAACGCCCGCTCCTCACCCAGCGCGTGGACCAGCCCGACCACGTCGCCCACCAGGTGGAGGATGCTGTACGCGGTCACGTCCTCGGGGTGATCGCTGCGCCCGTATCCGCGCTGGTCGGGCGCGACCACCCGAAAGCCGGCCTCGGCCAGCGGCCCGATCTGGTGCCGCCAGGAGTGCCAGGACTCCGGGAACCCGTGCAGCAGCACCACGAGCGGGCCCTCGCCCTGCTCGGCGATGTGCAGTCGTATGCCGTTCACGTCGATCATTCGATGCTCAACCACCCGTCGAGCATACGCGTGTATGGGTAAACGATTCCTGGCGCAGCCCGTACGTCAGCGCAACCGGCGTCAGTGCAACCGGCGTCAGCGCAGCCGGTACTCGCGCCGCCGCGCCGCGAACAGCCGGGCCTGCCGCTCACCCGCCGCGTTCCCGAGCGCGATCAGATGCGGTGCCTGTGCGATGCCCCCGGACCGCCCCGCCTCGCTCGCGGCCCACAGCGCCCGCACGGTCCCCTGCACGGCCTCGGTCGGATACCCGGCGATGACGGCGGCGCACGCACGCGCCGCCCCCAACGCCTCCCCTTCCGCCACGAGTTCCGACACCAGTCCGACCTCGTAGGCCCGCCGTGCGGAGATCCGCTCGGCCGTCCCCATCAACGCCATCCGCGCGACCTCCCCGTACGGCATGCGCTGCGCCATCAGGACGGACTCGTAGGCGCTGACCATGCCGTAGGTGGTGTGCGGGTCGAAGAAGGCGGCGGTGGTGTCGGCGATCAGGAACTCCGCCTCCCCGAGCAGGTAGAAGGCACCTCCGCAGGCCATCCCGCGCACGGCGGCGACGACCGGCTTCCACAGGTCGTTCGCCTTCGGCCCGATGCCGAGCAGCGGATCGTCCTGCGCGTACGGCGAGCTCGGCTGCGGCACGACGGCGTCCCGGTCGATGCCGGTACAGAAGGCGCGTTCGCCGGCGCCAGTGAGGACGACGGCCCGCACGGAGTCGTCGAACCGCAACTCCCGCCAGACCCGGGCGAGTTCACCGGCCATCTCCAGATCGACGGCATTGAGCCGGTCCGGCCGGTTCAGGGTGACGACGGCGACCCCGCTGTCCGTGTCGGCACTGACCAGCACACCGCTCATGACCGCTCCGGAACCCACCGGGGAAGCCCGTCGTCGAAGACGGTCCGCACCCGGGCACCGATCCGGATACGGTCCGCCGCAAGGGAGTCGAGCGGCTCCCCGGGCCCGGCGACGAGGTTGCCGACGAGCCGGATGCGCGGCGCCTCGTCGAGCTCGACGACGACCACGTTGTACGGAGCCAGCTCGGCATAGCCGGGCAGCAGCGGCGGATGCGGAACGACGTACGACCAGACGCGGCCCCGCCCGGACACCCGGCGCCACTCGGCCTCGAAGGACTGGCAGTGCGGGCAGCAGGGCCGGGGCGGGAAACGGAGCTCACCGCAGCCGGCACAGGCCTGGACACGGAGCTCGCCCCGGGCGGCGTACTCCCAGAAGGGGGCGCCGTCGGTGTCGGTGACGGGACGCAGCATGTCAACTCCTCAGCAGCAGAGCGGAGGTCGGGACGCCCTCGCCCGCGGTGACCAGACAGGACGAGGCACCCGGCACCTGCGCGGTGCTGGTCCCGCGCAGTTGCTTCACCCCTTCGTTGACGAGGTTGAAGCCGTGGACGTAGGCCTCGGAGAGCCCGCCCCCGCCGGTGTTCACGGGCAGCGACCCGCCGATCTCCAGCGCCCCGCCCTCGGTGAACGCCCCGCCCTCGCCCCGCCCGCAGAAGCCGTAGCCCTCCAGTGAGAGCAGGACCAGGGGCGTGAAGGCGTCGTAGATCTGCGCGACGTCCACGTCCTGAGGTGTCAGGTCGGAGTGCTTCCACAGGTGCCGGGCGGCGGTCCAGGCCGGTCCGGTGAGGGGGTCGTCGTTCCAGTAGTTGACCATGCCGTGGTGCTGGGCGGGGAGCGACTGGGCGGCGGCGTGGACGTAGACGGGTTTCCTGCGGCAGTCCCGGGCGCGCTCGGCGGAGACGACGACACAGGCCAGCGCCCCGTCCGTCTCCAGGCAGTTGTCGAAGAGGCACAGGGGTTCGCTGATCCACCGGGACGTCATGTACATCTCGCGGGTGAGGGGTCGGTCGTACATGATCGCGGCGGGGTTCTGGTTGGCGCGGTTGCGGCAGGCCAGGGCGACGTTGAACAGGTGGTCCCGGGTGGCTCCGTACTCGTGCATGTAGCGACGGGCGAGCATGGCGATCTCGTCGACCGGCCTGAGCAGCCCGAACGGCCGGGTCCACTGGGCCGGGGTGGGCAGTTGGACGACGGTGTTCGTCCAGGGCCGGGGCCCGCTGCCCCGCTTGCGCGACCGCCAGGCGACCCCGACGTTCGCCTGCCCGGTGGCGACGGCGGCGGCGAGGTGGGCGACGGTGGCACACGAACCGCCGCCTCCGTAGCCGACCTTGCTGAAGAAGGTGAGGTCCCCGAAGCCGCAGGCCTTCGCCAGCTCCACCTCGTCCGTCTCCTCCATGGTGTAGGAGGCGAGGGCGTCGACCTCGCCGGGCGCGATCCCGGCGTCGTCGAGGGCGGCCAGGACGGCACGGCAGGCGAGGGTGCGCTCGTCCTCGGGGAGTCGCTTGGCGAAGGGCGTCTGGCCGGTGCCGACGATGGCGGTGGCGTCCTTGAGGCCTCCCGATCCTGCTGCCATGCTGCGCCCACCTCCGGCCCGAACGGTTCGCTGACAGGTCGTCAGATTACAGCTAACCTGACGGTTAGTCAGCTCCTGTGCCGGTACTGCTGGGGAGGCTTGCGGTGCGAGCGGATACGGAGTGGGGAAGCATCCCGGGCCTGGTGCGGACGGCCGCCGAGCGGTACGCGGACGTCGAGGCGGTCGTCGAGGGCCGCACCCGGATCACCTACGCGGAGCTGGGCGCCCGCGTGGAGCGCGCGGCGGCGGCCTGCCTGGCGAACGGCATCCGGCCGGGCGACCGGGTCGGCGTCTGGGCGCCGAACACGCTCGACTGGATCGTCAGCGCCCTGGGCGCGGTCTCGGCGGGTGCGGTGCTCGTGCCGTTGAACACCCGGTTCAAGGGCGCGGAGGCGGCGGACGTCCTGCGGCGCAGCGGGGTGCGGCTGCTGTTCGTGACGGGCACGTTCCTCGGCACGTCGTACGTGGCGTCGCTGCGCAGAGCCGCGGGTCAGGGCCCGGGCCCCGGCCCGCTGCCCGGCCTGCCGGCCCTGGAGCACGTGGTGGTCCTCTCGGAGGACGCCCCGGCGGACTTCCTCACCTGGAAGGACTTCCTGGCGAGCGGAGAGGCGGTCGGGACGGCACAGGTGCGTGCGACGGCCGACGCGGTCGACGGCTCCCGGCCCTCGGACCTCATCTTCACCTCGGGCACGACGGGCCGCCCGAAGGGCGCGGTCGTCACCCACGCGCAGACGCTGCGGGCGTACGACATCTGGAGCGACCTGGCGGGCCTGACCCGGGGCGACCGTTATCTGATCGTCAACCCGTTCTTCCACGCCTTCGGCTACAAGGCCGGCGTGATCGCCTGCCTGATCCGGGGCGTGACGATGATTCCCCAGCCGGTGTTCAACGTGAGCACGGTCCTGGCCAACATCGCGGCGGAACGGGTCTCGGTGCTCCCGGGCCCCCCGACCCTCCTCCAGTCCCTCCTGGACCACCCGGCACGGGACGCGCACGACCTGTCGGCACTGCGCCTGGTGGTGACGGGAGCGGCGGTGGTGCCGCTGGGACTCGTCGAGCGGCTGCGTGGGGAACTCGGCATCGGCACGGTCCTGACGGCCTACGGCCTCTCCGAAGCCGGCGGCGTCGTCACGATGTGCCGGCGCGGCGACGACCCGACGGTGATCGCGTCGACGTCGGGCCGAGCGATCCCCGGCACCGAGGTGCGGGTCGTGAACTCCCGGGGCGAGCCCCTGGAACCCGGCACGCCGGGCGAGGTCCTGGTCCGCGGCTTCAACGTCATGACCGGCTACTACGAGGACGAGGCGGCCACCGCCGAGGTGCTGTCGGCGGACGGCTGGCTGCGCACGGGCGACGTCGGCGTCCTGGACGCGGCGGGCAACCTGCGCATCACCGACCGCCTCAAGGACATGTTCGTCGTCGGCGGCTTCAACGCCTACCCCGCCGAGATAGAGCGACTCCTGGGCCTCCACCCGGACGTGGCGGACGTGGCGGTGATCGGCGTCCCCGACGCCCGGCTGGGGGAGGTCGGCCGGGCCTACGTCGTACGGCGGCCGGGCGCTCTCGTGACGGCGGACGACCTGATCGCCTGGTCGCGCAGGGAGATGGCGAACTACAAGGTCCCGAGGACGGTGGAGTTCGTGGCGGAACTGCCCCGCAACGCGAGCGGAAAGGTCGTGAAGGGGGCGCTGCGGGACGGCCTGCTCAGCGGCTGACCGGGGGCAGCGGCGGGGTCCCGGTGACGGACATGACGAGGGAGTAGAGGGTGCTGTCGGCGGCGATGAACAGCCGGTTGCGACGGGCGCCGCCGAACCGGATGTTGGCGACGGTGCCGGGCACCAGGACGCGGCCGAGGAGCGTGCCGTCGGGGTCGTAACAGTGCACACCGCCGTGCAGGGCGGCGGCCCACAGACGTCCCTCGTCGTCGAACCGGATGTTGTCGAAGTTGCCGTTCCGGCACTCGGCGAAGACGTCGCCGCCGGACAGGGTGCCGTTCGGCCGGACGTCGAAGACACGGATGTGGTTGGCCACGCTGTCCGACACGTACAGCTTGCGCTCGTCGGGGGAGAACACCAGTCCGTTGGGGCCCTGGAAGCCCTCGGCGGCCACGCGCACCTCGCCGCTGCCGGGATCCACCCGGTACACGTTCCGGGCCCCGATCTCGCTCTCCCCGCGGTGCCCCTCGTAGTCGGTCGCGATCCCGAACTCGGGATCGGAGAACCACACCGACCCGTCTGACCGCACGACGGCGTCGTTCGGGCTGTTGAGCCGCTTCCCCTTGAACCGCTCGGCGACCACGGTGACCGAACCGTCGTGCTCGGTCCGGGTCACCCGCCGGTTGCCCTGCTCGCAGGTGACGAGACGGCCCTGGCCGTCCAGGGTGTTGCCGTTCGGGTACCCGGCGGGTGAGCGGAAGACCCCGACGGACCCGGTGGTCTCGTCCCAGCGGAGCAGCCGGTCGTTCGGGATGTCGCTCCACAGCAGATACCGCCCGGCCGGCACATACACCGGCCCCTCGGCCCACCGGCACCCCTCGAACAGCGTCTCCAGCTTCGAGTCCCCCGCCTGACACCGGTCGGTCCGGAACCGCTCGTCGAGCGTCTCGTACAACTGCGGTTGCTCGCCGGGCATGCCGCCACCTCCGGTAGAGCCGACTGCTGATCTGACGGACCCACTATGGCGCGCGGCCGCAGCCCACGTCGGGACAGACACCCACCACCGACCTGAGAGTTCGGGCGCTGCCGCCGAGTCGGTCAGGCTCCCTGCCTGAACCCGCCCGCCCCGGCCTCGGTCCAGTTGCTCCAGTTCCAACAGCAGTGCGGAGACAGTGTGCAGACCTCGTGGACCGCCGTGTGTTGCCCTGTGATCGGTGCCCCCCACGGCTGACGTATTCGCCGTGCACAAGGCAAACTGGCGTGGTTGCTCAGGATGTCTAGGGGGACTGCATGGACGGTGTACCGGACGGTGTGCCGCGCGTACCGGAGCAGCGGCGTTCCGACTCCTCGCCGGAGCCGCCGGAGTCGGCTCACGGGGCTGAGTTCGGCACATCGGCTGGGTCCGCGAAGCCGGCGGAGTCCGCGGCGCTGCGCTTCAGCGTGCTCGGACCGGTGCGCGCCTCGCGCGGCGAAGCGCCGATCACTACCGGTTCCCCCCAGCAACGGGCCCTGCTCGCCGCCCTGCTGCTGCGCGAGGGCCGTACGGCCACGGCCGCGGAGCTGATCGACGCCCTGTGGGGTGAGGAACCGCCCTCGCAGGCCCTGGCGGCCCTACGGACGTACGCTTCCCGCCTGCGCAAGGTCCTGGACCCGGGCGTCCTGGTCAGCGAGTCCGGCGGCTACGCGGTACGGGGTCTCGGCGACGGCGCCCTGGACCTCGCCGTCGCACAGGACTTGGCGACCGAGGCGGAGAAGGCGCGGTCGGCCGGCGACCTCTGCCACGCACGTGACGTGCTGCGGCGCGCCCTCGCCCTGTGGGACGGGGAGACGCTGGCCGGTGTGCCGGGCCCGTACGCGGAGGCACAGCGCGTCCGCCTGGAGGAATGGCGGCTCCAGCTCCTCGAATCCCGGCTGGACATGGACCTGGAGCAGGGCTGCCACGCGGAGGCGGTCTCGGAGCTCACCGCCCTCACCGCGGCCCATCCCCTGCGCGAGCGGCTGCGCGAGCTGCTGATGCTGGCGCTGTACCGCAGCGGCCGCCAGGCCGAGGCCCTCGCGGTGTACGCCGACACCCGGCGCCTGCTCGCCGACGAACTCGGCGTGGACCCGCGCCCCGGCCTGAGCGAACTGCAGCAGCGGATCCTCCAGGCGGACCCGGGTCTCGCGGAGCCCTCCTCCCCGGCCCCCGAGCCGGCCGCCGTCCCGGTCCGTCCGGCGCAGCTGCCCGCGACGGTGCCGGACTTCACCGGCCGCTCCGGTTTCGTGCGCGAGCTCGGCGACATCCTGACCGCCGCCGAGGGCCGTGTCATGGCGGTCTCGGCCCTGGCCGGCATCGGCGGCGTGGGCAAGACGACCCTCGCCGTGCACGTGGCCCACCAGGCGCGCGGGGCGTTCCCGGACGGACAGCTGTACGTCGACCTCCAGGGGGCGGGCGCCCGGGCGGCGGAGCCGGAGACGGTCCTGGGGTCCTTCCTGCGCGCCCTCGGCACGGCCGACACGGCGATCCCCGACTCCCTGGAGGAGCGCGCGGCGCTGTACCGCTCGGTCCTGGCCGGCCGCCGCGTCCTGGTCCTGCTGGACAACGCCCGCGACGCCGCCCAGGTACGCCCCCTGCTGCCCGGCACCGACGGCTGCGCCGCGCTGGTCACCTCCCGTGTGCGGATGGTGGACCTGGCGGGCGCCCACCTGGTCGACCTGGACGTGATGTCGCCGGACGAGGCCCTGGCGCTGTTCACGAAGATCGTGGGCGAGGAGCGGGTGGCGTCCGAGCGGAAGGCCGCCCTGGACGTGGTGGCGGCCTGCGGCTTCCTGCCGCTGGCGATCCGCATCGCGGCGTCCCGCCTGGCGGCCCGCCGTACCTGGACGGTGTCGGTCCTCGCGGCGAAGCTCGCCGACGAACGCCGCCGCCTGGACGAACTCCAGGCCGGCGACTTGGCGGTGAAGGCCACCTTCGAGCTGGGCTACGGCCAGCTGGAGCCCGCCCAGGCCCGCGCCTTCCGGCTGCTGGGTCTGGCCGACGGCCCGGACATGTCCCTCCCGGCCGCGGCGGCGATCCTGGATCTCCCCGTGGAGGACACGGAGGACCTGCTGGAGTCCCTCGTGGACACCTCCCTGCTGGAGTCGGCGGCTCCCGGCCGCTATCGCTTCCACGATCTGGTGCGGCTCTACGCGCGTGCGTGCGCCGAACGGGACGAGCTGCCGCCGAGTGAGCGCGGGGCGGCGCTGTCGCGGCTGCTGGACTTCTATCTGGCGTCCGCGGCCGGGGTGTACGCGATCGAGCGGCCGGGGGACCGGCTGGTGGACCATCTGGCGGTCACGGCGTATCCGGGGCTGGTGTTTCCTGACCGGAGAGCCGCGCGGGACTGGCTCTACACCGAGGCGAACTGCCTGTTGGCCTTCGCCCGCCAGTCGGCGAGCCGTCCCCAGAGCCTCCCACGGGCCATCGACCTCCTGTGGGCCGCACTCGACCTCTCCGAGTCCGGCGCACATCCGAGGGAGTACGAAGCGACGGCAAAAGCACTGCTGGAGGCGGCACGGGAGGTGGGCGTTCCCCAAGTGGAAGCCCGCGCACTGATGACCCTGGCTCATGCGCACGTCGACGGCGGGCGCTTCGACATGGCGGACCAGGAAGCCGAGCGGGTGATACGCCTCGCCCGGCAGGCGAACGACCTCCTGCCCGTGTGCTGGGGGCGCAACGCCCGCGGCATCATCGCGCTGTACCAGAACCGCAACGCGGACGGGGAAGATCACCTCTCCCATGCCATCCAGCACTTCCGCACACTGGGCGACCGTCCGGGAGAGGCCAGCGCACTGTGCAACCTCTCCCGAATCCACCTCGCGGCGGGGCGGACCCAGAGCGCGGTGGCACTGGCCCAGCAGGGCATCGAGATCTACGACGCCATGGGCAACTCCATGCGGAGCGCCAACGGCCGCTACGCGCTGGGAATGGCACTCACCCAGAGCGGCGGGCTCACGGCGGCGGCGGACAGGCTCCATGAGGCGTTGGAGGTCTTCCGTGACAGCCGGCAGCGACTCTGGGAGGGCATGACCCTGTTCCGCCTTGCCGAAGTCGACATCGCCGCACGGCGCAACGCCCAAGCGGCGACCAACGCCGAACTCGCCTTGACGGTGCTGCGCGGCATCGGTGGTGAATGGCGGCGCGGCAACGTCCTCACGGTGCTGGGGCGCGCGCTCACGGGTATCGGACAGACGGATCGAGCGCAGGCGTGCTGGCGGGAAGCTCTTCGCATCTACGAGGAGCTGGGGTCCCCCGAGGCAATGGCCGTGCGGGAACTGCTGACCCCCGTGCGGGCGGCGTGACTGCCTGCGGGGCGTTCATCATTCGTTTATCGCCGGACGCCATTCTTGTACCAGTCGATCCGTCGCGTCGGGGGGCAGACGGGTCACTGATGAGGGCCTTGCCTGACGAACTAGGGTGAGCGGCCCAGGACGGCCCGTCCGGCCACCCGCGGGGGAGTGACCGGACGGGCTTCGCCGACCCACTGACAAACACATCAACGGGAGCCAGGACATGAGCGACGAGCCGGTCATCAAGCCGCAGGACATGCACGCCACCGGCACGACGGACACGGAAGCCGCCGTGAACGACGCGCAGACCGCCGACGGTGACGTGACCACCCAGGACATGCACGCCACCGGTGAGCCCATGACCACGAAGGACATGCACGCCACGTCGGAGCCTTTCAAGCCGACGAAGTAAGCCATCTCCACACGGGGTTCGGCCGCGGCGGCGCGGAGGGGGAGCCGTCGCGGCCGAAGCATGTCCAGAACCCGCGCATCAGAACGCCCGTGCTGCTCGTCCCACGCCAGTTCGCACCAGACCGTCTTGCCCGCATCACCCTGCTCGACGCTCCACCGCGAGGCCACCGCGTCGAGAAGGGGCAGGCCGCGACCGGTCTCGTCATCGGCCGTGGCGTGCCGGAGGACGGGCAGGGCGCGGGGGTCCGGGTCGCTGACCTCGACGCGGGTCCGGCCGCCGGAGCGTGATACGCGCACCCTCACCGGGGCACCCTCGCCGACGTGCCGGATGACGTTGCCGATCAGCTCCGTGACGCACAGCTGTACGTCGGCGCAGGGCGCACCCAGGCACGCGCGCAGCGTGCGACGCAGCTCGGGTACGACCTCGGGCGCAGCGACCAGGTCGAGATCCAGCAGCATGGACCCCTCCGTCCGGCCGGTTCCCCACAACGCGGTGATCAGCTTGCGCGCCGTCGCGGTGTTGCAGTCGCCGAGCGTGATCAGTCCCGCGGTCTTTCCGCACGTGGGATGTCTCCCGCTTCACCCAGGTCCTTCAGTACCCCGAGGTTCGCAGCCTGCCGCGCTTCACGGCCCAGGAGCATGCGACCGGGGGATCCATGCGGATCGCATAGCTGACGGGTCGTCAGATCGGCGCTACCGTGAGCGCCATGGACACCCACGAGAGCACGTTTCCGCTGATCATCTCCGTGGACGACCACACGGTGGAGCCCGCGACCGTCTGGCAGGACCGGCTCCCGGAGAAGTACCGCGGCGCCGGACCCCGGATCGTCCGTGCGCCCGTGAAGGAGATGACGTTCCTCGGCGGGCGCTTCAAGCCCGTCATGGGCGCGCCCGGCGACGACGGTCCCGTCGGTGACTGGTGGGTCTACGAGGACCTCCGCCGGCCCCTGACCCGCCTCGACACCGCCGTCGGGTACGACAGGGACGAGATACGCCTGGAGGTCATCACCTACGAGCAGATGCGTCCCGGTTCCTACGACGTCCCGGCCCGGCTCGCCGACATGGACGTCAACCACGTCCAGTCCGCCCTCTGCTTCCCGACGTTCCCGCGCTTCTGCGGCCAGACCTTCACCGAGGCGAAGGACCACGAGCTGGGGCTGCTCTGCGTCCGTGCCTACAACGACTGGATGGTGGAGGAGTGGTGCGGTCCCGAGGCGCACGGGCGGCTCATCCCGCTCACCCTGATCCCCCTCTGGGACCCCGAGTTGGCCGCCGAGGAGGTCCGGCGGAACGCCGCACGCGGTGTCCGTGCCGTCGCCTTCTCCGAGATACCGCCGTACCTCGGGCTCCCCTCCATCCACACCGACGACTGGGACCCCTTCCTCGCCGCGTGCGACGAGACCGGCACGGTCGTCGCCATGCACATCGGCAGCAGCAGCCGGATGCCCTCCACCTCCGCGGACGCCCCGCCCGCCGTCGGCTCCACCATCACCTTCGCCAACTGCTGCTTCTCGATGGTCGACTGGCTGATGAGCGGCAAGTTCGAGCAGTTCCCGAACCTCAAGGTCATGTACGCCGAGGGGCAGATCGGCTGGATCCCCTACATCCTGGAGCGCGCCGACGTGGTGTGGGAGGAGAACCGCGGCTGGGGCGGGGTCGCCGACAAGGTGCACCGGCCGCCGTCCGAGCTGTTCGCCGAGCACGTCTACGGCTGCTTCTTCGACGACGCCTTCGGGCTGCGCAACCTGGACGCGATCGGCTTGAACAACGTCCTCTACGAGACCGACTACCCCCACTCCGACAGCACCTGGCCCAAGTCCCGCGAGGTCGGCGAGGCGCAGATGGGGCACCTGGATCCGGAGGTGGTGGAGCGGATCGTGCGGCGGAACGCGATCGAGCTGCTGGGGCTGACCGACGACGGCCTCTGGGGCGGGACGCGGTGAGCCTGGCGTACGGGATCCAGCTCCCGGTCCAGTCCCAGAGCACCCTCTACGCCGAACCCTGGGAAGCCGCCGCCGGGCCCGAGGATCTGCTCGCCGTGGCCCGCGCCGCCGACCGCGCCGGCTTCGCCTACCTGGCGAGCTGCGACCACGTCGCCATCCCCCGCCGGCTCGCGTCCGCGATGAGTACGGTCTGGTACGACCCGGTCGCCACCCTCGCCTTCCTCGCGGCGGCCACCGAGCGGGCCCGGCTGCTCAGTCACGTCGCCGTGGTGGGACTGCGGCATCCGCTGCTCGGCGCCAAGCAGTACGCGACCCTCGACCATCTGTCGGGCGGCCGGCTGACCCTCGGGGTCGGGGCCGGGCATGTCCGGGAGGAGTTCGAGGCGCTGGGCGCCGACTTCGAGCGGCGCGGGGCCGTGCTGGACGAGTCGATCGACGCCCTGCGCGCCGCTCTCGGGGCGGACGAGTTCCCCGAACACCACGGCAAGCTGTACGACTTCGAGGGGCTCGGGCAGCGGCCCCGCCCGGCGCAGGACCGTGTCCCCCTGTGGGTCGGCGGATCCTCGCCCGCCGCTGTACGACGGGCCGCGCTCAAGGGCGACGGCTGGCTGCCGCAGGGAGACCCGAGGGACCTGCTGCCGGACCGCATCGCGCGGATACGGCGGCTCAGGGAAGAGGCCGGGATCGAGGGGTCGTTCACCGTCGGCGCCATCGCCGAGCCCCTGTACGTCGGGACGGCGGGCTGGGACGTCGGGCGGCGGACGCTCAGCGGGCCCGCCGACGCGATCGCCGAGTCGTTGCGGGCCTATCGCGCTATGGGGGTGGACCAGGTCCAGGTGCGGTTCCGCAGCCGGAGCCGGGACGAACTCGTCGGGCAGATCGAGCAGTTCGGGGAGGAGGTCGCGCCGCTGCTGCCGTGAGCGCGTTCCTTGAAAGCTTGAACATGTCCCCGCCGGTCTCCGTATGTACGGACGTACGGACACGTACGGCTTCGGCGGAAGGACACAATGACGTGCGCACTTCCCGGAAACTCTCCGTCGCCCTCGCCTGCCCCGAGGGCACCTGGCCGCACCCCGACTGGCCGGCCCCGGACGACCCGTACGTCGAGCGGGTGGTGACCCTGCGCCCGCCCCCGCCCTTCCGCGTCCCGGCCGGGGTGGACGTCGTCGTCCTGCGCTGCGCCGAACCGGTGGACGGCCTGCGGGAGTTGCGGGCCGACGGCGTGCCGGTGATCGTGGTCGGTCCGTACCGGGACGCCGAGACCATCGTGCAGGTGTTCCGGGGCGGCGCCGGGTACCTGGTCGAGGGCGACTACTGCACCTGCATGCTCTCCTCGGCCGTCGTCGGAGCCACCATCGGGCACACCTACCTCTCCCCGGCGGCCTGCGCGGCCCTGCGCGAGGGGGCCCGGCGGGCGTCCACGCAGGACACGGCGCTGGAGCGGCTGCGCGGGCAGCTCTCACCGCGCGAGCGGCAGATCATGGAGCTGTTGTCGACGGGGCTGGGCGCGCAGGAGATCGGGCTGCGCCTACGGCTGAGCGAGAAGACCGTCCGCAACAACCTCAGCAACATCTACGCCAAGCTGGACGCGCGCGGCAGCACGGACGCGGTCCTGAGGTGGCTGGGAGCCGCGCCCGTGCTTCGCATCTGAGAACCTCGGAAGCTCTTTGTCTACCGCGCCGGAATCTCCGTCAGCGGAATCTCGACGTCGGTGACGTTCTCGCCGCCCTCACCGAATCCCGGCTCGGACCTCAGGGCGCGCGTGGAATTCTTCAGGCCCGACGCCTCCGGCGTTCCGCACTTCACGTTGCGCAGCCACAGACGCCCGTCGGGGGTGCCGTTCTTCAGGATCTGCGGATAGAAGACGTGCACGCTCGTGGCGCCCTCGCTCGGGGAGAAGAAGACCTTGCCGCCGTCCTGCGCCTCCTTGTACGTGGCCTTGAGGTAGCCGCTCACGTCGGTGCGCTTCGCGGACCACATGAAGAACCCGACGCTGTCGGGCTGCACGGTGTCCGTCCTGCTGAACTGCAAGGTGGTCGTCTTGTCGTCACGCGTGATGTCGATCTCGGACGTGCTGAACTTCACGCCGATCTCGAAGAAGGAATTGCCGAGTTTCGTGTCGGCGGCCGCGGTGAATCCGTCCTCCAGCTGAATGGTCCTGGTGACGGACGTGCTCACGTTGAACGTCTTCGAGGCGGTGCCCGTCGATCCGCAGTTGTCGGTCACCGCGGAGACGCGCTGGTTGGGCCCGAGGTTGTTCCGCTTGAACTGGACGTCGACGAACTCGCAGTTCTCCAGCCTGTCGGAGTCCGCCGAACAGTCGGCGGTCACCTCCGAGGGGGTGGCGGCACCCGCGGGGTTCATCAGCGGTACAGCCACCGCGACGGCCGCCACCGGGGCCAGGGCGAGGGTGATGCGCTTCTTCTTGCTCCGGTGGCTTCTCGTGCGGCCGGTGCGTGTCATGGGGTTCTCCTGTGGGGGAAGGGGAGCGGGGCGGCCGGTCAGCAGTCGGTCAGCACGGCCTTGGAGGTGCCGTCCACGACACCCGGGGCGCCGGCCGCGCCCGGCAGCACGACCGGGCCCTCGACGACCTCCGAGGCCACGAAGTTCTGCTCCGGAGTGGCGTTGGTGACGGTCGTCGCCTCACGGGCGTCGATTCGCACCCGCCATTCGCCCGTCATGCGCTGCATCTTCGGCGTGAACTCCATGTGGAGCACCTTGCCGACCGGGACTTCCCGCTGCTCCGTGTCCCCGGCGGTCGCCGACTTGACGGTCATGTCGAGGGTCCCCTTGTGCTTGAGCCAGGATCCGCTCAGCGCCCCGAAGAGCCCTCCTCCGCCGCCCTGTTGGGTGACGGTGTACTTGCCCTGGCCCTGTGCGGTAGTCGCCTGCCAGGAGACCGACACCTTCGCCGGTTCGGTGGCGTTCGGTTCGCAGTTCGGGAAGTCGATGGAGGCCTTTTCGGCCGGTCCGTCGAAGGTCTCGAACTTCGTCTCGACGAAATCGCAGTTGTCGGACGCGAAACTCGGTCCGGCGATGGGGTGGCCGCCGAAATCGGAGATGGACTGCTGCTTTCCGTTGAGCACCTCGGCCCGCTGGCACATCGTCATGATCTGCTCGGGCGTCTTCTCGTCGGCGGCGTTCGCCGACGGCAGCAGCACCGTGGCCACGGCACCGCCGGCCACGAGGGCCGATCCGATCGCGACGATCCTGATCTTTCTGTTCTTCAGCCGTCTCTTTGCCATGGGACAGATCCTGGAAGTTCCCGACCGGCTCCGACAGGGTCAAACATCCCTACTTGTGGGTTACGTGAGATTCGCCTCAGCAACGTCCCGGTCTTGTATCTGACGCTCCGTCAGGTATGTCGGTACGATGCCGAGTCCACCGAGTTCACCGAGTCCACCGCGCGAAGGGGGCTGCCATGGGCAAGCTCGACGGACGGGTCGTCATCATCACCGGTGCCGCGCGCGGCCAGGGCGAGCGGGAGGCCAGGCTGTTCGCGGCCGAGGGTGCCCGGGTGGTCGTGGCGGACGTCCTCGACGACCAGGGCGAGGCCCTCGCGAAGGAGATCGGCGCCCGGTACGTCCATCTCGACGTCGGCCGGGAGGACGACTGGCAGGCGGCCGTCACCGCCGCCAGGGACGCGTACGGCCACGTCGACGGGCTCGTCAACAACGCGGGCATCCTCCGCTTCAACTCCCTCCTCGACACACCCCTCGACGAGTTCATGCAGGTCGTCCAGGTCAACCAGGTGGGCTGCTTCCTCGGCATCAGGGCCGTCGCCCCCGAGATGGCCGACGGGGGCACGATCGTCAACACCGCCTCGTACACCGGCCTGACCGGGATGGCGGCGGTGGGCGCGTACGCGGCCAGCAAGCACGCCGTGGTCGGACTGACCCGGGTCGCAGCGCTGGAGCTGGCCGGGCGGGGGATACGCGTCAACGCCGTCTGCCCGGGCGCCATCGACACCGCGATGTCCAACCCGGCCCGGCTGGACCCGGACGCCGACCCGGAGGAGGCGGCCAGGGGGCTCGACCGGCTGTACCGCAAGCTCGTGCCGCTGGGGCGGGCCGGGCAGCCGGAGGAGGTGGCGCGGCTCGCCCTGTTCCTGTCGTGCGACGACTCCTCCTACATCACCGGGCAGCCGTTCGTGATCGACGGCGGGTGGCTGGCGGGGGTCGGCGTCATCTGACTGACGGCCCGTCAGCTATTGACGCTCCCCGGGGGTGGTGGAACAGTCGGAACCACTTATCTGACGAAGCGTCAGAAATGACCGTGGGGCGGTGAATCTCCTTGGAATTCGGGGTCTTCGTACAGGGATACGTGGGCAAACGGGCCGAGACCGACCCGCTCGCCGAGCACAAGGCGCTGATGGAGGAGACCGAGTACGTCATCCAGGCGGACAGGTCGGGCTTCAAGTACGCCTGGGCCTCCGAGCACCACTTCCTGGATGAGTACTCGCACCTGTCCGCCAACGACGTCTTCCTCGGGTACCTGGCGCACGCCACGGAGCGGATCCACCTGGGCTCGGGCATCTTCAACCCGCTCGCCCCGGTCAATCATCCCGTGAAGGTCGCCGAGAAGGTCGCCATGCTCGACCATCTCAGCGAGGGGCGGTTCGAGTTCGGCAGCGGGCGGGGCGCCGGCTCGCACGAGATCCTGGGCTTCATGCCGGGTGTGACCGACATGAACCACACCAAGGAGATCTGGGAAGAGACCATCGCCGAGTTCCCCAAGATGTGGCTCCAGGACGAGTACGCCGGCTTCCAGGGCAAACACTGGTCGCTGCCGCCGAGGAAGGTCCTGCCGAAGCCGTACGGCGGCTCGCACCCGGCGATGTGGTACGCGGCCGGGTCGCCGCCGTCGTACGCCATGGCCGCCAAGAAGGGGCTCGGCGTGCTCGGCTTCAGCGTGCAGAAGGTCTCCGACATGGAGTGGGTGCTGGAGCAGTACAAGACGGCGATCGTCGACGCCGAGCCGGTCGGGGACTTCGTCAACGACAACGTGATGGTGACGACCACGGCGATCTGCGCGCCGACGCACGAGGAGGCGGTGCGGATCGCGGCGAACGGGCAGTTGCACTATCTGCCGTCGCTGGTCTTCCGGTACCACGACACGTTTCCCCGGCCCGAGGGGTTTCCGGTGTGGCCGGAGACGCTGCCGGAGTACACCGAGGAGTTCGTGGAGGTCCTCATCGAGGAGGAGCTGCTGATCTGCGGGGATCCGGACGAAGTGCTCACGCAGTGCAAGCGGTGGGAGCAGGCGGGGGCGGACCAGTTGAGTTTCGGGCTGCCGGTGGGGGTGCCGAAGGACGAGACCCTGCAGACGATTCGGCTGGTCGGGGAGCACGTGATTCCCAAGATCGATACGGATCCTGTGCATCGGACCTCGCGGTTCCGGAGGGGTGTCTGATCGCCGTTGGCGGGTGCGGGTGGTCTGTGGCTGGTCGCGCAGTTCCCCGCGCCCCTGAGGAGACCGTCCCACCGCACATCAGGAGGTGAGCCCCATGCTCGATCACGTGATCCAGGGCGCGACCGTCGTGGACGGGACCGGTGCGCCCGCCTATACCGCCGACGTCGGTATCCGCGATGGGCGGATCGCCGTCATAGGTGAGGTCGATCAGGAAGCGCGCACGAGCGAGGACGCGCACGGGCTCGTCCTCACCCCCGGCTTCGTCGACCCCCACACCCACTACGACGCCCAGCTCTTCTGGGATCCCTACGCCACGCCCTCCCTCAACCACGGGGTCACCACCGTCGCCGGGGGGAACTGCGGGTTCACCCTCGCGCCGCTGAACCCGGACCGTCCCGAGGACGCCGACTACACACGGCGGATGATGTCGAAGGTCGAGGGCATGCCGCTGGTGGCGTTGGAGAAGGGGGCGCCCTGGAGCTGGCACGGGTTCGGGGAGTATCTCGACGCCCTGGAGGGGCGGATCGCCGTCAACGCCGGGTTCATGGTGGGGCACTGTGCGCTGCGACGGTACGTGATGGGGCCGGAGGCCGTCGGCGGGCAGCCGACCGGGGAGCAACTGGCGGCCATGGTCGGGCTGTTGCGGGAGGCCATGGACGCCGGGGCCTGGGGCTTCTCCACCACTCAGTCGACCAGCCACTCCGACGGCGACGGGAAACCGGTCGCCTCCCGGCACGCCGGGCCGGCCGAGCTGCTGGCGCTGTCGCGGGCCATCGGGGAACACGAGGGCACGCAGATCGAGGCGATAGTCGCCGGCTGTCTCGATCAGTTCAGCGACGCGGAGATCGACCTGTTCGTGGAGATGAGCGCGGCGGCGGGGCGGCCGCTGAACTGGAACGTCCTGACCATCGACGCGGCGGTGCCCGAGCGGGTGCCCCGGCAGCTCCTGGCGAGCGAGCAGGCGCGGAAGGCGGGCGGCCGGGTCGTGGCCCTCACCATGCCGATCCTCACGCCCATGAACATGTCGCTGGGGACTTTCTGCGCGCTGAACCTCATCCCAGGGTGGGGGCCGATACTCGGGCTCCCCGTGCCCGAGCGGATCGAGAAGCTGCGCGACCCGGACGTACGGGACGGGATGCTGCGCCGCGCCCGGTCCAAGGAGGCGGGCGTCTTCCGGCGGCTCGCGAACTTCGGGCGGTACGTCATCGGCGACACCTACAGCGAGGCGAACGCCGGTCTGACCGGTCGGGTGGTCGGCGACATCGCCGAGGAGCGCGGCCAGGAGCCCTTCGCCTGCCTGGTGGAGATCTGCGCCAACGACGGGCTGCGCACGGTGCTGTGGCCGATGCCGCCCGACAACGACCCGGCGTCCTGGGCGCTGCGGGCGGAGACCTGGCAGCACCAGGACGTGCTGCTCGGCGGGTCCGACGCGGGTGCGCATCTGGACCGGATGTGCGGGGCGCCGTACACGACCCGGTTCCTCGGGGACTGTCTGCGCGGCCGGAAGCTGGTCGGCCTGGAGCAGGCCGTGAAGATGCTGACCGACGACCCGGCCCGGCTCTTCGGCCTGCGGGAGCGGGGACAGGTGCGGGAGGGCTGGCACGCCGACCTCGTCCTGTTCGACCCGGAGCGGGTCGACGCGGGCCCGGCCGCCCTGGTGCACGACCTGCCGGGTGACAGCCCGCGGCTGGACTCCCGGGCGCTGGGCGTGCGGGCCGTGTGGGTCAACGGGGTCGAGGCGATCCGGGAGGACGTGGTGACGGGTGCCGTGCCGGGGCGTGTGCTGCGCTCCGGCCGGGACACGGAGACGGTGAGCACGAGGTGACGACACGGCAGCCGCTGTTCGTCGGCGGCTCCTGGGTGGAGCCGGACGGCGGACACTACGAGGTGATCGACCCGGCGACCGAGCAGACCGTCGGGTGGGCGCCGGAGGCCTCGCGGGATCAGGTGCACGCGGCCTGCGCCGCGGCCCGCGAGGCCTTCGGGCCGTGGTCGGCCACGCCTCCGCAGGAGCGGGCGGTGGTCCTCGCCCGCGCCGCGGACATCATCCGGGAGCGTCTCGTGCCGTACGCCGAGCTGGCCCAGGCGGAGACCGGTGCGACCACCGGTACCGCACGCGGCATGCAGGTCGGGGTCGCCGCCGCCCGCTTCCGGCGCTACGCGCGCGTGGAGCTCGCCGAGTGGGCGATCCCGCCGCAGATCAACGAGGCCGGGCCGATGGGGCGGGCGGGCGTCATGGGCGCACTCGCCGTCCGCCAGCCCGTCGGGGTCGTCACGTGCATCACCTCGTACAACAACCCCTGGGCCAACCCGGCCGGCAAGATCGCCCCCGCCCTGGCGATGGGCAACACGGTCGTGGTGAAGCCGGCACCCCAGGATCCCCTGTCGGTCTACCGCATGGCCGAGGCCCTCGAGGCGGCGGGAGCGCCGCCGGGTGTGGTCAACGTGGTCACCGGTGCCCGTACCGAGGTCGGTGAGGCGGCCGTGGCGTCGCCGGACGTCGACATGGTCAGCTTCACCGGCTCCACGGCGGTCGGGCAGCGCATCGCCGAGGTGTGCGGGCGCGGCATGAAGCGGCAGTTGATGGAGCTGGGCGGCAAGGGCGCGGCGGTCGTCCTCGACGACGCCGACATCGGCTCGGCGGTCGCCGGGATCGGCACCACCTTCTCCTTCTACAGCGGCCAGATCTGCACGGCACCGACCCGGGTGCTGGCGCAGCGAGGGATCTACGACCGACTCGTCGGCCAACTGGCCGCGTACGCACGCCGGTTGAAGGTGGGCGATCCCCGGCAGCCGGACACGGTGGTCGGGCCGGTGATCTCGGCGGCACACCGGGACCGGGTGGAGTCGTACGTCGAACTCGGCCGGAAGGAAGGCGCGGTGGTCCTCACCGGCGGCGAACGCCCCTGCCTGCCGACCGGCTTCTACGTCGCCCCGACCCTCCTCGCCGACTGCACCAACGACATGCGCGTGGCCCGTGAGGAGATCTTCGGCCCGGTGGTGGTCGTCATCCCCTTCGAGGACGAGGAGGAGGGCATCGCCCTCGCCGACGACTCCGACTACGGCCTCATCGACTACGTCTGGTCGGGCGACGTGGCCCGCGCCTTCCGGCTGGCCCGGCGCCTGCGGGCCGGCGGCGTCGGCGTCAACACCGTGGGCCGCAACATGGAGGCCCCCTTCGGCGGCTTCAAGAAGAGCGGCGTCGGCAGGGACGTCGGCTCGTACGCCCTGCACGCCTACAGCGAGGTGCAGGCGATCGTCTGGCCGGGGTGACGAGCGGCTCGCGCTTCGGATCGGCATCATCCTGTGTCAGCCCAGCAGCCCGGCCACCGTGGTGACCAGCACCGCGATCAAGGTGAGGGTGGCTCCGAAGGCAACGCCCGCGCGGATGAGGGCGCCGGCCGCCGTCGCGCCGTCCGCACGAGCGAGAAAGGCCGTCACCGCGCCGGTCAGGGCGGCGATGATCACGGCCGTGATGACGGCCAGGATCGTGAGGGTGGTCAGGAACGCGAGAGGCATCGGGATCTCCTTGGTCGGCGTGCTTTCTCTCTGTGCCGCAGACTCTGGCGATTCCTGTGTTCGTGGTGGTTCACCTGGACGAGAATGAACATCGCTGAACGGTGGGAGGGCTGTCCGAGGTGGGGGAGCAGGGGTGGAAGGCGATGCGGCGAACTCCGACGGCCTGGCGAAGCTGCGGGAGCGGCTGAGGGACCTGCGCGGGCGGGCCGGGCTGACGAGGGACCAGCTGCGAGTACGTACCGGGCTCGGGCACACCACGATCAGCCAGGCTTTCAACGACGGTCCGAAGTGCCCCACGTGGGACACGGTCGCCAAGCTGGGCAAAGCCCTGGGCCTCGATATCGCCGGTGTGGACGATCTGCACGCCCTGTGGAAACGAGCCCGGCTGAAAACCGACCTCAAAACCGACGTGAGTACCGATGAGCCGTGTATCGCCGATGTGGGCCCGCAAGCTCTGGAGGTGCACCGCGCCGTGCTGGCCGCTCCCGACTCCGGCGGTTACTCCTTCCTGACCCCCTACATGCGCAGAGCGCACGATGCCGAACTGCGCGCGCACCTCACACCGGCTCTGGCAGGCGGGGAATCAGTGCTGTTGATGCTGACGGGAGACTCGGCCACCGGTAAGACACGCGCGTTGTTCGAGGCGCTGGGCGACCTTGCTCCCCAGCACCGGCTTCTGCGCCCGTCAACCTCCGGTGACCTACTGCGCCTTCTGCTGGAAGGGAAGTTCGAGCCCCGGACGGTCCTCTGGCTCAACGAGGCTCAGCGCTTCTTCTACGGCCACGATGCGGAGCAGGCGGCCGCCGAACTGCGCCGGTTACTGGTCTCGACTCCCGGACTAACAGCCGTGGGCACCCTGTGGACCGACCCGTACTGGGAGGAACTGACGCGCGCCGGCCGCGTCGGCGATCCGCACGGACAGGTCCGGGGACTGCTCGACTGCGCCGCGTGTCGCCGGGTCATGGTGCCCGACCACTTCTCGGACGCCGAACTGCGCACATGGCGTGCCGTGGCACGGACCGCCGAAGCCGACGGGGACCGCCGGCCCGCCGACGCACTGCGGGCGGGGATGGCGGACGGCCGGGTCGTGCAACACCTCAGCGGAGGCCCCGCCCTTCTCGCCGCCTACCGATGCGGACCCGGGAGCCACTTCAGCCACGTGGAACACGCCGTGCTGACAGCGGCCCTCCACGCACGGTACCTCGGTCACCGACGTCCCCTGCCCGCCGGACTCCTGGCGGACGCCGCCGACGGCGCGCTGCACCCGCGGCGCCGGCCCGACGGTGCGGCGTGGGCCGACGCGGTGCTGAAGGCCCTGAGCACGGGCGAACGTGATGACGGGCGGCGCACCGACATACGGCACACCTTGACCGCGATGCACACACCACTCACCCGGTCGGGCAGCGACGCCGTGTACGAACCGGCCGACTACCTCGTCCAGCATGTCCGCATGGAGCCCGCGGACCGGCCCGGGACCCCCTCCCTCTGGCGCGCCCTGCTCAACCACACCACGGACGCGGACGACCTCATGACTCTCGGCTGGTCCGCCCTCCAACACGGGTACGTGACGCAGACAGCCCGCCTGTTGCACAAGGCCGTTGTCGTCGGCCATCCGACGTGCGCCTATGCCCTGGCCGACCTGCTGGATGACGACAACGACCCGCAGGGGACGGGCCGCCTGTGGGTCGCCGGTCACGCCCCTCTGTACGACCCGGACGGTGTACGGCTCCTCATCGATGTGCTCCACGGGAATGAGCAGCCCGCGGCGCTCGACGTGCTGATGCGGCGAGAGCCCGAGATCCACGTCGACTGCGATGACGCCGATGCGGTCGTCTACTTGCTGGCGAGGCTTCGCACAGCAGGACTTCAGGGCGCCGCCGTCACGCTGGCCGCACGCGCGGTGGAAACGTCGGACGCCACCGATGCCGGTCCCTGCGCCGACCTGTTGGAGTCTCTGCGCACTCTGGGGCTCGACGACGCCTACCGAGTACTCGCCGCCCGCGCCGCTCGCGAAGCCGATGCGACGGACGTGGCCTTCCTTCCCTCTCTGCTGGCGGAACTGAACACCCACAGCCCGGCGCACGCCGCTGCGCTGGCCACCCGTGCGGTGGCGGTGACCGACATCGGCGACGCCAACAACGTGGCGACGCTTCTCGTCGCGTTGCGGGAGCAGGGTCTGCGGGACGCGATCACCGCACTGCTCGGCCGCGCTCCAGAGGTGCATGCCGGCCTCGACGACCCCGAAGCTGTTTGCTGGCTCGTCGAGGCCATGGAGCAACTCGGGCAGACGGAGGCCGTGCACGCTCTCCTCGCCCGAGACCCGGGTGCGTCCGCGGATGTCTCCGATCCGGATGCCGTTCCCTGGCTGGTGCGTACCCTGCTGGCCTACGACCGGTCCGCGGAGGCCATCGCAGTGGCCGCCCGAGCGGCCGATGAGACCGACATCTTCCACCCCTCGCCCGTCGCGGAGCTGCTGGAGTTCCTCCATGAACTCGGCATGCGAACCGAGGTCGCCACTTTGCTCGACCGCGGTGTGGTGGTGCATGCGGACGTCGACGATCCCGAAGGCATCGGGGAGCTCCTCGTCGCCCTCGACCGTCTGGAACAGGGCGAGGCGTTGGCGTCGCTCGCGTGCCGGGTCGCGTCCGAGACCGACGTCTCGGACCCGGACGCGGTCGATGTGCTGCTGGAGCGCTTGGAGGAGGTCGGGCAGGACGAGGCCGTCAGGAAGCTGCTCAACCGTGTCCCGGACCTCGAAGAGCTCGAAGAGGTGCCGTCGCCCGAAGAGTTGGTGCTTCCCTGGGGCATCGATCTCGACGGCCGGCCCGCCGACCGCTGGACCTGGGACGACATGAACCTGACCTGAGGAGAAGACCTCAGACGTCCGTCAGATCCACCCGCACCGTCAGCAGATCCGTCCCGAACGCCCGCACTCCCAGCCCGTTGAACCTCGGCAGTCGCCGCAGCCGCGCCACCGGGTCGTCGTCCGGCAGCAGGTGCGCGATCCCGGTGTGCCACCGCCCCCGGACCCGCACCCGCACCCGCGGATCGGCCTTGATGTTGCGCACGTACTGCGACCGTTCGCCGAACTCCGACACCAGCCAGAAGGAGTCGCCGACGCGACGGCCGCCCACCGGTGTGCGGCGGGGCAGGCCCGAGACGCGGCCCTTCGTCTCCAGGACGGACTGGAGGGGAAGGCACCGCATGACCGGATTGACGCGGCGCTGGAAGGACGTGGCGGCGCGGAACCTCAGGTCGGCGAGGCGGGACATCGTCGCGGGTCTCCTTCGCACGAAGCTCTCACGGTTTCTGCAACCGTTCCTGCTTCAATGATCCCTGACGCGGCGGGACGAGAGCGGGTGGCTGCGGATGCGGATCGTGACGTGGAACCTGTGGTGGCGCTTCGGGCCCTGGCAGGCACGGCAGAAGGCGATTCTCACGGCCCTGAGGGAGCTGCGCCCCGACGTCGTCGGCCTCCAGGAGGTGTGGGCCGCCGACGGTGAGAACCTCGCCGAGTGGCTGGCCGGTGAGCTGGGCCTGCACTGCGCCTGGGCCGCCTCGCCCGCCCCGGAGCGCTGGCGGCGGCGGATCGGGGATCCCACGGTGGACATCGGCAACGCCGTGCTCAGCAGATGGCCGGTCGTGGACCGGGACGTGCTGCCGCTGCCCGCCCCGGCCGACACGAACGACGGCCGGCTCGCCTTCTACGCCCGCCTGGCGGGCCCGGGCCACGAAGTGCCCTTCTTCACCACCCACTTCACCTCCGCCGTGCACGCCTCGGCGGTCCGCTGCCGCCAGGTCGCCGCGCTCGCCGAGTTCGTCGCCCGGCACCGCGGCGACACCCCGTTCCCGCCGGTCGTCACCGGCGACCTCAACGCCTGGCCCGATTCCGACGAGGTCCGTCTCCTCGGGGGCTACAAGACCGCCCCGGCCGTGCCCCGCCAGGTCCTCCTCGACGCCTGGGAGTACGCCGACCCGGCCGCCCCCGCCGCCACCTGGGACGCGGCCAACCCGTACGTGGCGCCGACCCACGAGCCGAGCGTGCGCATCGACTACATCCACGTGGGCCTGCCCGGCCCCGGCGGACTCGGCCGCGTACGGGACGTCCGGCGGGCGTGCGACGGTCCGGTGGACGGGGTGTGGCCCTCGGACCACGCGGCGGTCGTGGCCGACCTGGCGGACCGGGCGGACCGGGCGGACCCGGAAGGGACCTGACGTCGCTATCGCCGGAGTCACCCGGCGGCGCGCCCCAGGAAGATCGGGTTCGTGAACGCCGCCAGCGCCCCCGGCACCGGCCCCGCCGCCGCCTCGTGCCGCAGTTCCGCCCGTACGTACGCCGCGTACGACGGCGTCGTCCGCCACTCGACGACACCCGAGCCGGACACCGGCAGCGGGGCGCTGGTGTGCAGCACGCCCTGGTCGGTGACGAAGCGGACCGTGCAGCGCGGGGCGCCCGTGACCTCCAGGCGGACGGTGACCGGGGTGTCGCGGTCCACCCGCAACCGCTCGCCGATGCCCGCGTGTTCCCCGCGCCCGCCGGACGCCCGGAACGACAGCGCGACCTTGGCGGACTCGGCGACGTACGACCGTCCCGCCCTGATGCCCTCCTGGATCGCCTGCCGGGTCAGGTCGTCGGCCAGGACGACCGTCTGGGGGCGTCCGACGGCGTCCGGGTCGCGGTGGGCGTCGCTGCTGCCCATCGCCGGGATCCAGTCGCGCCCGTCCCGTACGGACGCCACCAGCATGCTGTCCCAGTCGGCGAGGGCCACCTCGTCGTCGGGCGTGTAGGGGCCGTTCCACACCTCGACCGCGTCCGCCTCGCCGAAGCCGAACTTCCAGTTGCAGCCCACGCACGTGGCGTGCGGGTGGGCCGGGACGACCAGGCCTCCGGCGCGGCGGATCTGGCGGGCGAAACGGCCGAAACGGTTGTCGCGGGCCCGGTAGCGCCAGTCGACGAAGGTGCCCGGGTCGGTGCCGAGCGCGACGACGTGACCGTTGCGCGTGGTGACCTCCTCGCCCAGCATCACCAGCAGGTCGTCCCCGGCCACGTCAGCCCAGTGGGCGTGCGCCGAGTGCGTGTTGTGCTCGGAGGAGTTGATGAAGTCCAGCCCCGCCGCCCGCGCCAGTTCCCCGATCTCGGCGGGGGTGCGGCGCCCGTCGGAGTACCAGGAGTGCAGATGGCAGTCGCCCCGGTACCAGGCACGGCCCCGGCCCCTGGCCCGGTCCGGCGGGTACACCGGCCGGGCGGCCTCGCCCGGCTCGCCGTACGTCAGCGTGATCGTGATCTCGTACGACAGGCCCTGCGGGGCGACCGTGTACGGGCCGAGCGCGATGTGCCAGGTGCCCTCGCGCACCGGGCCCGGGAGGTAGCCGGGCGTCGCCTCGTCCGCACGGATGAAGAACTCGGTGCGCGCCCCGCCCGACCAGCCCCGGAACCCGCGGCCGCCGAGCTCGGTGCCGCGCTCGTCGAAGATGCCGATGTCGAGGGCGTTGCCGGTCGTGCCGGCCGGGACGGACGGGCGGTCGTAGGTGTAGGCGACCTTGAGCTCCCGGACACCGGCCGGGACCTCGACGGGCACGTACACGAAGTCGGGGGAGCCCGGCGGCAGGGTGCCGCGCACCGTTCTGCTCTCCTGGTCCCCGGCGCCCTGGTCTCCGTCGGCCGCTGAAGCGAAGCTCACACTTCCCAACGTAAGCGCGGCGGCCGCTCCCGTCACGAACAGAGCGCGCCGCCCGAGCCCGCCGTGGTTGTCCTCGCACATGCTGCTGCTCCCAAGGTGTCGTCCGCTGACATGGCATGGGTGGTGCGGAGGTGGTGCGGTGCAACTCTTGTATTCAGCCGTGAACCGGCGTGCAAGGGAAGGGAATCCGACGGCGGGAAACAGCCGAACATGCCGCGTCGGCCGGACAGTTCAGGCGGTGAGGCCGGCGTCGCGGGCCAGCAGGGCCGCCTGCACCCGGTTGGTGACCTCCAGCGCGGTGAGGATGCGGCTGACGTGGGCCTTGACGGTGCTCTCGCGCATGCCGAGGCGGTCGGCGATGTCGGCGTTGGTCTCGCCCCGGGCGAGGAAGGTGAGCACGTCGCGTTCCCGGGGCGTGAGCCGGTCGAGCCGGGAACGGGCGGCGGTCGCCTGTGGGCCGCCCGAGCGGTGGTGGCGGTCGATGAGGCGGCGGGCGGCGCTGGGGTGGAGCATCGCCGAGCCCGCGGCGACGAGGTGGACGGCGCGCAGGATCTCGGTCGGGTCCGTGTCCTTCAGCAGGAAGCCGTCGGCCCCGGCCGCGAGGGCGTCGTAGACGTACTCGTCGAGGTCGAAGGTGGTCAGCGTGATCACGCTCGGGGGACGGGGCAGGGCGCGCAGCCGGGCCGTGGCCGTGATGCCGTCCATGCGGGGCATGCGGACGTCCACGAGGGCGACGTCGACGCGGTGCGCGGTGGCCAGCTCGACGGCGTGCAGGCCGTCGGACGCCTGGGCGACGACCTGGATGCCCGGGTCGCCGTCGAGGAGGTCGGTGAGGCCCAGGCGGACCAGGGCGTCGTCATCGGCGATCAAGGCGCGGATCATGTGGGGGTGCCGTTCTGTTCGAGGGGTGCGGGGTGCGGGATGCGGGCGGTCAGCCGCCAGCTGCCGGCCCCGCCGGGTCCGGCGTGCAGGTGGCCGCCGAGGGCGGTGACGCGCTCGCGCAGGCCGACCAGTCCAAAACCGGAGGCGACGGCGTGAGCGGCCGGGCTGCCGGGGGCGTTGGTGACCTCGACGGTGGTGGCGGGCGGCCGGTAGCAGAGCTGGATGCGCACCGGGGCGCCCCCGGCGTGCTTACGGGCGTTCGTCAGCGCTTCCTGGACGAGCCGGTAGACGGCCAGCCGGTGCGCGGCGGGAGCGTCCTCGGGCCGGCCCTCCACCCGCAGCTCGGCCTGTTGCCCCGCCGCCCGTGCCTGCTCGACCAGTGCGTCCACGTCGCGCAGGACGGGGGCCGGAGCGGCCTCGGCGGGCTCGGACCCGGGGTCGCGCAGGGCTCCGAGGACGTCACGGAGGTCGGCCAGGGCCTCGGCGGAAGCGGTGCGCAGCAGGGCCAGGCGCTCCACGACCGGCGCGGGCAACTGCTCGTTCCGGGTCGCGAGGACGCCCGTGTGCAGGGCGATCAGGCTCAGACGGTGGGCCAGCACGTCGTGCATCTCCGCGGCGATCCGGGACCGCTCGGCGGCCCGGGCGGCCTCCTCGCGCAACTCCCGCTCGATCCGCAGATGCTCGACCTGGTTGCCCAGCGCCTTCAGCAACCGGCGGCGGTTGCCCACCCACAGCCCGCCCACCAGGGCCAGCAGTACGAACAGCGTGGAGCCGTACTGCCGCGGGGTCCACAGCGAGATCGCCGGGGGGATGAGCAGGTTGGCGCCCAGCGCGGCCGCGGCGCAGCCCACCGCGACCCGGGCACGCCGACGCGCCGCCAGGTCGAACAGCGCGACGAGCAGCAGCGGCAGCAGCGGCCACCCCCACAGCCCGGTCGCCGCGGTGGCCGGCACGGCGGAGGCGTACCAGGGCAGCCGGCGCACCAGCAGGGCCGCCCCGCACAGCACCGCCGTGACGGTCGCCGGCGTGACGTACCGGCCGCCGCCGGTGGAGGCGCTGTTCAGCACGGCGAGGGCGGTCAGCAGCACGACCAGGCACCAGCGCCCGTAGGTGCCCCACGGCAGGCTCACTCTCCGCATCACCCCCGGATCCTAGGCGGGCCGGGCATGTCCGGCCTCCGACCTCGGTCGCCCTCCACCGCCTACTTTCGTAGGGGACAGCCGCCCCACAACGAAGGATTTCCGGGCTCAGGCTGCTTCCTAACATCGCAACCATGGATTCCCGAACCATGGACTGGACGTTCCTCACCGAAGCGGCCCGTGATCCGCGCACCACCGGCGCCGTCACCCCCAGCGGCAAGGCCCTGGCCCGTGCGCTGACCGAGCCGCTGCGCGCCCTCGCACCACGGTCGCTGACCGTCCTGGAGGCGGGAGGCGGAACCGGAGCGGTCACCCGCGCCCTCGTCCCGCAGCTGCCGCCCGGCAGCCGCCTGGACGTCGTCGAGGCCAACCCCCGCTTCGCCGCCCGGCTGCGCCGCCTCGTCGACACGCACCCCCTCCTGGCCGGGGAGCCCGAGCGGGTCCGGGTCCACCGCTCCTACGTCGAGGACCTGCCCGGCGAACAGCGCTACGACGTGATCGTCTCCGGCCTGCCCCTGGCCAACTTCACCCCCGGCCAGGCCGAAACGATCATGGCCCGGTACCTGGAGCTCCTCCACCCCGGCGGCACCCTCACCTACTTCGCCTACCGGGGCACCCGGCAGGCCCGCACCCTGCTGTCCTCCCGCACGGAGGCCCGCCGGCACCACGCCGTCGAGGAGGTGATGGCCGCCTACCGACGCCGGTACGCCACCGGACGCTGGTCGGTGTGGGCGAACCTGCCCCCGGCCAGGGTGTGGCAGCTGAGGCGCCCGCACCGCGGCGCGCCGGACGCGCTGCATGACGTCACCGGAGCCCGCCGGTGACCGTCCCCTCGGACCTCCTCGGCCACGTCCCCGCCACCACCGCCTACGCGGTCCTGGTGGCGGCGGTCCTGGCCGAGTCCGTCCTCCTGGTCGGCGCCTTCGTCCCCACCCTCGGCCTGCTGCTGGCGGCCGGGGCGCTGGCCCGCACCGGGCATCTGAGCCTGCCGCTCGTCGTCGGGGTCACGGCGGGCGCCGCGGTGGTCGGTGACCTGCTCGGCCACCGCACCGGAGCCCTGCTCGGCGACCGCCTGCGCACCGGACGCCTCGGCAGCCGTGTCCCTGCCACCGCCTGGCGGAACGCCGAGACCCGGATGGACCGCCGCGGCGGCCAAGCCGTGTTCCTGGCCCGCTTCGTTCCGGTGCTCCGCACGCTCACCCCACACCTCGCGGGCGCCACCCGCCTGCCCTATCACCGCATCGCGCCCTACAGCGCGGCCGCCGCCCTGCTGTGGGCCACCGCCGAGGCCGGCACCGGCTATGCGGCGCTCGCGACGGTCATCTGAGAACGCCGGCCGAGAACGCCGACCGAGAATGCCGACTGGTCGGTATGGACAGTCGGCTCCCCCTCGGGTAGCAATAGGTCATGCGCATCGCCGTAACGATCTTCCTCACCGACGAGACGATCACCCCGACCCGGCTCGCACGTGAGCTGGAGGACCGCGGTTTCGCCGGGCTGTATCTGCCCGAGCACACGCACATCCCCGTCGAGCGGACCACCCCGTACCCGGCGGGCGGCGAGCTGCCGCGCGAGTACGGCCGTACCCTCGACCCGTTCGTGGCGCTCGGCCAGGCCGCCGCCGTCACCGAGCGGCTCGGCCTCGGCACGGGCATCACACTCGTCGCTCAGCACGACCCGATCGACCTGGCCAAGCAGGTCGCGACCGTCGATCACCTGTCCGACGGCCGGTTCACGCTCGGGCTCGGCTTCGGCTGGAACGTCGAGGAGGCCGACGACCACGGCGTACGGTGGCGCACCCGGCGCGAGCTGGTCCGGGACCGGATGGCGCTGATGCGGGCGCTGTGGTCGGAGGAACCAGCCGCGTACGAGGGGGAGTTCGGCAGCGTCCGGGCCAGTCACGCGCACCCCAAGCCCGTCCGGAAGCCGCGCGGCCCGGTCGTCGGCCCGCGAACGCTCGTCGGCGGGGCCGCCGGGCCCAAGTTGTTCTCTCACATCTGCGAGTACGCCGACGGCTGGCTCCCCATCGGCGGCCGCGGCCTCTCCGAGTCCCTGCCCCTGCTGCGCACCGCCTGGACCGAAGCGGGCCGCGACCCCGAGGGCCTGCACGTCGTCCCGTACGCCGTCCACCCGACCCCGGGCAAGCTCGCCCACTACGCCGACCTCGGCATCGAGGAGGTCGTGGCGCAACTGCCGCCGGCGGGGGAGGCGGAGGTGCTGAAGGCACTGGACGGGCTGACGGGATATCTTCCAGGTACCTGACAACTCGGTCGGAGCACACGGGGGGAGCAGCACAGCGTCATGAGGATCGCCTGGTTAGCGTGGCTCGGGCGGCATTTCGCCGAATACGGCTACAGCCAAGGCCTGTTGCGCGGCGCGATCGGCACGCTCGCCGTACTGGTGACCGCCCTGCTGGTCTGGTTCACCCTGCACCGCAACAGGCCTCTCGCCGTGGTCCTCAGCGGTCTCGTGTCCGCCCTGGGCGTCGGGTGGCTGGCCTTCCACTGACGGGGCCCGGCCCAGTTGATCAGCGCGATCGTATGCTCGGAGGATGACGACTTCCGCGACCTCCGGAACCGGCCCCACCGAGAACTCCATGCGTCGCGCCCTGAAACGGGCCAGGGACGGCGTCTCGCTCGACGTCGCCGAGGCGGCCGTCCTGCTCCAGGCCCGGGGCGCGCACCTGGAGGACCTGGCGGCCTCGGCCACCCGGGTGCGGGACGCGGGCCTGGAGCAGGACGGCCGGCCCGGCGTCATCACGTACTCCAAGAGCGTCTTCATCCCGCTGACCCGGCTGTGCCGGGACAAGTGCCACTACTGCACGTTCGTCACCGTCCCCGGCAAGCTGCGCCGGGAGGGCCATGGGATGTTCATGTCCCCCGACGAGGTGCTGGACATCGCCCGCAAGGGCGCCGCCCTGGGCTGCAAGGAAGCCCTCATCACCCTCGGCGACAAGCCCGAGGACCGCTGGCCGGAGGCGCGCGAGTGGCTCGACGCGCACGGCTACGACGACACCATCGCCTACGTCCGCGCCATCTCCATCCGCATCCTGGAGGAGACGGGCCTTCTTCCTCATCTGAACCCGGGCGTCATGTCCTGGACCGACTTCCAGCGGCTGAAGCCCGTCGCGCCCAGCATGGGCATGATGCTGGAGACGACCGCGACCCGCCTCTGGTCCGAGCCGGGCGGTCCGCATCACGGTTCTCCCGACAAGGAGCCCGCCGTGCGCCTGCGGGTGCTGGAGGACGCCGGGCGTTCCTCCGTGCCCTTCACCTCGGGGATCCTCATAGGCATCGGCGAGAACTACGAGGAGCGCGCCGAGTCCCTGTTCGCGCTGCGGAAGGTCTCCCGGGCCTACCACGGCGTCCAGGAGCTGATCATCCAGAACTTCCGCGCCAAGCCGGACACCGCGATGCGCGGCATGCCCGACGCGGAACTGGACGAACTGGTCGCCACGGTGGCCGTCGCCCGCCTGCTCATGGGGCCCTCGGGCTGTATCCAGGCCCCGCCCAACCTCGTCGACGACGAGTACGAGCGGCTGATCGGCGCCGGTATCGACGACTGGGGCGGGGTGTCCCCGCTCACGATCGACCACGTCAACCCCGAGCGGCCCTGGCCGCAGATCGACCAGCTCGCCGAGAAGTCCCGGGCGGCCGGTTTCGAACTGCGGGAACGGCTCTGCGTGTACCCGGAGTTCGTCCGGCGCGGCGAGCCCTGGCTGGACCCGCGGCTGCGTCCGCACGTGGCGGCGCTGGCCGACCCGGAGACCGGCCTGGCCCGGCCCGAGGCCCTGCCGCGGGGCCTGCCGTGGCAGGAACCGGAGGAGGTCTTCGTCGCGTCCGGCCGCACGGACCTGCACTCCTCGATCGACAGCGAGGGCCGCAGCTCGGACCGCCGGGACGACTTCGACGAGGTGTACGGCGACTGGGGTGCCCTGCGCGAGGCGGCCGCCCCGGGCATGACACCGGAGCGCATCGACACCGACGTACGGCAGGCCCTGCGTACCGCGGCCGACGACCCCACGAAGCTCACCGACGACGAGGCGCTGGCCCTGCTGCACGCGGACGGTCCGGCCCTGGACGCCCTCGCGCAGGTCGCCGACGACGTACGCCGGTCGGCCGTCGGCGACGACGTCACCTACATCGTCACCCGCAACATCAACTTCACCAACGTCTGCTACACGGGCTGCCGCTTCTGCGCCTTCGCACAGCGCCGCACCGACGCCGACGCCTACACCCTGTCCCTGGACCAGGTCGCCGACCGGGCCCAGCAGGCCTGGGACGTCGGCGCGGTGGAGGTCTGCATGCAGGGCGGCATCCACCCGGACCTGCCCGGCACGGCGTACTTCGACATCGCGCGGGCGGTGAAGGAACGCGTCCCCGGCATGCATGTGCACGCCTTCTCGCCGATGGAGGTCGTCAACGGCGCGACCCGCACGGGCATGTCCGTCCGCGAGTGGCTGACCGCCGCCAAGGAGGCCGGCCTGGACACCATCCCGGGCACCGCCGCCGAGATCCTCGACGACGAGGTCCGCTGGATCCTCACCAAGGGCAAGCTGCCCGCGGCGGACTGGATCGAGGTCGTGACGACGGCACACGAGCTGGGCATCCGCTCGTCCTCGACGATGATGTACGGGCATGTCGACCAGCCCCGGCACTGGCTGGGCCATCTGCGCACCCTCGCCGGCATCCAGCAGCGCACCGGCGGTTTCACCGAGTTCGTGACGCTGCCGTTCGTGCACACCAACGCGCCCGTGTACCTCGCGGGGATCGCCCGCCCCGGCCCGACCATGCGGGACAACCGCGCGGTCACGGCCATGGCCCGGCTCCTCCTGCACCCGTACATCCCCAACATCCAGACCAGCTGGGTGAAGCTGGGCACCGAGGGCGCGGCCGAGATGCTCCGCTCGGGCGCCAACGACCTCGGCGGGACGCTCATGGAGGAGACCATCTCCCGCATGGCGGGCTCCTCCTACGGCTCGTACAAGTCGGTCAAGGACCTCATCGCGGTGGCCGACGCCGCGGGCCGCCCCGCCAAGGCCCGGAACACCCTGTACGGGGAGGTCCCGGAGGGGCGGCAGCGGGTGGCGGAGGTGTCGGACGGGCATCTGCCGGAATTGCTGCCGGTGCTGGACTGAGCGACCGACCGTCTACTGGCCCCCGGCGTCCGCCGGTTGCTGCGCCGTCACGGTGCGGCCGGCGGTGGCGCCGGGGATCGCCGGTCGTGGGGGAGCCGTGCCCCGGCCCAGCCGGAGCAGCAGCAGGCCGAGGGCGCAGGCGATCGCCGGCCAGTAGATGTAGCGGAAGTCCGTCGCGGGCATGATCGGCAGGTAGCCGAGGATGTAGGCCGTGGAGCTGATGCCCAGCGCGCGGACCGGCATGGCGAAGGTGCCCTTGCCGGGGCGGATGGCGAGCACCAGCGCGACCGCGAGCCAGAACCAGCCGCGGAACAGCCACCGCACGTCCGTGGCCATGCGTGTGACGTACGTGCCGAGGATGTCCTCCAGCCGGGGGTGCGCCACCTCGATGCCCAGGTCGTTGCGGCTGACCCCCGATTTGTACGTGTAGTCGGTCTCGAACAGCAGACTCGTGAAGAGCCGCAGCCGGTACTGGAGGTACTGCGGCACGTGCCCCCTCATCTCACGCAGCCACAGGGACGTGATCTCGTCCGAGTCCCCGCGGAGCCCGTCAGCCGGGCGCCGGTAGCAGGCCCAGTAGGCGTCGGACAGGGCCCCGACGCGCTCGCACTCCCGCGCCGAGTCCGCGAGCCGGTCCCGGAGGCCGGGTGACACGTCGGCCGACCGCAGCTCGTCCGCCCTCAGCACATGGACGAGGTCGTCGATCATGATCTGCGCGCCCTGTTTCGTCTGCAGCGGCTTCGCGAACAGCGAGATGGCGGAAGCGGGCACGACGAGCCCGGCCATGAGGGCCGCCGTGCACGTCACCCACGTACGGCGCCCGGGAGCGCGCCACAGCGCGAGGACCAGCAGGACGAAGACGGGGATCGCGGCGAAGAAGGCGTTCTTGCGCACGAGCATGGCGTACGCGAGGAACAGCACACCCAGCCAGAGCAGCCCCCACCGCACGGCGGGCTTCACAGGCCGGTCCCGCAGCCGCAGCCCGGTGAACGCCACCGCGCAGGCGGCGAGCAGCGCGAAGGCGGCGTGCACGTCCTTCCACACCACACCGACGAACGTCAGCACGAAGGGAGCCAGGCCGAGGGCGAGCACGGCGAGCGAACCGCCCCGGCTCCCGGTCATTTCCCACAAGCACCAGGCCAGCACCCACAGCGCCCCCCAGAAGACGACGGACTGGAGCACGGCCATGGAGGCGAACGAGCCGGTCACGGCGATGAGCGCCCGCCACACCAGGCTCAGCACGGGCGGATGCCAGTCGGTCAGGGGCCTCTTGCCCTCGGCCTGACGGAGCTGGTCGAGGCTGTCGGGGCTCAGGTAGCCGGGGGCGAAGGCGAGGGCCGTGGCCAGGCAGCAGACCGCGGCGACGGCGGCCAGTCCCCAGACCCAGCGCTGCTCATGCCGCCACATCCATCCTCTTTGTCCCATATGTCGGATGCTAGCGGGTCGCCGGACGCCGACGGCTCAGGGTGCGACGAACACGTAGCGCCGGTAGGCGTAGAAGCGGAACAGGGTCGCGAGCACCCAGCCGAGAATGCGGGCGGTGTTGTCGCTGAGCGCCGAGTCGAGCCCGAGCAGCTGCCGGGACACGAGGACCGTGCCGGCGGTGATGGCGAGACCGACGCCGTTCGCGACGAAGAACAGGCCCAGTTCGCGGGTCACGTTCTCGCGGTGCTGGTGCCGGTAGGTCCAGTAGCGGTTCCCGGCCCAGCTGAAGAGCGCGGCGACGCCCGTCGCAACGACGGAGGCCTGGACGGGAGCCGCTCCCATCGGCCCGCCCTCCGCGCCGCCGGGCAGCCCGAAGACCAGCAGGTTGTAACCGCCGTTGTCCACGACGAAGGCCAGGGCTCCGACGACTCCGAACTTGGCGGCCTCGCGCCAGATGCCCCGTACGGCATCACGGACGGAACGTGTCACAGAGGAGAGAACCGGCACAGAGGGAGCGTATCCACCCGGCGCGCCCCCATCACATGGACTCACCCATATTGCATGATTTGCTCATATTTGACACCGACTCAGATGAGGAGTGGGGAGTGGTCGTGGAACCGACGATCGCGTGTGTCGTGCCGTGCCACAACGAGGAGGCGGCCGTCGGCAAGGTGGTCCGCGACCTGCGCGCGGCCCTCCCCGAGGCCGTCGTCTACGTCTACGACAACGCCTCCACCGACCGCACCGTGGAGGTCGCCCGTGCGGCGGGCGCGATCGTCCGGCAGGAGCCCCGCAAGGGCAAGGGCAACGTCATCCGCCGTGCCTTCGCCGACGTCGACGCCGACGCCCTGCTCATCATCGACGGCGACGACACCTACGACGCCTCGCGCGCCCGGGACATGGTCGACCTGCTCTTCGAGGGGCCGTACGACCAGGTCGTCGGCGCCCGCCGGGTGACGGACGACGGGGCCTACCGGACCGGCCACGCGGTCGGCAACAAGCTGCTCACCGGTGCCGTGCGGTCCCTGTTCGGCAACGACGTGACCGACATGCTCAGCGGCTACCGGGTCTTCTCGCGCCGCTTCGTGAAGTCCTTCCCGGCGCTGGCCCGGGAGTTCGAGACCGAGACCGAGATGACGATCCACGCCCTCCACCTCCGTCTCCCCACGGCCGAGGTGGTCGTGGACTACCGGGTCCGGCCCGCCGGCGGCGAGAGCAAACTGCGCACCTACCGGGACGGCTGGCGCATCCTGCGGGTCATCCTCGACCTGGCGCGCCGTGAGCGCCCCTCCCTCGTCCACACCGTGATCGCCGGCGTCCTGGCCCTGATCTCGGTCATCCTCGGCGCCCCCGTCATCGCCGACTTCGTCCGCACGGGCACGGTGCCCCGCGTCCCCACGGCGATCCTCGCCGCCGCGATCATGACCATCGCCGCGCTCGTCCTGCTCGTGGGCTACATCCTCGAGTCGCTCACGCACATGCGCCAGGAGCAGACCCGGCTCGTGCACCTCGCCTACCCGGCCCCCGTCCGCACCCCGCGCTACGCCGTCCACGGGGCCGGCTCGGGCCCCGTACCGGTCCGGAAGGCCGTCGACGGCCCCTGAGCCGCCTGGGGACCAACGGGCTCGCAGTACGATGATCGGAACCCCCGTTCTGCGGGGTCCCGTGACTGAGGAGATGCGTGCCCGTGCCTGCCCGACTTCCTTCGTGGGCCTGGGTGACCGGGCTGACCGTGGGAGCGATAGCCGCGGTGACGGTCCTGACCGTGCAGGCGGACCGGGGCCCGCACCCCACCGCCACCTCGGCCAAGCCGAGCACCTCGGCGTCGGCGGGCGCGCAGCCCACCCCCACCGCGTCCGTCCCGGCCCGGGTACCCGACGGCTCCGGCACCGGCCGGCGCATCGTCTACTCCCTCGGCGAGAAGCGCGTGTGGCTGGTCGACGCGAGCGAGGCCACCCGCCGTACGTTCACCGTGTGGCCGGGCACGGTCAGCCCCGACCCCGGCACCTACACGGTGTCGTCCCGCAACGAGGCCACGACCGGCTCGGACGGCGTCCAGATCGAGCACATCATGTACTTCGCCGCGAAGTCCGGTGTCTCCGTCGCCTTCTCCAACGCGGTCGACGGCGCCTCGCCGCCTCCCGCCGACTCCGGCGCCAAGACGGGCGGAGTCAGGATGCGGAAGGCGGACGGCACGGCACTGTGGGCGTTCGGCGCCGTCGGCACGACGGTGACCGTCGTCGAGTAGCGGCCGGGTCAGGCAGTCGTCTTCTCCGTCCCCGGGGACGGCAGGTGGTTGACGACCAGCGCGACTCCGCTGAACAGGAACACCCGGGTCGCCGCGTCGAGCCCGTTCCAGCTCTTCGACTGCCACATCGAGAACCACTCACCGCCGATCGCGATGAACCCGGCGCCGAACAGCAGCAACACCATCAGCAGCCCGTACGTGGACATCCGCCGCGCCTGCCGCTGATCACGCCTGGCCCACAGCCAGGTCCCGTATATGAGGACGAGCGCGGCGACGGTCTCCCAGACGATGATCAGCACATAGGCGGTGTCCTGAAGCCCCCTACTGGTGATGGCCCGCCACATCAGGTCCTCGTCCTTGAACGTGGTGTCCATCGCCAGGACATGCCGGACGAACTGCTGGTTGGTGCCGAAGTCGGTGATGTTCCCGAACGCGACCAGCGCCATGTAGAGGGCGACGGAGGCGGTGAGCAGGGCGGCGGCGAGAGGCAGCGCGCCGCGGCGTGAAGTGGAGGAGGTGGCCATGCCGATCATTCTTCCCGAGTGGCGGTCGCCGACGCGACAGAATGACGACGGAAGCGGGCCGGGCCGCTGAACGGGCCCTGTTCCGCGCGAACTTCGAAACCGTTCGTGATCGCGGGCCGGGTACGCGGGGCTCCACTGAGCTCAGGGAGATGTGCAGCTTGTGCGCGATCGCCGTGTTGGTGTGGCCCTGGGCAAGGGCTTCCAGGACACTGCGTTCGCGGGGGGGGGTGAGGCGGGTCAGCGGATCTGCGTGCGTCGTGCGGATGACCAACTGGCGCACCACCTCGGGATCGATGGCCGCGCCGCCCGCATGGATGCGTTCCAACGCGTCCAGGAACTCCTCGACCTGGGCGACTCGGTCTTTGAGGAGGCATCCCACCCGTTCCGCATTGGAAGCCAGCAGCTGCGCCGCATAGTTGCGCTCGATGTGCTGGGACAGCAGCAGTACGCCGACGTCCGGCCACCGCTCGCGGATCTCCAGCGCCGCACGCAGTCCCTCGTCGGTGTGCGTCGGAGGCATCCGAATGTCGAGCACGACGACATCGGGTCGCAGCACGGCCATGCCCGTGCCGTACTGGGGTCGTTCTTCGCCGGGTGAACAGCATACGAATTACTTGTGTGCGGGCGTAATCCGACCGTGACGTAATGCGTGATGCTGGGGTAACCTTTGAGCCAAGAAGCTTGTGGTCTGGTCGAGTTATTCCAAGGGAGGTGTGCGACGACGATGGCGCGGCGACTGATTCCCGACGAACCCCACCACCAGTCGGCACACTCACTCCCGGACCACTGCCGTTCCCGGTTCCAGCGCGCTTCCGCCTGACCGGTCCCCCTTTTTTCACCCTTAGCACCCCTGCATTCAAAGGAGGCATCGGTGTTTGACGAGCGCAAGGAAGCCGAAATGAGGCTGTACTCGGAGGCCCTGGCCCGGGAACTCGCCCTGAAGAAGGAGCGAGCGGAGGCCGAAGAGAACGACCCGACTCCTGAAACGGCCCCCGCCCAGGACTGAGACTCAGCGACCCACCGCGAACTCCAGGAATTCGGACCAGGCGCCGTCGGTAAATGCAAGGCGGGCGGTGTCCTCGTTCTTGGAGTCGCGGATGTGGATAGTGGGGTGGTGGGCCGGCGATATGGCGACCTCGACGCAATCGGGGCCGTCGTTTGCAGATCCTCCCGGACATCACCCCCAAGATCCGCAGGCGTAGTGCGTCCGTTTTCCTTGTCCGGCGCGCACGAGGCGGCAGCCTCACCGAAGCCGCCCAGTTCCTCGGTAAAGACCTCTCAACTCCCCTGCATCAAGGCAGGGATCAAGCAGACCCCCGTCCCGGGGTGGTGTACGTGAGTCCACCCCCGAGACGGAGGACAGCCGGAGCGAGAACGGCCGCCGATCCCCGTAGCGTCCTGGCTCATGAAGATCCCTGCCTTGTTCCTGACACTTCTCACCTGCGTCGGCGCCACCGCTCCGGCGGTCGCCGTCACGCCTCGGCCGCACCACGCGGCGCAGCGGGCCTGCGGCACTCCACCGGCACTGAAACACGCACTGGACGAACTCACCGGAAGACACCGGCTGGCCGGAGCCGCGGTCGAGGTGGTCGATCCGGCGTGCGGGCGGTGGACCTACGCCGGCGGCCGGGCCGACCTGCGCACCGGACGGCCGATGAGCGCCGAGGACCGTCTCCGCATCGGCAGCGTCACCAAGACCTTCACCGCCGCCACCGTCCTGCAACTCGTCGATGCGGGAGACGTCTCTCTCGACGCGCCCGTGGAGCGCTACCTGCCCGGACTCGTCCAGGGCAACGACTACGACGGCCGCCGGATCACCGTACGGCAGCTCCTCCGGCACACCAGCGGATTGCCCGACCACGGTGACTCGCTCGCCACGGCCGACATCGAGTGGCTGCGCCACCACCAGTTCGCACCACGAGAACTGGTGAAACGAGCGTTGGAACTGCCGCCTCCCAAAGGACCGTGGCACTACTCCACCACGAACTACATCCTGGCCGGCCTGATCATCGAAAGGGTCACGGGCCGCCCGGCCGAGAAGGAAATCTCGCGCCGCATCATCAAGCCACTGAAGCTGCACGACACTTACTGGCCCGGCCGTTCCGAGCACATCCGCGGCCGGCACTCCCGCAGTTACTTCACGACCGAGCGGAACGGAACAGCCGTGCGCGTGGACGGCACCGAGTGGAACACCTCCGCCGGGGGAACAGGCGGCGCCCTGATCTCCACGCCCCGGGACGTGAACGAGTTCTACGCCGCCCTGCTGGACGGCCGTCTGCTGTCCCGCGCCCGGCTGGCCGAGATGCTCGACACGGTCCAGGGCGACCCGGACCGACTGGGCCCGGACGGCCGCTACGGACTAGGCCTGATCACCTCGCGCCTGTCCTGCGGAGGCCGCTGGACCGGCCACAGCGGCTCCACCCGGGCCGGCCACAACAACATCGCAGCAGTCGCCCCCGACGGCCGCCGGGCGACCGTGGTCATCAACGAGGCCCTGACCACCGACGCGAGCACCACGGCCTTCATCACAGCGGTCGACACGGCGCTCTGCGCGAAGCCCGGGACGGACGCCACCGGCCCGTGACGACACGGCGCCGGCCGCGAACTGCACTGCGTCCACCGGGACTTGCCGTGAACCAGCCGTCTAGGGTGATCCAATGGACGTTGGGGCGGTCTTGATAGCCGTGGCCGGTGTGGCGGGCACGCTCGGGGGTGCGTTGCTCACCCAGCAGGGTGCCGAGAGGGCCAAGCGGCGCGAGTTGGAGATGACCCAGGCCATCCAGGAGGCCCGCGAGAATCGCGAGCTGCGGCGACGCTGCTATTCGGAACTGCACCGCGACGCACGACAGTTCTGCACGGCGCTGAGCCGCCATCTGTACGTCCTGCGCGACCGTACGCCCGGCGACGAGGACATTCAGGCACTGGAAGCCGCCAAGGACGCCCACCGCGACCGCTGGTCCGAGGCGCTGATGATCGCGCCCGACGCGGTGATCGCCCCGGCCGGCGAGGTGAACGGGTCTCTGACCAGGGTCTACGGACAGGTCAAACGCCTGGAGCAAGGAAGCCCACGCCCTGGCGAAACCCTGCGGTCGGCCGCCGAGGCGCAGCATGGCGTCTGGACACTGATCGCCGCCATGAGGGAAGCCATGCGCCGTGATCTGGGCGTGACGGGAGACCCCGGAGTGCGGCTGAGCTCTTCCCAGGACGCCGACGCCTTGCTCCGGGACTTCGCGGATCCGAGCGAGGACCCCGGTATGTGACGCGTCCCGCGCGAGGGAGTGCTGACCCTGCGCGGGACGGACGCGGTCGAGGCGGACGTACGGATGTTCAGCGCTTCCCGCTGTCGAGGGCGGCGACGTCGCGTACGGCCTCGGCGATCGCCCGGAAGTCCTTCTTGAGGATCGCGCCGTGGTTGCTGGCGACCTTCGCGCCGATCCGGATGTTCGGGTTCTGGGCGGTCACCGCGTCGAGGCTGGTGCGTATCCGTTCCTGCTCATCACCGCGGCTGCCGAAGGAGGTCCCCGAAGCGACCACGTACCGCACCGGGACGGTGATGCCGTCCAGCACGGGGCCCAGCTCGCTCACCCGTGAGAGCCTGCCGAGCTCGATGTTGCTGACGGCCTGCTGCTCGGCGGTCATCCGCGGGGTCAGGCCCGTCGGGCGCAGCAGCGGCATGAACCAGCCCAGCCGCCGGAACAGCTTCCGGATCCGCCGCTCCGTGGCCTCGTCCAGCCAGTCGTACGGAAAGGCGCCGTCGACCAGGACCGTGCCTACGGCGCGCTCCGGATTCCGGTCGGCCCAGTGCGCCGCGACGACCGCCCCGTAGGACCAGCCGACCACCAGCGCCCGGTCCACGCCCCTGGCCGCGAGAACGGCGTCGACATCCCGGACGGCGGCCTCGAAGGAGTAGTCCGCCGAGCGCTTCGACTTGCCGCGGGCCCGCTCGTCGTAGGTGATGTGCCGCCACCCCGTCCCCAGTTCGGCGATGACCCGCCGCCAGTACCCCTGGGTGGCGAACTGGCCGTTGAGGTAGACCACCGGGATCCCGGGACCGCCGGTGTCGGTGACGGCCAGGGCCGTGTCGTCGACCGGCACCATGCCGGTCCACTTCGAACTGCTCGAGGACGTGCTGTTCTTCGTCATGTGTTCCCCCTGGTGGTGAGCTCGGGCGGATGGTCCTGGTTCTGTTCGTTCAGAGGCTGCGGGCGGTGATGTCGCCGTGGGAGGTGGTGGCGCGGATGTCGAGTCCGGTGGTGCCGTCGTTCTTGAGGGAGTTGCTGACGCGGCCGTAGTCGGTGCCGGCGTCCAGGGCGGCCGAGACGCCGGCGGCGGCGGTGACCGAGATGTCACCGGACTGGGTGCGGAGCACGACCGTGCCGCCCAGCGCCTCGGCGATCCGGATGTCGCCCCTCGCGGTGCTGATCTCCGCCGGGCCGCCCAGCCGGCCGACCTCGACGTCTCCGTCGATCGCGGTGAGGCGGACGCTCGCGGCCTCGTCGATCTTGATCCGGCGGTAGGCGCCCTCGAAGGCGATGTCGCCGAGCCGCCCGACGCCGCGCAGCTCGGTGCTGTCGGCCCTGGCCTCGACGCGGGAGCCGGCGGGCAGCTGCACCGTGACCTCCACGGCTCCGGAGGGGCCGAGGAGCTGGTTGGTGGAGGCCGAGGTCCTGATCCGCAGGACGCCGTCGGCGTAGGCGACGGTGGTCTGCTCGGCGGTCTTGGTGTCGCGCCCCTTGGAGGGGTCGGCGGGCAGGACCTCGACGGTGGTGTCGGCGCGGTCCGCGGCGATGAACTGGACGCGTCCGGCGGGGACGTCGAGGACGGCGGCGATCGGGGCGGGGGTGTCGAACTTCTGCATCGTGGCTCTCCTTCGGCTCGTTGTTTCGAACGATGGAAAAGCTACGTTGCGTTCAGTGATATGGCAACACGTTCGTTGCGTGTGATCACTATTTATGCAGCTCACGGCTTAGTAATCGTTGCAATGGCACCGAAATCAACGCAACGACCGGAGGGGGTTCGTTGCAATGGATGGAAGTGAACGCACTGTACGGCTTCCACCCCGTGAACCCACCGTCCCCCTTCGAATACAGTGCTGAGCTGTCGTACGTATGGACGGTCCCTGGGAGGTCAAGGTGGGTGCGACTGCCGGTGCCGTCTGGGGGCGTACGGAGCAGCAGGACTTTCGTAGCCGGGTGCGGGGGACATTGCTCGGCTTGGCCGTCGGGGACGCGCTGGGTGCGCCCGTTGACGGGCTGGGGATCGACGCGATCAGGGAGGCGTACGGGGCGGAGGGGCTGGTCGATCTGGCTCCCGCCTATGGCAGACGCGGCGCCGTCACCCATCTCACCCAGCTCACCCTGTTCTCCGTGGACGGGCTGATACGGGCCCAGGTGCGGCGGGACACCGGCGCCTGGCATCCGCCCACCGACCTGCACCGGGCCTATCTGCGCTGGGCCGCCACCCAGCGGGACTGGGGTCCCGACGAGCGGCGCAAGGAGGACGGGTGGCTCGCGCGGGAGGAATGGCTGTACGCGCGCAGGGACCCGAGCCGTGCGCTGCTCCTCGGGCTCGCTGACGAGACCATGGGGACCCCTGAGGCTCCCAAGAACCCCGGTGAGCTCGGGCCCGAGGCCGCCGCCCGGTCCGCCCCGTTCGGGCTGCTCGTGGGGTGGGAGCCGCAGCTCGTCGCCCAGCTCGCGGTGGAGTGCGCGGCGCAGACCCACGGTCATCCCACGGCGTATCTCGCGGCGGGCGCGTACGCCGTGATCGTGCACGCCCTGGCCCTCGGGGAGAGCCTCGACGGTGCCGTGCAGCGGTGCTTCGCCCTGCTGGCCGCCCGGCCCGGACACCAGCCCGTCTCGGACGCGCTCCAGCACGCGCTGGGTGCCGTACGCCAGGGGCTGCCCGGGCCGGAGCGCGTGGCGGAGCTGTGCGGGGCCGGTACGGCGGAGAGCCTCGTCGGTGCCGCCGTGTACTGCGCCCTCGTCGCCGCCGACGTCCGGCACGGACTGACTCTCGCCGTCAACCACGACGGCCCCTCCGCCGCCGCCGCCGCGCTGACCGGCGGCCTCCTCGGCGCCCTGCACGGCGAGACGGCCCTCCCCCCGGCCTGGCTGGCCGAGCTGGAGGGCCGTCCCACGATGCTGGAGCTGGCCGACGACTTCGCCATGGAGATGACCCAGGGGCCCGCACTGCACGGGCCCGGGGGATCGTCACCGGGGTGGCTCGCCCGCTATCCGAGGGCCTGAGCTCACCGGGCGGGCCGTGCGCCTCACTCCTTGACCGTCGTCCGCACCACGTCGTCCGCCGGCCCGGCCGGTGCCGGAACCGCAGCGGCCGCCGCCCCGTCCCCGTCCGTGTTGATCTTCTCGATGAGCGCCAGCCGCTCCGGGGTGTCCTCCGGCTTGATGTAGCCGACGAGGATGTAGAGGACCAGGGACACCGCCAGCGGGATCGACACCTGGTACTGGAGCGGCACGCCGCCCTCGACGTTCCAGTGGATCGGGTAGTTCACCAGCCAGAAGGCGAGCAGGCCCATCGACCAGCTGACGAGGGCCGCGGTCGGGCCGGAGCGGCGGAACGCGCGCAGCAGGCCCAGCATCATCGGGATCGCCATCGGGCCCATCAGACCGGCCACCCACTTGATGACGACCGTGATGATGTCCTTGAACGCCGGGGAGTTGACCTGCGTCGCAGCCGCCATGGACAGACCGAGGAAGACGACCGTGGCGACACGGGCGACCCGCAGGCCCTGGCTCTGGTTCCAGGCCCGTGCCCGCGCCCAGATCACCGGCGCGCAGTCCCGGGTGAACACGGCCGCGATGGCGTTGGCGTCCGAGGAGCACATGGCCATCGTGTGCGAGAAGAAGCCGACGATGACCAGGCCCAGCAGGCCGTGGGGCAGGAGCTGTTCGGTCATCAGGGCGTAGGAGTCGGAGCCGTCGGCCTTCTGCGACTCGACCAGCAGCGGGGACATCCACATGGGGAAGAACAGCACCAGCGGCCAGACCAGCCAGAGGATCGCCGACAGCCGGGCCGACCGCTCGGCCTCCTTGGCGTTCGGCGTGGCCATGTAGCGCTGGGCCTGGTTGAGCATGCCGCCGTTGTACTCGAAGAGCTTGATGAAGAGGAACGCCAGCAGGAACACCGTGCCGTACGGGCCGACCAGCGGTTTCTCGTGGCCCTGGAGCTCGGGGGAGTCCCACACGCCGAAGAAGCCGCCGTGGTCGTCGAGCCGTACGAACACCGCCACGAACATCGCGATGCCGGCCAGCAACTGGATGATGAACTGGCCGAGTTCGGTCAGCGCGTCCGCCCACAGGCCGCCGATCGTGCAGTAGATCGCCGTGATGGCACCGGTGATGAGGATGCCCTGGTTCAGGGAGATCCCGGTGAAGACCGACAGCAGGGTCGCGATCGCCGCCCACTTCGCGCCCACGTCCACGATCTTCAGCAGCATGCCGGACCAGGCCAGCGCCTGCTGCGTCTTCAGGTCGTAACGGTTCTTCAGGTACTCCAGCGGGGAGGCCACATGGAGCCGTGAGCGGAGCCGGTTGATGCGCGGCGCGAACAGCTTCGAACCGATGGCGATGCCGAGGGCGATCGGGAAGGACCAGGTGACGAAGGACGTGACGCCGTAGGTGTAGGCGATGCCCGCGTACCCGGTGAACATCACCGCGCTGTAGCCCGACATGTGGTGCGAGATGCCGGAGAGCCACCACGGCATCTTGCCGCCGGCGGTGAAGAAGTCGCTGACGTTGTCCACACGCTTGTGCGACCAGACGCCGATCGCGACCATCACGGCGAAGTAGCCGATGAGCACGGCCCAGTCGAGACCGTTCATGAGTCCCCTTCCACGGGTGCGCCGCCAGGGTCAGGCATGTGAACTCTGGTTTCGGTGACGTGCGCACGGCAAGGAAGGGGATGGTCAAGAGAACGTAAAAAAGTTCGAAGAGATGACTTCTATTTATGTACGTGAACCACGCCGCCTGGCTGGAAATCGCCCTCAGCGCATCAGTTCACCCGCGTTCACCAGCAGCGACTGGCCCGTGATCGCCCGCGCCCGGTCCGACGCCAGGAACACCGTCGCGTCCGCCACGTCCGCGTCCGTCGCAAGATCCGGAAGTGCCGTACGACCCGTCAGTCTGCCCAGCACGTCCGCCTCCGACACGCCCTCCGAGCCGGCGGTGAACCGTACGTAGGTCTGCACCGGCGGGCCCCACATCCAGCCCGGCAGCACGGTGTTGACCCGGATCCGGTACGGACCCAGCTCCCGCGCCAGCGAGTACATCGCGCTCGTCAGCGCCCCCTTCGACGCCGCGTAGGCCGCCTGCCGCACCTGCGACGGAGCCGCCACCGCCGACTGCGTCCCGACGAACACCACCGAGCCGCCGCCCTCCTTCAGCGCCGGCAGACACGCCCGGGTCATCCGCAGCGTGCCCAGCAGGTTGACGTCCAGCACCGCACGCCAGGCCTCGAAGTCCGCGTCCTCCAGGCCGCCGAAGTAGCTGTCCAGCGCGGCCACATGAATCACCGCGTCGATCCGCCCGAACCGCTCCCGCGCCAGCCCCGCCAGCGCCTCGCACTGCGCCTCGTCGGCGATGTCGGCCGCCCGGTACGCCGTGCGTGACCCGTCCGGATCGAGCTCGGCGGCGGCCTTCGCCAGATTCGCCTCCGTGCGGGCCCCGAGCACGGCACGGCCACCGTCCCGTACGACGGCCGCCGCCACCTGCCGCCCCAGCCCGGCCCCGACCCCCGACACGACGACCGTCTTCCCCGCGAGCAGTGACATCGAAGGACCTCCCCGGAACCGGGCGCCGGACCCTGGCGCTTTATCTGACGGAGCGTCAGAGTATGGGCCAGCCGCCTACGAAGGGGAAGGCATGAGCGACGACACCCGCAGCGAGCTGTACGCCGAACTGGCCGCCGTCGGCCCCTACGGCACCCACCCCGGCCACGCCCTGATCACCATGGTCGAACCGCATCCGGGCCACGAGTACGCCTACAACCGCTGGTACGAGGACGACCACTACTACGCCGGCGCGATGGCCATGCCCTGGATGTACGCCGGCCGCCGCTGGGTGGCCACCCGGGACCTGCAACTTCTGCGCTACCCCGAGAAGTCGGCGGTCGCCCAGCCCGTCACCACGGGCTGCTACCTCTCCACGTACTGGATCACCGCCGGCCGCTACGACGACCACATGCGCTGGACGGTCGCCATCAACAAGCGCCTCAACCGCGACGGCCGCGTCTACCACGACCGCACCCACGTCCTCACGGCGTTCCAGGACCACGAGGCGACGGTGTACCGGGACGGGGCGGCGGGACCGCGCGACGTCCACGCACTCGACCACCCCTACGCCGGCCTGGTCCTCCAGGTCGTCGAGGCCGGCGCACCCGAGCAGCGCCCAGAGCTGCTGGAGTGGCTGCGCTCCCGCCATCTGCCCAAGCGGCTCGCGGGCTCCCCGGCGGCGATGGTGACCGTCTTCCGCCCTACCCCGCTCCCCGGCGACCGCATGACCTACGTCAAGCAGGTCGAGGGCGTCGACACCCGGCTGACCCTGCTGTGGTTCCTCCAGACGGACCCCGGCGAATGCTGGGAGCCCTTCTTCACCGGCCTGGACACGGCGGTCGGCGATTCCGGGCTCGGGCGGGTGGAGCTGGTCGCGCCCTTCGTCCCGACGGTGCCGGGAACGGACCGGTACGTCGACCGGCTCCGCTGAGAGCTCGCGGGATCAGCGCAGCTCCTCCGGGCACGGAGTCCCCCGGGGCAGTTGGTAGGGCGCCGCCAGGTGGTAGGTGCCCGGCTTCGGCGCGACCAGCACCGTCCACCGGTCGCCGTCCTCGTCCTCCTCCGTCTCCGCCAGGCAGCCGTTGACGTTGACGTACGTCCTCGGCTCACCCTCGGGACGGTCCTTGGACGCATCCGTCTCCTGCGGCGGCTTCAGGCTCTTGCCCTCGGCGTCGACGATGCTCAGCCACGGCGAGTACGGGATCCGGACCAGGATCCGGCCCGCCTTCTTCACCTGGAGGATCATCTCGCCCTGCTCGGCCCGGTCGACGACCGCGTTCGGCTCGGCCAGCGGGGTGGGGCCGGACACCTTGAACAGCTGCCAGTTGGCGTCGCCCCAGACCTGGGTCAGATACGGCAGCCCGCGCTGCACCAGCGCCCGCTCCCGCTGACCCCCGTCGCCGTCCGGCTCGTCCTTCGGCAGCACCACGTAGTGCACCGCCCAGCGCTTCAGCCACTCGTGGTAGTTCGCCGAGTTGAGCGTGTCGTCGTAGAAGAGGGGGTTGCGCTCCATGTCGGCCTGCCGGTTCCAGCCGCGGGCCAGGTTGACGTACGGGGCGAGGGCGGAGGCCTCGCGGTGGGAGCGGGCGGGGACGACCTCCACGCGGCCCTTCTCGGCGCCGACCTCCTGCAACTCGTTCACCAGCGGAGCCAGCTCGCGCGACCAGGACGCCGCCGGAGCCGTGTGCACGATGTCGTCGACCGTCTTGAACCCGATCCAGCCGGTGAAACCGACGAACGCGACGACGATCACGTACCACTCGCGGCTGCGCGGCACCGCGAACGGCAGCGCGACGACCAGCACCACCCCGGCGAACAGCATCGCCAGCCGCGTGATGTTCGAACCGATCTGAGAGCTGATCAGCCACACCAGCACGACACCCAGCCCGTACACCGCGGCCGTCAGCCGGACCGTCTTCCAGTCCTTCGGCACGAGGGTGAAGGCGAGAATCGAGTACGTGAGCGGCAGGATCACCGAGGCGTACGTCATCGGCTGCGTCCCCGAGAACGGGAACAGCCACGCCGACACCGCCACCACCGCGGTCGGCGCCAGCCCCAGCGCCCACGCGCCCGGCCGCCGTTTCTGGAGGAACAGCGCCGCCGCGACCAGGCCCACGAACAGACCCGCGACCGGCGACGCCATGGTGGCCAGCGCGGCCAGCGGCGCCGCGCACAGGGCCTTCGCCCAGCGCTTGTAACGCCACCGGTACGGCCAGCAGAACACGACGGCCACCGCGCCGAGCGCGAACATCATGCCCAGACCGAATGTCACCCGCCCGGACACCGCGTTGCAGAACAGCCCGAACACACCGGCCAGCGAGGCCCACAGGGGGTTGCGGACGGACCGGCTGCGCAGGAGGAGCAGAGTCAGCAGCCCCGCCGAGACCGTCCCCGCGATCATCATCGTCGTCCGCACGCCGAGCACGGACATCAGATACGGCGACACCACGCTGTACGAGACCGGGTGCATCCCGCCGTACCAGGCGAGGTTGTACGCCGAGTCCGGGTGCCGGCCGACGAACTCGGCCCAGGCGTCCTGCGCGGCCAGATCGCCGCCGCTGTTCGCGAACGTGAAGAACCAGACGACGTGGAGCACTCCGGCCAGGCCGGTGATCGACAGGACCGGGTGGCGCAGCATGCGCTCACGCAGTGTCAGTACGGCGGTCCGCAGCCGGGAGTCCGGGGACTCGGCGGAGTCACGGAAGTCGCCGTCACGGCCGTCCCGACCGCTGCCTCCCCCGGCTGCGGGCAGGCGTATTCGCGGGCCGGATACCGGGCCCGGATCGGCGTCGTCGGCGCGTGTCGGCTCCGCAGTGGCCACTCGAAGGCACTCCCCGTGTCCCGTCTTCTGTTCTCGTCTTCTCTTCCCGGCCGTGCTCCGTTGGTCAGCGGTTCACGGCCGCGCCGCCGCGGACGGCGACCTGCCCGGTTCGCGACGCTAGCACGCACCCCGCCGGGCGGCGCCCGGACGGGTCGTTACCGGCGGGGTGCGGTCGTGCGGGCCGGCGAGCCGGCTCAGCCGATGCGCGTGAGCTTGTCCGCGAAGCCCGGCTCCACGAGGTCCTTCTGGAGGGCGACCGGGACCTTGACCGCGTTGGTGCTGCCGTCACCGACGGTGAGCGTGCCCACCTTCGTGCCGGCCTTCGCCGTGTGCGGCAGCTCGTCCGCGGCGAACGTCAGCTCGACGGACAGGCTCGCCCAGCCGACCGCCGTGACGTCCTCGGTGACGGCGACCGGCGTACGGCCGCCGAGACCGTCGTCCGCGTACCCGACGACCGTGCCCTTCTTCAGGATCGTCGCCGACTCCAGCGCGCCCTGCGCGGCCTTGATCAGCTTGTCGCCCTCGTGCAGCGCGGCACCCAGGATGGTGTTGTCCGGGCCGCCGGCGGGCTGGCGCACGACGGCGCCGACGATCCGGCGGGTCTCGCCGTTGACGTCCTTCCTCGCCGAGAAGACGAGGTTGCCGAGCGCCGAGGTGGTGGTGCCGGTCTTGATGCCGGTGACGTCGTTGTAGCCGACCAGGCGGTTCCAGTTGTCGTGCTTGGTGCCCTTGTAGTCGACGTACGACATCATCGCCGCGACCTCGCGGAAGGCGGGCTGCTCCATGGCCGCCTTGGCGAGCTTCACCTGGTCCACGGCCGTGGACACGGTGGTGTTGTTCAGGCCCGACGGGTCGGTGTACGTCGTGTTCTTCATGCCGAGGTCCTTGGCGGCGCCGTTCATCTTCTCCACGAACGCCTTCTCGGAACCCGCGTCCCAGCGGGCGAGCAGCCGCGCCACGTTGTTCGCGGAAGCGATCAGGATGCTCTCCAGAGCCTCCCTCTCACTGATCTTGTCGCCCTTGGTGACGTCGACGGTGGACTCCTGGCCGGCGTCGGACTGGTCCTCGGCGGCCTGGTCGATCTCGATCTTCGGCCCGTCCTCACCGCTCTTGAGCGGGTGATCGCGGAGGATCACATAGGCGGTCATGACCTTGGCGACGCTCGCGATCGGCACGGGCTTCTGCTCGCCGGACGACCCGAACGAACCGATGCCCTGCACGTCCAGCGCGGCCTGGCCCTTGGCCGGCCAGGGGATGTCGACCTTGCCGCCCTCGAAGGTGTAGCTGTCCTCGGCGGTGAGTTCCAGGGTGGGCGCCGGCAGCGGGCGCACGCTCTGCACGACGCCGAAGACGATCACCAGCAGCAGCACCAGCGGCGTCCAGATCTTCACCCGCCGCACGGCCGTCCGCAGCGGGGTGTCCGGCGGCGGCGGGGTGTTCGTCAGCTCGGCCAGCAGATCCAGCGGCGGCCGTGGCGGCAGGGGCTGCTGGGTGGTCCGCTCGGGGCCGACGGTGGGCACGGGTGCGGTGGCGTCGGCGGGGGCGGGGGCGGGCGCCGGCTTACGGGCCGACGGGTCGTCCAGCGGCTTCAGCGCGACGAACTTGCTGGTCCGCTCGGCGTCCTTCTCGGGCGCGTCCTTGGCGTCCTTGGCGGCACCGCCGAGCTTCAGCATGGTGGTCGGCTGATCGACCGGGGGCCGTACGGCTTTGAAGACGGCGGTGGGCTGGTCGACGGGGGGTTCGCCGTCGCCCTTGTCGGTGTCGGTGTCGTCCGACTCGGCGGCCTTGTCCGCGCCGTCGGTGCCGGAGGCCTTGCCGCTGCCGGGAGTGTCCTCGGCTTCGGGCTCGGGGGAGTCGGCCTTGGCCGCTTCGGGCTTCTCCGGGGTGTCGTCGGTGTCGTCGGTGTCACCGGCGGCGGCGGTGTCCGCCGAGGCGGCCCCGGAAGCGCCCGTGCCGTCGGCGGTGGCGGAACGGTCCGCCTCAGCCTCGTCGGCCTCTTCCTGCCCGCCTTCGGCACCGGCACGGGCCTCGGCAGCGTCGTCCGAGTCTCCGGCCTTGGGCCGGTCCTGGGCGCCGGTGGCAGCGTGGGCAGCGTCGTCCCCGCTCTCGGCCTTCGGCCCGTGCTCGACGTCGGTGTCGGCGTCGGCGTCGTCCGTGCCTTCGGCTTTCGGTCGGTCCTCGACGTCGGTGTCGGTGTCGTCGGTGCCTTCGGCCTTCGGCCGGTCCTGGGCGCCGGTGGCGGCGTGGGCAGCGTCGTCCCCGCTCTCGGCCTTCGGCCGGTCCTCGACGTCGGTGTCGGCGTCGTCGGTGCCTTCGGCCTCGCGGCCTTCCCTGGGGTCTACGGCGGCCTCAGCAGCCTTCTCGGACGTCCGGCCGTCTGTGTCGGCCTCCGTGGGCTCCTCCGCCCTCTCAGTCGTCTCCTGGGCGTCCTCAGAGCCCTCGTCGGCGCTCTCGGCCCGATCGCCCCGGCTCTCGGCTGCCGCAGGCTTCCCGTCCCCGTCGGCCGACGCGACCCACGCGGCCACGGCGTCCCGCAGTCGCCCGTCACTGGCGGGAGCGTCGTCCCCGCGCTCACCGGAGCCGGAGGTCTCGCCGGACTCGGAATCCCCGGCGGAGCCGGAAGCCTTGCCCGAGCCGGTGGACGCGCCGGCCGCCGGGCCCTCGGTATCAACGTCACTCTCGCCCTGCTCGGCGTCAGCCACCGAGTCCGCCTCGCCCGCGTCTCGCTCGGTGTCAGCCGCCGGGCCCTCGGCGCCCGCGTCGCTCTCGTCCTGCTCGGTCTCATTCGCCGCGCTCGCGGCACCGGCACCCTGCTTGGCGTCAGACGCCGAGTCGGCCTCGCCCGCGTCTCGCTCGGCGTCAACCGCGTCGCTCTCGTCCTGCGCGGCGTCAGCCACCGAAGCCGCCTCGCCCGCGTCCCGCTCGGCGTCTGCCGCCGAGCCCGATTCGCCCGCGTCCCGGTCGGTGCCCGTGTCGCTCGCGCCCTGCCCGGCGTCGGTCTCCGGCTCGGCGTCGGGTGCCTCGCCCGGATTCTCCGCCGCCGTCCGGGCGGACAGCACGCGGGTCGCCGTATCGGCGCCGCCCCGCTTCGAGGACTTCTCCGTGTCCCGGGCCACCGCGAGGCGCGGGTCACGCTCGGGTGGGGCCTCGCTCCGGGCCTCGGGAACCGGACTCGCGCTCCCCGACGTCGGTTCTGCCGACGACTCGCGCTGCTTCGACCTGTCGGGGGACTCGCCCGCCACCGATGCCTCCTCCTCGCGCCGCACTCCCCGCGTGCGCGTACCGAACCGTGAACCGCCGCCCGTGACACCGCTCTCCGGCGCTGTCCGAACCATGTACCAGTGTCCTGTGCGCGGACTGGACCCATCCGGTAGACGAGAACGACATACCTACTGGTTCCACTACGAACCGGTCACGCACCCTCGACAGACCAATGTGAGAGGGGTCACCCTGTCATTCATCCACGCGGGGAGGCATGGATGGGCAGGAGCCGCAGAACACTTCCGGAAGAGCTTCTGCTGCTGGCGTTGGACCCGACCACGGGTACCACTGCACAGCCGCAGTCGCTCGACCTCGGTCTGGCCGGTGCACAGCTAGTGGAGCTGGCACTGGCCGGACGGATAGCCCCAGACGGGGATCGTATCGCCGTGGTTGTACCACGGCCGACTGGAGATCCAACTCTGGACTGCGCGTTGGAGTTGCTGCGAAGGCGCGGCGCTCCCGTACGGGCGGTTCACTGGATCGGCGGGCCACGATTGGGGCTCCGCCAGACTTACCTCTCGCATCTGGAGCGGTGCGGCATGGTGCATGCCGTGGCGGGCCAGATGTGCGGAGTGCTGCCGACGACTCGCTACCAGGCGACGGACAACGACATCAGCCGGGAGATCAGGGCCCGGCTGGACTCGGCGATCCGCACCGGCGTACCGCCGGACCCGCGGACCGCCGCGCTCGCCGCCCTGGCACACGCGGTCGGCCTCGGCAAGCACCTGTATCCGGGCAACGAGGGGCGTTCCTCTCGGTCCCGGCTGCGGGATCTGATCAGGCACGACCCCATGGGCGGTCTCGTCGCGCACGCCGTGATGGACGTCCAGAACGGCGTGGCGGCCCAGCCGCGCCGCAACCCGGCCCCGTCCGGCCGTCAGGCCGCCGGCGGAGCCAGGTCCGCACCGGAACCCGCCCGCGGCGTTCCGATGCAACCGCGCCACGGAACCATGGCGCGAGCCGTGGCCCACTGAGCCGCGCCGCACCACACCAGCAAGAGCTACGACCGGCACGCACCACGGGACCCCACGAACCCGGTCACGGGAGCCGCTGTCCGAGCGGGGCGGGGAGAGCACACACTCTCCCCGCCCCGCTCGGCGTGCCTGTCCGAACTGGCGTGTACCCGTCGCATATCCACCGTTTCCCAGCGGTAGGAAGCAGCTTGGTGGCAGTCTGCTCAACAGCAGACACGCAAAGTAGAGGCACGCAGCCGGAGGTGCACGTCCCGTGGCGTCCAATACCAACCCCACCGTCCGGCGGCGCCGGCTGGGCATGGAGCTGCGCAGGCTCCGCGAAGCCAAGAACATGACAGCCGAACAGGTGGCGGCACGGTTGCTCGTGTCGCAGTCGAAGATCAGCCGACTCGAGAACGGCCGCCGTAGCATCAGCCAGCGCGACGTCCGGGACCTGTGCGAGGTGTACGAGGTCGAGGACCACAAGATGGTCGAATCGCTGATGCAGATGGCGAAGGATTCCCGCCAGCAGGGCTGGTGGCATGCCTTCGGAGACATCCCGTACAGCGTCTACATCGGCCTGGAGACGGACGCGGAGTCGCTCCGCGTGTACGAGCCGCAGATCATCACGGGTCTGTTGCAGACCCGCGCTTACGCCGAGGCCATCATCCGGGGCGCATCACCCGAGACCTCTGAGGCCGACATCCAGAACCGTATCGAGGTTCGCATGCGGCGTCAGGGGCGCATCACCGCCGAGAGAGATCCGCTGCGTCTCTGGGTCGTGCTGGACGAGGCAGCCCTGCGTCGCAGCGTCGGGAACCGTCAGGTCATGCGCGAACAGCTGGAGTACCTCGCCGATATGTCACAGCTCCCGCACGTCACGGTGCAGGTGCTGCCGTTCGATGTCGGGGCCCATGCGGGACTCAACGGGCAGTATTCGATCCTGGAGTTCGCCGACGCGACCGATTCGAACGTCGTGTACATCGAGGGCGTGACCAGCGACCTGTACCTGGAGAAGGCCCACGACGTGCAGAAGTACACCGTGATGTACGAGCACCTCCGCGCACAGTCCCTGAACGTCGACCAGTCGCTACGGCTCATCCAGGACGTTGCGAAGGAGTACGCACGCTGAGCCCTTCGGGAAGTGGCGGATCTTATACCCATGGCATGCCTGCGCGGAAGGAACTCCTGGAATATGCCACCCGGTCGGGTGAATGGCTGATCCGGATGGCAAGGACGGCGGGTAGCGTCGATCAGGCCAACGATCACCTAAGCGTTGGCGGAAACCGTGCTGAGTCTCCTAGCCAGAACTGCCAGCACGGATACAGCGATTCGACAACTGGCTACCGGAGCGGTCATGGCAATTCTTCTGGGTGCCACGGAAAAGTGGACGACGTCCTCGTACACCAACGGCAGCGGTGCCTGCGTGCAGGTCAGGTCAACCGTCGTGGAAACGCTGGACGTCGGAGACACCAAGGTTCCCGACGGCCCCACGCTGACGTTCCCAGCAGACGCATGGAGCGCCTTCGTGGCCCAGGTCAAGTAACACCGATCAGACAGGTCCATACACATCACCGACAGAACCCTCTCGACAAGCCCGCCGTCCTTGCCGAGGGGGTTCGGCATTTTCATCAGCCGGCCAGCTCGCGGAGTACGTTCGTCGACTCCGCGACGGGCATCGCGACTTCGTCGGCCAGCCTCTTCATCGCCGACTGGTACAAGGCCACCTCGTCCGGGTCGTTCGTCATGAGGCTGGACGCGAGCAGTTCGTTGTAGGCAGTGGCTTCTCCACTCTGGTACATCAGGATGTGGAAGTCGCCGTGGATGCCGGGGTGGACGGTCCGCCGCAGGGGCACGACTTGCAGAGTCACATTGGGGCGCGCGGAAAGTTCAAGCAGTCGTCGCCGTTGGCCCCGCATGATGTGTGGCTGTCCTTCGAACTCATTCAGGAGCGCGGCCTCCTGGATCACGGCGTGCAGTTCGAACGGTGGCTCCAGGCGGGTAAGGACGGCCTGGCGGGCCTTCCGCAGTTGCCGTCTCCCAGTCGGCGAAGTAGATCTCGCGGCAGTGCCCGGCGTACTCCCAGCCCTCCCGCTTCATCCACGCCTCCACAGCCTCATATGCGGCGATGATCTGTGGGTATGCCACCTGGGCCTTGGCGATCCGTGTGTACGCCAGTCGCCGGGCCGGTTCGATGCGCATCCGCATCTGTCGACTACGTCCCCCCGCCGCCACCCACGCCCGAGCCGCCGACTCGTCGGAGACCGGCACGCACGCCTCCACAGGACCGTCGCTCTCCACGGACGACTCAGCGTGGTACACGACGAACGGTGCGTCGGCGATGCCACCGCACTCCGCGGCCGCCTTTCCAGCCGCCCCAACGAGGCGGGGATCCAAGCAGGAAGTTCGTCCGCCAGCACGTGTCGCGTCTCGGTGATCACCACCTGCTCCGATACGTCGACCATCTCGACCACGAACTTGCCGTACATCTCTGAGCTCCTTCCCGACAGTCGTCCACGGAGGTAGCCGACGAGCGTCCGCTGCCCCGCCACCCGCGCCTCGACATCCGCCCAGTACGTGTCGAGCAGCTCGGCCGCGGTCGGCCCGTCGCCCGCGGCGACCACCTCGGCGATCCGGGCGAGCGGCATGTCCAGCTGCCGCAGCATGGCCACCAGCCGGGCCCGTTCGACCTGGCCGGCGCGGTAGTAGCGGTAGCCGGTGGCCTCGTCGACGTGCGCCGGGGACAGCAGTCCCAGCCGGTCGTAGAGCCGCAGGGCCTTGGCCGACAGCCGGGCGCGCGCGGCGAACGCCCCGATGGTGAGCAGGTCCCGGTCCGGTACGTCCACCACGGCATCCTCCGTCATCGGGCGGCTCTTCCGCCCGACGACGAGGACGCTCGGGCCTGCCCCAGGGGCAAGGTCAAGCCGGGGGGTGTCAGGCCAGCTGGGCCTCTATCGCCGCCACGACCTCCGCCGACTCCGGCTCGGTCTGCGGGGAGAAGCGGGCGACGACCTCGCCGTCCCGGCCGACGAGGAACTTCTCGAAGTTCCAGCGGATGTCCCCGCTGTGCCCCTCGGCGTCGGCGAAGCCGGTCAGGCGGTCGTACAGCGGGTGCCGGTTCTCGCCGTTGACCTCGACCTTCTCGGTCATCGGGAAGGTCACGCCGTACGTCGCCGAGCAGAATTCGGCGATCTCCTCGGCGTTGCCGGGCTCCTGCCCGAGGAACTGGTTGCAGGGCACGCCGAGGACGGTGAAGCCGCGCTCGGCGTACCGCTCGTGGAGCTTCTCCAGCCCGTTGTACTGCGGGGTCAGGCCGCACTTGGAGGCCACGTTCACCACGAGCACCGCCTTGCCCGCGTACTGGGACAGGTCGGCGGAACCGCCCTGGAGGGCACCGATCTCGACGTCGAGGGGAGAGGAACCGTTGCTGGTCGTCATGAGTGGATGCTAGCTCCGACGGGTGTCGGGCCGGTTCCGGCCTCCACCAGCACCTGCCCAGCCGCCGTGCGCGAGTACAGCACCGACCGGCCCGCCCGCCGCCGCTCGACCAGCCCGGCGTCCAGCAGCACCCGCAGATGCCTGCCGACCGACCCGAGCCCCTGCCCGGTCACGGCGACCAACTGGCTGGTGCTCAGCGGGGAATCGAGAAGGACGAGCACACCGGCCCGTGCGGCCCCGAGCAGCGCGCCGAGGCTCGCGGGCACGGTCCGGCCGCCGGGGTCGGCGAGCGTGCCCGCGCACGCGTAGATCACCGCGTACCGGTCGGGCTCCTCCCAGGACACCCAGCCGGTCTTCGGGGTGACCGGCACGAACACCAGCTCGGCACCGGAGATCTCGCGGGGCGGGTACTCGTGCAGATTCACCTGGAGCCGGTTGTCACCCAGCCACCGGGTCCGGCCCGGTCGCAGCGCGTCCAGCACCGCCGCCCAGCCGCCCCGGCTCACCTGCGCGGTCCGGGCGACCACGTCGGCCTCCAGCACCCGCCGGCGCCGGTCCCAGTCCGGCCGTACGGTCTCGGTCCAGACGTATGTCAGCAGGTCGGCCGCGCGCTCGGGGAGGTCGTCCCGGTCCAGGACGGAGGGACGGGGGTCCCCCCTGGTCGAGCGGAGCCGAGAGCTTGGGTGAGGGTCGGCGAGGGAGATCCGCAGATGGGCGCGGGCCTCGTCGGGGCGGGCCGCCCGCACCCGCGCCACCCCTTCCTCGAAGGTCTCCCGGTCTCTCGGCGTGGGCGTGAGGAAGTCGGCGATCCAGGACCGGCCCAGCCCGGCGCGGACGAGCAGCGCGGTCACGGGGTCGGCGGCCAGCCGGGCCCGGTAGCCGGGCAGGTGGTCGCGCAGCCAGGCCCGTTCGCCCGGATGCGCGGGTGCGCCCCGGTGCAGCAACTGGAGGCAGGCGAAGGTCTCGGCGAGCGGCGAGAGCACGAACCGGCTCCCCGCGAGGGTGTCGGCGTTGATCTGCCACCAGCCCATGCGGCCCCCCGATGTTTCGCACCTGCGCGAAACAATAACCACGCGATCCGCGACGCCGAAGACTCCGCGCATGCGCAGCTACCGCGAACTGTTCCGCACGCCCGAGTTCACCCCGTTCTTCCTGGCCGCGTCGGCGCAGACCGTCGCCCAGACCATGGGCGGACTGGCCCTCGGCACCCTGGTGTACCGGGCGACCGAGTCGCCGCTGCTGTCCGCGGTGAGCATGTTCGGCTCGTCGCTGGTGCAGGTACTGGGCGCGACGCTCCTGCTCTCGGCGGCCGACCGGCTGCCCCCGCGCGCCGCCCTGACGGCCCTGCCGCTGCTCTTCGCGGCGGGCACGGCGGCCCTGGCCCTGCCCGGCCTGCCGATCTGGGCCCTCTTCGCGATCGTCCTGGCCATCGGAATGGCGAAGTCGGTGGGCGGGGGAGTGCGCTGGGGCCTGCTGAACGAGATCCTCTCCAAGGACGGCTATCTGCTGGGCCGCTCGGTCTTCAACATGATGAGCGGCCTCATGCAGATCGCCGGATACGCGACCGGCGGCGCGCTCGTGGCCCTGCTGTCCCCACGGATCTCCCTGCTGGTGGCCGCCGCCCTCTACGTCCTCGCAGCCGTGGTCGTCCGCCTCGGCCTGACCAGCCGCCCACCTCGTACGGCCGGCCGCCCCTCGGTGTCGGCGACGTGGCGCACCAACGCCCTGCTCTGGTCGTCCGCACCCCGCCGCCAGGTCTATCTGGCCCTCTGGATCCCGAACGGCCTGGTCGTCGGCTGCGAATCCCTCTACGTCTCCTACGCCCCTGACTCCGCCGGCACCCTGTTCGCCTGCGCCGCGCTGGGCATGCTGGCCGGGGATGTGCTGGTGGGCCGCCTGGTCCCGCGGCGGCTGCGTCCCCGTCTGGGCTTCCCGCTCCTGTTGCTCCTGGCCGTCCCGTACCTGCCCTTCCTGCTCCAGCCCCCGCTGCCGCTCGCGGCGGCCGCGGTCACGCTGGCCTCCGTCGGCTTCGGCGCGAGCCTCGTCCAGCAGGAGCGCCTGGTGGCCCTGACGCCCGACGCCCTCACGGGCCACGCCCTGGGACTGCACTCGGCCGGCATGCTCACGATGCAGGGCGTGGCCGCGGCGCTCGCGGGCTCGGTGGCCCAACTGACCTCCCCCGCGGGGGCGATGACGGCGATGGCGACGCTGTCGGCCGGGGTCACGCTGGCGCTGATGGCGGCGCCCGGCAGGCGCGAGGGGCGGGCGGCTACGGCACCGCCGCAGGGGCCGACATGACCTCGCCGGACGAGGACATCGCCACCCGAGGAGCGCGATGCCTGCCGGGTGATGTCCCCGGGCCGTCCGGCAAGCCGCAGTGCGGGACCGGTTCGTACTCGTGCAGCCCCTGGAGCGAAGTATCCGATCAGCCGCTCCCGCGTTGTACTCAACGTCCGTCCGGACGTGGTGCGCGTCGCGACACTCCACGCGCACACAGTGGGGAGGCTTGGTGCGCATCACCATCGGTTCTGCCGAGCAGGACGACACCGGCGTGGCGATCGCCGATCTCTTCGCCTGGCTGCGCGGCGACACGGAGTTGAGGCGCGAGGTGCGGGGGCCCAGTCTCCAAAGCCGTGGCGCACCGGGCGCGATGGGCGCGACGAACGTCATCGAGCTGGTGCTGGGGCAGGGAATCGCCGCGCTCAACCTCGCGGTGGCGTACGCGACCTGGCGCACGGCGCGTCCTTCCGCGCCCGCGGTGACCATCACCTTCCCCGGTGGTGTCCTGACGGTCCGGGACGGGAACGAGGAAACCGTACGACGCATCGTCGAGGCGCTGCGCACCGCGGAGGAAGCCGAATCGGCGGCGGCGTCGCACACGACGGGTTCCGGCGAACCCACGGGTGCTGCTGGAGGGACCGTGGAAGGCCCGTAATGCCCCTGCCCGACACCTCCACGTCGCGGGCCGTCATCATCGGCGTCTCGGACTACACGGAACTCGAGGCTCTGCCGGCCGTCACCAACAACGTGACCGACCTGGGCGCCCTCTTCACCCGCGATGATCTTTGGGGTCTTCCCAAGGAACACTGCACCACCCTGCTCAACCCCGCCACCGGCCGAGAGATCCTGGAGACGGTCTACGACGCCGCAGCCGAGACGCGGGACACCTTCGTGCTGTACTTCGCCGGGCACGGCCTGGTCTCCCCCCACTCCGAGCTGTGCCTCGCACTGCCGGACACCCACCCCGACCGGCTCTACCGCGCCCTGGAGTTCTCCAAGCTGCGGAACGTGATGCTGGACGCGGGCGGCGGGGCACGCAACAAGGTGGTCATCGTGGACTGCTGCTTCAGCGGGCGGGCTCTGCAGGGCCACATGGGCCCGGCGGTGGAGATGGCGGATCACGCCGAGGTCGACGGCTCCTACGTCATGACCGCCACCGCGGAGAACAGACTGTCGCTGGCACCCCCGGGCGAGCGCTTCACCGCTTTCACGGGTGAACTGCTCAGGGTCCTGTCCGAGGGGATTCCCGAGGGCCCGGAATTCCTGGACATGGAGACCATCTACAGGTCCGTGCTGCGCGAGCTGCGGGCGAAGGGTCATCCCCTTCCGCAGCAACGGATCCGCAACGGCGGTCGCTCCATCACGCTCGTACGCAACCAGCACAGCCACAACGAGGACTTACGCCACCGAGGAGCAGCAGGGCACGCCAACGAGCTCATCACGGACACCCGCATGGACGACTCACGTGAGAGCACCGCACGGGCCCTCGGCGACGATACCGCCGACGGCGGGAAGACCGCGCCGGAGCGTGTGCCGTGGCGTGCGCTGCCAGCGGCGGTCGCGTGCGTTGCCGGGGCGGGCCTGGGGCTGGCACTGCTGCTGGTACCCGGGGGCTTCGAGAATCCGGCAGGCCGTGGTGCCTCCGAGACGTCCGCGTCGGCTTCACCGTCGAGCACCACGCTGCCCGGCAGGCCGGCCGCCGATGACGTGGCCGACATCGGCGACCAGCCGGTCAACACGGTGGCGATCATGGGACTGAGGGCCTGCACCAGCGCCGACATCACCGTGCGGCTGAGGTCGGTCGCCAACGCCTACTCCGACGAGGACCCGCACCTGAAACTCGCGGTGAGAGCGGACACCGGAGCCGGCGGTCCGTTTCCCTGCCGGATCAACCTCAGCCGTACGGATGCCTACCTCATGGTGACCCGAGCCGCCGACTTCAAGGAGACGTGGAGGTCATCTGCCTGCGCGTCCGGCCACGACGGCCAGCGCTGGGTACAGCTCGCGCGCGACAAGCCCGTCACCGTCGACTTCCACTGGGACCGCAGGACCGGCACCAAAGGCTGCGACCGAGACGGAACCGCCTCCTCCGGCACCTACCTGGCCGAGGCGCTCGTGCTGAACGAGAAGGCGAGAACGAGCTTCGTCCTCGACCGACTGCCACGAGAAGGGGCCGCCGCACCACCGACAACGCCGTCGTCCGCGCGATCCGCGTACACGGTCTCCGGCGGATCTGTCGGTGGCACCACCGACGGCGGCGGAAACGACGAGGAGTCCGCCACACCGAGCTGGAGCCCCTCTGACCAACCGACAGAAACCGTCCGTCCCACCCCCACCGACGGCACGGGAGGCAACGAGGGCACCAGCCAGGGGAACGGCGACGGTGGCGGCATCTTCGGCGGCCCCAACGGCGGGTGAGCGAGCCGGAGCACGTGTCGTGCGGGAGCGGTGCCTCACGGCGCTTCCCAGCCGGTCCCGCTACTCGACGCCCCACGCCCTCTCGGCCTCGACGAACACCTCGGGAACCTCGTTGTCCACCACGACCCGCGACAGCAGTACGGCCAGCCGCTCCCGTTCGGCGCCGCTGAGCCCGGACGGCAGGGCCTCCATCCGGCGGCAGGTCTCGGCGTGGAACTTCTCGGCGAGTGCGGCGCCGTCCTCCGTCAGCCCCACCCGTACGGCCCGCCCGTCGCGCGGGTCGGCCTCCCGCTGTACCAGACCGCGCTGCACCGTCCGGTCCACCAGCCCGGTCAGGCTCGACTTGGCCAGCCCGAGCATCTCCCCGAGCTCGCCCATCCCGTACGGCTGCGGCATCAGTACGCAGAGCAGCTTCCCCTGCTGCGGTGTCAGTCCGTACGCCCGGCCGGCCTCCGTGTACACACCGTCCACCAGGAACGCCGCCCGTACGAGCGCGGCGACCACCCCCACCTGCCCGGTTGCCCCTCTCCCCATCCGCTCAGGGTACCGACCGGTCAGTCCCCGTGCGGGTCACTCCTCGTCCGGGGCGCTCTCGTCCGGGGCCCCGCCCTCGATGAGCCGTTCCGCGATGTCGTCGGCCCACTCCTGGGCCCAGCGGCGGAGTCCGGCGACGCCCGTGGCGTCGAGGCCGTGGGCGGTGAACGCGCTGTCGTCGAGCCAGTCCGTACCGGTCAGCCGGGCCTGGAGGTCGGTGAGGTCGAAGGGCTCGGGGGCGTGGCGGCGGCCGAGTTCCTCCAGTTCGGGGTGGCTCCAGCGGGTCGCGGCGGCGTATACGTCGACCAGGTCGCGGGCGAGTCCACGGTCGGCCAGGTCCCGCACCCGCGTGCCCACGACGTCGTCGAGGGACAGGGCCGGCCCGAGCCCGGTCACCACGGGCGGGCGCCACAGCACCTCCTTGTGGAGGCCGGCCTCGTACTCCGCACCGCTCGCCGCGTCGGTGACGAGGAACTGGGCGGACAGCGCATCGCTCTCCAGCGTCTGCACGAGCCAGCCGCGCGCCACCAGCCCGGTCCGGACCGTGTCGGCGATGCCGTCCATCCCGGCGGGGTGCTCGGTGGCGACGTCCACGTCCCGCCCGGCCCGCTGCACCAGCCCGTGCGCCAGCACCGCGTAGCCGCCGGCGAGGACGAGGGAGTAGGGCTCACCCACCGCGAGCAGATCATCGATGAGCCGCTGGACCGGCTCGGGGGCGGGGGGCGGTGCGGACATGTCCTGATTATCGCGTGGGGGCTTCTTGGAGGCTTCTTGGGGGCGCGGGGAACCGCGCGACCCTCCACGACGGCGCGGCACCCGACGACGGCCCCCTCGACCCCCTACTGGGGCTTGCGGCCCACGCCGCAGTACGCGTCCACGGCACTGCCGGAGGCACCCTGGGCAGCCTCCGGCCGCCACTCGGGCACCCGCACGACTCCTGGCTCCACCAACACCAGCCCGTCGAAGAACCCGGCGATCTCGGCAACCTCACGGACGTAATACGGCACCGCCCCACTCGCGTTGTAAGCCTCCGACGCGGCGATCATGCCCTCACTCGTCGCGGTGCTGTCGCTGATCACCAGGTGGCTGCCGGCCGGCAACCCCGCCATCAGGCGGCGCACCAGTCCACGCGCCTGTTCGTAGTCGGCGACATGCCCCAGCGTGTTGAGGATCATCAGGCCGACCGGCCGGGACAGGTCGAGCGTGCCCGCGGCGGCCTCCAGGACCGCATCCGGGTCGTACAGGTCGGCGTCCAGATAGGCGGTCCTGCCCTCGGGCGTGCTGGTGAGCAGGGCGTTGGCGTGGGCCAGCACGATGGGGTCGTTGTCGACGTACACGATCCGGGAGTCCGGTGCCACGCGCTGGGCGACCTCGTGCGTGTTGTCGGCGGTCGGCAGCCCGGTGCCGACGTCCAGGAACTGCCGTACACCCTGCTCGACGGCCAGATACCGCACGGCCCGTCCCAGGAACCGACGGCTCGTGACCGCCACGTCGACCAGGCCCGGGAAGATCGACTTGATCTGGTCGCCGATCTCGCGGTCGACCTCGTAGTTGTCCTTGCCGCCGACGAAGTAGTTCCAGAAGCGGGCCGAGTGGGGCTTGGACGTGTCGATACGGTCACGCAGGCTGTCGTCGAGCACGGCAGGGCCTCCTGGGGGTGGGGAAGGGGGACCGGCCCACCAACCTAGGTGAACTCCCGGGCCGGACTCGGATGTTGTCCGACCCCGCTACCGGACCACCGTGGAGTTTCGGCCACGCGGAAGCGAGCCGCCACCCGTCACGCCCCGCCGGAGGCGAAACCGCCCAGGCGCCGGCCGCCGGTCCCACCGTCGTTCCCGTGCCGCCGGGTCGCCAGCCAGGCGCCGCGCCCCAGGGCCCACAGAACCAGCCCGGCCGCGACCGGCGTACCGAAGATGATCAGCAGCCCGGCACCGATGTTGGCCCCGACGACCCCCGCGGTCAGGATCCGCCAGCCCACACCGGCCATGAGCCCGACCACCACGAGCGGCCCGAGCACCCCCCACCAGCGCCGGTCCATCCCGCCACGCCGCGTACCCCGCACGAGCACCGCGGCACCGACCCCCGCCAGCACCAGCGCGAGCCCACCGACGCCGGCGGCCGCACCGTCCCCGATGTCCCACGGCTGGTAGGCGTAGTCGAGCTCACTCGCCGGCAGCCCGTCGTAGTTCTGCTGCCCCATCAGTCCCCAGGCGGCGACAGGCACCCCGAGAACGAGCGCGGCCCCGGCCGAAAGCATGCCCCGATTCTTCATACCGTCATGGTCGCGTCGGCCGGGTGGGCACGTCATGAGCACGCGTACTCAAGTACGTCGACCTACTCGCGTCCCGACCCGAGGGGTGCGGCAGGCAGCCCGAAGTGCTCGGCGATGATCCGCACGGTCTCCGTGCCGTCCGGGTTGAAGCCCGGCTCGGAGTCGTACCGGGTGGTCCGCCCGACGATTCCCTCCTCCAGGAACTGCCGTACGAACAGGTCGGCCTGGCTGCCGAAGCGGCGGGACTCGCGGCGCGCACCGACGTTGAAGAGCGAGACGGCGAAGCCGCCGCGGCTGTAGGCGAACTGGTACGGATGCTCGGCGCAGTGGGGCACCGCGTACCGCCGGCCGTCGCCGCACGAGCACGCTGGTGTGGACGCCAGGAAGACCATGTCGACGTTCTCCTGGTCTCGGACACGGTCCGCGTACCGGAAGCCGGTGATGTACTGGCCGAGTTGCTGGACGGCGCCGCCGTCGGGGGTGGACTCCGCGTGGTGCGTCAACCAGGCCCAGCCGTCCTTCGAGGCACCGGAGCCGGCGGCGGGCAGCCCCGCCTCGGTGAAGAAGCCGTGCAGGCCGGCCAGGGGGATTCCCCGGCAGAACGTGAGGAACGTGTCCGGGGCGAGCCAGGTCACCGGGCCGTCACCTCCGGGGACAGCGGCGGCGAGGGCAGGTCGAAGAAGCCGGCGACCGCCCGGACGATGCGGTTGTGGTCCTCGTAGTGGTGGTCGAAACAGTCGTGACCGGCTTCGTCCGCCTTCTCGCACTCGGCGTCGGGCCCGATCAGCTTCGCGGCCAGCAACTCGGCGGACAGATGGTCGGGGTTGTCCCCGGGCCGCTGCGTCAGGTCCTCGAAGCTGAACCAGGTGATCAGCCGCCCGTCCCGGTAGTACTCGAAGTGCGGCGGGTGTGCCTTCGCGCTGCACGGCTCGGTCACGAACACGACGACCTCGGCGCCCGCGGAGATCTCTCCGTAGGCCACGGCGTCGTAGTCCTCGATCTCCGCGTTGAGCATGTCGTGGACGACCCACGCCCACCCGTTCCCCTCCCCGCTCACCAACGGCTCCCGCCGCAGCTCACGCAACCCCTCGGCGAGCGTGTCCAGCTTCATCCCGCGCGCGAACACGAGATTCACCTCGTCGTGCCGACCGGTGTCCAGAACAGGATCGGAGACGTGCATCCATTCAGGCATGCGACGCATCGTAGGAGCGGGCACTGACAACCGGCCGTTGGTGAGGCGGTCGGCAGCCTGGACGATCGCTTCGGTGTTCGCGCCGTTCCAGTCCCGGGAGTCGACGTGCCGGATGATCTCGGTGAGGCCGTGGCGGGCCGCGACCGACTTTGGTCTCGCTGTACGGCGGGCGGAACAGTTTCGGTGTGCCGCCTCCCGCGTTCGCGATGGTCTGCTGGGTCCGGGAGATCTCGGAGTCGATCTGTGCCTGGTTCAGCTGGGTCAGGTGCGGGTGGGTGTAACTGTGGTTGCCGATCCACATGCCGGCGGACACCTGGGCCCGGACCAGAGACGGGTTGGCGGCGGCGTACTGGCCCTGGTTGAACATCGTGGCCCGTAGGCCGTTCTGGCGGAGTGAGTTGAGCAGTGTGGTCGTGTTGCCGGACGGGCCGTCGTCGAAGGTGAGTCCGACGTATCCGGTGCAGGCGGCGGCCCGGGACGGGGTGGCGGTGGCGGCCGTCGTGGTGGTGGCCACGAGGGTGTCGGTTGCGGCCGTCGCCAGGACGGTCAGCCTCGTGAGCAGGGCGCGGAACGAGATCCGTGGAGTGGCTGCCATCGTCAGCGCACCGTGATGTTGGAGCTGCCGCTGCTCTGGTAACCCTCGGTCGCCATGATCATGTAGTACTTGAAGCTGCCCATGGGCATACCGGCCCGGGCCCAGGCGTCGAAGTGGTTGCCGGCCGTGATGGTGCCACCCGTCCTCTTCGACTGCCGCACGCTCCAGTACTGGTCGAAGGTCCGCGTGCCCTCCACGGACGGGGCGTTGTAGCGCGTCGTCCTGTAGATGTCGTACGTACCGCCGTCGCTGGTGACGGTGCCCTTGTACGTACCCGTGGGCCGGTACGTGCCCCAGTTGTCGACGATGTAGTACTCGACGAGCGGGTTGGCCGTCCAGCCGTAGAGGGTCAGGTAGGCGTTGCCGGACGGGTTGAACGTGCCGGAGTAGGTCACGCTGCGGCGGGCGCCGGTGCTCCAGCCCTTGCCCGCGACGAAGTTCCCGGTGTTCCGCCATGAGGTGCTGTAACTGCCGCCTGCGGACAGGTTCATGGAGACCGTGCCCGGTGCGTCGGTCCAGAACGAGTAGTAGTAGCCGTCGTGCGTCCCGGTCTGGTTCCTGGTGACGACCGTGTCGGCGTGGGCCGTTCCTGGCAGGGCCATGCCGGCGACCGCGACCAGGAGCATGGTGCAGGCGGTGCTGACGAGCAGCCGCAGGCGGCTGAACGAGTGCGTCATGGGGGTGCTTCCTCCTCGTCCGTGTGGGGGTCGTGACGGAGGTGCGCTGTCCCCGGGAGTGTTGGCCTGGCCCTGCCAACTGTCAATGGTTTCGGTGGTTGTTGCGAAAGATTCGTTTACGGTTTGGGCTCCGACGGGGGTAATTGTCGCAGGTCGATGGCTAGTTGGGGTCGCAGTAGGGCGGGGTTGTGCGGGGTTGCTCGGACCGGAAACCCGGAATGCAGGATTCCGCTCATCGAATCTTTCGAGTCGGTTTCCGGAGCATCCGAGGACGGACGGGAGCCATTGCTGTCACTTGCAACCGCCTCAAACCTGGTGCGCTCAGGTGCCGTTGTCCAGCACACTGCGTCCATGGACGCGTCTGACGAGATCGCTGAGCCTCACGGATCAGCTCCTTGGCCGAGCTGATGAACCACACGTCCCCGACCCCGTCCACCACGGACGCCGAGTGTCTCGCGCTCACCCGTGCTCTGCGGCGCCGCGGCACCCTCGTGCTCTCCGTGTTCGCCCTGGTGTGGGCCGTCGCGGCGGCCTCCGGGGCCGGTTCGGCGACGGACGTCGCCCCGCTGGGCATCGAGGTGGCGGCCGTGCTGCTCACGGCGGTGGCCCTCTACCTGGGATACCGCAAGAACGCCGCGCCCTCGCCCCGGACCGTGAACCTGCCGGCGAACTGGGCGCGCGGCGTCGGCATCGTCAACACCGTCGAGCTGGTGGCCGTCTTCGCCGTCATCGCCGCGTCCAACGCCTCGGGCCGTCCCGAGGTCATCCCGGCCGGCATCGCCCTCGTCGTGGGACTGCACTTCTTCCCGCTCGCCCGCCTGTACGACCAGTGGCAGTACCGATGGACGGCGGCCCTGCTGACCACCGTCGCGGTCGTCGGCTTCGTCCTCATCGCGGCCGGCCTCACGAGCGAGACGGTACGGGGCGTGGTCGGCCTGGGCAGCGCGGCGGTGCTGTGGGCCTCGGCGTACCACTTGGCCGTACGGGGCTGAGACAGATCGGGGCCTTCCACAGGGCCCGGCGGGGGGTACCCCCACCCACAAGCGGTGGCTCGCCGGATGGGCGACGCATGCGCGAGAAGCGATCGTGTACGCACGGGTCTTCCGCTCGCCGGACGACCACTTGGCAGACCACGAAGGGGGAACAGTGGAGCGTCCTGCGGAGCATGCTCTCGCCCGCCGTACGCTCCTGGCCGGCATGGCGGCAGCAGCCGGTACGGGAGCGGTGTGGGGTAACGAGGGGAAGGCCGTCGCCGGCGGGTGGAGGAGACCGGTGGCGAACGGGGCGGTGGACGCCGAGGCAGCGCGCCTGGAGGCCGGGTTGATCGAGCTGAGGCGGGACATCAACCGGCACCCCGAGCTGCCGGGGGAGGAGCGTCGTACCGCGGGCGTGGTGGCCCGGGAGCTGCGAGCGGCCGGGCTGACCGTCACCACCGGGGTCGGCGGTCACGGCGTGGTCGGTGTCCTGCACGGCGCGCGTCCGGGCCGGACGGTCGCGTACCGGGCGGACATGGACGCGGTGCCGCCCAAGGACATCGTCGGTGGCGGCCGGGCCGCGGCCCACTTCTGCGGGCACGACATCCACACGACGGTGGCCCTGGGCGTCGCAAAGACCCTGGCGCGGCTGCGGCAGCACCTGAGCGGCACGGTGGTGTTCCTCTGCCAGCCCGCCGAGGAGAGCCTCTCCGGAGCCCGCGCACTGATCGAGGCGGGCGTGCTGGAGCAGACCCGCCTCGAGGAGATCCACGCGCTGCACTGCGGACCGTTCCCCGTCGGCCGGTTCGCCGTGACCGGGGGGTACGGGATGCCGGGCCAGGACAAGGCGGAGGTGACGCTCCAGGGCCCGGACGCACCCGATGCCGCGCGGCGACTGGCCGCCGAGATCGGCGCGCTCGCCACGGTGACACCCCCGCAGACGCCCGCGGACATCGAGCGGATGGTCACCGACGCCCAGACGCCCGACGGCCCGTTCGCCCGCTTCGTCGCGCTCCGGGCCTCGGCACGGGAGACCGAGGTGAACGTGTCCTACCGCTGTTGGCCGCAGGAGCGGTACACGGAGATACGCGAGGAGATCCGCCGGCTGGCCAGGCCGTACGCGGGAGCGTCGGTGAGCTTCCCCGCCGAGCCGTTCCCGGCCCTGGTCTGCCCGGAACCCGACGCCCGCGCGCTCGCCCGCCACCTGCGCCGCAGACTGGGCCGTGACTCGGTCGCCACGCTCCACTCCGCGTTCCCGCCCTTCAGCGGCGAGGACTACGCCCTCTACCTGGACCGCGTCCCCGGCACGTACACCTTCCTCGGCGTCCGCGCCCCCGGCGCCCCCATCACGACCAGCTACCCGCACTTCCCCGACTTCGCCCCGGACGAGCGGTCCATCGGCATCGGCGTACGGGCGATGGCGGGGTGGATCGCGGAGCGGACCCACCGTTAGACATCGCTTCACGCGGTCCGGGACCCGTGGGGAAGTATCAGCCCGGTGCCGGCGTGCAGCGTGATGCGTATCGGTGTGAAGTCGACCGCGTCCACCGAGGACTTGCCGGTACCCGGATTGCGGGCGTAGCGCGGATGGGCACCCCCACTGATCTGCCAGCGCATCCGGTGCCCGGCCGGGAAGCGGTAGGCGGTGGAACTCATCCGCACGGTGACCTCCGAGGGCGCCTGCCCCACCGTCTCCAGCCGAGCGACCCCGTCACAGACGTTGGTGGAGCGGCCCTGCGCGTCCACGTCGCACAGACGGGTGAAGACGTCGGCGTACCCGGTGTCCGTGGAGACGCTCAGCCGTGCGGAGACCGGACCGAGGATGTCCACGGGTTCGGCCAGCGGCGGGCCGGTGAAGGTCAGGACGTCCGCCCGGCCCTCCAGGGCGCTGTTGTCGCGGGGACCGGCCGTGCGGGAGAGCAGGGGGCCGCCGATGGACGGTGTGGGGTCGGCCGGGTCGTAGCGCAGGGACGCCAGGGGCGCGGATTCCGCGCCGTCCCGGGGTGCCGCGTCGGCTCGCTGCCCGAGATTGCCGTCCGGGGTGGGAACCCACGAGGTGGTGACGGGGGAGAGGGAGGGCCAGTCGTCGAGGTCCCGCCATACGTCTTCGCCGCCGACGTGCACGCGCACACGCGTGGGACGCAGTCCGGAGGGCTCGGCGCACAGGTGCGCGCGCAGCCAGGCGAGGCTCTCGGCGAAGACCTCGGGCCAGCCCTGCTGCATGGCGGACGTATGGGTCCAGGGGCCGACGAGCAGGGCGGTGTCGCACCCGGCCTGACGCAGTCGGGCGTACTGCTCGAAGGTCTGGTCGACCAGGGCGTCGTGCCATCCGGAGACCAGACTCGTCGGGACGCTCAGCCGCTCCGCCGCCCGTGCCAGGGACGCGCCGTCCCAGTACGGGTCGTCGGCGTCCGGGTGCGTCATCACGTCGTCCAGCCACGGCACGTCTCCGAGAGCGGCCGTGTACGCCCCACGCAGTGGCCGCGCGGTGACCATCTCGCGCATACGGCGCTGCAAACGCAGCGTCGCCCTGGCGAAAGGCGCGGCCCCCCGGTGCTGGTACGCCATGCCCAGGCCGACGAGCAGCGCGTTCTCCAGCCGGAGGACGCCGTCCGCGTAGAAGAGGGAGTAGGGGTCGTGCAGACCCACCTGCACCACCATCGCCTTCAGCTCCGGCGGCGGGTCCAGGGCGAGCGCCCACTGCACGTATCCCAGGTAACTGGGGCCGACAGTCCCCAGCGTCCCGTTGAACCAGGGCTGTTCGCGCAGCCAGGACACCGTGGCCCGGCCGTCGGCGGCCTCGTTGCGCCACAGATCGAACTCACCGCCTGAACCGCCGGTGCCGCGGCAGCTCTGCAGGACCACGTGGAAGCCCTGCTCGGCGAAGAGCATGCCGTACATGGGGGACCAGGGCAGGCCCCTGCCGTACGGCGAACGCACCAGGAGGGTGGGGAAATCGCCGGTCGTCCGGGGGAAGTAGTGGTCCGTGACCAACGGACTGCCATCGGCGGCCGGTACCACCAGCCCCGGCTCCCACCCGACGTCGTGCCGCTTGTCCGGGAGACCGCGCCAGATCGCCCTCATCATCCGTGAGGACAGCGGCGGCTTCCGGCCGGGCGGTGTCCAGGCCGGCTTCGCCGCAGGGTCGTGGGTGCGTGATGCCATGGTTGGTTCCCCTCCTCGATTTTACGTACGTTGTACGAGAATAGAGGATGCTTGGATACGCGTTGGTGGATACCACCAAGCGAGCCACGTCGACAGGAGTACGAAGACGGTGACGCGTGACGGCGGGCCCGGAGCCCCGGGCATCGACCCTCAACAGCTGTGGCTGAGTCCCGATCGGCCCCGCCGGGGCCGCAGGCCGGGGTTCAGCCGCGAAGCGATCACGGCGGCCGCCGTAGCCCTGGCGGACGCGGAAGGGCTGGAAGCGGTCACCATGCGGCGGGTCGCCGCACAGGTCGGAGCCGGAGTCATGTCGCTCTACAGCTATGCCTCCGACAAGGAAACGCTGCTGGAACTGATGGTCGACCACGTCAGCGGCGAACTGCCGACGTCGGGTCCTCTCACCGGCGACTGGCGCACCGACCTGAAGGCCATCGCCCACCTCCAGCGCGACCTCATGCTCCGCCACCCCTGGCTGCCCGCCGCGCTCTCCACCCGCCGCAGCCTCGGCCCCAATTCCCTGGCGTTCCTGGAACACGCCCTCGCCGCCTTGCGCCCCACCGGTCTGGACGGCGCGGCAAAGCTGGAGGTCTTCGCCCAGCTCACCGCGTTCGTCGCCGGACACGTCGCCCACGAGGTCATGCACGCGGCGGCCACCCAGTCCCCCGACCGGGTCGCAGCCGAGGCCCGCTACCTCGCGACTGTCGCCGCGGACGGCCATCACCCGGAACTCGCCGAAGCCATCTCCGCCCCCGCGCGCACCCTCACGCCCGAAGCCACGTTCACCCGGTTCCTCAGCCGCCTGATCGACGGCCTCGGCACCGAGTGATCCCGAGTGATCCCGTACAGCGAACTGCGCGTGGCCCTGCCCACGTTGTCGGACAAGGCGCTGTCCGACCGGCCGGCATCAGCACTCCGGGAGGTTCGGCATCTTTCCCTCCGGGCCGTTGACGTACACGGCGTTCACCCAGCCGTCCTGGTGTTTGAGCCACCAATTGTTCCGGTATGACTTGGACTTGCCCGTCGTCCTGTCCTGTCCGCCCTGCTGCTGGCAGCTGAAAGGCCAGTGCCCCTGAGGCAGGGTGCGGACATAGCGGCTCTCCACGGTGATGCCGGCCCGCACCGGGGCGCCGTCGTGGCGCCACACCTGGCACAGGATCGGATCGCCGCTGCGCCGACTCGGGCGGCAGCCGGTCCGGAAGTCGAAGTCGTATGCCTCGGCGGGCGCGACCACCGTGGGCGAGGAAGGAGCGGGACCACCCTTGTACGCTTCGGCCGGATCCTCACCGCTCGATGCGCTCTCGCCGCTGCTCATGACGATCAACGCGACAGCGGACGCCACGACCGCTGCGCCGGCACTGCCCACGAGCCACCACTTCCCGGCGTGGCCCGCGATGGTGATGTCGCCGCCCGCCTGGTAGCTGTTGCCACCACCGGACAGCGTGGCCCTCTGCCGAGCCGAGGATCGTTCTCCCATGAGACGTCATGCCCTGCTGATACTGATGTCGCCGCCCGCCTGGTACGCACTGCCGCCACCCGTCACACTCGCCTGCTGGCGGATCGCGCGCCCCTCGCCGGGCGTACCGTCACCGCCGGGTCGTGCACTGAACCGCGTATCGGCCAGTCGCTGCAACTCCGAGGCGAGCCCTGGGTCCGCCAGCAGCAGGCCGTACAGCCGTCCCTGCCACTCGCCGGCCAGGGCCATCCCCTGGGGACCGCCGGTGTCACCCTCCTGGAGCAGCCGCGCACGGGCCTCGTCCAGATCGGCGTCCACCCGGTCCGCCTGTGCCGGGCTGACCTGCCGCCACAGCGCCGTCAGCGCTCGCTTCGCCCCGTCCCACGTGTCCGTGACGAGAACGTTGATCAGAGCCGTCGCCGTACCCGCCGCCAGCGTGCTCAGTGCCCCATCCATCCCCGTGTTCCTTTCCCGTCCGCGTTGGCACAAGCCGGTGTCCCCTTGACAACAGGCGCCGGGCCGACGAGGTAACGACGCGGACCGACAACGGCCCTTGCTCGCGCACCGCTCATGCCTCCTCATACAGGAAGCGCCGGCGTGCGTGCGCGACTTGTCCTGGTGAGTGCCGCCAGGATCACGACGCCCGCGTCAGCCGCACGATCGCCGCGATCGACCGGTCGACGTCGGCCTCTGTCGTGGTGTGGCCGGACACCGAGATGCGCATCAGCCGTCGGCCGCGCCAGGTGGTGGCGCCCATCCAGCAGGTGCCGTCGTTCTGCACTGCCCGCACGACATGGTCGGTACGGGCGTCGTCGCCGAAGCTGACGAGGACTTGGTTGAGTGCCACGTCGTTGACCACCTCGAAGCCCGCCGCGGACAGGCCGCCGGCGAAGCGGCGGGCGAGGGAGCAGCAGCGGTCCACGAGTTCTGCGACGCCGTCACGGCCGAGTTCGCGCAGCGCCGCCCAGGTGGCGAAGCCGCGTGCGTGGCGGGAGGACTCGGCGGTGTAGTCGGCGCCGCCGGCCGGAGTACCGCCGGCGCGGGTGAGGTAGGAGGCGGTGTACGACAGAGCGTCGGCGTGGACGGCGGGGCGGGAGCAGAAGGCGTAGCCGCAGTCATAGGGCACGTTCAGCCACTTGTGGCCGTCGCAGGCCCAGGAGTCGGCCAGTTCGACGCCGTCGACGAGGTGGCGGGTCGCCGGGCTCGCGGCCGCCCACAGGCCGAAGGCGCCGTCGACGTGCACCCAGCCGCCGTGGGCGTGGGTGAGATCGCAGGCCGTACGGAGGTCGTCGCAGGCGCCGGTGTTCACGTTGCCCGCCTGGGTGCAGACGATCGCCGGCGTGCCCGGGTCGGACGCCAGCACCCGGCGCAGGTCGCCGGTGTCGAGGGCGCCGCGTCCATCGGTGCGGACCGTCTCCAGGCAGTCGGTGCCCAGGCCGAGCAGCCGCAGCGAGCGGTCGATGGTGGCGTGGCGCTCCTCGCCCGCGACCACCCGCAGGCGCGGGGCGCCGCCCAGCCCCTTGCGTGCGACGTCCCAACCGGCCTCGGTGAGCAGATGCTGCCGGGCTGCCGCGAGCCCTGCGGTGTTGGCCGCCTGTCCGCCGGTGACGAATCCGGTGGACGCCGTGGCGGGGATGCCGAGCAGGTCCTTCAGCCGGCCGCCCGCCGCCTCCTCCGCGGCGAGCGCGGCGGGCGAGAGCGCGGCGTTGAAGGCGTTCTGGTCCCACCCGGCGGCGAGGATCTCCGCGGCGGTGGCCGCGGGCAGCGCCCCGCCGACGACGAACCCGAAGAACCGCGGCCCCGCGGTGGCGACGAGTCCGGTCTCGGCGGCGGCGACCAACTCGTCGACCACCGTGAGCGGGTCGGCGGACGAGCGGTCCAATGGGCGGGAGAACGCGGCACGCAGGGCCGCATGGTCGACGGGCCGCGCCACCGGCCGCTCGGGCAGCGAGCGGCGGTAGGCGGCGGCGTGCTCGGCGGCGTGATGGAAGATCTCGGTCAGCTCGTCCATGACCGGACCGTAACCACCCCTCCGAGCGGTTGGGAACGGCCAACCGGCGAAGACTGGACTGGCCGACCGGTCCAGTCCGAGGTCCGCCACCCGCGTCGGGTCGAACAGCCCGGATGCGGGCGGCGGCGCGTCAGGGCCGGGCGGCGAGGGCCTCGACCTCGAACAGCACGTCAGGCGCCGCCAGGCTCGCGACACCGATGAGGGTTTGCGTGGGCGGTTTCGTACCCCAGCCCTCCTGCACGGCCCCGGCGATCGGCCCCAGCTTGCTGACGTCATGGTTCACCACATACGTCCTGAGCTGGACGACGTGGCTGAGGTCGAGCCCATGGGCGGCTAGAGCGACGCCGATGTTGCGGAACGTCTGCCTCACCTGCTCGGTGAAGTCGGTGGAGACGACCGCGCCGTCCGGGCCCGATCCGTACTGACCCGAGACAAGCACCCATTCCGTACCCGCGGGGACGGTGGCGGTGTGGCTGTAGCCGAACGGGACCGGGTCGTGCAATCCGTCCGGATTGACAAGGGCGTGTGTCATGGGGATCACCTCTCGTGCGCGGGTCCTTGTGATGCCGGTAAGCCTCCCAACGAATTACGACATCGCTTGTCATGTATTCCTGTAGCGTTTTCGTATGCGCGCCGACCGGTTGGTATCGCTGGTGCTGCTCCTGCGGCAGCACGGTCGGCTTTCCGCAGCCGCGCTGGCCCGCGAGCTGGAGGTATCCACCCGCACCGTGCTGCGCGACATCGAGGCGCTGTCCGCGGCCGGCGTCCCGGTCTACGCCGAACGCGGCCGGCACGGCGGGTTCGAGTTGCTGCCCGGTTTCCGGACCGAACTCACCGGACTGAACCACGACGAGGCACTGGCCCTGCTGGTCGCCGGATCACGGCGCGGCGCGCAGGTGTTCGGCCTCGGCTCGGCGCTCGCTTCGGCCATGCTCAAGGTGGTCGACGCGCTCCCCGAAAGCTACCGGGCCACCGCGGCCGGCGCGGCTCAGCGATTGCTCATCGACCCGGAGACCGACATCCTGTCGCGCCGGCTGGTCGCTGAGGAGGTGCCCGACACCGTAGTGACCGAGGTCCGGCGCGCGGTGTTCGCCGGACACAAGCTGCGCATCCACTACGCGGCTGCGGACCAGGCCCCGAGGTGGCGCACGGTCGACCCGATCGGCCTGGTAACCGTACGCGAACAGGGCTACTTGCTGGCCACGAGGTCCGGTGCGGACCGCACCTACCGGCTGTCCCGGGTCTTGGCCGCCGAGGAACTCGCCGAACCGGCACAGCGACCGGACCGGGTCGATCTGGACCGGGCCTGGCAGGAACGCAGCAAGCAGTTTCGGACCGGCGGCGACCAAGTCACCGTGCTGGTACGAGTGGACCCGGCGCGGCGGGAGGACCTGGTGGGTACCGCGCTGGCGGTACTCGCCGAAGAAGCCGACGCGGACGGTCGGCTGCGGCTGGAGGTGACCTTCCAAGATTCGAGACACGCCGAATGGGCGCTGTGGCAGCTCGCCACGAACGCGGAAGCCCTGGCCCCGCAGTGGTTGCGCGACTCCCTGCGCGACCGCGCCACCGCGATCGCCACCTGCTACGGAGCGTCATCCTGAGAGCGGTCGGCAGAGTCTCCGAGTAATTCCTTGCTTGTACAAGCAGGTATTGTGGTCATGTGAGTGCAATCGCGACGCCCGAAGAGACCCCGAGGCCCGCCGACGACGCGCAAGACGACCGCTGGTGCATGGCCGTACGGCTCCTGGGCCGTGTGGAGAAGCATCTGGACGAGACGCTCCAGCATCGGCACGGCCTGCCGCTTTCCGAGTACCGGGCCCTGTGCGCACTTGCCCGGCCCGACAGCGGCGCGGCGCTGCGGATGGGGGAGCTGGCAGACCGGATCGGCCTCAAAGACAGCACGGTCACCCGCCTGGTGGCGCGCTTGGAGGCCCAGGGGCTGGCCGAGCGGGCTTCGGCCGCCGGTGACGGACGGGCCGTGGCCGCGAGCATTACGCCGGGCGGCCGACGGCGCTACGCGGAGGCGACACCCACATACCGGGCGGCCCTCGGGGACGCCCTGGAGGGCGCCCTGACGAACGTGTACCTCGCCGATCTCGCCGCCTGGGTGCGTACGGGCGAGTCCGCGGTGAACGGTGTTACCGCCCAGAGCCCGCCCGCCAGGGCATAGACGCAGCGCCATGCACTCCCTTGGGGGGAACCAAGTGTCTGAGTTAACCGGTTTTGTTGCCGTGTCCCTGGTCATCATCGTGGTGCCCGGCCCCGATCTGGCCCTGTTGCTGGCCAATACGGCCCGCTCGGGGCGGCGCGCGGGCATCGCCACCGCGGCGGGAATCATGCTGGGGAACGCGGTGCTGGCGGCCGCCGCGGTGGCCGGTCTGACGGCGCTGCTGACTGCCTCGGAAATCGGCTATGCGGCCCTGCGCGTCGTGGGGGCCGTGTATCTCGCCTACCTCGGCGTACAGGCCCTGGCCGACTTCGTCCGCCTGCGCCGAAACGGTGTCTCGGATGCCGGGGCGCACCGCCATGCTCCTGCCGCAGCGCGCGGCGCACGCGTCTCCTTCCGGCAGGGGCTGGTCAGCAACCTTCTGAACCCGAAGGTGGCGGCCTTCTACCTGTCACTCTTCCCCCAGTTCACCCTGCCGGGCCTGGCTCCCGCCGCGGAGCACACCGTGCTCGCCGGGCTGTTCTGGTTCCTCGCTCTGCTCTGGTACGTGCTGGTGCTCCTGCTCCTCGCCCGCTTCGAAGCGCTGCTGCGCCGCCCCGGTCTCCGTCAGGGCATCGCCGGAATGTCGGGCGTGGGACTGCTGGGCCTGGGCGCCGCGCTGGCCTTGCGGGACTGACTGTTGACGAGCCTGTGCCACCAACCTCGCGAAAGGAACATGCGTGACCGCCGCTGCCGAAGGAACGTCCATGGCCACCGCTGCCGACCATTACGACCGCCTGCTCGCCGAGCACTACACCTGGATGCTCGGTGGGGACATCGAGACGGTGTCAGCGGCACAAGCAGAACTCCTCCACGGGCTGGGACTGGCTGCCCGCCCGGAAGAGGAAGCCGCTGCCGTCGACCTCGGCTGCGGCCCCGGTCCGCAGACCCTGGCCCTCGCCCGCCTCGGCTTCGCATCGGTGACGGCGGTCGACTCCAGTGCCGTACTCCTGGACGAACTCATGGAACATGCCAGGCGCTCCGGGGTCGCGCAGACGGTCCATCCAGTCCGTGAGGACATCCGCGGTGTCCTGCCCCGCCTCACCGCCGCGGACTCGGTCGCGGCCGTCGTGTGCATGGGCGACACCCTGCCGCACCTGCCCGGCCGGGCGGACGTGCGGAAGCTGATCACAGACGTCGCCAGGGCGCTGCGCCCGGGCGGGAGTTTCGTCGCCAGCTACCGCGACCTGACACGCGAACTCCACGGCCCGGACCGTTTCATCCCCGTCCGCGGCACCGACGACCGGATCCTCACCTGCTTCCTTGAATACCTCGACCAGGACACGGTCCTGGTCCACGACCTGCTGCACACCCGCCAAGACGGCGCCTGGCACCTGGAGGCCAGCAGCTACCCCAAACTCCGCCTGGCTCCCCATTGGTTGACGGGCCAGTGCCGCACGGCCGGCCTCGACATCCGCCACGACGAAACGGGCCCCCGCGGCCTGCGGGTCCTGCACGCCGTCAAGCCCTGACGATGCCCTCGGCAGCTGGTCACGAGTTGGAGGTTCTCGTCCCACTCCTGCATCGGTGACGTGACCGAGCGGGTCGTGCGTGACGCGTTCGGGCGCCCCGTATTCCTGTTCCCGACCGACTTGTTGGGCGCGCAGACCCGCATGAAATGGACCGACATCGCGTCAGCGAGCTCCGCCTCGTCCAAGTTCGCAATCCACAGGGGCTGACCTGGGACTACGGCCACCCGAGCCTCAGGGCCGGCATCCACGAGAGAGCACCCTCCTTCGCCCAGACCACCTGGGTGGCGGAGGGCCCCCTGCAAGACCTCGACCACAAGGTGGCACGGAGCCGGGAGCAACGGCACCTGTTCGAGTAACGGCTCGTCCCGTGCCGGTCGCCACAACCGGGACTTCGAAAGGGCTTGTCCGATACGTCGTCGTACCAGGAAGATCGTCGGCCGTGCGCCTCGAAGAACTCCACGCTCACGAACGGCGGTTGTGGGACTCCTTCCCCCAAGGACGCACCGTCGACGTCCTGGACGACCGGGCATCGGCCGAAGCGGTGGTCCGGGCCGACGTCGTCGCGGCGCTGCTGCTGGGCGTCGGCGTCGATCACACTCCGGGTGACCGCCCCGCACTGCGCCTGACCGGTGCACGCATCACAGGCCGCCTGGATCTGCGGTTCACCGAGATCTCCGTGCCGGTCGTCCTGACCGACTGCCGCTTCGACGAAGCACCCCTGTTGCAGGGCGCCCGGACCCGCGAGTTGGTCATGGCCGGCTGCGGCCTGCCCGGCCTCGTCGCCGACACGGCCCAGATCGACGCTCGGCTGGTGCTCTCCCGCTGCCACATGACGGGACCCCTCGTCCTGACCCGCACCCAGATCCACGGTGATCTGGACCTGCGAGACACTGTGATCACGTTTCCCGACGGCGAGGCGATATCCGCCGCCCACGCCAACGTCGGCGGCGATGCGCTGTGTACCGATCTGGCTGTCGAGGGTCGTTTCCGGCTGTCCGGAGCGTCCATCGACGACGAGTTCGATCTGGAAGGCGCTTCGCTGCGCAACCCCGGCGGTCACGCCCTGGATGCCTATCATGTCCAGATCACCGAGGACTTCACCTTCCACCCGGGGTTCAGCGCCGAGGGGCGGATCATCCTCTCCGGTGCCACGGTCGGGGCGGCCATCGGCTTCTGCGGGGCCCGGCTGAGCAACGCCGGCGACGTCGCCCTGGAAGCGGTCGATGTCACGGTCAGCCGTAACTTCGACCTCGGCCGCGGCCTCACCGTCGACGGCGGCATCACACTCGACGGCACGCGTGTCGGTACGGAACTCAGCTTCCGCGACGCCACACTGACCCACCCCAGCGGCACCGCCCTGTCTCTGCGTGCGGCCCAGGCCCGGGAGACCGACCTGCGCACCCAGCTCCCGATCGACGGCCTGGTGGACGCACGCAACGCCCGCCTGGGGACGCTGTACGACGCCCCGGGCACCTGGCCCGCCGACCTCCGGCTGGCCGAGACGACCTACGGCGCCCTCGCGTTCTCCCTGTCGGCCACCGAGCGAGTCCGATGGATCCGGCGCACGAGCGGCGGCTATCTCCCGCAGCCGTACGAGCAACTCGCAGCGGTCTACCGGAAGCTCGGGCACGAGGACGAAGCACGCACGGTACTCCTCGCCAAGCAACGCCACCGCCGCACCACCCTCTCCCTGCACACCCGGGCCTGGGGCCATGTCCAGGACACCGCCGTCGGCTACGGCTACCGGCCTCTCCGCGCAGGTCTTTGGCTGATGGCCCTGCTCGTCTGCGGCGCACTGTTCTTCGCCCTGCATCCCCCCGCTCCGCTCGAAGCCGGCAAGGCGCCGGATTTCAATGCCGTCTTCTACACACTCGATCTGCTGGTGCCGATCATCACCTTCGGCCAGGAAGGCGCCTTCGCACCACGAGGCACCGGGCAATGGCTGGCATACGGCCTGATCGCGGCCGGATGGATCCTGGCCACCACGGTCACCGCCGGAATATCCCGCGCGATCAGCCGCCAGTGACCCCTCCACCTTCCAAGCCCTGAGTCGTGCCGGGGACCTCGGGCCGACCATCACGCCCTGTTCGGCGCGCGTCACGCCGGTTCTGGGGCGAAGGGATGCAACTCGTCGGCTCCGGCGTGTACGACGCCGTAGCTGCTCTCGGGCACCTCGTTCCAGGCACCCGGCAGATCACCGAGGGGCTCGGACACGATGAGGCGGGTCGCGTCGGACACTTCCCGCAGGAACGCCATGTCGGGGTGCAGCTTGCGGAGTGTGTCCACACGGGTGCTGTAGAACAACGACCGGGAAGCGCCCTGGCTCGAGTAGCGGAAGGCCCATACGCGTTCGCCGTCGGTCACGGCGATCGTCATCTGAAGCGGGAACTCCACACCGTGGTCGCGGCCGCTGCGCTCCACCACTCCCACCATCCGGGCCACGGCGCCCGGCGGATCCTCGTCCAGGCCGAACGTGACCGCCAGGTAGAACATCATCTCCGAGTCCGTCGTTCCTTCGATGTCGGAGTACAGCTCAGGGGCGACGAGCAGGGACAACTCGCGGCGCATGAGGTGGAAGCCTGTGATGGCACCGTTGTGCATCCACATCCAACGCCCGTGCCGGAACGGGTGGCAGTTCGTCTGCTGCACCGCCGTGCCGGTCGACGCCCGTATGTGGGCGAAGAACAACGGGGAGCGGACATGATCCGCGATCTCCCTCAGGTTGCGGTTGTTCCAGGCGGGGCCGATGTCCCTGAGCAGGGCCGGGGTGTCGATGTCTTCCTGCGGATACCACCCGACGCCGAAACCGTCGCCGTTCGTCGTCTCGACACCCAGTCGGGAGTGGAGGCTCTGATCGATCAGCGAGTGGGCCGGTTTGTAGAGGATGGTGTCGAGCAGCAGGGGTGTTCCCGAGTAAGCGAGCCATCGGCACATGAGCGATCACCTGTGTCCCTACCCGCACCGTGTCCGCTGATCGGGTGGTTTCATCCGGCTAACCCCATTTTGTCCTCCCGCGCCGCGCATCGCCATGCGGGCACGGATCGGAGGGCCATCGCGCAGGTGCGTCCGCCAGGCACCCGTATGGACCATGGCTGACCCCTGTATCCGGCACGGGCTTCGCTCGTCAGTCGGCGGTCGTGCCGGGGCGGGGATCGGCCGACCGGATGCAGTCACCGAGGGCGGAAAAGGGCACTGGAGGACCGGCCGCCGCGCGCACCGCGCCCAAACCGGCGCTGTCCGTGTCCAGGGTGGCGATCACTGGGTGCGGGAGTACGTAGAACTCCCACTGGGCCGTGTCGAGCGGGTTGTAGACAGCGTGTTCACGAGCGGTCTGGACGGCGAAAACGTAGACGTCGGCGTTGTACGACTTCGCCTCTGAGTAACCGCCATCAGGTGACCACGTGCGAGCGCGGAGCCCACTGAAGCGGATTTGGGACGGTGCTCGTTGATCCCAGGCTTGCAGGTACGCGCCGGCCTTGACCTCGATGCGCAGTCCGTCGTCGGTCTCGACATCGTGGCTTGCCCATTCCACCCGAGGCTTGTGGGAGCCGACCGCCTGATGGACCAGAAACTCGGCGAACAGACCGCGTGTGTTGTTCATGCGGAGGTCCGGCATGGCGAACCGCCAGAAGTCGACCACGGTGGTGTCCGGGACGCCGACGATCGACTCGTCGCCGCGGAGCGGGGGCATGGGACGCGGCGTCAAAGGCAGGCGAGCAGACTGCTTCATGGGCCGCAGTCTGCCAGGCCGGCGAGGCGTGGGCTCTTGCGTATCTGCTGTCCGACAGCCCTTGCCGGGGCGCTGGTTGGGTCGCCTCGAAGGAGGGAGCCGAGCCCGCGCTCTCAGTCCGGGAAGCTGCGATCATTCCGATCTGGTTCCGGTGCTGACAAGGGCGAACGACCCCGTCGAGGCCTCCTCGGGCTCTGCCCGTGATCCCCCGCTGTGCCACGCTCCATCCGGTGCAGCCCGGCCTGGCGTCACCTACCGTCCACCCGCCCCGGTGGTTGAGCCGACCACCGCGAGATGAAGCGGGCCCCGGGCCGGGCCCACTTCGAAGGCCGCACCTGGAGGGATTGGCGCCACCACGTCACCCTCGTCTCGGTCGCGCACGCCTTCCGCACCCTCCAGCGCATCACCGAGCGCCAAGAGAGACGGCGTCGGCCTGAGCCTCCACCGGCTCGCCACGAACCGCAGTGAGACCTCGCAATCTGAGTTCGCCGCCGGCGACGCCGGCCCGGGTGGCGGTCGTCTGCAGCGGGCACCGCGCCCCAAGCCATGCGTGCGTCCGAAATTTCGTGCAGGGTTCGGTCCGCCGTTCAATGACCGAAAATATGGCCACGCCCGCCGAGCGTCAATATCTCTGCCGAAAAGACGATTCCGCGCCGGGCGACCGTGCGGCAGTCCGCTACCCCGCGTTACGCAAACGTGATGGCCCGTTCTCGCCCAATCCCTTGACCTGCTGGAACGGTAGGCGCTCACTATGACCTCCGCATGCACCGACCGCTTCAGGGGGACAGCCGTGGCACACCCGGCGCACAGCCGCACCTCTCTGGCAGGTCGCCAACCCGTTCCAGTCCTGCCGCAGGACAGCCACCAAGGAGGTGCGGTCATGGCGCAACCCCTGCTGCGGCCGCCCACCTTTCCGGTGGTGACGGTCGGCGGTGGCCGCGTCCCGGAGGCTCCCCGGCGCCATGGCGGACCAGCGCCTGGGTGCGCGGCCGGCCACCTGGCACCTCCCGGCGGCCGGTTGCCGCGTCACCTGACATCTCACGGGTTCCGGGAAGTGGCTGGAGGCCGAGGACCGGGTCACCGCCCGGGCCGGGAACCGCTCCGGCGGGCGGGCCGGGGTCTGCCCACGCTCTTAACCAGCCGACGGCCATGAGGCGTTGGCTGTCGCGGACGCTGGGCGAGGCCGGCGTCCGCACTGCCCACGACATCGCGGCGGCCGGGTTCCCCGCGTCCTGGGGTCGGAGTTCTTCGCCCCTCCGCTGAACGCCATCCGCCAGGACCTCTCCGCGGTGGGGAAGCGGAGCCATCGCCCCTCCCTCCGGGTCGCTCCATCCCCCGGAAAGCCCACCCCGCCCCGACGACCCTCTGACAGCCCACGCATGTTCGACACTTCGAACGTTGGCCGGTCAGCAGAACAGACGACGCTTCCCCAGTTCCCGACGGAATGTCAGAAGCGACCCCACGCAACCGAGTCCAATCCCCGGGCCGGCTCTACGAAAGAGAAGAAACATGCTGAACAGAAGAAACTTCCTTACCGCGGCGGTCGGTGTGGCGGCTGCGACCGGACTCGCGGCCTGCGCCAAGGACGACGGCAGCGCCACCGCCGCCGCCGGTGGCGGCAGCAAGGCCATCACCCTCGGCTTCTCCCAGGTCGGCTCGGAGAGCGGCTGGCGGACCGCCAACAGCGATTCGGTGAAGTCGGCCGCGAAGGAGGCGGGCTACACCCTCAAGTTCTCCGACGCGCAGCAGAAGCAGGAGAACCAGATCTCCGCGATCCGCAGCTACATCGCGCAGAAGGTCGACGTCATCGCCTTCTCGCCGGTGGTCGTCACCGGCTGGGACGCGGTGCTCAAGGAGGCCAAGGCCGCGAAGATCCCCGTGGTCCTCACCGACCGCTCCGTGGAGACGTCCGACCAGTCCCTGTACGTGACCCTGGTCGGCTCCGACTTCACGGACGAGGGCCGGCGCGCCGCCCGCATGCTGGAGAAGGTCCTGGAGACGGCCGGCCACAAGGGCGCGGTGAAGATCGCGCAGTTGGAGGGCACCACCGGTGCCGCCCCGGCGATCGAGCGTGCCAAGGGCTTCAAGGAGGTCATGGACGCGGAGCACAAGGACGACTGGAAGATCGTCATCAGCCAGACCGGTGACTTCACCCGCGCCGGCGGCAAGCAGGTCATGGCGGCCTTCCTGCAGTCCAACCCGGACATCAACGTGCTCTTCGCGCACAACGACGACATGGCCATCGGCGCCATCCAGGCCATCGAGGCGGCCGGCAAGAAGCCCGGCAAGGACATCCTCATCGTCTCGATCGACGGCGTGAAGGACGGCTTCGTCGCCATGTCCGAAGGCAAGATCAACGGCATTGTCGAGTGCAACCCGCTGCTCGGTCCCCAGCTGATGGAGGTCGTGAAGAAGGTCCGCGACGGCGAGAAGGTCGAGCGGTGGATCAAGACCAAGGAGAGCGACTTCACGCAGGACCAGGCCAAGGCCGCGCTCCCCACTCGCAAGTACTGACCGACCGCCCCCACCGGCAGGGGGCCTCCGGCCGACCGAGATCCCTCGGTCGAGAGGCTCCCTGCGGACCTGAACCCTTTGCATGAGGAGCGCTGCCATGGCAGAGCCGCGGCCCGTCCTGGAGATGGCGGGCATAGTCAAGGAATTTCCGGGGGTAAGGGCTCTGTCGGGTGTCGACTTCCGGCTCTTCCCGGGCGAGATCCACGCCCTGATGGGCGAGAACGGCGCCGGAAAGTCCACACTGATCAAGGTGCTGACGGGCGTCTACACCCTGGACGGCGGCACGGTCACCCTCGACGGCGAGTCCGTACGGTTCGGCAGCCCCCTGCAGGCGCAGCAGGCCGGCATCAGCACCGTCTACCAGGAGGTCAACCTCTGCCCCAACCTGTCGGTGGCGGAGAACATCTTCATCGGACGCGAACCCACCCGCGCGGGCCGCATCCAGTGGAAGCGGATGCGCAAGGAGGCGGCGGAGCTGGTCGACCGGCTCGGGCTCGACATCGACGTCACCGCGCCGCTGTCCTCGTACCCGCTGGCCGTGCAGCAACTGGTCGCGATCGTACGGTCGGTGGGCACCGGGGACAGTGACGGCGAGGGATCCGGCACCAAGGTGCTGGTCCTCGACGAGCCGACCTCCAGCCTCGACCGCGACGAGGTCCTCGAACTCTTCCGTCTGATGCGGCAGCTGAGGGACGAGGGCGTCGCGATCCTGTTCGTGTCGCACTTCCTCGACCAGATCTACGAGGTCTGCGACCGGATGACCATCCTGCGCAACGGCACCCTGGTCGGCGAGCACATGGTCCGTGACCTCGACCAGGTCGGACTGATCGAGCTGATGATCGGCAAGGCCCTGGATCAGCTCGAGGAGCTGCACGAGCACCAGCTGCGCTCCGACGTCGGCGAGACGCTGGTCGAGGCCGAGGGGCTCGGCCGCGGCGGCGGGATCGCCCCCTTCGACCTGGAGATCAAGAAGGGGGAGGTGCTCGGACTCGCCGGCCTGCTGGGATCCGGCCGCACCGAGCTCGCCCGGCTGCTGTTCGGCGCCGACCAGCCGGATACCGGCAAGGTGTCCATCGGCGGCAGGCACGTCCCGATGAACGCCCCGAACGACGCCATCGGCGCCGGGGTCGCGTTCTGCTCGGAGAACCGCAAGACCGAGGGGCTGGTCCCCGATCTGACCGTGCGCGAGAACATCATCCTCGCCCTCCAGGCGGCCCGCGGCTGGACCCGGCCCATACCGGCCTCCCAGCGCGACGAACTCGTCGCCAAGTACATCCGGGCGCTGGACATCCGCCCCGCCGACCCGGAGGCCCGGGTGGGCCGGCTCAGCGGCGGCAACCAGCAGAAGGTGCTGCTCGCCCGCTGGCTGATCACCCAGCCGAAGCTGCTGATCCTGGACGAGCCCACGCGCGGCATCGACGTCGGCGCGAAGGCGGAGATCCAGAAACTGGTGGTGTCCCTCTCCGAGGACGGCATGTCCGTGCTGTACATCGCGGCCGAACTGGAGGAGGTCCTCCGGCTCAGCCACACCATCGGAGTGCTGCGCGACCGCCGGCTGGTGGCCCGGCTCACCAACGGGCCCGAGATCACCACCAGCAAGATCCTTGAGACCATCGCGAGCGGAGAACACCAGTGACCACCCCTACCCGATGGCGGGCAGTGACGCGCCACCACCTGTTCTGGCCGGTCGCGGTCCTGGTCGTGCTGCTGCTCGTCAACGTCCCCTTCACACCCGGCTTCTTCTCGATCCGGATGGCGGACGGCCACCTCTACGGCAGCCTCGTCTCCATCGTGCTGTTCGGCTCACCGCTGATCCTTGTGGCGGTCGGCATGACCCTGGTCATCGCCACCGGCGGCATCGACCTCTCGGTCGGCGCCGTGGTCGCCATCAGCGGGGCCCTGGCGTGCTGGTACATCAACGACCAGCCCGACCAGAACGCCGTTTCCGGGGTACTCGTCGCGGTTGCCCTGGGCCTGCTCGCCGCGGTCGTCTGCGGCCTGTGGAACGGCTTCCTGGTCGCCGGGAGGGGCATCCAGCCGATCATCGGCACCCTGATCATCATGGTCGCCGGGCGCGGTGTCGCCCAGTTGATCACCGACGGCCAGATCATCACCGTCAACAGCGACCCGTACAAGCTGATCGGCGGCGGCTACTGGCTGACACTGCCCTTCTCCCTCTTCATCGTGGCCGCGGTCGTGGCCGTCACCGTGGCGCTGACCCGGCGCACGGCGCTCGGCCTGCTGGTCGAGTCGGTCGGCGGCAACGCCGAGGCCAGCCGCCTGGTCGGCATCCGATCCACGCGCATCAAGATCATGGTCTACATGTTCTGCGGGCTGTGCGCGGGGATCGCGGGGCTGATGATCAGCTCCAACACCTCGGCCGCGGACGGAAACAACGCCGGTCTGTGGATCGAACTCGACGCGATCCTCGCCGTGGTGATCGGCGGCACCTCGCTGCTCGGCGGCCGGTTCTCCATCGGCGGCACGGTGATCGGCGCCCTCGTCATCCAGACCCTGACCACCACGATCTACACCATCGGCGTGCCGACCCAGACCAATCTGGTCTTCAAGGCCGCTGTCGTCATCGTCGTCTGCCTGCTGCAGTCCCCGAAGTTCCGGGCCAAGATCTTCGGCGCGAAGGGCCTGAGGGCTCCGCGCCGGGACGCCGCCCCGGTGGAGCCCGCTCCGGCGGCCGACGCCGCCCCGAAGATGGAGGTGTCGCGATGAGCGCGACCGCCCAGACCCCCAAGGCGGCTCCGAGCGGCACCGCCTCCCGCGCCACGCGTCTGCTCGGCGACAGGCGCCTGCCCGTCCTGGTCACGGCCGCCCTGTTCATCGCCATGTACATCGGCGGCCTCAGCCGGTACCAGAACTACGGGTTCGCCGAACCCCAGGTGTTCCTCAACCTGTTCATCGACAACGGCTATCTGCTGGTGGCCGCCATCGGTGCCACCTTCGTCATCATGTCCGGCGGCATCGACCTGTCCGTGGGCTCACTGATCGGCTTCACCACCATGCTCACGGCATGGCTGGTGGAACGTCAGGGGCTGCCGCTGGTGCTGGTGATCCCCCTCGCGCTGGCCGTGGGCGCCTTCGGCGGCTTCCTGATGGGCTACGTGATCCACAACTTCGAGATCCAGCCGTTCATCGTCACCCTCGCCGGGCTCTTCCTCTTCCGCGGACTGTGCCTGGTCATCAGCAAGGAGTCGATCTCCATCAGCGACTCCTCGGTGAGCAGCCTGGCCCAGACGCGGGTGTCGCTGGGCGCGGGTGAACTGTCGATCGGCGCCGTCGTGGCCCTGGTCGTCCTCGGTGTGGCCTGCTACGTCCTCCACTACACCCGCTTCGGACGCCGTGTGTACGCCATCGGCGGCAACGAGCAGTCGGCGCTGCTCATGGGCCTTCCGCTGGGCGGAACGAAGATCGCCGTGTACACCGTGAGCGGCTTCTGCTCGGCCCTGGCCGGTCTGCTGTTCATGCTGTACATCCAGTCGGGCGACCCGCTGCACGCCGTCGGTATGGAACTCGACGCCATCGCCGCGGTGGTCATCGGAGGCACCCTGCTGACCGGAGGTTCCGGTTATGTGCTGGGCACACTCTTCGGTGTGCTGGTGCTCGGTCTGATCAAGAGCGTCATCACGTTCGAGGGCACGCTCAGCTCCTGGTGGACGAAGATCGCCACCGGTGTGCTGCTGTGCGTCTTCATCCTGATCCAGCGCACCATGACGGCACGCCGGAAGACCTGACGGGCACTGCTGAGAGCCGCAACAGCGGCAAGTGAGCCGGCGCCGTCGGCGCGGCGACCACGGGGGCAACGGAAAGTCAGAGAAAGACGGGGAAATGCACATGCGCGCGCTTCTCTCCAGGCTGTCGGCGATATTGCTCGCCGCCTGCCTCCTCTTCACAGGCCAGGCCCTGACCACACCTCAGCGGGCCGCCGCCGCCGACCCGGGCTACCTGATGACGCACTTCATCGGGGAGGGGGCGACCGGTCAGCAGATCTACTTCTCGCACAGCACGGACGGCCTGAACTGGAGTGACCTCAACGGCGGCGGGATGACCCTGCGTTCCACGGTGGGAACCCGTGGGGTGCGCGACCCCGCACTGGTCAGAGCCCCCGGCGGTGACAAGTACTGGATCATCGCGACCGACCTGTGCATCGGCTGCGGACAGTCGTGGGACCAGGCCGTGAACAACGCCAGCCGCAACCTCGTGGTGTGGGAGTCCACGGACCTGGTCACCTGGTCGCAGCCGTGGCTGCTCAACGTCGCCGGCACGATCCCCGACGGGCGCAACGCCTGGGCGCCGGAAGCGATCTGGAACCCCGAGACCAACGACTACGTCCTGTACTGGGCGACGAACGCGACCCGGGGCGGCGTGCTCAAGCACCGCATCTACTACGCCCGCACCACCGACTTCCGCGCCATCACCACCCCGCAGCTCTACATCGACCGCCCCGGCACCCAGAACATCATCGACACCCAGATCGTCGAGGTGCCGCCCGGCGTCGGCGACTTCCGTTACGTACGGGCCTCCGGCGACGGCCAGATCACGCTCGAAGGCAGCAACTCGATCCTCGGTACGTGGACCAACCTCGGCAACCTCTCCGGCATCGGACTGACCGGCTCCCAGGTCGAAGGCCCGATGTGGATGAAGTTCAGGGACCGCAACGAGTGGACCCTGTACCTCGACCAGTACGCCTCCGGACGCGGCTACATGCCGGTCACGACGACCAACCCCTCCGCCGCCGGCACCTACCGGCTCCCGGCGTCGGGAAGCTACAACCTGGGCGGGACGAAGAAGCGCCACGGTGCGATCCTCAACCTGACGGCCGCCGAGGAGAGCCGCGTGCTCGCACGCTGGGCCAACACCCCGGCCAAGCGGCTCCAGTCGTTCAACTTCCAGGACCGGTACGTGCGGCACGCGAACTTCGACGTGCGCATCGACCAGAACGTCACCGGCCCGGACGCCCAGTTCCGACTGCGGCCCGGCCTGGCGGGCTCGGGCACCGTCTCCTTCGAGTCGGTCAACTTCCCCGGCCACTTCCTGCGGCACGCCGGATACGACTTCCAGCTGGCCTACAACGACGGCACCACCCGGTTCGCCGCGGACGCCACCTTCCGCCAGGTCGCCGGCCTCGCCGACTCGACATGGTCGTCCTTCCAGTCGTACAGCCACCCCGACCGGTACATCCGCCACTACGCCTACGAACTCCGCCTCGACCCGATCACCACCACGACGGCCCGCAGCGACGCCACCTTCCGCGTGACGAACTGACCCACGCCGACAGGCGATCCCATGAAGTGACGCGCCCCACGCCTGCGCGAGGTCCCTCGGCCATGGCGGGGCCGCAGGCGGTTGTGCCTGCGGCCCCGCTCGGGTGTTGGGCGGGGTGGGGCGGTCGGCATCTATGTGGCGCTACGGCCGGGGTGAAGGTCGAGGAGCGGGGACCAAGTTTTTTCAGAGTGACCCCCGGGGTCGCTGAAAAACGCATCCGACCTCGATGATCGTCCCCTCGGTGACAGTCGGTAAGCCCGCTGCTCAGGTTCTGGTCCCATGCTCAGTCACACCCCGATTCTCTCGCTTCTCCCTCTCCTCGGTCCCCCCGCACCTGAGTAGTCGCGTGGCCCGGAGCGGCCCGTGAACGGGGCCGGTCCGCCGTGGCAACAGCCGTTCCCCGGTGCGAGCCGCACCGCCCACCGCCGCCCGTCCACCGGGCACCGGTGGCCGAGAGCGCCCGGGAGCAATGCTGTCCAGCTCCGTCCGGCATGGAATCCGACCGCACATCCGACGACAAGGAGAAACAAGACGTGATGCGTATCCCGCGCGTGATGGCCGCTGTGGCGGCGGCCTTCGCGGTGGCGTGGGGATGGCCGGGCACAGTGCAGGCCTCCCCCGACCCGGAGCTCCAGAGGCCGTCCGCCGACGCCTCACCGCACCTTCCCGACGGCTGGAGGATCACCGGCTCGGGCGGGACGGAGAAGCTGGAGTGGCGCTCACCCGACCGGGTGCCGATGGGCGATGCCCGGATCGAGTTCCGCAGCGGGGACCGGCTCCTGGGGCATCCTGCGGCTGCCGCGGACGGGCGCATCTTCCGGCTTCCGCTGGACGGGGTACGTCTCGGGCAGGCGCGGGATCTGCGGGTCGAGGCCGCGGGACGGCGGCTGGACGCGGAGGGAACGGACGCCGGGCGCGGACGCGACCTCCAAGGCCCTTCGACCCCGTCGCCTCTGACGGGAACCCTGCCTGTGAACCCTGTGCACAAGATCGATCCCGGTGTCGCCGGCACGTTCCGTACCGTCCAGGGCGAGTACTCCCTGCCGTCGGTGCGCCTGCCGGGGCTGGACACACGGGTGGAGATGAAGGCCGTGGTCGTGGCGCCGGCCGGTGCCACGGGCCGCCGGCCGTTGGCGCTGTTCCTGCACGGACGCCATGACACCTGCTTCGACGCGGAAGGAACGCGGACCGCGGAGTGGCCGTGCGGCACCGGCCAGAAGCCGGTACCGAGTTACCGCGGTCACCTGCACGACCAGAAGCTGCTGGCTTCCCAGGGCTATGTGACGGTGTCGGTCTCGGCCAACGGCATCAACGCCCAGGACGTGATGAGGGCGGACGGCGGCGCAGCGTTCCGGTCGTCCCTGATACGGCTGCACCTGGGGCACTGGGCGGACTGGGCCGCCGACCCGTCCAAGGCACCGGCGGCCGTGCGCAAGGCGCCCCGAGCCGACCTGGGACGTGTGCTGCTGGTGGGGCACTCGCGAGGCGGTGAGGCCGTCAATCAGGCCACTCTGGACAGCCTGTACCCGCCGCCAGCCGCGCAGGACGGCTACCGGGGCCGCGTCCGCTGGTCGATTCGCGGCACCGTCCTGGTAGCCCCCTCCGCCCTGGCCCAGAACCCCGTCCCCGACGTGCCGTCCATGACGATCCTGCCGGGCTGCGACGGCGACATGCCCAATCTGCAGGGCGAGGCGTACGTCGACGGCACGCGTGGTGTCAGCCGCGGCACGGCCCTGCACAGCGCGGTCTACATGGTCGGCGCGAACCACAACTACTTCAACACCGAGTGGACTCCCGGCCAGGCCGCGGCCCCCGCCGAGGACGACGTCACCTACTCCGGCGACCACGACGACCGGTTGTGCTCGAAGGGCGCCAAGGCCCGACTGACCGCCAAGCAGCAGCAGAAGGCGGGATCGACCTATATCGCCGCCGCGGCCCGGCTGTTCATCGGCCGGGACGATCGGGCCCGCCCGCTGATCGACGGCTCCGGCGTGCGCGCCGCCTCCGCCGGGTCCGCCCGGATCTTCACGCACGCCGTCGGCGCCGGGCGCAGCGGAGCCTTCCTGCCGGACACCTCCGCCACGGTCGACGGCGGCAGACTGTGCGCCCAGGTGGACACGGATCCGGCCGCCTCCTGCCTGCCGTCCCGCCTCCAGCAGGCCTCGCCGCACTTCGCCCTCTGGGAGACGCAGAAGGAGCCCGGCCGCTCCGCGCTGGCCATGCGCTGGGCCAAGTCCGGCGCCGCCACCCGGCTCAGCCCCGCTCGCCCGGTCTCCCTGTCCGGCGCCAAGGCGCTGACCCTGCGGGTGATCGTGCCGCCCAACACCACCGGCACCCGGCTGGACGTGTCACTCTCCGACGCATCCGGCAAGCGGGCCACTCTCGGCCGCGTCCGCGTCGACGGCATGCCCGGCACCGGCCTGACGTCCTCGTACTGGGCGCGCGAAGTCCGCGTACCGCTGTCTGCCGCGGCCAGGGCCGGACTCGACCTGGCACACGTCAAGACCCTCCACCTCACCCCCCGCACCTCGTCCGGAAAGGCGTGGCTGATGGACGCCTGGGGCTGGCGCCCCGGCACCCCCGCCGTCAAGCCGGCTCAGCTGGCCCGCGTGGACGTCGGCCGTACGACCGTCAAGGAGGGCGGCCCCGGCACGCGCACCTATCAGGTGCCGGTGACGGTCTCCGGCAAGGGCAGCGGCCAGGTCCGGGTGTTCGTGGACGAGCCGGGACACAAGTACCCGGTCGTGCGCACGGTGACGGTCCGCCCAGGCGCCCCCGTCAACGTACGGATGACGGTGAAGGGCGACAACCGCTACGAGGACGGGGTCGACCGTCCGGTGTTCGTCAAGTCGGTCCACGGCGCGGTGGTCGGCTCCCATCGCGGCAAGATCATCGTGGAGAACGACGACCCCAGGCCCACCATGCGGGTGACACCGGTCGCCGACCGCGTCACCGAGGGCAAGCAACTGGTCTGGCGGATCAGCCTGTCCGCGGCAGCCGACGAAACCCTGTACGGAGATCTGTGGATCCGGCCCGTCCGCCGTGGCGCCGAGCTGTCCACCAAGGATGTCTCCCCCTCGTGGCTGAAGGAGAACTTCGACGTCTCACCCAGTCCGCAGCGGGCGCTGTCGCGGATGCCGGACGAACCTCGTCTGTCGTTCGAGATTCCCGCGGGCAGCCGGAGCGTCGACGTGAAGGTGCCCACCATCGCCGACCGGGTGACCGAGCCGGTCGAGTCCCTTCTGTTGCGGCTGGGCACGGCCGACGGCGACAAGGAGGTCAAGGGGCCGGAGATCACCGGCACGGTACGGGACGCGACATGACGCGGCTCAACGGCCCCTCGGCGTCGTACGGCTGACCCCGATCTGACGTCAGCTTGCGGCCGGACGCGCCCCTGCGCGCGTACTGGGTGATCGCGTTCTGGGCCGCTGACCCGCACGGTGGCCTGCGTGTTGTACGGCTGCCGGGACCGACGGGGCCGCCCGGTGTGGGCGGCCCCGTGCCGGAAAGCATCGCCGGGTCCGTGGGCAGACATGTGGGCTGTTCCGGCTCACGCCGGTCGGGGCCTTGGTTCCTCATCAACGACGGCAGACGCGAGAAGTTGACTGCCACCCGTGATGAAACCGTTGCGGGTCAGGACACCGTTGACGGCGGCCCGACCCCGAGGATGTCGAGCATCGCTCGGGTGGCAGGGCTGGGGTTGAAGCGGCTCCACACCAGGTACTCGACGCGATGCGGTCCGTCGGCCACCGGGACCAGCGCCAGTTCGGGGTCGTCGGCGGCCCGCGGCCGGATGAAAGCCGACGGCAGCAGCGCGATGCCGAGCCCGCGGGCGATCAGCCGGGTGATCAGCTCCACGACGCCGGCTTCGTACGCGACGTCGCGGACCAGGCCTGCGGCGGCGAACGCCTGATCGGACTGGGCCCGTGCGGGCGTCCCGCTCACGAAGTCCACGAACGTCTCTTCGGCGATCTCCCGCAGCGTGACCTGGGAAACGCCCGCCAGTCGGTGCCCGGCCGACACCACCAGCACGTGCTCGTCGTGAGCGAGAACAACGCACTCCACACCGGAAGGCCGTTCGCTCTCCGGCATGCCGAGGAAGGCGATGTCCAGGTCGCCGTTCCGGACCGCCGCCGCCAGTTCATCGCTGCGTCCGGAACGGAGGGCGATGTGGACGGACGGGTGCTGGGCGCGGTACCGCTGCAGCAGCTCCGGTACGTCGACGGCAGCCGTCGTCACGATCACGCCGACGGCGAGTCGCCCGCGTACCACGCCGGTAGCGGCGGCGGCGTCGGCAGCCGCGCGGTCGGCGGCGGCCAGGCACTCGCGTGCGCCGGCGACGAACGCCGCTCCCGCAGAGGTCAGTTCGACACGGCGGCTGGACCGGGCGAACAGCTTGACTCCGAGTTCCCGTTCCAGGCCGGCGATCCGGTGACTGAGCGACGACTGCACCACGAAGCAGCGCTCGGCGGCGCGGGTGAAGTTACGGGTTTCGGCCACGGCGACGACGTAGCGCATCTGCTGGAGATCCACACAGCCATCGTTCTGGTTCATGACTGCGATGACAAGCATGTGTTGGACTCATGGTGGGCTGGTTCTGAGACTTCATCACATGCATACCTCGACCGAGCGGGCACCGGACTCGCCGCGAACCCCTTACGCGCAGCAGGTGGCCACCGTCGCACTGACCGCACTCGCCCCCGCGTCCTGGGGCACCACGTACGTCGTCACCACGGAACTGCTCCCGCCCGGGCATCCGCTGTTCGCCGGGATGCTGCGCGCCCTGCCCGGCGGGCTGCTCGCGCTGGCCATCACCCGTGTGCTCCCGCGCGGGGATTGGTGGTGGAAGGCCACCGTCCTCGGCGCGCTCAACATCGGTGCCTTGTACCCCCTCTTGTTCGTGGCGGCCGAGCGACTCCCTGGCGGTGTCGCCGCCACTCTCGGTGCCACCCAGCCGCTGATGGTCGCCGGGTTGGCCGTCGCGCTGCTCCACGACCGGCCGACGGCCTGGCGATTGACCTGGGGTGTGCTCGGCGCGATCGGTGTCGGACTCGTCGTACTGGGGCCGCAGGCCCGGCTGGACGCCGTCGGGGTCGTCGCCGGCCTCGGTGGTACGGCAGCCATGGCCGTCGGCATCGTCCTCACCAAGCGGTGGGGCCTTCCCGCGGGTGTCGGTCCACTGACCCTGACCGGTTGGCAACTGACGGCGGGCGGCCTGCTCTTGCTCCCGCTCGTCCTCGCGATCGAGGGGGCGCCGCCGCGCATCGACACCGGAGCCGCCTGCGGATACCTGTGGCTCGGCAGCGTGGGTGGGCTGATCGCGTCCACGCTGTGGTTCCGCGGTATCGGAAAGCTGCCGGTCGGCGCGTCCGCACCGCTGGTGCTGCTGTCCCCGCTGGTCGCGGCCGTCATCGGCATCGCGCTGGGCGAGTCACTGAGCCTGCCGCAGACCTCTGGCTTCGTCCTCGCCCTTGCCGCGTTGCTCGCGGCGCAGCTCAATGCCCCGAACCTGTCGGGCCGCGTGGCGCGCCGCAGGCTGGCAGAAGCCCAAATCCGAGAAGCCCAAATCCGAGAAGCCCAAATCCGAGAAGCCCAAATCCGAGAAGACCAGATGCGCGACGATCACATACGAGAAGGACGGATCCGATGAACTCAGGCATGACGATCGCCGTACTGGGCGCCACCGGGATGGTCGGCAGCCGAGTGGTCAACGAGGCCGGCGCACGCGGACACCAAGTGATCGCCCTGTCCCGGACACCCGCGAGTGAGAACCCGAGGAACCCGAGGAACCCGAACGTGACGCCGATCGCGGTCGACGCGAACGACTCACACGCCATACGCGAGGCGCTGGCAGGCTCCGCCTCCCACGGCGCTGCGGACGCCGTCGTACTGACCGTGCGGACCACGCCGGTCGACGAGGAGTTCCTGGTCGGCGCTACCCGTACGGTGCTGGACATCGCCGCACAACTCGGGATCCGCGTCCTCGTGGTCGGCGGCGCCGGCGCATTGCGCAGCCCCGGTGACCGCGATCTGCTGGTCGCCGACAACCCGGCGTACGTGCCCGCCGAAATCAAGGCCGTCGCCGCCGCCGGAATCGCTCAGCTGCGAACCTGCCAGTCCCATGCCGATGCCGATTGCGTCTACCTGAGTCCACCGGCCCTGCTCGAACCCGGCGAACGGACCGGCCGCTATCGGCGCGGCAGCGACACCTTGCTCATCAGCGCCGACGGCCAATCCTGGATCAGCGCCGAGGACCTGGCCGTCGCCGTGGTCGACGAACTCGAGACACCAGGCCCCGATCCCCTCATCACGGTCGTCCACCGCGGCGAACACCCGTCAGCGTGAACTGCCCAGGATCGCCCAACGGGGCAGGCCATCGAGCGGACCTTCTGGTGACCTCCTGGAAAGTCGCCGCTTTGCCCACCCAGGAACGGTCGACAGGTACACGAGCCTGCTGCCCGGAGCGGATCTGGCGATCGCCGAGGTTGCAGCCGGCCTTTGTACCGCGCGCAACGCGCAGGCGGCGGCCCTCGCGCCGCCGCCGAGCACACCGCCACCGAGCCCGGGCCGGACGATGCGGAGGACTCAACCGCGGGTCCGCGCCGGACGGTGCCGATCCGTCGGGATAACGAAGCCCGGCGATCGGTCCGCTTCGCCACCCGCACTGTGTGGCCGGTCGAGCCGCGCAACCCCTACCGCTCGTTCACCCGCGTCGCCCAGTCCGCCGGCCTCCGTGCGATCCGGCTGCACGATGCCCGGCACGACACCGCCACTCTCCTCACGGCGGCCGGAGTCGCGCCCCGCGTCGTGATGGAGGCCCTCGGGCCCTCGCAGATCGGCATCACGATGGACGTGTACACGCACGTCGTGCAGGACACGCAGCGCGAAACCATGAGCCACATCCTGGAGCACCAGTTTGGAAGATCGCGTAACCGGATCGGGGCTGACCTGCCGAAACGCTGACCTGCGCGTTTTCGAGAGGCTCGCTGAGGTTCCCCGTTGCTCCCCGCCGGTCGCTGCTCGATCGGGCACGCAAAGGGCACGTGTGCTCCTCTGCCGTACTACGGCCGCTGGATGGCGAGACCTGTTTGTAAGCACTTCTTTGGGCTCCACGGCACGGAATGAAAGTGGCTCCAGGGCGTAAGAAGTTGATCTGGCTCCACTCTGCGCTCATAGTGATGCGCGGATCTTGGACGTTGGACAGGGGTGTGGGGGATGAGTTTCCGGCTGGCGGCGTATGCCGTGTGCGTCGAGGACGGGCGTGTGCTGCTCGCCCGTTGCGTACAACCGACGGGTGAGAGCATCTGGACCCTTCCGGGCGGTCGGGTCGAGCACGGGGAGGATCCGTTCGATGCGGTGATCCGGGAGGTCGCCGAGGAGACCGGTTGCGACGCGGTGGTTGAACGCCTGCTGGGCGTGGACTCGAGAGTGATCCCAGCGGTCGCCGCGCGTGGGGGAATCGAGCACCAGAATGTCGGCACCTTCTACCGGGTCCGTATCACCAGCGGCCAACTGCGGCCTGAGCCGAACGGCGATATCGCCGAGTCTGTCTGGACTCCGATCCCCGATGTCGCTTGCCTGCGCCGGTCATCGCTAGTCGATGTCGGCCTCGACCTAGCACAGACCGTTCCAGCGACCGGCCACGTCGCTCCTGTCCCGGTCGGCGGCCTGATCGAGAACTGAGGCACCACTGTTCGCGAGTGGGCCGGAGGACAGGTCTGCGATCTGCTCAAGGCCAGCGGAACCACTCGGTCGAAGTGGAGCCAAAACACCTTGCTACAGGGGCGTGAATCGCACCGCCTCACTCCCCTTCAGCCTGCCCATGGAGCCAAAACAGATCCGTGCACTGGAGCCAAAACAAGTGCTTACAGACACGAGACCCGTGCGCATGACCTGACTGTGCGCTCACACGGCCTGTGAGCGGCGCGCACTGCCCCGTAGTCTCGTCTCGACCACACGGCAAGGGCAGGGGCGTTCATCCGATGGCGAAGCCGGTACGTGCAGCACTGGGGGAAGACTGGCTCACCTGCCAGGTCTGTAAGGGAGACGTGTTCCGAGAACGGAGTGTCTTGCTCAACAGCACCGGCATGGAGTTCATGAAGTTGGCCTGGGCCGACGAGAGCGCCACCGGCCTGATCTGCTGGCGGTGCGGATACGTGCACCTCTTCGTAAACAAGGACATCAAGCTCTACCGGGCGGACAAGTAACGGAGATCGCGTACGGTCTCACCCGACGAGGCGCGGGTATGGGGCGTGAGCAGGGCCATGCGGTCGGTGGAGTTTCAATGACCGAGTCAAGGCCGTGGGTGCCCTCTGCCGGTGCCTCGTCGAGGAGATCGTCTGTGCCTCAGCCGACGAAAGCCAGCCACGACGGCGGGCACGCCGACCGATCAGGCGCGCGTGTGTCTCGTGCACTCCCACCGGCCTCAACCACGTTGCCGAGTCTGTGACGTCGAGTTGAGTCAGGCCGTCTGCGTAGGCGGGGTGGGGGTGAAGGCTCGGTTGTCGCGCAGGAGGGCCCACAGCACACTGGTGCGGCGTCGTGCGAGGGCGATGACGGCCTGGACGTGTTTGCAGCCCTCGCCGCGTTTCTTGAGGTAGTACTCACGGTTGGGGCCGTCGCGGATGATGCTGGTCTGCGCGGAGAGGTAGAAGACTTGCGCAGGCGGCGGCTGTAGCGCTTGGGGCGGTGCAGGTTGCCGGTGCGGCGGCCGGAATCGCGGGGGGACGGGGACCAGTCCGGCGGCTGAGGCCAGGTGAGCCGGCGTCGGCGTAGGCGGTCATGTCGCCTGCGGCGACGACGAATTCGGCTCCGAGAACGGGGCCCATGCCGGGCAGGGACTCGATGATCTCGGCCTGTGGGTGGGTGCGGAAGGTGTCGCGGATCTGCCGGTCGATGCGCTTGATCCGGTCGTCCAGGGCCAGAATCTGCGTAGCCAGGTCGGCGACGATCTGTGCAGCGGCGTCTTCGCCGGGCAGTGCGGTCTGCTGGGCCTGGGCCGCTTTCACGGCTGTGGCGGCCATGCTGTCCGCGTCGCGGACACCTCGATTGACCAGCCAGGCCGTCAGGCGGGCCAGGCCGCGCCGGCGGGGAGCGGCCGGGGTCTGGTAGCCGGTCAGCAGTACCAGTGCGCCCTTTCGGGCTGAGTAGTCGAAGGCCCGCTCCCGGGCGGGGAACATGCCGGTGAGCACGTCTCGGAGCCGGTTGACCGTTCGCACCCGGTCGGTGATCAGGTCGGTGCGGTGGGCGGTCAGGAGCGCGAGGTCGGCGGCCAGCTGGGCAGGCACGTCGAGAGTGGCGAAGTCCCCGTCGGTGGCGGGCGGTTTCGGCGATGACGTAGGCGTCGCGGGCATCCGTCTTGGCCTCGCCCCGGTAGGCGCCGGCCATGCGGTTGACCGTCCGGCCGGGCACGTAGACAGCCTGCTGCCCGTGGGCTGCCGGCAGCGCCAGCAGCAGGGCGGAGGATCTGCTGGAGGTGTCCAAGGCCCAGTGCACCTCGTCGGCCAGGTCCAGGATCTCGCCGAGCGCGGTCAGGATCGCCGACTCGTCATTCTCGATCTTCTTCGACCACAGGGTCGCACCGGTCTCGTCGACCACTGCGGCCCAGTGATGGCCCTTTCCTGCGTCGATACCGACCCATATCCGGGCCCGCTGTTTGCTCACGCGTCCCTCCCGCAGCCGAGTTTCCCGCCGTCGGGCCCGTAGGACACCCCGTCGGCAGCTCCGTAAACAGCGACGCGTTCCGCGCATTTCAATCAGCGACCAGGGCGCCCCGTAGGGCCGGACGGCCACTCCAGCCGAGCCACGGTCGGGGGGGCGCCCTGCAGTTGGTCGCCGTGGTGGGGGCCGCGCGACGACGCCAATGGTGGGCAGCGAGAGAGCGGCTCGCCCGGCATGTGGCGCCCGTGGCGCGCGCTGTTCCCGACGCGAGCAACATCGGCTGGACGGTGTTCGGTCCGACGAACATGGCGCTGCACGCCTTGAGCATCGAGATGGAAGCGGGCGAGACCAGCGAGGCCCTGCATACCGCGGACGCCATCGACACGAGCGGGCTGCCTTCGCTGGAGCGCGAGTTCACGTTCGGTCTGGAGGTGGCGGCCTGCCACAGCCAGCGCCGGGACACCGCCGCCGCGCTGCTCGCCCTCCTCGGCTTGGAGGCGATCGCCCCGCAGGACCTGGCCCGGACGCCGCTCGCGCGGCAGTTGGTGCTGACGGTGATCCGCCGAGGCCGAGCCATGCACGCGCGGCAGGCCGAGCAACTGGCGGTGCGCATCGGCCTCGTGTAGGCCGCCGAGCCTGTGGTTCGCCCGAACTGTCAGCTCGGGTCGGCGTGATCACACCTCCCTAGGGTCCCGTGTATGAGGCGGACCACATGCGACCGGGGAGGCGTGAGCATGACCTGCGACGACAGCCAATGGGCCTCAGCGCCCGGTGGGGCTGCATCCGGAGTACTCGTGCACCCCACGGGGGAACGCCCACGGGCTTCGGAACACTGGCTCTTGTCGACCCTGCCGGCCCCGCTCCGGCGCCGGGCCCGGCTGGAAATGGGAACAGCACCACGTGGCGATGATGCCGCTGGGCACGCTTTTCTCGGCAGTACGGATCCCCAGCCGCTTGGTAGTCGCTCTGGCTGGAAGCAGCGAGGCGGACTGCTTGGACACCTTCCTGGCGGAGGCCCTCGGCGGTGGGCCGGTCATCTGTGATCCGCACTTATCGCGGCTCTATGCGCTGGTGCCTGCCCGCATGCCAGCGACGCTGCACCAGGTTGCCGAAACGTGGCGGACCCTGGAGGTGGACTGCCTTGGGCGCGGCAGCTACCTGGGAGTGCCGCGGCTGGACGCCGTGAAGAGGGAGCACGCATTCGCCTGCTACTGGTCGGTGCCGATGGACTCGACGGGGATGTTGTGCAGTCCGCTCTCGGTCGCGCGGTTGATCGCCGCAGGAAAGCACTGCTCGGCCATGGAGCGTGAGGCGAGACGGACAACGGCCACCCGTCATTCGTCGATGCCCCGTGGGCGGACGCCTTCGTGCACCTGGCAGACCACTGCATCGCCTGCATCACGTGCTCCGCCATGGACGAGGAGGGAACGAACCTCGGTCTCCTCTGCGCGGAAGGCGAACGACTGAACAAGGAGTTCCGGCAGGCCCGGCGCGCCTGACCTGTCCCAACGCCGCCGCCTCGTGCCTCCGACCGAGTCGAGGGCGGGGAGCTTCTGGCCGCCCGCGTTCATGCCAGAAGTAGATGTCAAAGGCCCCGGACCATGATCGGTCCGGGGCCTTTGCGCTGGTGCCCCCGGCAGGATTCGAACCTGCGACACCCGCTTTAGGAGTTTTCTCGGGACGAGGAGCTGACCTGCGGGAATGGGGGCCACGGGGCGTCTGGCCAGGGGAAACACTTCTCCGCAGTTCCCATGTGTTCACAGTGCTTCCCGTTCCCATGTGTGCTGGATACGTGCCGGTGGATGCTGTCCGACGTGGGCATGGGTTGTCCGGGGGAGCCGGTGAGTGGTCGGAGTGCAGCGCGGGCGGCGTTTCGTCAGACCTTCTCGACTCGCACGGGGTGCCCCGCGAGGAGTTGATTCATGTCGTCGGTGTCGGAGGTGAAGACGGTTGCCTGCGCTCCCTGCACGGCTTCCCGCCCGGCCACAGCCGCCAGAATGGCGTCGATGGCGTACTTGTGCCCATGCAGGCCGGCTGCCTTCAGCATGTCTCGCGCCATGGCGATCACCTGATCGTCCGTGTGCACGATGCGGATCCGGGACAGCGTCCAGTTCCACAGCGCCTGCCTCGACGTTTCGCGAGAGTCCCATGCCTCCAAGGTCGTGAGCGCCGAGGTGACGATCGGGATGTCCAGCCGCGGAGCCGTCTTGATCAGCGCAGCGATCTCCCGGTTGCCCTGAACCGCCTTGGAGAGAGCCTCGCAGTCGAACACGAAGACGCGCTGTCGCGGCCGGTGCAGTTTCGCTCGGACGGTGCGGCTCACGCGGCCTCGTCCGAACTCGATCGCTGCTCGTCATGCCAGCCGTCGATGGCGGCGATGCGGTCCAGCGCTGCTTGCTGCTCCTCGTCGGTCACGGTGCCGTGCTCTTCTTCGAGGCGCTCGGCCAATTCGCGCAATCGGTCCATGGCGTCCTGGTGAGCGGCGGCGGCCGCGATGTAGCCGGACACCCCGCGCGCGTCGACGCGCTCCTTGATCGATTCCACAAGCTCTTCCGGCACGGTGATGGTGATCTTCCGAGTTGCCATACTTCAAGTATGCCAGGTTCTGTCCGGCGTGGCCTTGCCTCCTCGGGGCCCTCACTTGCTCGGGCCGTCCTCCCGACGGACACGGCGCAGGTCTGCGAGAGGTGCGTCTCGGGTGCGGGTGCGGGTGCGGGGCGGGTGGGGATGTGGATTCCTTGTGGACTCCAGACGTGAGGAAGGCCCCCGTTTGAATGGAACGAGGGGGCCTGGGACTCCCTTACCTGCGGTGCAGGTGGTGCCCCCGGCAGGATTCGAACCTTGCGACACCCGCTTTAGGGGTGGGAGCGAATCCTTGCCGGGGGGTGCTTGACCGTGCCGCGACAGGCTCAGGCCGGTTCGGTGGTGACGCGGGGCTTCCTCGGTCAGCCAGTCGCCGTCGCGTGTGGAGCGGGGCTTCGGCTTGCGCCGGTGCCAGCCGAACTCGCGGGCGCCGACGTGGTAGCACTCGCGCAGCCGCCGGGTGGAGAACCGCTGCCCGGTGGACTCGTCGGCGGCGGGCTCGTTGCGCAGACGCAGTTCGATCGGGTCGATGCCGAGTTCGTGGGCGAGTTCGTCCATCGCGGACTCGATGACGAAGGCGCCGCTGCTGTAGCCGGGGCCCTGCATGAAAGTCGGTGTGCTCACGTCCAGGGGCGACGACCGTCGACCGGTCAACGCCCCCCGGGGGACTTGTGTCAGGCCGCCATGAGTGCCTCGCGGTACCGCTTGGCATGGAGGGCGAGCGTCTCGGCGTCCAGTCCTCGGCCGGCGCCGTGCACGATCAGCGGCTCCTCGGGCGTCATGCCGGTGGGGTGGGCCCAGGTCAGCATAGGCCGCAGCAACTCGGTCATGGTGTGGCGGTGAGGCCCGTCGGGCCGGTAGGCGACGGCGTCACTGCCGGTCGAGACGGCGAGCCGCAGTGTCTTGCCGTGCAGCGCACTGCTTCCGGGGCCATAGGCCCACCCGCGGGTCAGCACGACATCCAACCACTGCTTGAGCAGGGCGGGCATCGAGTACCAGTAAAGGGGAAACTGCAGGACCACCGCGTCATGGTCGAGCAGCAGCCGCTGTTCATGAGGCACGTCGATACGGAAGTCCGGGTACCGGGCGTAGAGATCGTTGACGGTGATGCCCTCCACCCCGAGCAGGCCATCGACCAGTGCGGCGTTCACTTTGGACTCCGACAAGCGCGGATGGGCGAGTATGACGAGGGTCTTACGGGTGGGGCTCGGCATTGAGAGGTCTCCCGTGAGTGAGGTTATGTGTCTGTTCATCTGGCTCGTACGGACAGCGGTGGCAGTGTGAACCGTAGGGTGAGCGGTTCCGGGTCGGGCGCCCCGATGGCGACGAAGGCGGCCCATGCGCCGACGACCCAAGGCGCGTACACCAGAGCGGTCTATCGCTCTGAGGGACGACTGCCCACGACGAGAGCTGGGGCGGTTGCCGTGCCCCCGGTCCGCGTAGGTCGGCTGCTCCGCCCCCTCGTGGTCGCCATCGCCATCCCCGTGGCCACCAGCATCAGGCCCGCCCGGCCAGCAGGAACCACCGGTCTCCGAACAGAGCGATGGCAAGGTTTCCCACGCCGCCCGCCGCCGTGCCCAGGTAGAGGGCGCTGCTGTTCAGCGACACCAGGAGGGAGGCGAGCCGGGCGATCAGGGCGATGGAGAGGGCCCAGCCGATCAACATGGTGATCGGGTAGGCGGCCAGGGCGATGGGAAGGGAACGGAAGGTCCAGGGGGAGGCCGCCGTGAGGACGGCCATGGAGATGGTCGCCCAGAGGATCACCGGCCGCGGGCCCCAGGCGTCCACCATGCGGCCACCCGCCGAGGAGCCGACGACCGAGACCAGCCCGCCGACCAGGAACAGCAGGGGCAGCAGGTCCTGGGAGCCGTTCGTCGCCTCGCGCATGGCCACGCTGAGGTAGATGTTCGTGGTCTGCGAGGCGGGGGCGAACAGGAACGTCATCGTCGCCGCTCCCAGCACGCCCCGTTTCGTGAGGGGAGCCAGCCGCTCACGCAGGCTCAGCGCGGCGGTCGGTGCGGGAAGTCCGCGCAGGAGCAGCGCGACCCCCGCGAAGGCCTCCGCGCCCAGGCCGGTCACCAGCCACATCGTCAGCCGCCAGTCCGTACGGCCGATCCAGGTACCCAGTGGCACGCCCAGGGCGGTGGCGACCGTCAGGCCGCCACCTCGGCTGGCGAGCGTGCGGTTGCTCGCTGCGAAAGTGCGCACGCCCGGCGACCGCTCGCGTGGCTGTGGGGCGTGCGCCGGCCTTGGCCGGCGCTGCCGACGCACGGTTATGCGGCGTTGCCCTGGGCCTGGGTGGAGATGTCGGCCCATTCCTCCCAGGTCTTCAGTCGCTCGGCGTAGACCTGTGGGACGAGGTGGAGGGGGGCGGTGCCGAAGAAGACCCGCAGGGGCGGGTTGTCGGCGTCCACGATCTTCAGCAGTGCCGCGCCGGTTGCGGCCGGGTCGCCGGATTCGACATCGCCCCAGGCGGCGGCCACGGCCGCGCGCAGGCCGTCGTAGGCGGGCAGTTGCGTGGCGAAGGTGGCGGAGGGGCCGGCCCAGTCGGTTTCGAAGCCGCCGGGCTCGACGAGGGTGACCTTGATGCCGAAGGCGGCGACCTCCTGGGCGAGGGCCTCGGTCAGGCCCTCCAGGGCCCACTTGGAGGCGTTGTAGCCGCCCAGGTTGGGGAAGGAGACGACGCCGCCGACCGTGGAGATCTGCACGATGTGACCGCTGCCCTGGGCCCGCAGGAGGGGCAGGGCAGCCTGGGTGACCCACAGGGCGCCGTAGAAGTTGGTCTCCATCTGGCCGCGGACCTGCTGCTCCGTCAGCTCCTCGACCGCGCCGAACAGGCCGTGTCCGGCGTTGTTGACGACGACGTCCAGGCGGCCGAAGTGCTCGTGCGCCCGCTTGACGGCCTCGAATGCGGCGGCCTTGTCGGTGACGTCCAGGGTCAGCGGCAGGATCGCCGCGCCGTGGGCGGCCACCAGGTCCGCCAGGGAGTCGGTGTTGCGGGCGGTGGCCGCGACCCGGTCGCCGCGCTCCAGGGCCGCCTGGACGAACTGGCGGCCGAAGCCCCGCGACGAGCCGGTGATGAACCAGATCTTGCTCATGGGAAAGCACTCCCGTTCGGGATGAAGTCTTATGAGGCGACCATATACCTAACTGATACCCAGTATCAAGTCGAGTCATGGTTCGGCGTTGGGTGCTTGCTGCCCTCGTTAGACCACCCGCCGCGACGGGACGGACGCAGCAGCTTGGGAAGTGACGGAGCTTGTGCGGTCACTCGATTGCTGACCTGCGTGGATTCCCGATGTCGGGATCGGCGCGCGGGCCTTTTCACACAGCCGTCCACCGTGGTTGTCCCCTCTTGCGGCCACGCTGTGGGCACGGCTTCGAAGCATGGCGGGGAGAATCAAGTGTGCACGGACTCTGCGCTTGGCCCGGCGGTTCGGATGCCCAACTCGGGGGGCCGTTTCGCGAGTACACAGCCTGCCGGTGTCGGCATGGTCGATCAGACACAACAACGCCTTGCGAACAAGGCCGATGTGAATCGCCCGCCGCTCTCGCCGCTGCCTGCTGTCCCCTGGTGGCGGCGGCCGCCACTCCGGTACCGGCCGAACGCTTCGCCAACCGGCCCTTCGCCGAGTACCGGGCCATGGATGCGGAGGGCAACTGGTGAGACTTCTCGGAACACGGCTTCGGCGGCTCGCGCCCGCCGTCCGACTCCACCGGGTCCTGAACCGGCCGACTCTCGATGCCGACTTGTTGTTCGGCGCAGGTCGGTCGGTGCCGTCAGGTCCGCGCACCGTAGAGGTGAGGCGGGGCGACCAGCCGGGAGACGAAAAGGCGCTGGAAGATCTCCAGTTGCTCGCGGCGTACGCGGCAGTGGACGTGGATGCCGTCCGGCAGGCTCTCGAAGCGTTGGCGCAGCAGGGCCCAGACGGTGGCGAGGTGCTGGCCGGGACGGCGGTGGACGGGTTCGTCGACGACCTCGGCGGCAAGGACGCGGTCGGCTCGGAACAGCCGGGGCTCGCCGCCCCGGTCGGCGACCAGGTACCAGACGCCTGCTTTGCTGACCAGCCCGTACGGGTCGACGGTATAGCGGTGTGGCTCGCGGGCGTCGCTGCTGCGGTAGGTCAGCTGGAGTCGGCGGTCGGTGAAGGCGGCGTGCTGGAGCTCTGCGAGATGGGCGTCGGTGGCCGTTTCGATGCCGTGCATCCAGCGGACGGGGTCGACGAGGATGCGCTCGCTGATGCGCGCGGCGTCGCCGCGGTGCCGGGCGGGCAGCGCGGCCATGACCTTTCGGAGCGCCGAGCGGATCGCCTCGCCCAGGCACGCTCCGCCGGCGATCTAGCGGGTGGACCCGGTGTGCTCCCGCACAGTCGCCGCCTCGCTCGCCGCCGTCCCGGCCCCCGGCTCGGCGCTCTTCCTCGCGAACTCGCGCCGGCCCGGCAGGACCGCGAGGACGATCAGTGTTCCGGCGGCCATGATGATCCCGCCGATGAGGCTGGTCTGGGCGACTCCGTGGGCGAAGGCCTGGTGGACGGCGTCCACGGCGGCCTGGGCCTGCTGGGGCCCGGCGGAGGGATCCTGCGCGACCCGCTCCGCGACGGCCAGGCCGGCGCCGACCGAGTCCTTGGCGGTCTCCATCGCCTCCGCCGGGAGCCGGTTGCCCACCAGGTCGGTCAGCTCGTCCCGGTAGGCCGTGCCCAGTAGCGAGCCCAGCACCGCGATGCCCAGCGCCCCGCCCAGCTCCAGCGCGGTGTCGTTGACACCGCCGCCGACGCCCAGCTCGGACTCGGGGAAGGAGCCCATGATCGTGTCGGTCGCCGGGGAGATGGCCAGTCCGAGAGCGAGGCCCAGCATCATCAGCGGCGCCAGGAAGTCCCCGTACGTCGACCCCTTGTCGATCTGGGTGAGCAGGAACATGCCCGCCGTGCCGATGGCCAGGCCGGTCACGGCCATCGCCTTCACCCCCAGCTTCGGGGCGAGCATCCCGGTCACCGCGGACCCGAGGAACACCGCGCCGCCCAGCGGCAGTAGCCGTACGCCCGTGTCCAGGGCGCCGTAGCCGAGGACGAACTGCAGGAACTGCGTCGAGTAGTAGATCACGGCGAACATGCCGAAGAAGAAGAACATCACCGCGAGCATCGAGCCGCTGAAGGGCCGCAGCGCGAACTTCCGGACGTCCAGCATCGGGTGCGGGTGCCGCAGCTCCCAGGCGACGAAGGCGACCAGACCGACACCGGCGACCACGGCGGCGGCGACGGGGCCGGCGCCCCAGCCGGCGTGCGGGCCCTCGATGGCGGCGTAGATCAGGGAGCCGACGGTGACGATCGACAGCAGCCCACCGACGTAGTCGATCCGGCCCATGCCCTCCGCCTTGGACGGCGGTACCAGGGCGAGCGCGCCGAACACGGCGAGGACGGCGATCGGCACGTTGATCAGGAAGGTCGAGCCCCAGGCGTGGTCCTCGAGCAGCCAGCCGGAGACCAGCGGGCCGACGGCTACCGCCAGCCCGGAGGTCGCGGCCCAGGCGGTGATGGCCTTGGCCCGCTCGCTCCGGGGGAAGGTCGCGACCACCAGGGACAGCGTGGCCGGCATCACGACCGCGGCACCGACACCCATGATCGCGCGGGCCGCGATGACCAGCGAGGTCTCGTCGACCATGCTCCCCATCACCGAACCGCCGGCGAAGATCAGCAGACCCAGCACCAGCGCGCCGCGTCGGCTGTACTTGTCGCCGATCGCGCCCAGCACCAGCATCAGCGCCGCGTACGGAACGGTGTAGCTATCGACGACCCACTGCAGATCGCTGCTGCTCAGGCCCAGGTCGGTGGTCATGTCGGGGGCGGCGACGATCAGCGACGTGTTCGCCATCACCGTGATCAGCAGGCTCAGGCACAACACGAGCAGCGCCCACCAGCGCCGCGCGTACGGCCCGGTCATCTTCTCCACGGGGGTGTTCGCAAGGAAGGGCATCAGTAACTCCTGAGAGGGACGGGGCGGACGAGCGGAATCACTTGATTGCCCGTGAGGCGAGCGGGCGACGGGCTGAGATCTCCGGGCTTCAAGATCATCCTGTGGCCCCTTGTGGGCTTCCCTCGGCGATCCCCTGGAGGGCCGCGTCGGTGTCCGCGATGGCCAGCATCCTGTTGATGTCGGCGCCGGCCAGTGCGCCGGCCGCTGCGGAGGCCCCGACCTGGGCGACCAGATCGGTGGCGTTGCCGGCCACCCACACGCCCGGCACCTCGGTGGTGCCGGCCGTGCCGGAGGCGAAACCGCGGCCCGTCGGCAGGTCCCGCACCGGCAGGCCCAGACCTTCCAGGCCCTGGGTGCGGGCCTGCATCGGCGCGGCGACCGCGAGGACGCGGCGGGCCACGACCTGGCCGTCGGCCAGGCGCACCCCGGCGAGGGCACCGTCCTCGTCGTTGACGACCTCGGTGACCGGGGTGTCGATGACGCGGATGCCGCGGGCGGCGAAGCGGGCGCGGCTGTCCTCGTCCAGGTCGGTGCCGTGGGTGAAGTAGGTCAGGTCCTCGGTCAGCTGGCGGAACAAAAACGCGTGGCTGATGGAGGCCGGGCCGGTGGCGAGGATACCGATGGGCTCATCGCGCACCTCCCAGCCGTGGCAGTAGGGGCAGTGCACCACACTGTGTCCCCAGTGCTCGGCGAGCCCGGGCACCTCCGGCAGCACATCCTTCAGGCCGGTGGCCACCAGGATGCGGCGAGCGGTGATGCTGCGGCCGTCGGCCAGGGTGACGGTGAACCGCAGGTCCCCGTCCGCCGACGGGGCGGCGGACTCGGCCGAGACCACCTCGCCGAACACGACGCGTCCGCCGTACTGGCGCACCTGCTCCCGGCCCCGTCGAAGGATCTCGGACGGCGGGGTGCCGTCCAGGGCGAGAAGGCCGTGCACGGCCTGCGCGGGGGCGTTGCGCGGGGAGCCGCCGTCGATCACGACGACCGAGCGGCGGGAGCGGGCGAGGATCAGTGCACCGTTCAGCCCCGCGGCGCCCCCGCCGATCACCACCGCGTCGACGGTCCCCTCGGCCAGTGCGTCGCTCGTGTACGGAGGAGTCGTCACAGCCATGGCCTCCTGCCTTTCCTTGTCAGTCATGGTTCGGTCAACCCTTCGAGTTCTGGGTGGTTGGAGGGTGGTCAGCTGTTCAGGAAGCCCAGGATGTGGTCGGCGACCGTCTTGGGCTGTTCGAGGTGCAGGAAGTGCCCCGCGCCGAGGACAGCCCGACGTTCGTGATGTACAGATCCAGTCCGGCGATGAAACTCGCCGTCGCCAGGTCGCGAGGATCAGACCGGGCCTTGCCGGCCTGGAAGGCGTCGCAATGCCGGGCGGCGCGGAGGAGTGCAAAGGCATGGGTTGCTCTCCATAGCGCCAGGCGTGCACGCACCCTGTCCGGTGAGCTCAGCATGGTTGTTTACTGAACAGTCCGAAACCTAGGTAGTTCTGTACTGGGTTGTCAAGAACGGCAGGTCGGCTTTACCTTCTATGTATGGCGAGACCACGAAGCTTCGACCGTGACCACGTCCTCCATGCCGCCGAGCGGCAGTTCCGCACCACGGGCTACAACGGCACGAGCGTCGACGACATCAGCGACGCCACCGGCCTGGGCCGCGGCAGCCTCTACGCCGCGTTCGACGGCAAGCACGGCGTGCTGCTGCAGGCGATGGCCGGCTACTTCGCCCGGCTGGGGCAAGGTCCGCGGAACATGCTCGCCGGACCGGACGAGGGCGCCCTGGAACGACTGCACGCGTACTTGCTCCGCGCCGTCCACGGAGTGCCACTCGCCCCCGACGTACCCCCCGCCCCCGACCGGGCGGCCGCGGCCTGCTTCGCCGCCAAGATGGCCCTGGAGATCGGAACCTCCGACCCCGAAGTGAAACGCCTGGCCAACGACTGCTTCTCCGTGGTCCGGACGGCGGTGGCCGAGTGTGTGCGAGCGGCGCAGCGCAACGGCGACATCGACCCCGACGCGGATCCCGACGACCTTGCCTACCTTCTGCTGACCATCATCCGCGGGATCGATGTCGTAGGCGCGTTCGGCCACAGTCCCGCCCGCCTGACCTCGATTGCGGAGAGCGCGTTCGCCTTGCTGCCTCGCCCGCGCCACCGCTGAGAAGGGCACGGCCGGCCTCGTTGCACAGGCATCTGATGCGGTCGGCCCACTTCGACGCCGCGGAGGCACAGCCCGTAGGTTTACGCGCCGCCGTGACCTCGTGTGTTGGCGCGTGCTGTGGTGTTCCGGGGGTATGCGGGGTGGGCACTGCTCGGCGCTTCGGACGTGAGGCGGTTCCATGGATGCTGCTGCCCAAATGAGGGCCAGGACCCGCTTGCCGACCGTCTGATCAGGGCGCATCCGCTGCCAGCGACTCACCACTGCCACCGTATGAGCTGCTAGCGGTGCCGCTCACCGCACAGTAGCGGTCGTCCGCGCGCAGCATGGAAGCTCGCTGTCACGCGCCACTGTACGAACGACCTGGACGCCAGGGACCGTGTCTGCTCGGCTCTGCCTGGGTCGACGGCAAACGGGATGGGAGCCTCCCACACACACCCCTACGACCCCGCACCCGGGAACGGCGCCCCCTTCATCCCGGCGTCGGCCGATCCCCCGCCGGAGGCCTGTTCTGACCCCATGCCGTGCCCGCCCGGAGGAGCGGAGCGACGACGGGTGCTTGAACCTGTAGAACCTGTAGAGAAAGTTGTAACTCAGTCGGTCGGCTGGGACTTGAAGTTAAGTGCAAGGGCGGCAGTTCAGTGTTCTGACGCCGCTAGGTGAGTGGCAGGAAGTGTCAGCCCAACTCGCCCATCGTGCTGCGCAGCCAGTCCAATGGGTCGGTCGCCAGTAGTTGGTCGGCCAGTTCGTTGGCCGCCTTCGTGACTAGGCGACCGCGGCTGTTGTCGATCCAGCGCTGTGCGTGCTCGTAGCCTTGGGCTTTGTATTCGATGCCCTGGAGCATGCACTCGAGCTTGTCCGCGTCTCGCGCGCAGATTGCTTCGGGAGTTTCCCGGGCCTCGTACTCGCTGATCAGTTCGCGCACAGTGGAGGCGAGGGCCTCGGGCATGCCCGCCACTTGGTCGGCGGTGACCTCCGCGGGGTCGGCTTCGCCGGCGCCGTACTTCTTGGCCAGGTGGTTGACGTCCCCGGTCCTGGTCTCCTGCGAGTCGTGCCACACCGCCAGGAACGCGGCACGGGCAGGGTCTGCCCCTTCCAGTTTGGCGATGATCGACGCGATCAGTGAGGTGCGCCAGGAGTGCTCGGCGACGCTCTCCGGGTCGCGCACCCCTGCCATCCACCACCCGGTGCGCTTCGACTGCTTGAGCGTCCCCGCTTCGTACAAGAACTGTGCCACCTGGGTCAGCTCTTCGGCCACGGTCGAGTCTCCTCTCACGCCTCAGCAAGGCGGATCGCATACCTGATGCTGTCCAGTTCACGGCGAGCGCGAGCCGACAACTCCCGGCTATCCAACATCACCGGCAGCCGGTCGCGTAGGGCTCGGGTCGCTGCCCCGGACTTCAGCAGGTTCGGCCGGATGGCGAGCAGGGACCACAGGGAGTGGATGTTCAGGTCGACGTACCCGTGGTGAGGCGCCAGGCCGTGCGCGAGGTGGGAGAGCAGCTTGTCCCCCGGCCAGGGACCAGGCTCGCGGGAAGCGATGAAGTCGTCGGACAGTTCGAGGTGGCGGCTCTCTCCCACCCAGTACGCCCAGTAGTTCAGGTTCGCGGCCTCGCCACGGTCATCGTCGAGCAGGACGGTGTCGATGAAATGGCCCATCCTCTCGCGGTCGCCCTGCCGCGCGGCGACGGCCGCCACGGAGCGGGCGTTCAACCAGTCGATGAGCCAGCCTTCGGGCCGCTCCGTGGCCTGTTCGCGGGCGAGCCACTCGGAAGTGTCGGCCTGGTCGTCATAGCCGGACAGGTACAGCGCCTGACGTCGTAGCAGGAACTGCTCCTCGCGTCGCGCCTGTTCTGCCGTGTCCCGCATCCGTGCGAAGAACTTGCGCCGGTCGGTGGCCGGCAGCTCGGGCGCTGACGGTGCGGGTCCTCGGCGCGGCCTCCGGGGCGCCGGCAGATCGCGAACCGGCTGTGGGGGCACCCGGGTGAGCGGCCATGCGAGGACCTCGACCAGGTCGCGCTGCATGACCCACGCCCCGAGCGGGCTCTCGTCGGCGGGTGTCTGCTCGTCCAAGGCGCCGGCCGGGAGAACGTCGGCCTCTGTCGCTCTCTCAAGGGCCTGAAGCAGGGCGGGGGAAGTGCCCATCTGCATCAGGCGGTGCCGGTGCACGAGCATCTGCCCGACCGGCAACGAGGGCAGGGGCCGACGCCCGGACTCCCAGCCCGCGATCGTGTCCGGCGAGACCTCCAACCGCTCGGCCACATCGTCCTGCGTCCGGCCAAGCTGCTCCCGGATGACCCGGAATACGGATCCGGAGATGACCCCGATCCGGGATCGCGAGGGCATGCCCCGACCACCAGTCAGGGTTCGTCCCGGACTTGACGGCACCTCGACCACTTATCCCCGCGTGGGCCCCATCCATACCTGTACTGCCAGTGACTTCATCCGGTGACCGGCGTTTTCTACCGCTCAGGCAGTAGCGACTCGACAACTCAGCGTATAGGGAGGGTGCAGCCGTGGACGCCGATACGCCAGTGGGTATCCAGCCGGGGGAAGCCTCGGGCGCACTCAGCGTTCTGCGCCCGATCAGGGCGGAGCCCGGCGTGCTCATCCACCTCACCGCGGACCGTCGGCTCGCGACGGAGCACTGGCTGCTGGCGACGCTGCCACCCGCGCTCCGGGAGCGGGCCCGGTGGGAGTGGCGGCAGCACCGGGTGGCGATGCTGCCGCTCGGTGGGCTTTTCTCCGCCGTACGGATTCCTGAGTGCCTGCCGGCCGCTCTCAGCACCAGCGCCGAGGTCGGCTGCTTGGACGAGTTCCTGGCCGAGGCCCTCGGCGGCGGGCCGGTGATCTGTGACCCGCGCTTTTCGCGGTACTACGCGCTGGTGCCCGCGAGCATGCCGGCGACACTGCATCAGATGGCCGAGGCGTGGCGTGCCCTGGAGGTGGATTGTCTCGGCCACGGCAGCTATCTGGGAGTGCCGCGGCTGGATGCTGTGAACCGGGAACAGGCGCTCGCCTCTTACTGGTCGGTTCCGATGGACTCGGCCGCAGTGCTGTGCACTCCGCTCGCGGTGGCCCGGCTGATCGTCGCCGGACGGCACTGCCTGGACACGGAGCCCGAGGCATGAGCGCTACCCCGTACCCGTCATTCGTCGATGCCCCGTGGACGGACGCGTACGTGCGTCTGGCCGGCCATTGCAGCACCTGCGTGACGTGCACGAGCGTGGACAAGGAGGGCGTGAACCTCGAACTCGCTTGCGCGGAAGCCGACCAGCTGTACGAGAAGTACCGGCAGGCACGGCGCGCATGAACCGTTTCCGTCGCCCGCGTTGATGTCAGAAGTGGATGTCAAAGGCCCCGGACCATGATCGGTCCGGGGCCTTTGCGCTGGTGCCCCCGGCAGGATTCGAACCTGCGACCCCCGCTTTAGGAGTTTTCTCTGATCAAGGTCGTGACCTGGGGAAACTCCGCCATGGCCGCGTTTGACCTGGAGAAACATTTCTCGGTGGTCCTTGCATGTTCCCAGGGTTTCCCGGCCTCATGTGTGCTGAATCCGTTCCGGGCCGACTGCAGGGGGCGACCTCGTGCCACAGGTCGCGGGCGCGCGCGGCGTGGCCAGGGGGAGGCACAAGACGCGGAGGAGTACGCGCCCGTGTGGTGGATCATCACCCCGTTCACGGGGCCCCAGTTACCGTGCTGGTCGCGGTTGTGGGTGCGCCAGGATCCGTGTTCGACAACGCCAAGCGGTGCGTTCTTGAGAACGGACAGGAAATGTCCGCGGACAGAGGGGTGGCCATCCTCGCTTCACCTTTACCCGGTGCGTCAGGGGCGGTCGGCCGTGCCCGGGGGCGCCGGACCGGTCCCTCGAGGACGAAGGGCACTTCGCTGCCGGCGGAGGGCTGTCCTGACAGCGGCCGGAGTCTAACGGCTCCCTGCGGCTTACCCACCTCGTCGGATCTGCTTCCAGGAGGGCCAAAAACAGGAGATGGCAGGACGAAGGTCCACAAGGCCGAGTACGTTCGACTCGGCCCGCTGGCTGCCGGACGGCATCGGGGTTACGCCGGCCGTCTCTCGCCCTCGCGACAGGAGTCGTTGCCCCATGACCTACCGGTTCAACCCGCCGCCCACCTGGCCCGCCCCGCCGGAGGGGTGGAGCCCGCCACCGGGCTGGGAACCGGATCCCGCATGGCCCACACCCCCAGGCTGGCAGATCTGGATCCCGGAGGGGGCCGCGGCGCAGCCGAGCGCACCCGTTCCTCAGCAGTCCCCCTACGGTCCCCAGGCGACGGTCCCGGCCACAGGTGGGGGTCTGTTCGGCCGGCGCCGTAAGCAAGCGGAGTCCGAGGCGGCGCGTCTGGCGGGCGAGCTGGCGCTGATGGAAACACAGGTACGCGGACTACAGGAAGACAAACGTCACCTGACGGAGCAATTGAGTCGTCTCATCGGAGCCGACAGCGCTCAGATAGCCGCCGAGCAGCAGCGACTGCGCCGCGCGCACGAGGAGAAGCTCCAAGAGATCGGACGGATCGACGCTCTCCTCGACGAGAAGATAGAGCACGCCGCCGAGAGCGCCGCGCAGTCCCTGGTTGACGTGCGCCGCCAAGCCGACGACATGGCTCGCCAGACGGCGGAGGCCGAACAGCGCCTCACGGCCGCGCGCCGGGATCTGGTGCTCACCGACGAGACGCGGATGCTGCAAGAGGCCGGCATTTACGAGTACCGCCATCCGCTCGCCGACGCGCTCGCCTACAAGGACCGGCTCGACAGTCTCAAGGCCCGCTACAAGCAGTTGGCGAGGGACGACCGGGCAGTGCTCGGGAACCAGTACTGGATGGTGGACGGCTCAGCTGCCAAGGGCCGCAAGATGGTCCGTGACTTCTCCAAGCTGATGCTGCGCGCGTACAACGCCGAGGCGGACAACGCGGTGCGCGGCATGAAGCCGCACCGGCTCGACTCGCTGATCGACCGGCTCGGCAAGACACGGGAGTCGATCGCCCGGCTCGGCGCCACCATGCAGATCCGCATTGGCGATGACTACCACCAGCTGCGGGTGCAGGAGTTGGAGCTGACGGCGGACTACGTGGTGAGGAAGGAGACCGAGCGGGAGGAGCAGCGAGAGCTACGAGCCCAGCAGCGCGAGGAGGAGCGCCTGCAGCGCGAGATCGAGCGCGAGCGGCAGCGGCTGGAGAAGGAACGCAGCCACTACGAGGGCGCCCTGCGCCGCCTGCGCTCCGGCACCGGCGATGCGGCCGCCATCGCCGAACTCGAAGGAAAACTCGCCGAGTTGGGCGCCGAGCTGGAGGCGGTCGAGGCCCGCGAGGCCAACATCCGGGCCGGATACGTCTACGTCATCTCCAACGTCGGAGCGTTCGGCGAACGCATGGTCAAGATCGGTATGACCCGGCGCCTCGATCCCATGGACCGCGTCATCGAACTCGGGGACGCGTCCGTCCCCTTCCGCTTCGACGTACACGCCCTGATCTTCAGTGAGGACGCCGTCGGCCTGGAACGCCGCCTGCACCAGGAGTTCGAGTCCCGCCGCGTCAACCGGGTCAACCTACGCCGGGAGTTCTTCTACGTCACACCGGCAGACGTACGCGACGCCCTGCAGCGGCTCGCCGGACAGCACCTCCTGGAGTTCCAGGACACGCCCGAGGCTCCTGAATGGAGGGCCAGCCAGACCGCTGCCGGGCGCTGACGGGCTCGACTCAGTCAACCTCGTCGGGTGCGTCCAGACGGCAGGCGGCGCCATCCAGACTGATCCAGGTGACCTTGGAGGTACTTCCCGCCGCGAGGTGAGCGGTCACTTCTCCGGCTGGGGTGATCGCGAGCCACACGGACACCTACACCTCGCTGATGCCCCAGTTCGAGCAGGAGGCCGCCGACGCCCCCGTGGGGTCGGTAGAAAACCCCGTAACCAGGACGTCGCCTAGCGTTACGTCCCCGCACACGCGAAAACAGCCCCCTCGGAGATCACTCCGAGGGGGCTGCTCGAAGCTCCGTGCCTGGTCAGGCGCTGTGCCCCCGGCAGGATTCGAACCTGCGACACCCGCTTTAGGAGTTCGATCAGGGCCCCACGTGATGGCGGCCCCTGTGCGTACGGGCGCCGCACATGATTGCCAGACGCCACCGCTGTCCGTGGTCGTTGATGTCAATGTTGGATGTCATCGGAACGGCTCCGGCACTGGGCAGACTTGCAACGGATCGTGGCCCAGCCTCACCGGACATGCTGACCGGCACACTTCCACAGCAATCGACAGGTCGACGGAAGTGCGGTTGCGGCAGTCTGCTTGGATGCCGGAGATGACGACGAGTTCTCCCGCTCCCCGCGCAGACGACGCCGATTCCGACCGCCTGAGGGCACTGCTGGAACGTGCCGCCAAGGGGCGGGACAGTCAGGCCTGGAGCGACCTCTGGACGGAGCTCTACCACAACGGCTCTCTGGACGTCACTCATCCGCTGGTGCTGCCCACGCTGGCCGACATGGCGGAGGCCGACAAAGCCGACCTGGCAGCTTCGGCCCTCCACCTGGCCGGCGCCCTTCTCGTCCAGGCCGACCAGCGCTACGAGACCCGAAATCTGCGGCACCAGTACGCGTCGGAAGTCACACGCCTACTGGGCGCCGCGAACAGGTGGCGGCAGGTCACCGCCGACCGGAACGACTACTGCTATCTAGTTGAGGCGGCCTTGAACCTGGAGGGCGACATCCACTGGGCGGAGGACTTGATCTGGGGTGTCGTCAGCGAGGAATACGAGCTTGAGTGCCCGGATCCCGACGGGTGCGCGTCGCTGTGGGTGATCACCGGAGAGCGGGGCTTCTTCAGTGCGGCGGAGGACTACGCCCTCTCCGATGACATCGAAACCTTTCCGCTCCATCCGGCCGACCCCCGCGCCCTGGAGGGTCTCGGCCGCCGCCTCTACGACCTTGCCTTGGCTGACGGCCACGAGGAAGTCGCGCGCGCCCTGACTTATGCCTTCGGTGAGGCGACCTGCCCGGAGTGTGAGCAGCGCTTCTCCGTCGTTGGACAGATTGTCGCCCGTTCCAGTTGAGAACCGCCGACCGGGGGGCGGGGTTTGAACCCACGACCTCTTCGTCCCGAAGCAACTGAGGTGTGGGCAGCGCCTTGGGGTGGAGTGGCTCTCTTCTGCGCTGATGGTCCGCAGACGTCCGCGCTCGTTCGCCGGTGTTCGTCGGCGTTGTCACGCAGTTAGACACTCAGTCGGTGTGGCTCTTCCTGGCTCGTATCTCCGAAGCGGACAGCAGGGCGTCCAAAGCCGCTCGGGCCTCGGCAATTCGGCGGCGCCACTCTTCGCCTCGCAGGGCCGCAGTGTCCCACTCGACCACCGGTTCGGCGCCGGTCGTGCAGTAGCCGTAGACCTGGTGGGCCACCTGGTCAGTGAGGAGTTCGTCGTAGTGGAACGTCCCCTCGAAAGCTGCCCAGGCCACTGCCCGCGTGTTTGCGCAGACACGCCGAAGCACTGCTCGCGTGTACGCGCGCAGATCGAGCGAGACGTCATCGAAGTCGATGTCGTATGACACCAGACCGAGCCGCTCGATGGCTTCGGGTTGCCCCAGCAGAGGGAACGGCAGGAAGGCGTCAGGAACCATCCCGGCGAGGTGAAAAGCCTCCTTCGGCAATGGGGTGTTGCCAGAGCCGATGACGAACACGTTCACCGAGACCGGACCGCGCCAGCACAGCAAGTCACGTATCTCACCCGCCATGGTCCTTCCCCCTTCCCTCTGACCGCCTCCGAGGTGTGCACTGCCGTCGTACCACGCCAGTCACCAGCGGTGTTGCCCGGCCTCGAAGCCATCATGACCAGCGTGATCACTGCCGACCACCGCTTTAGGAGAGAGGCTGGGCGATCACGGGCCTGAGCTGCGGATTCGCCGGCCGAGGTAGCGAGCGGCTATTCGACTGCGGGGCACCGATGTTGACCGTGACTGACCGCTGCATCTGGCACGGTTGTGGCACGAACCTCAGCCGACGACAGTCAGCCATGATGGTGGGTGCGTCGGCCGACCAGGCGTGCGTATGTCTCGCTGTACCCCCACCGGCCTCTACCACGATGCCAGTACCGTCGACCAGAGCATGCTACGACTACTGGCCTGTATGGAGCCGAGCGGAGCAGCTGCACTTGTCCCGTGAATTACAAGCAGGAAAGCACTTCCCGGCCATGTGCTGATCCCCATGCACTAATGGCTGTGAAGAGCGGGGAACTTTTGACGTCTGAACAATTAAAGGCACCTCGAGTCGCCCGAGCGATCGCATCTATCGACGCCTTAGATCCGCATTTCTTGTAGAGAATTATCGCCAAACCCGTGAGGAGATCATGCCCGGAACAGTATTTCCTGTCTTCATTAGCGGTTTTCTCCGCCTCGCGGTAGTGTCGGATAAGTTCCGCTCGGGTTACTTTGGCCGCAGGGGAACGCTTGACTGTTAGATCAATCAAGGAGTCGAATTCGACTCCATTGCCTTCTGTATTCAGAACGACAGAGATCGGGAAGTCTCTCAAGTTAAGTTCTAGGCGGTTTTTTACGGAGATGTAGCGTAGAATTCCGATTGGAAAGGCGAGCTGCGTGACCATCTCTTGCAGAGAATCGAAGCGCGAGTTAGAGATATGCGTCCTTAATAGGGAACGATCTGCAAAACTTGCCGCGATTCCCAGAACATTCTGCTCCTGAAAGAAGACTGTGGCATCGATATCGTAGTAGTCTGTACAGAAGACGTTATCGTGATCGGGTCGCGCATAAAGGATGTCAGACCAATCTCGATCTACGACGGCTGCTAGGCGATCGAATCCTTCTTTGTGAGCTAAGGCAACCGCTCCTAGAACGACCGACTTTCCTCCACTTGGAAGGGTGTCGCACGCATCCGTATTTATGTGAGGGTCGATAACGCTGCAGTCCGTTGAACCTTCTACCAGTATATAAAGCAGGTCATTGGTGGCTGCTAACATCATCACGTGAGAAAGTACGTCATCGGCTGTCAACAGATCAAGCATCTAGCATCCTCCCCCGAGGTTGTAACTCAAGCGTTTGCCCCAAGTGCGACTGCACGACTTCGCCACTTGTGGATAATCTGCGGCGAGTGAGTAGCCACAATAAAGCGCAATGAAGCCGTGTTTGCAATTTTGGCGATGTCGTTCAGAAATTCCTGCTGCCAGGCGACATGTAGGGAGATCTCTGGCTCATCGATGAGGACTAGGCCACCTTCTGCGACGTTGAATAGGAGGTCGTACGCTAGAACTAGCTCGTGTTGCTCTCCTGACGAGAGGGCTTGGGCTGGAATGTCTTGCCCAAGATCTGTGATGAAATTGAATCCATTTCGATTCAAAAGGAGCTGCTTGAATTGGAAGCGTGAATTGACGATATCTCTGAAGAGTTGTACGCGACGGAGAAGGTCTTCGAAAGTGGCGAGCTTCCGTTCTGAGTCATCTAGGTAAGTCCAAAGGACAAGTCGCTGAGAGGAGTCAAGTTTCTTATTGGGAAGCGGTAGGTCCGAAGAACCTTGCAGCAGAGAAATTTCAGCGAGCCTACTACGTAGGCGACTCTGCTCGTCATACCTGATCCGGATCGCTTCTTCCGTTGCAGCAGGAGGAGGAGATCCAGCAGAAAGTAGACGGCGTGGGAATGTCCTATCCAGCTCTTGGGAGGTTCGAGAATTCTGAGCCAATGCCTCTCGCATTCTGCGAGAGAAATCTTCTGAGAACTCTTGAACGGTAACCTTGTTTGCAGTCTCTGCGCGCGCCCGATCACGCGTTTGGGCGACGCGCGTTAGCAGACGCTGGGTTTCGATTAGGTGAACGTCTGAGCTCTTAAGGAAAGATTTGATCGTTTCCGGAAAGGGGGGATAAGGCATGAGTTCCGGAGGGATTAGGTGGCCGTACCTCTCAATAATCTCTTGTCGAGTAACCGCCTCGCCTGTTTCCGGGTCAAGCCAGCGGGAACTTCCAACGTACGTAGCCGGGGTATACTGATCAATCAAGCGTGTCCAACGAACTGGCGATGTCGGGCTTTTCTCACGCGAATAGAACCATTCCTCATTTTCGCCGCTGGATCCCTCAAAGAAAACCCTGAGGGCGTGATCCGGCTGATCCACCTTTTCAAACAGATATTTGGTAGACGGGTTCTCTAATGTGAGGCGAGTGCCGTCCTCGAACTTGAAGATAGCAGTATCAAATGGGGTGCGTGCAATTCGTGCCACACGAGCTGAAAAAGTATTACTGATAAGTTCCAGGAGTCGTGTTTTGCCAATTCCGTTAGGTCCGTAAAGGATTACGAACTCGTCGCTCTGGGCAAAAGGAATGGTGTGATTGAAGCGTCCTAGTAGCCCTGTAACTGACACCTCGATTAGTTTCGGTGAATTCACCCTTGATCCCCCAGATTGAATGTGATGTGGCGCACATTCTCTTACACGGCTTGCGCTTCTGTCTACAGCTTCGAGGGTGTGTCGCGCTCTACTCATTTTTGACCGCAATGTGAATGAATGGGTTCATTGTCTGCTGCATCGGGGTACTCACATTGGGGCTAGATCGAGCCATGGAGCACTCAGTCAGGAAGCGCCTCTCCTGTTGGCCGAGCGGCAGTCTGTATGCGCGCGGCATGGGCGCCGGCCGGGCTGGAGCGGGGCGGAGACAGGAGCGCAGGCCCGGCCGGGGGCCGGGCCGCGCGCGGTGAGCGGAGCGAGCCGCCTTGAACCAGTAGAGAAAGTTGTAACTCAGTCCGTGGCGTGGGCGTGTCTAGGCCCACCGTCAAGCATCAGCTGGGACCAGAACGTCAAGCATCACCTGGGACTAGACACCGTGGCGTGGGCGGTGAAGTCGTATGCGCAGGCCGGGAGTTCGACACCTTGACGGTGGGCCAACGGCAGGAAGACCACTGGCCGAATCGTCCATGTGATGCGGGTGCTGGCGTGGGTCACAGAGACCGTGCAGGGTTCCATGCGTAAGAGGGCTCGTCGCGTGTCGATGCGGCCGTCGTAGAGCCATGCCCAGGCTTCGTCGGAGGCGTCCGGGTCGAGTGCTGGTGAGATGGTGCGCAGGGCGACCGCTACCCATCTGTCAGCTTGCGGTGCTGAGTAGGCGTCGAAGGATGCCCGGAGTGCCGGCCTCCCTGCCTCGTCGTTGAGGTCTTGCGTCCAGCATTCGCACCAGAATCCCCGCTGGGGCTTGTCCATCAGCACGGGTGTCCTCCGGGCCGGGTGTCCGTGAAGAGTTCGGCGGTGACGGTGTAGCCGCTGTGGCTGCCGTGGACGACGACCCGGTGTGCGATGACGCTGACCATGCCCAAGCCGCGGCCGTGTACCGCGTCCTCGCTTGGCTGCTCGACCTTCGGGGCGGTGCCCGTTCCTCCCTCGTCGGTGACTGACAGGGCGACGACCTTGGGGGAGACCGCGAGGGCCAGGTGGAAGCTGCCCAGCCCGCCGCTCGCCGTGTGGAGGATCGCGTTCGCACTCAGCTCGCTCACGATCAACTCGGCGTCATCGGCCAGGGGAGATCCCCGCAGGATGTCCCGCGTCCAGCGGCGAGCCCGGCTGACCTCTTCCGGAAAACCTGGGCAAGTGAGTCCCCAGACCCGGGCGGTGCTCGTATACTCGTGCATACAAGTTCCTTCGTGCTGGTAGGCCGCCATGTGCAGCGGGTTCGGGCTAGACGAGTTTCACGCCGTCGTGGGCGCGGATGGCCGGCGGGGATACCGCGTCGAGTGCGTCCAGGACGCGGATCGCGTATGCCTCGTCGGCGAGTTCGATGACTTCTTCGCGGGTGGCCCAGCGCAGTGCGCGGGTCTCGTCCCCGGTGGTGGGCGTGCCGTCGGCGGCTTCACAGCGGAAGACCATAGAGACGATCAAGCCCTTCATGTTCTTGTAGATGCCGGTCAGGGTCGCGGGAAGCGCGATCTTGATGCCGGTTTCTTCGAGAACTTCGCGCTGGAGGGCCTCGGGGATGGTTTCCTCGCGTTCGAGGACTCCGCCCGGGGGTTCCCAGTGGCCGTTGTCGCGGCGTTTGATCAAGAGGGCGCGATCCTGGTCGTCGACGATGACTCCGGCGACGCTCACGGAGTGCGGACGGTCGGTGCTCACGTTCCTCTGCCCTCTCGGCTGGCTAGGCTCTCCACCGTAGCAACAAAGCTCGCCCACTCGTCTAGATACCTAAAGGAGTACACGTGCCCTCTCTTTCCTCCGGCCTCCTCGGCGATCTCGACCCCACGAGCGATCGTGCGGTCTTCCGGCAGATCGCCGACCAGCTGCGCGAGGCCATCGACCGTGGGCGATTCAAGGAGGGCGAAAAGCTGCCCTCCGAGGCCGAACTTGTCGAGCATTACGGGGTTTCCCGTATGACGGTTCGAAACTCCTTCTCCGTCCTCCAGGGCGAGGGCCTGGTGCACGCCGAGCACGGCAAGGGCGTCTTCGTGCGACCACGCCCGCCTGTCCGGCGGCTCGCCTCCGACCGGTTCGCCCGGCGCCACCGCGAGCAGGGGAAGTCCGCGTTCATCGTGGAGGCCGACGCCGCCGGCAGTCACCCGCAGGTGGACAGCCTGGAGGTCAAGGAAGAGAAGGCCAGCCAGGACGTCTCCACCCGGCTCGGGTCCGTGCGGCGAGTGCTGGCCCGGCGTCGCCGGTATCTGCTGGACGGGCGGCCGGTGGAGTTCGCCACCTCGTACCTGCCGCTCGACATCGCGCGCGGTACGCCGATCGCCGAGCCCAACCCCGGGCCCGGCGGCATCTACGCCCGGCTTGAGGAGCTGGGGCACCGCCTCGACCACTTCGAGGAAGAGATTCGTGCCCGGATGCCCTCACCCGATGAGGTCCGGACGCTGCGGCTGGCCTCCGGCGTGCCGGTCATTCACCTGATCCGGACCGCGTTCGACCAGGAGGGGCGGGCCGTGGAGGTCTGCGACACGGTCATGGCGGCCGACGCGTACGTCCTGTCGTACCAGCTCCCGGCGACGTGAGCGCCTGACCGGCGGTGGTGCGCGGGGAGGCTTCTCCGAACTCGTACACCCCAACACGCTTACTCGTATAGACGAGTGGGCAAGTTGTGTGGCAAGGTGGTTACCGTTCCCGGAGATCGGGTTCGAACGTCGCATCTTGTATAGACGAGTAGATGGGAAGAAGTCTTGCGCACCATCCGTGTAGAGACCTCCGCCGCAACGATCCTGCTGACCGAGGCGCCCGAGCCCAAGGTCCGCGACCGGCAGACGGGCGAGATCGCCAAGGACGCCACCAGCGGAGAGGCCCTGATGACGCTCGGCGTCGTCTACCTGGAAGACGGCGAGTCGTCGCTGATCAAGGTCACCGTTCCGGAGAGCGGAGTGTCCGAGGGGCTGACGCTCGGGGCTCCGGTCTCGCTGCCGGGTCTGGTGGCCCGGCCGTGGGAGAGCGTCTTCAACGGGCAGCAGCGCCACGGCATCGCCTACCGCGCCGCCGCCGTGACACCGGCCGCCTTCCCGGCCACCACCGGGGCCGCTGCCTGATGACCGACCTGACGACACTCCTGGAGGTGGGTGGTCCTGTCGCCGCACTCGGCGGCGGGGCCGCCTACGCCCGGGCCAAGCACCCCGGGGTGTACTGGTCCACGGTCGGCCTGCCGATATCCACCGCCCGGCTACTCAGCTCCTACGGCTCGGTCATGGAGGCCTGCGGCCTCACCGTTGCTCCGTCCCGGCTGCGCATGCTGGCGGTCAAGGCCACCACCCGCCGAGAGGTCCGGCCCGTACCACCGCGTCGCGGCATCATCCGGCCCACCTCGACCGGGCTCCGGCTCCGGCTCCGGCTCGCTCCGGGGCAGGAACCCGCCGACGTCGCCGCCTCGGCCGAACGGCTGCGGCATGCCTGGGGCGTTCACGCCGTGTACGTGACCACGGTCAAGCCCGGTGTGGTTGAGCTGCGGCTAGTCGGCTTCGACGTGCTGCGGCGAGTGCGGATGCCGCGCAAGGTGGACGCCGGGTTCCTTCAGGTGCCGGTGGCCCTACGGCAGGACGCCATGCCCTTCGTACGCGACTACCGGGCCGTGCCCCACCAACTCACCCTCGGCGCAACGCTGTCGGGAAAGTCCATGTATCTGCGGCACCTGATCGCCGGACTCGCCCCTCAGCCGGTCGCCCTGGTCGGGATCGACTGCAAGCGCGGTGTGGAGCTGGCGCCGTTCGCCTCCCGCCTCTCCGCGCTGGCGACCGAACCGGAGCAGGCATCCGAGCTGTTGCCCGTGCTCGTGAGGGAAATGGAGGACCGATACGACCTGATCAAGGCCCGGCAAGGCATCGCCCCGAACACTCCGGCCGAAGAGATCACCTCCGACATCTGGGGACTGCCCGAGTCCGAACGGCCCGTCCCCCTCGTACTGTTCGTGGACGAGGTCGCTGAACTGTTCCTCGTCGCCACCAGGAAGGACGAGGAACGGCGCGACGAGATGGTCACCCAGCTCATCCGGCTCGCCCAACTCGGCCGCGCGGCCGGCATCTACCTGGAGGTCTGCGGGCAGCGCTTCGGCGCCGAGCTGGGCAAGGGCGCCACCATGCTGCGAGCCCAGTTGACCGGTCGCGTCTGCCACCGCGTCAACGACGAAGCCTCCGCGAAGATGGCGCTCGGCGACATCGCACCCGAAGCGGTCACGGCGGCCTGCGCCATTGCTCCCGAACGGCCCGGCCTCGCCGTGGCAGGTGACACCTCCGGCGGCTGGTCACGCATCCGCACGCCGTACCTGTCGCTGGGCGACGCTGCCGAGGCCTGTCGCGAGTCGGCCCACCTGGTTCCCGACCTGCCCGCGCTCAAGCCCTTCCGGCCCGGCGTGCTCGTACGGCCCGCCGAGACACCGGGCCCGGCCGTGCGGCCCCGGCCGGTGGCCGACTGACCGCGCCCCCAACCTCGGTCGGCGTGACCGCCTCACGCCATGTCCCTACCCCTCCCATGCCCGAATTCGGAAGGAGCCGCAGCATGCGTGCCCACCTGGCCCGTGTCGATGCGGTGCTCGTTCAGGCGGTCATCGCCGCCGCGTTGTCCTTCGCCCACCTGCACGATGTCGCCTCGGCGGCCGGGCAGGACGGGTGGAAGGCGTGGGCCTACCCGATCAGCGTTGACCTGCTGCTCGTCGCCGCCTGGCGCCGACTGCGCTCCGGAGAGGCGAAAGCGGCCGGGTGGTGCTGGTTCCTGATCGCACTCGCCGCGTCCCTGGGCGCGAACGTCGCCACCGCCGGCCTGCTCGACCTGGATCACGTACCGGCCTGGCTGCGCATCCTCGTGGCGGGCTGGCCCGCGGTCGCCTTCCACGGCGGAACCCTCCTGGTCCACTCGCCTCCGACAGCGCACGATGCGACCACTGACGCCGTAGACCAACAGGAACTCGATGGCATCGAGGACCAAGAGAACATGCCCGATCCCACGCCAGACCCCCCGACGCCACCGGCGGCCGAACCGGCACCGGCCCCACCGTTGGCCCCTCCGCCGGTCGCTGTTCCGGCCGCCCTGGTCGAGCACGCCCGCAAAGTCGCCGCCGACCACCGCACCCGCACTGGAACGGCCATCGACACCCCGACCCTGCGCGCCCGCCTCGGTGTCCCGCCGCCCATGGCCGAAGCCATCGCCGCTCAACTCACCTGACCAGCAAAGGGAGATCATGCCGCTCTTCTGCTTCAACACGGCCGCCGACTACCTCGCGGCGGCCCGCGAGATGGCCGTCAGTGGCCGGTCTGCGCTCGCCCGGCTCCTCGCCGAGGAAGCCGCCGACCGCACGCAGGATCCGGAGGAAGCCGCCCGGATCCTGCGCGACTTCCCCCGCCCCAGCCCGCGACAGGAGGACTGACCATGCCCGCGCCGAAGCGCTTCCGCCACGTCAGCCGCATCGGCCCCGTCCAGGTCGGCACGTCCTACGACGGTCGCGGCCGTGAGAAACACACCGCCGCCTGCACCGCCCCGCGCTGCGGCTTCTCCGCCGACTACGACAGCCGCGCTGCCGCCGAGCTGGCTGCCCGCACCCACCGCTGCCCCGTGCGCTGAAAGGATTCCCGACCCGTGACCGTCAGCCTTCCGCTTGTCGTCGTCCTCGGCTTCTTCGCCTGGGGAGCAGTCAGGTTCCTCGGCGTCCGCGTCTGGATCGTCGTCCTGATTGCCCTCTTCGGCTTCTGGCTCTCCCGCACCTTCCTCGCACCCGTCATCGAGTCCGGCACGCGCTCCGGCGTGACCGTCATAAACGGCTCACATGCCTAGACGAGTAGATAAGAAGACGTGGCCTGTGTTCCTCCCGAAGTACCCCGACAGCCCGACCCCGCCGCCTGCACACACTCACACCCCGACCGAGACGGCACCCGTACGGCGCTCGCTCCCGTCGGTCTCCATCAATCAGAAAACCGTCGTGGCCCTGGTCATCGGCGGGGTCGTCCTCACCGCGCTTCTGGCCGCCGTGGCCGTCACGGCCATCTCCGTTGCCGTGGCCGCCGTCGTCCTGCGCTCCATGCTCCGCGACCACCACCGCCGCTGAACCGCGCTGGCCTCCGGGGCGGCGGCACACGACCAAGCATTTCGCCGCCCCGGGGCCTGCTCCTCCCGACCCAGCAAGTCAGAAGGGGAACGCCATCTTCACCCGCACCACTCCGGCACCACTTCCGGAACTCGCGAACCTGCCGCGCAGGGCACGCTGCCGGGTATCCTCCGCCAACTCTCCGGACTCGGCGGCTGCACCCATCCGATCCGCCTCGACGGCCACCGCACCGAGTACGACGTCGACACCACGACCGGCGAGATCGGCAACGTCCTCCACCGCCTCGACTCGTCCAGCGTCCCGGCCGGACAGCTCCTCGTCCGCTGCAACAAGCGCCGCACGACCCGCTGCGCCGCCTGCGCCGAGGTCTACCGCCGCGACACCTTCCACCTGATCACCTCCGGCCTGCGCGGCGGCAAGGGCACCCCCGAGCACGTCGCCACGCACCCTCGCGTGTTCGCCGCCTTCACCGCGCCGAGCTTCGGCCCGGTCCACAACCGCCCCTCCAGCGGGCGCCCCTGCCGCTGCGGCACCCACCACGACCAGGACGACGACGTACTCGGCACCGCACTCGACCCGGACACCTACGACTACGAAGCCGCCGTGCTCTGGAACGCCCACGCCGGGCCGCTCTGGCGGCGCTTCTCCACCTACCTGCGCCGAGAGGTCGCCAAGCGCGCAGGCCTGTCCCAGCGGCGCTTCCGCGAGCACGCCCGCGTGAGCTTCGCCAAGGTCGCCGAATACCAGAAGCGCGGAGCCGTCCACTTCCACGCCGTCATCCGAATCGACGGCCCCAGCGGCGGCCACACCTCACCCCCTACGTGGGCCACGGCCGAACTGCTCACTGACGCCATCCGCGCTGCCGCCGCCAAGGTCCGAGTGGACGGCCCGGTCATCGACGGCCGCACCCACACCTTCACCTTCGGCCGCCAACTCGACGTCCGCACCATCCGCTCGGCCGACTTCAACGACGGCCAGGAGCTCACCGAACGGGCCGTCGCCGCCTACATCGCCAAGTACGCCACCAAGGGCGCCGAGACCGCGACGGGAGCTCTCGACCGCCCACTCAAGTTCGCCGCCGAACTCGCCCAGCTCGACATCAGCGACCACGCCCGCCGCCTGATCCGCACCGCCTGGTTCCTCGGTGCACGCAAGGACCTCGAACACCTCCGCCTGCGTGCCTGGGCCCACATGCTCGGCTTCCGCGGCCACTTCTCCACCAAGTCCCGCCGCTACTCCACCACCCTCGGCGCCCTCCGCGACGCCCGCGCCGAATGGCGTCGCGCCCAAGCCGCGGCAGCCAACGGCCCCGAGCCCGAGACGACGTACGTGCTCTCGCACTGGGCCTTCGCCGGGACCGGCCTCTCGGACGCCGAAGCCTGGCTTGCCGCATCCCTCGAACCCGCCCCCGGAACGGAAGGAGAGCCCACCCGTGGTTGACCGCTACCTCACTGTCGCGCAGGTAGCCGAACTCCTCGGCACCACCGAGCGTTTCCCGCGCCGCCTGGTCGCCGAGCGACGCATCGCGTTCGTCAAGGTTGGTCGGCACGTCCGCATCCCTGAAGGCGCGCTCAAGGACTTCATCGACGCCAACACGGTGCAGCCGATCGGTCAGCGGCGCGGCTCCCTGCGGAGGGCTGCCTGATGGCCAACAAGAGAGGCAGGCGCCGGAGCTTCGGTTCGGTCAGGCAGCTTCCGTCCGGTCGTTGGCAGGTCCGCTATCGCGACCCAGAGACGGGGCAACTGCGTCCGGCAGAGAAGACCTACGCGTCCAAGACAGATGCCCAAGTCGCTCTGACGCACATCGAGTCGGACGTAGCACGGGGGCAGTGGTCGGACCCGGACGCCGGGGCGGTGAACTTCGAGGAATACGCCACCGCGTGGCTGCGGGACCGGAAGCTTGCCGACCGTACCCGTGAGCGGAACGAATCGGTGATGCGGCTGCACATTCTGCCGACCTTCGGAGCCGGGAGTGTGGCCGACGTGACGACAGCCCGGGTGCGCGGCTGGCGCGGCAAGCTCCTTGCGGCCGGCCTCGGTGAGCCGACGGTGGTCAAGGCGTGCCAACTGCTGCGCGCCCTGATGAACACTGCCGTGGATGACGAGCTGATCCGGCGCAACCCGTGCCGCATCAAGGGCGCGGATCGCTACGACGTGCCCGAACGGCCTGTCCTCACGGTGGCAGAGGTCTTCGCCGTGGCCGACTCGATGGCGCCGCGCTACCGGCTGCTCGTGCTTCTGGCGGCCTTCACCACGCTGCGGTTCGGGGAGCTGGCGGCCCTGCGGCGCCGGGACATCGACCTGGAAGGGCTGACTGTCACCGTGCGCCGCGCTCAGACCGAGCTGCAGGACGGTCGGCTCTTCGACAAGGCGCCGAAGTCCGCTGCCGGGGTGCGCACCGTCTCCTTCCCGGCCGAACTGCTCGACGCGGTCACGCAGCACTTGGAGCACTTCGCCGCTCCCGGTCGTGAGGGTCACGTCTTCGTCGGGCCGCAGGGTGGGCAGTTGCGTCGCAGCAACTTCCGCGACGACTGGGTCACGGCCCGGAAGGCAGCTGGCGTCACGGCCGAACTGCACTTTCACGACCTACGGCACACGGGCAACACGCTCGCCTCCACGGCCGGGGCCAGCACCCGGGAGCTGATGACGCGGATGGGGCACAGTAGCTCCCGAGCCGCGCTGATCTATCAGCACATGACCAGCGACCGGGACAGGGCCATCGCGGACCGCCTTGGGGCCATGATCCGGGGCGGCGGGGGAGTGGCTTCAGGTTCCCCCGGAGGGGACGCCGAGCGGACGTAGTGGCACGCGTGTGGCACGGCACCTGAAACGACGAAGGGCCAGCCCGGGAGGAAACCCTTCCTGAGCTGGCCCTTCTCTCTGTGCCCCCGGCAGGATTCGAACCTGCGACACCCGCTTTAGGAGAGCGGTGCTCTATCCCCTGAGCTACGAAGGCGGGACTTGTGCGAAACCTTGCACGGAACTCGGTGAAGTGTCCGTGGCCAGGTCTGTCTGTCAAGCCCTGAGCGTCCTGGAGGTGACCGCTGTGGCGTGGACAGGCTGGGCCTGTTGACATGCCGCAGCGCCCGCCGAGGCGCTCGATCCACAGGGTACCGGATCGGGACTCGGGCGGGCGCTGGTGTTGGTGGGTCGGCGGTGGGGTGCTCAGGCGGTGGGGCTCAGCAAGGTGACCCCTCTTCGGGCGAGGACGAAACCGAGGGTGAGGAGCAGGCGCCCGTTCCACTGTGAGGCGTCGAGCTGGGAGCGGTCCGACTCGGCGTCGCTGCGGTAGGGGTAGACGAGCCGGTGGGTGCGGGTGTGCTCGGGGACTGCTGGAGGTGCTCGGGGATGTGAATCACGGATCCGGCCGGGTCAGCACTTCCAGGTCGCCCAGTACCACTTGCCCTTCATCGAGCCGTCCGAGTTCATCACCGGCGTCGCGATCCGGACACCCGTGGAGCCCTTGCCGGGGTAGTACCAGAAGTAGTGGTCGTGCTTGCGCTTGCCGTAGTGGACCTCCAGCCACCCCTGGGATTTCCGCCAGTACGGCGCGAACCAGTACCCGCCCGCCATATGGGGCGGGATGACGCCCTTGAGCGTGGTGCCGGCGCTGGTGGTCCTGCCGACCTCCCACTTCTCAGTCTGCGACAGGCTGGCGGACATGCCCCCTTCGAGCACGTCCGAGAAGCCGGCCTTGACCTCCACCTTCGTCTCCTGCTGGAAGGAGTACGAGGTGCTGCGGTCGGTCCTGAAGGCGAGGTCGAAGCCCAGGTCCCTGCTGCCCGCGCAGTTGTACACCGGGTTGCCGACCTGACGCCGCTTGCCCAGCTGGGTCCACGCGTTGACCTCGTGGTACTGGCACAGGTTGGCCTTGCCGTTGTTGCAGCCCCAGATCACGTCGGGTTTGTCGTCGCCCCAGCCAGGGCTGGTGTTGGCGCTGGCCGTGCCCGTGGAGAGGGGAATCAGCGCCAGGGCGAGGGCCGATGTCAGCACGGCCGTCCGGCGGCGGCCGGTCTTCCGGATCTTCATGGGTGGTTCTCCCGTCGGATTCCTCGACCCGCTGGTCGGGTCGGCCACTGCCCCGGCCGAGGGGGGAGTCGGACCGGGGCAGCGACGGGTCGATCGTCAGGGCTCGGGGGGTTGATCGGCCAGCCTTTCCATCAGGTCAATCAATCGCCTCTGACCAGGGAAATCAATGCCGGACGGGTCAGTCGTCGCACACCTCGCGATACGGCACGTCACGCGCGTACGTCTGCCACTGCGCCCGAGTGAGGTCGCCGCCGCCCGCTCGCGCGCACACCGACTCGACGGCCTTCGACGGGTGGATCGTGTAGCGCTGGAGGGGTACGTGCGCGCTCCCCGCGTACACCGTGGAGCTGTCCTTGGCGAACGCCACCGTGTCGATCGACTCGCCCGGTGTCGTCAGCGGACCGCCGAGCGGCTGCTGCGTGGCGATGTCCCACAGCTGGAGAGTCCCCGCCTCGCCGCCCGCCGCCAGCGTGCTGCCGTCAGGGCTGACGGCGAGGGCGCTGACGGCCTCCGAGGTGTCGCCGAGGAGTGAGTCGGAGATGCCCTCCGGGAGTGTGGGGAAGACGCTCGGCAGGACTCCCGCCCGCTGTCGCAGCGTCCCGTCCCACAGCGCCACCCGGCCCGTCTGGTCCCCCGCCGCCAGCCGCGAACCGTCGGGGGAGAAGGCGAGGGCGCCGAGCTCTTCGCCCTGGACGAGGTCCTGTCCGGCGACCTTGCCGCCGGGCAGGGCCGCCGAACGGTTGTCGCCGACCAGGAGCCCGCCGTCGGGGCGGACGGCGAGGTGGTGGCTGGACAGCGCCGGGAGGACCGCCGTCCTGCGGTGGTGCGCGGTGTCCCAGACCTCGTTGCTCAGCGTGCCTTCGGCCAGGGTGCGGGCGGCGTGGAGCGTGCGGGCGTCCGGGCCCAGGGCGAGCGTGATCACCGCTCCGGCCGGCCCGCCCGGCGCCAGATCCAGCGTCGTGCGGGCCCGTCCCCGCGTGACGTCCCAGATCGTGATCCGCTGCGCGGACGCCTCGCTGCCCGGGGCCGAGACACCGTACGCGAGCGACGTGCCGTCGGGGCCGAAGGCCAGCAGGGCAAGGGTCTGCTCGGCGTCCACCGGCCGGGAAGGGTCGCGGGAGACGGGGAGCGGCGGGGACGGCAGCGTCCGCAGCAGCCGCCCGTCGCGGGTGTCGCGCAGTTCGAAGCCGTAGCGGTCGCCGGTGCGCCGGGCGGTGGCGACGGTACGGCCGTCCGGGCTGATCAGCACCCTGTCCAGTGGCCGGTCCTGCCAGGGGGAGGTCACGGCCGTCGCGACGTCCAGCGAGTGCACCGTGCCGCCCTCCAGATACCGCAGCACCGGGTGCGCCGGGTCCCAGGCCAGAGCGCCGTACAGATGCTGGTTGTTGAGGGAGTGCCGGAACACCGGGGCGTCGGCGCCCAGCCGCCACACCCTGAGCTCCTCCCCGTCGGCGGTCGCCAGGAAGTTCCCGTCCTTGCTGAAGGCGGCCAGCTTCACCCCCGCGTCGTGCAGGTCGGCCAGCTGCCGCCCCGTCCGGACGTCGAAGACGCGCACGCGGGTGCCGTTCACGGCGGCGAGCCGCTTCCCGTCGCCGAGCACCAGCTGTGCCCGCTCGTCGCCGCAGACCTCGCCGCCATGCTCCCAGCGCCCGGGCACCGTGCGCCCGCTTCGCAGGTCCCGCACCCGCAGCCCGTCACCGGCATGACAGAACGCGACCAGTCGGCCGTCCGCGCTGGGGACCACGGTCGCCGACTGCGTCTCGAACAGCAGCCTGCCGTCCGCGTTCGAACGCACCTGCACCCGGAAGTCGTCCGCGTCGCTCACGGTGTAGCTGCTCCCGGCGAAGTCCACGAGGGACGACGCCGGAAGCCGGTCACCGCTCCACCGTCCGACGGCCGTGTCCCACAGCCGTACGCCGTCGTCCGCGTGGACCGCCAGCAGCCGGCCGTCCGGACTCGCCCCGAGCACCAGCCCGCCCACCGGCAACCGTCCCGAGGCGATCCGCCGGTGCCGTGCCACGTCCCAGGTCCGCCAGGTACGGCCCTCGACGCTGAGCAACGTGCGACCCGAGTCCGTCAGGTAGCGGGAGGCGCTGTCGCCCGGCGCGTGATCGCTGAAGGTGTCCAGTTCCGGCTGGCCAAGTGAGCCCAGCAGGGCCCGCCGGGTCTCCGGCAGGCGGGCCACCCGCCACGCGGCGACGCCCAGGAGCTGCGCGACGCGAGGTTCGGTCGTGCGCAGGGCGTCCGCGACGTCGGCGATCCGGCGGGCCACGTCGTCGGTGCGCCGGTGCTGGTTGTCCCGGCGCTGTGTCCAGGCGGCCAGACCGGCGACCAGCGCCACCACGAGGACGGCCGACAGCACGCCCACCGCGGCCCGTGCCCGGCGTGTGGAGCGGGCGGCGGCCCGTGCTTCCGCATCGCGGACGTCGAGCGTGGCGGTGAGGAACGCCCGTTCCGCCGCGGTCAGTGCGGGGTCCCGCTCGTGGTCGGGAAACAGCTCCTCCGCGCGGGCCAGCCGGGTGCCCCGGTACAGGGCGCCGGGGTCGCGGTCGTGCTCCAGCCACGTGCGGGCGGCGTCGGTCAGCTTCCGGTGGTGGCGCAGCCGCTCGCGGTCCTCCTCGATCCAGCCGTGCAGCCGGGGCCAGGAGGTGAGCAGGGCCTCGTGGGTGAGGTGGACGGCTTCCTCGTCGACGGTCAGCAGGCGGGCGCCGGACAGCCGCTCCACCACCGGCGGCACGTCGGGGTCCCCCCACTCCTCCAGTTCGGACCGGGAGAGCGGGCGGCGGGTGTCGGGGGTGCCCTGTCCGGGTTCGACGAGCCGCAGCAGCAGGCGGCGGGCGGTGTGGGCCTGTGCCGCCGACAGCTGCCCGAACACCTCCTCGGCGCTGGCCGCGATCGCACCGCGCACTCCACCGACCGCCTCGTACGCGGTCAGCGTCAGCATCCTGCCCTTGCGGCGGCGCCAGGTCTCCAGCAGGGCGTGCGACAGCATCGGCAGTCCGCCGGGCTCGTCGAGCACCTCCTCGACGAGCCGCGCGGTCAGCTCCCGCTCGACCAGGAGCCCGACCGCCTGTGCGGGCTTGACCACCGCCTCCCGCAGCTCGTCCGCGGTCATCGGGCCGACCAGCAGGCCGGCGCCGCGCAGGGCGTCCGCCAGGTCGCGGTGCTCGGCGCAGCGGGCGTAGAAGTCGGCGCGTACGGCGATGAGCACCCGGAGTCGGTTGTCCGGCTTCCGGGCGGCCAGCAGCAGGTCGATGAAGCGCGCCCGCTCCTCCCGGTCCCGGCAGAGGGTGAAGACCTCCTCGAACTGGTCCACCACCACCCAGCTCTCCGGCTCGTCCTGCGCCGGGGCCAGCAGGTGGCCGTACTCGGAGGCGGGCCGGGGCCCCGGGGTGAGGATCCGCAGGACTGCCGGGGAGCCCAGCTCCAGGATCTTCTCCCTCAGGCGGGGGATGAGTCCGGCCCGCAGCAGCGAGGACTTCCCGCTGCCGGACGCGCCGAACACCACCGCGAAACGGTGCTCGCACACCAGCTCCTGCAACTCCTCCACCAGCCGGTCCCGGCCGAAGAACAGCGCCCGGTCGCCGGGCTCGAACCGCGCCAGTCCGCGATACGGCGGCACCGCGTCCTCGTCGTCCTCGCGCGCGGTGCCCGCAGCCTCCGCCTGAGCCGCCTTCCACCGGGACTCCCACTCGGCCGGGTCTCCTCCACAGGCCCGCACATACCCCTGGACGACGGCGAGCGACGGCAGCCGTTCGCCGGCCGCGGCCTGGGACAACGTCGTGGCCGAGAACCCCGCCGTCCTGGCCATGGCCCGGTAGGACGGGCCACCGGCCGTCCGGCGCAGCTCCCGGAGCTCGTGCGCGAGCCGCGGCACGGGGCCGGCCGTCGGGTCCAGCGGTCTTTCCGGGCGCCCCATGCGCATACCTCCGTACAGCCAGGCGAAAGCGACATTGAGCGTGATGAACACACAAGACGCCCGACAACGCCCAGGTTGCCCACGGGTGGCGTGCAGGTGTTGCGGCATGTGAAGTCAATCAATCCCCTTTCGCCCACAGGATTGATTGACCTGACAAAAGGGACGTGCCAATCAAGGTTCCGGTTGCGAACGTCGGTGGGGAAAGGCCGGTATCCGGCACACCCAGCACGGGGAGAACAGCGCAATGTCCCGATTTCAGGTCCTCCGCAGGCTTCGTACCTCGGCCGTCGTGCCGGCAGCACTCGTCGGCGCCCTGGCCGTCACCGGCATGAGCGGACTCACCGAGACGCACCACACATCGTTCGGGCACGAGGCCCAACTGGTCAGCGACTCCACACCGACCGAGGGCATGAGCTACGACATGACGACCGGCGTCCACTCGGACCTGGCCCGCCGGTACGACGCCCTCATCAACGACATCCGCAGACGGCTCGGGGGCACCCGGCTCTACGGCAACATCATTCTCACCCGGAACCGGGACGACTACTTCCCGGTCACCCTGGCCATGGGCCGCAGCCAGGTCACCCTGATCTTCAACGCGAAGAACCTGTACATCGTCGGCTGGCGCAACCACCAAACGAACACGTACTACCGGCTGGGCCACGGGCCCGAGACCTTCGCCGAGGCCAGGGTGCGCAATCTGAACTGGCTCAACTACAACAACATGGAGGGGGCCGCAGGCAACATCAGCCGGGGCAGCCTGGGCATCTCTCTGCGCACCATCCAGGGCGCGATCAGCGACCTGGACGGCCGGCACTACACGGCGGCCGGCCGGGACCAGGCACGGGCCCTGCTGATCCTCACCCAGGCCCTCGCGGAAGGTGCCCGCGCCGACTTCATCTCCTATCGCGTCAGCCAGGCGATCAGGGGCGGCCACAGTTACTACCCCGGAGAGTCGTCGACGATCAGCAGCAACGGGTCGAACTCGGGCGGAAGCATGATCGACGTGACGGGCCTGGACTTCGAGAACGACTGGAGCGACCTCTCCAGGGCCGCCCAGAACGCGCTCCACAACCACGCCGCCCCCCGTTTCCGCATCGGGAACGGTTACCTCACGACGCTGTCGGCCATCGACGCCCAGCTGGCCGTGGCCCTCCACCACAAGTTCTGAGGCCACCGCGATGAGCAACCCCCGGCGGGATGCTTCCCCATCCCGCCGGGGCACCAAAGGAAGTCGTCACCTGCTGATCACTCCGGACATCGCCCCCTGCGGCCGTCTTGCCCTGGTGCCAGGACCGGCCGCTCACCAGTCCTGGTGCCTGCGCACTACAGGCCGACCCGGGCCGGGGCGGGCTTGACCGGGAGTGTGGTGACCTGAGCTGCAGCCGGGCTGTCCTGCCGTCGGCGGCGGGCGGCGGACCGCCTGCGACGAGAGTCCGGCAATGGCCGGCTCGGCGCCCCCTGAGAGGCGCCGGAGCGGAGGAAAGCGACAGTCGTGGAGCGGAAGGCTCAACCGTGGCGCTGTGCGGCCAAGAGGCGTGGGCGGGGGGAGAGAGAGGCTTCCACGAAGGCGGTGGCATCGGACGCAAGCAGCGGCGTGCCTGTGGTCTGGGAGGACCACAGGCGTCAGCGTACCGGATACGGGTCGGGTGGGTGTGGGGGTCAGGTCAGGGGAACGTGGGTGAAGCGGCCGGCGGTGTGGAGGTCCGACTCGATGCGGGTGGCTGTCGACGTCAGATCGGGGAGCAGGTCCGTTACGCACTCCCGCGGGGTGTGGCGGCTCGCGTGCATCGCCGTGTTCAGGGCGGCCACCACCCTTCCGGACCGGTCGCGGATCGGGACCGCGACGGAGCGGAGGCCCTCTTCCAGTTCCTCGTCGACCAGGGCGTAGCCCTGGGAGTGGACCGAGGCCAGGGTGCGGGAGCGGGACGGTGTCTGTTCGTCACCGAGCCGTCCGTGGTCCCTGTGTGTGTCCGCCAGCAGGACTCGTCCCAGTGCCGTCGCGTATGCCGGCCGGCGCGTGCCCACCGTGATGTTCACGCTCATCACCCGGCCCGTCGACACCTTGGCCGTGTACTGGATCTCCTTGCCCGAGTCCGAAAGCACCGCCAGCGACGTCGACTCGTGGATGCGGGACGCCAGGTCGGACAGGTGGGGCTGGGCGATCTCGGGGAGGGACCTGCGGGAGAGGGGTGGGAAGCCCAGGGAGAGGACCCGGGGGGTCAGGGTGAAGGTACGGGGGCTCGGGGTGGTCACCAGGTCCAGGTGTTCGTAGGTGATCAGTGCGCGGCGGGCCGTCGCCCGGGCCAGGCCCGTCGCCTGTGCCACCTCCGTGAGGGTCAGCTCCGGCCTGCCCTCGCCGAACGCCGTGAGGACCGTCAGGCCCCGGGCCAGGGATTCGATGAAGTCGCGGCCCAGCCGCTGCTTGGACGCGCCCGTCCAGAGCGCCAGGTTCGAGGGGGGCGGGCCGGGCTCCGGGGGTGGCGTGCGGCGCAGTTCGCGTTCCATCTCCGTCACCGCCGAGCGCAACCTCGGCAGCAGGGTCGTGCGCAGGTGGTGTGCTGTGTGCCGGCTCGTGTGGCTGACCACGCTCGCCACACAGGTGATCCTTCGGCGGTCTCCCGTGTGTGGAGACCGGACAGGTACCGAGACCGCCACCAGGCCCGGTTCGATCAGCTGGTCGTCCAGGGCCCAGCCGTTCGCTGCCGCCTCTTCCGTGCGGTTGACGAAGGCCTCGTCGTCTCGCTCGTCCGCTCCGTACTTGCGCGGCGGTACGGCCGTGAAAGACAGGTCCCTCGGGTCCGAAGCCCTGCGGTCCCGCCAGTGTTGCCAGTCGGTGTCCGTCCACTCCGTCGCGAACAGCGGGCCCGGAGCGGTGCGTTCGGCGGGGAGCAGGTCGCCGATGCGGAAGCTCAGGGACATCGCGCGGCGGCGGGTCGCCTGGTGGATGAAGCGGATGCCGTCGCGGTCGGCGACCGCGAGGGAGACCGACTCGTCCAGTTCGTCGGCCAGGGCGTCGGCTCGGGCGGAGAGGAGGGCGGGGAGGCGCAGGGCGGAGAGGTAGGCGTTGCCCAGCTCCATCAGGCGGGGGGCCAGGTGCACGTCCCTGCCGTCCACGCGGACGTAGTCCATGCGGGCGAGCGTGGCCGTGATGCGGTCGACCGTGGAACGGGCCAGGCCGGTGGCCCGCTCCAGGGCGCTGAGGCTCAGCGTGCCGTCCGCCTCGGTCAGCTCCCGCAGGACCGCGATGCCGCGGATCAGCGGCGTGACCGCCTCGTCGGGTATCCCCGTCTTTCCGCCGGCCGGTGGGGTCGCCCCGGTCCCGCCGGCCCGTGGGGTCGCCCCCTCGCGGGCGTCGTTCGTGGGCTTCGCTGGCATCGGCTCTCCGGTACGGCGGTCGCGGCAGGCCTACCGTAAGGCGGCAGGCCTACCGTAATCCGGAATCGGCCCCATGGTTGTGTGCTGATCGCCCCGGTGCCGGCCGCGACCTCTTCCCCTCCCTCCTCCTCGCCGGCCGTTGCCTACCCCCGCGTCACCCGCACCCGGTAGTCCCCGGCCAGATCCGCCCCCGCCACCTTGATCACGACGCCCCTCCGCGGATCCCTGAACGTCTCCCCGGGCCCGAACGGCGCGTCGGACAGCTCCGCGTGGACGTTCGGCGCGCGCGTGCAGCCGCCGCTGTCGCGGAGGGAGTCGTAGACCGTGACCGGGCCCATGCCCGTGTCCACCTCGGCGTCGACCTTGTAGATCAGGACGCCCGGGCGGCACACCGACTCGTCGTTGCCGGCGCGGGTGCGCAGTTCGACGGCGTAGCCGGTTCTGCTGTCCAGGGGCACGACGACCAGCTTGGAGCCGCCCGCGCGGGCCAGCGGCGTCAGGGTGTACTCCGTGGTGCCGGGGCTCGCAGCGCAGTGCACCTGCGCGGCGTCCAGCCAGCCCAGCTTCCACTTGTGCCAGCCGAGGAGGTCGTTGTTGGCGCCCCAGTCCTCGCTCATGATGTCCCAGTGGCCGACCGCGCCCCCGCCCTCCGCGGTGTAGAGGTCGGGCAGGCCGAAGACGTGGCCGTTCTCGTGGGGGAGGACGCGGTAGCCGGTGCGGCCGTAGGACCCGGAGCCGTCGTCCTGGCGGGAGTAGACGAAGGAGGCGTTGGCCACGGGTATGCCGTCGGCCCTCGGGGCCTCGGGGTTGCCGGCGAAGGTGACCGAGAGGACGGTGTCGAGAGCGGAGGGGCCCGCGTTCGGGGTGATCAGTACGTTCAGCAGGTCGTACTCGCGGAAGTCCACCTTCGGGTCGGCCGCGGCCACGAGGTCCTGGACCAGCGTGCGGTAGCCGGGGTCGAAGGGGGAGCCGCGCTCTATGCCGTACTCGTGGAAGGACTTCGGCATCCGCAGCCACTCCGGGATCGGGGTCTCGGGGCGGTAGTCGAGGCGGCCGTAGGAACTGGTGCGGAACCAGTGCCGGGTCTGCGGGAAGAACTCCCGGTAGCGGTCCAGGGCTTTGCCCTCGCCGGGTGCGTCCGAGAAGTCGATCATCAGAGTGAGGGCGCGGACGGTGCCGGTGGAGCGGGCGTAGCCGTCGGTGGTGGGGATGCCCTCGGACATCTGGACCTCGCGGGCGCCGCGGATCATGCAGGGGGCGTGCGCGGAGGTGCGGGACAGGGAGATCGGGCCGGCTCCGGCCGTTGTGGCGCCCGGAGCGAGGTGGCCCGTGCCGGCCGAGGTGCTGACCGTGAAGGTCAGGGTGGTCACACAGACGAGAGCGGCGAGACGCCGCCCGGGTATCCGGCGGCCGGGCGGCCCCGAGCCGTCTGGCCGGTGTCGCAGGGGCTGCGGCTGCATGCAAGGGACCTGCAAGGGACCTCCCGCGCCACGGCAGCCTCCGGTCTCCGGCTGCGCCCTTGCGATCACCCTGTGTCACGGAGGGTGGGGGCGCGCGTTGGAGGAGACCGATCGTGGGTTTCCCGTCAGTAGCGGCAGCAGCGACCCCGTCGGTTTTGTGAGGCAGGTCACAAATCAAAGCCCCGGTTGGGGGAAATACCGGGGACCCAGTCCCCGTTTAGCCATGTGTCCGACTGAAACGGGGAGCGTCTCCCCGGATCGCATCACCACACCCAGACCACCCAGGAGTACGCCGTGCAGACCGCCACCCCCGCACCGCGCAAGGCGCCCCGGCCCCGTGCCGACGCCCTGCGCAACCGGGAGCGGATCGTCACCGCCGCCCGGGAGATGTTCGTCGAGCACGGCCCCGAGGTGCCGCTCGACGAGATCGCCCGTCGGGCCGGCGTGGGCAACGCCACGGTGTACCGCAACTTCCCGGACCGCGACGCGCTCGTGCGCGAGGTCGTCTGCTCCGTACTGGACCGTACGGGCGCGGCGGGCGAGCGCGCGCTCGCGGAGACCGGGGACGCGTTCGAGGCCCTGGAGCGCTTCGCGCACACCTCCGCCGACGAGCGGATCAGCGCGCTGTGTCCGATGGTCTTGAGCACGTTCGACAAGAACCACCCCGACCTGGAAGCGGCGCGCGAGCGCGTGGAGCGGATTCTCCAGGAGGTCATGGACCGCGCCAAGGCGGCCGGCCAGCTCCGCCCCGACGTCGGCGTCGGCGACCTGATGGTCGCCGTGGCCCAGCTCAGCCGGCCCCCGGCCGGTACGGCGTGCTTCAGCGCCGATTCCTTCGTACACCGTCATCTTCAGCTGTTCCTGGACGGACTGCGGGCCCCGGCCCGTTCCGCCCTGCCGGGCGCCGCAGTGACCATGGAGGACCTCCGTCAAGCCTGACCGATCAGTTCCGGGCGCCGCCCGAGTCACCACCTACATCTCTCACGGCCACACACAGCTCACGACCACATAGCTCACAGCCACACAGCTCACAGCCACACACAGCTCGCGATCACACCGGTCGCCGAGTCGTCCCTCAACGACGCCTTTTTCCGTCACCTTGTCCCGAAGTGGGTACCTCCATGTCTGAAACAGCCTCAAAGGCACTCGGCGCTCCGGCGGCCTCGCCGGACGCCGGCCGCTGGAAAGCGCTCGTCTTCATCGCGCTGGCCCAGCTGATGGTCGTCCTGGACGCCACCATCGTGAACATCGCCCTGCCCTCCGCCCAGCAGGACCTGGGCATCTCCGACGGCAACCGGCAGTGGGTCGTCACGGCCTACGCCCTCGCCTTCGGCGGTCTGCTCCTGTTCGGCGGCCGGATAGCCGACCTGTGGGGCCGCAAGAGGGCGTTCGTCCTCGGGCTGGGCGGCTTCGCCGTGGCTTCCGCGCTCGGCGGCGCGGCCACGAACGAGGCGATGATGTTCGGCGCCCGCGCTCTCCAGGGCGTCTTCGGAGCCCTGCTCGCGCCCGCCGCGCTCTCCCTGCTCGCCGTGATGTTCACCGACGCCAAGGAGCGCGCCAAGGCGTTCGGCATCTACGGCGCGATCGCCGGCGGCGGCGGTGCCGTCGGTCTGATCCTGGGCGGCTTCCTCACCGAGTACCTGGACTGGCGCTGGACGTTCTTCGTGAACATCCCGTTCGCCATCGTCGCCGCGGCCGGTGCGTACTTCGTCATCCGTGAGCCGGAGGGCGGCCGCAACCGCTCCCCGCTCGACATCCCGGGCGTCATCCTGTCCACCCTCGGCCTGGTCGCCCTCGTCTACGGCTTCACCCGCGCCGAGTCCGAGGGCTGGAGCGACTCCGTGACCGTCGGCATGTTCGTGGCCTCCGTCGTCCTGCTCGCGACCTTCGTGATCGTCGAGTCCAAGGTGAAGGCCCCGCTGCTGCCGCTGCGCGTGATCACCGAGCGCAACCGTGGTGGCATCTACCTGTCCCTCGGTCTCGCGATCATCGCGATGTTCGGCCTGTTCCTCTTCCTGACCTACTACCTCCAGATCGTGAAGGGGTACTCGCCGGTCAAGACCGGGTTCGCGTTCCTGCCGATGATCGCGGGCATGATCACGGGATCCACGCAGATCGGCACCCGCCTGATGACCCGGGTCGCACCGCGCCTGCTGATGGGCCCCGGCTTCCTGGTCGCCGCGCTCGGCATGCTGCTGCTGACCCGGCTGGAGATCGGCTCCTCGTACGCCGCCCTGCTGCTGCCGGCGATGCTGCTGCTCGGCCTCGGCATGGGTACGGCGTTCATGCCGGCCATGTCGCTGTCCACGCAGGGTGTGGAGCCGCGGGACGCCGGTGTCGCCTCCGCGATGGTCAACACCTCGCAGCAGGTGGGCGGCGCGATCGGTACGGCCCTGCTGAACACGATCGCCGCCTCGGCCACCACGTCCTACATCGCGGACCACATCGCCGGGGCCGGCAGCCGGTCCCAGCAGCAGCTGGTCCAGCTGGAGGGCATGGTCGAGGGCTACACGAGCGCCATCTGGTTCGCCGTCGGCATCCTCGTCGTGGCCGCCGCGATCGCCCTGACCTTCGTCAACGCCGGCCGCCCCGGCAGCGCCGCCGTGACCGGCTCCGGTTCCGGCGCGGATGTGGCGGACGAGGTGCAGGTCCCGGTCGTCGCCCACTGACGGCCGTACCCGGAAACACCCCTTCGGGCCCTCCGTAGGTACGAGGAAGGGGACGCCTCGTACCTACGGATTCCAGGACCTGCCCCGGCTCAGCGGAGCCAGGGCAGGTCCGCACCCGCTTCGGCCGGCTGGAGTCCCTCGGAGATGATCCGCATGATCTCGCCGAGGGACTTCTGCTGTTCCGGGGAGAGCCGGTCGAAGACCGCCTGGCGTACGGCCTCCACATGGCCCGGCGCGGTCTGCCGCAGCACCTCGTAGCCCTCGTTCGTCAGCACGGCGAACTGGCCCCGCTTGTCGTCGGGGCAGTCCTCACGGCACACCCAGCCGTTCTTCTCCAGGCGCGCGATGGCGTGCGAGAGGCGGGAGCGGGTGATCTTCGCCAGCATGGCGAGCTCCGTCATCCGCAGCCGCCGCCGCGGCGCCTCGGCGAGCTTGACCAGAAGGCCGTAGTACACGTGCGGCATGCCCGCGTCGCGCTGGAGCTGCCGGTCGAGGTGGTCGTCGAGGAGGGTGACGCCCTCCATGAACGAGCGCCATACGCGCTGCTCCTCATCGGTGAGCCAGCGCGGTTCCGGAGGCTCTGCCACGGAGCCTGGTGTCGGTGCGGATGCGGGTGCCTTCATGTCTTCCACTCTACGTGGCCCCTCCTTGAACTTTAAACAAATGCCCCGTACAGTTTTGTCAGGGAACCATGTTTCGGAAGGAGCCGCAGCATGTCAGCCGCCACCCAGGAGCGCATGCCCGCTCTGTACCTGAGTCACGGCGCCCCGCCGCTGGCGGACGACCCGGTCTGGCCCGGTGAACTGGCCGCCTGGTCGGCCGGACTGCCGCGACCCCGGGCGATCCTGATGGTCTCCGCCCACTGGGAGGAGGCCCCGCTCGCCATCGGCGCCACCGAGACCGTCCCGCTCGTCTACGACTTCTGGGGCTTCCCGGAGCACTACTACCGGGTGACCTACGAGGCCCCCGGCGCACCGGAGCTCGCCGAGTCGGTACGGAAGCTGCTGCGCGCCCCCGGCGTGCCCGTCCAGGACGTCCCCGACCGCGGCCTCGACCACGGGGCGTACGTCCCGCTGGTCGAGATGTACCCGGAAGCCGACATCCCGGTCCTCCAGGTCTCCATGCCGACGCTCGACCCGGTCCGGCTCATGGAGATCGGCCGCAGGCTCGCCCCCTTGCGGGACGAGGGCGTGCTCATCGTCGGCTCCGGCTTCTTCACCCACAACCTGGCCGCGCTCCGGCAGGGCGGCATCCCCGCCTGGTCCGCGGAGTTCGACGACTGGGGCCGGCGGGCGCTGGAGGCGCGTGACGTGGACGCCCTGCTCGACTTCACCCGCAAGTCACCCGCGGGGCAGCTCGCCCACCCGCGCACCGAGCACTTCGCCCCGCTGTTCGTGACCATGGGCGCGGCCGACGAGGCCGGCGAGCTGGACGCGCACAAGTCGGTGATCGACGGCTTCTGGATGGGGCTGGCGAAACGGTCGGTGCAGTTCGGCTGAGGCCGGGCCCTACACGAGGTCCTTCTCGTACCAGGCCACGTCCCAGTAGCGGCCGAACTTGCGGCCGACCTCCCGGTAGGTGCCGACGTACCGGAAGCCGAAGCGCTCGTGCAGCCGGGCCGACGCCTCGTTCGGCTGCGCGATGCCCGCGTACGCGCGGTGCAGGTCCTCGCCGGACAGGGCCTCGAAGAGGGCCTTGTAGAGGAGGGTGCCGACGCCGCGGCGGCCGGCGTGCGGGGCGACGTACACCGTCGTCTCCACGGAGGTCGCGTAGGCGGGCTTCGCCCGGAAAGGGCTGGATGTGGCGTAGCCCAGAATCTCCTGTGAGTTCGGGTCCACGGCAACCATCAGGCGGTAGGGGCCGTCTTCAGGGTGGGAGAGCAGCCAAGGGCGGCGCTCTTCCGGAGTGAAGATCGCGGTATCGAATGTGATCGCCGTCTCACATACGTAGTGGTTGTAGAGGGCCGTGAGGGCCTCGAGGTCATCCTCGACTCCCGGCCTGACCTGCACCTCTGTAGGATCCGACGGCATCTCGCCTCCTCGCATGGCCGGACAGGGTACTGCATGATCAGAAAAATCGGGGGTCCGGTTGGGAATTCTGTCCTGATTCCAGTCGTTGTTTCCATCGGATGCAGGGCACCCGAGGAGAGTCCGGAGAGTCCCGGAGACGGAGTCCAGCGTCCGAAGGACCACCCGCTGACCTCACCATCGCAAGGGAGCACGCATGGCAACCCGTGCCGTCGCCCGTCGTCAGTCCGCCACCGGCGAGACGGCCGACGCGGCAAGCAGTGTTCGCGCCCATGGCGGCGAGATCGCCGATCGCGACCTGGTCGGCATGTACCTCGACGAGATCGCGCGTACGCCGCTGCTCGACGCCGCCAAGGAAGTCGAGCTGTCACAGGTCATCGAGGCGGGTGTGTTCGCGCGGCAGGTCCTCGACGGGTACGAGGAGACCGAGGCGGACGCCACCCGTGAGGAGCTCGAAGCCCTGGTCGCCGACGCAGAGCGGGCCAAGGACGTCTTCATCCGCTCCAACCTGCGCCTGGTCGTCGCCGTCGCCCGCCGCTACCCCCGCAGCGGTCTGCCGCTGCTGGACCTGATCCAGGAGGGCAACGCCGGCCTGGTGCGCGCGGTCGAGAAGTTCGACTACCGCAAGGGCTTCAAGTTCTCCACGTACGCGACGTGGTGGATCCGCCAGGCCATCACGCGCTCCATAGCCGACCAGTCCCGTACGATCCGCCTGCCCGTCCACCTCGTGGAGGAGCTTGGCCGGATCCGGCGGGTGCAGCGCGAGTTCAACCGCGAGCACGGGCGGGACCCGGAGCCCGCGGAGATCGCCGCCGAGCTCGGCTCGACGCCGGAGCGCGTCACCGACGTGCTCGACTGGGCCCGCGACCCGGTCTCGCTGAACATGTCGGTGGACGACGAGGGCGAGACCCAGTTCGGCGACCTCCTGGAGGACACCTCGGCGGTGTCGCCCGAGCAGTCGGTGCTCACGCTGCTGCGCAGCGAGGAGCTCGACGACCTCATCGGCCGCCTCGACCAGCGCACGGCCTCGATCATCAAGATGCGCTACGGCATCGAGGACGGCCGGGAGCGCACGCTGACCGAGGTCGGCAAGGAGCACGGCCTGACCCGCGAGCGCATCCGGCAGATCGAGAAGCACGCGCTGCTGGAGCTGAAGAAGCTGGCGCGCAGCACCGGGTTCGACGCGGCGGCGTGACGCCGGTGTCCGCCGGTGGGCGTCCGGGCGTACGGCTCGTCCCGCGGCCTGTGGGCGTCGTCCCACGGCCTGTGGATGACGGACCGTGTGCGCCCGGGGGCCGCCGCGTACGCCGGGTGGCGAAAGACCGCGCAAACATGGCGATGTAACGCCGCTTCAACCCGCCGGGCACCGGGAACAAGACTTCCGGGCCCACCAGTTCGGGCCCGGGGCCACGCCCCTGGTCCCCAGAGCCAAGTCCCGTCGCACTCCCCCCGGCGCCGGGACTCTCCAAAAGCCGGGCTTCGGCGTCCCTCCCCCCGGACGCCGGGGCCCGGCTCTCTGCATGCCCGGGGGAGTGGAGGGCGGGGCACCCCGTACCTGAACCACGGGGTGGCCCGCCAGATGGCAGATTGTGTCACATGGGCATAGCCTGCCGGGCGTGAGCAGCACCACCCCGACCCCTCCGCAGGCCTCGCTGACCGAGCGGCGGAAGGCCGAGACGCGCATGGAGATCGCCCGGGCCGCGGCCGGCCTCTTCGTACGGCACGGCCTGCGCGCCACCCGCGCGGAGGACATCGCCCAGGCCGCCGGCATCGCCCCACGCACCTTCTACCGGTACTTCGCCACCAAGGAGGAGGCCGTCGCCCCGCTCTACGCGGCCGGCGCCCAACGCTGGGTGGAGACGGTACGCGCGGCACCCGCCGACGCGAGCGTGTTCCGGGCCCTGGAGTACGGGGTGCGGCACACCCTCCCCCCGGGCGTCGGCGTCTCGGCGTCCTCCTGGGAGTGGGTCCGCACACTCCTGCGCCTCGCCGAGGCGAACCCGTCCCTGCGCCGGGTGTGGGCGGAGGTGTGCCAGGCGTCCGAGCGGTCGCTGAAGGAGGTACTGGCCGCGCGGCTGACGGCCGGTCCTACGCGGACTCCCTCGACAACCGACCCCGACAACGTTGCTTCGCCCTCGGACCTGCGCTTCGCCGCCGCCGTGGCGAGCGCGGCCGTACGTGCGGCGGTGGAGAACTGGGCGACGGCCGGGGACGTCCCGGCGGACGGGCCGGAGGGACCGGCGGAACTGGCGTTGCGGAATCTGGGGGTGCTGCGGGATTTCCCTTGGGAGAGCCGGCGGCTCGACGATGGACGGTCACGCCGTTGAGGGGGCCTTACGGTCACTCGGCTGACAGGGCCTTGTCGACGAATCCGGGGCAGTCGCCTGCCGACTTGAAGGATTTCGCGGCGTCGCGAAGAGACACGTCGAACACGGGTATCTGCGCGAGAGACACCGCTTCGTCGGGCCCAGCTCTGGTGAGAGCGGCCTTGTACCCCTCGGAACTGGCCTGGGCCGGAGACGCCCCGTGCTCGAGTTCGCCACCCATCACCTCGGTGAAAACGGTCAGGGCTTCCCTCGAGATGCCGGACGACTCGAAGTGCCCGGCACATTGCCGGATGGCCCGTAGTTCGCCTTCGAGGTCCTGCTCGGACAACTTCGGAGACTTGACGACGGCGAACTTGGCACTGCCCTGCTCCGCACCCTCCTCATGCTTCACCTGGGTGACGTTCTCCTGCTCTCCGGAAGGCACCTGCGACGCCTTCACCACCGCACGGATGGTGATCGTGACCGTCTCCTCCGGCACGATCTTGGTGTCACCCTCCGTGGGGCAGGTCACCACGGTGTCCCCCGCAGTGATGTCGCAGTCGTTCTCCGCACCTGATTCCGTCATCAGCTGCGCGTGCAGCACGGGGTGGATGACGCCTCCATCGGCACTGCCCGAGGCCGAGTCGAACTCGTCCTCCACCGTCACACCGGTGACGTCGTCCTCCCCGTGATTGGTGACCTTGACGGTGAACGACTGGAACTCTCCCGGAGCGACCGTAGAGCTCAAGGGTTTGTTCCTGATCTCCAGCAGGGGCTTGTCCGAGTGCTTCTTGTTGTTCTCCTCAAGTTTTTTGAGGAAGTCCTTTCCCGCATCCTTCGCCTTGTCCCGGTCTTCGCGGGATGCCGACCGGTCGTAGGACTTCAGCAGAGTGGCGCTCAGCTGCTCCACGTTCTTCTTGAGCTCGGCCTGTGCCTTCGGCGGAAGGGTCCGGTCGCGGAGAATCTGCTGGCTCGTCCCCGACGCATTTATGGCCCTCACAGTCCACTCGCGATAACTCTGCGGCGTCTGCTGGACTTGAGAGCGAGTCAGCGTTTTGACGTCCACCTCGGTGTTCCTGAGGGCGAAGTACTTAAAGGCCTTGGGTGCTTCCTGATCCGTGGCCAGCCCGAAGCGCTCGGTCATCTCTTCCGCGCACTCCGTGTAGGTGGCCCGCTCCTCGGGAGACGTCTTGGGATTCTGGATCGCCCCCAGCGTATTGACTGTCCCGTCCACGATTCTCGTGTAGGCGGTCCGGTCCTCGCGCGGCGTGCCCGGATCCTGGATCACGCCCAGCGTTTCGGTCGACCGTTCCACGATGTGCGTGTGGGCGACTCGCTCCTCGGGAGGCGTCCTGGGATCCTGGATCATCCCCATCGCGTCGGTGAGCCGAGACGCGATTCTCACGTAGGCGGCCCGTTCGCTGGGCGGGATGTCCGGATCCCGGCTCATCTTCAGCAACCCGCTCAGCTCGTTCTCGACTTCCTCCTTCACTTCTTCCGGCACCTTCAGCGCTGCCGTGCGCTTCTCCATGAGCGTCGCTTGTTCCGAGGGGTCGGCCGGTGACGTGGGCTGCGACTGCGTGCCGGAGTCCGTCGGTTCGCTGGGGCCGGTCGGCTCGCTCGGCCCGGTCGGCTCGCTCGGCCCGGTCTGCGTGCCGGATCCCGTCGTCTCGGGATCCGGCGGCGTGCCGGGCTCGGGCGGAGTGCTGGACCCGGTCGGCGTGCCGGGTTCCGGGGTGCCGGTATCTGGCGTACCGGTATCTGGCGTGCCGGGATCCGGCGGTGGGGTGGGAGTCTGGGCCGGTGTCACGGTTGCGGCCTGGCCGAAGGCCCCCGTCGCGGAGACGGTCACGCCTCCTGAGAGCGAGAGCGCTGCAACCAAGCAGTACGTGCAGCCCCTGTAACGGCAGACTCGTCGCCGGGCGTTTCTGGCCATGGCGCATCCAGGTGCACTGTGGTTCATGCGGATTTGCCCGTACAGGCACAACAGCCACTTCCAACTACTTTGGACCCAATGGGGTCCTCCTGCAACTCGGGGCCCAGTCCGCTACAACGACGCCATCAATGCGGCGACGGATACTCTGGTCGAAGTCGAGCGCGACTCCACGCCATACCGATCACTTTCCCTCGCGATTTCCCTTCCCAATTCCTCCCAGTCAGGGTTTTTTCTGGAGTCGAATTTGTAGGACGAGATGGCGTACGCGTACTTGAACTCCTCCCGTGTGCCGTACCAGAGTACGGTCACGTACCGGGGTTTTCGGGTGACGTTGATGATGTTGTTGTTGTGGCGCACTTGGCCTTCATGGATGATCATGTCGCATTGTGCGCAGTAGAATCGCCCGTCCTTGTTTTTCCAGGAGGGGTGCGCCTGCTGTAGTTGCAGGAGATCGATCTTTCCACGATCCATTCTCATCGTCACCACGGCCAAGGTTGCTTCCAGGAGATCGTATTCAACGCCCCTGGGGATCTGTATCACTTTTTCCTTTACGTGACCCTCTCCCGGATGAAGCCAGTACCCCGGTCCGGCGAATTGTCCGGCGCTTATCGTTTTGCTGTCTGATCGAGCGACATGAAGCTCTGCGTCGTATCCGTTTTCCAGGGCCTTCTTCCAGTCTCTCAGCCCCCCGTCGTCCTTCGAATATTCAGCCGAACGCCCGTAGATCAGATACTTGTCAACAAGGATGTATGCCGGAACCTTGCCGGTGTTCTCCACTTGGAAAGTCAGCGGCACATGGATGAACGGGCGGGTGGGATCGGTGTGAGGGGTGCCGAACTTTGCCGTGAGAGTGACATAGAAGGGAGCTGATGTGGGCTGATAGATGGCGGAGTATGCGAAGTTCGTGGCGGCCAGAAGGCCGGAAAGGGCCACCCCGGTCGCAAATCTTTTGGGGTGGGGGATGACTCTCCACACCTGCTCATGGAACAGTCGCCAGAGGGCCCACAGAGACCAGGCGAAGAGCAGCAGGTATACGGGTAGGTAGAGTGTCGGTTCTCTTTCCTGGAGCCAGGTGAACAGGAAGATGCTCTCTGTGATCAAGGCGATCAGCGCCCCGACCAGTACCACGGCCCCGGAATGCTTGAACTGCCGTTTTCCCTCATGGTCGAGGGCCGCCAGCGCGGCGAGGCCCTGGACCGCGCCGGACAGGATGAAGAGGAATCCCGTGATGCGCTGAGCGAATGTCAGTGCCCCCATGGCGTCCGGTGTTCCGACGACGGTGAGCAGGACCGTGGACAGGATCAGTCCCGCCATCATGAGAGCTGTGGCCGTGCGTCTTCGCCACGTGCGATCGGGCCATACCTCGCTGCCGGCCTCGCGCCAGACTATGACTCTCCGGTCTTCCAGATCGACGCCTTCCGGGCAACCGAGTTGTCGGAGAACCTTGCGCAGACCGCTCGGGGACCAGGCGCTGCCCACCGCTGTGCCACCCACGCTGACTGCGCGAAGGCCTCTGCTGTCCGGCGGCTCCACAATCACCCTGGGAGTCTTCTCCATGAGGGACAGCCTTGATGATGAACGGACAACACGCAGCCGGGCTTGCTCCATCCGGCCATTCGGCAGTGCGGCCGCCCCCCGGCAACGGGCGCTTCAGGTCATGCTCCGTCCCCCTTCGCCCGCCCTGCTCAACCGCGCCCCCAACCCCCTGACGGCCGTCACGAGTTCCTCCGGCGCGTGCACCACGAAGTCGCACTCCAGCAGAGCCAGCCGGAACGCCACCCACTGCACCGCGTCCCCCACGGATCCCCGCAGCCGGCAGCTGCCGTCGTCCAGCGGCTCGGGCGTGCCCAGCCATGCCGGCAGCCGGGCGGCGACGAAGTCGGCCGGTGCGGCGAACGTGACCTCGAAGTCGTACGACTCCTGGTGCCGTTGCATGGACTGCCGCAGGTACTCCGCCGCATTCCCCGTCGGCAGCTCGCGCGGCACGAACCGTGCCCCCGTGGCGAACGGTTCGCTCACGCGGTCGACGCGGAACGTCCGCCAGTCGTCCCGGTCGATGTCGTACGCCACGAGGTACCAGCGGCGGCCGGTCGACACCAGCCGGTACGGCTCCGTCAGGCGCCGCGACTCGGTGCCGTCCGCGGCCCGGTAGGCGAACCGCAGCCGCTCGTGCCCCGCCACCGTGGAGGCCATGACGGTCAGTGTCTCGGGTGCGATGCTCGGCCCGTCCCCGCTGGTCAGCGGAGTGGTCGCGGACTGGAGCGTGGTCACACGGTGGCGCAGCCGGCCCGGCAGCACCTGCTCCAGCTTGGCCAGCGCCCGCACCGACGCCTCGTCCAGGCCCTCCACCGCGTGCCCCGCCCCGGCCCGCAGCCCGACCGCGATGGCCACCGCCTCCTCGTCGTCGAGCACGAGCGGCGGCATGGCCTTGCCAGCGACCAGTCGGTAGCCACCGTCGGCGCCCTTGGTCGCCTGCACGGGATACCCCAGCTCGCGCAGCCGGTCGATGTCCCGCCGGACCGTGCGGCGGGAGACCCCGAGCCGGCCGGCGAGCTCACCGCCGGGCCATTCGCGGGGCGTCTGGAGGAGGGAGAGGAGCGTCAGCAGCCGGGCCGGAGTGTCCGTCGTCATACCGACGAGGATGCCGCACCAGTAGGACACGATCTGACCTAATGGCCCTCTAGCTTCGAGGCATGACCTCCACCGAGACCCCTCTCAGCACCGCGGGCGGGACCGACCGCCGCCGCTGGTTCGCCCTCGCGATCGTGATGACCGCGGCCTTCATGGACCTCGTCGACGTGACGATCGTCAACATCGCCATACCGTCGATCCAGCGGGAATCGGGCGCGTCCTTCGGCCAGATCCAGTGGATCACCGCCGGATACGCCCTCGCGTTCGCCGCCGGGCTGATCACCGGCGGACGGCTCGGCGACATCCACGGCCGCAAGCGGATCTTCCTCGTCGGCATCGGCGGCTTCACCCTCGCCTCCGCGCTGTGCGGCCTCGCGGTGAACCCGGAGATGCTGGTCGCTTCGCGGTTCCTCCAGGGCGCCATGGCGGCGCTGATGGTGCCGCAGGTGCTGTCGATCGTGCACGCGACCTTTCCGGCGCACGAGCGGGGCAAGGTGTTCGGGCTGTTCGGCGCGGTCGTCGGTCTCGGAGCCGTGTCCGGTCCGCTGCTCGGCGCGCTGCTGACCGAGTGGAACCTGTTCGGGTGGGAGTGGCGCTCGATCTTCCTGATCAACCTGCCCGTGGGAGTAGCCGGACTGATCCTCGGCAGTCGTTTCATCACCGAGTCCAAGGCGCCGCGGGCCCTGAAGCTGGACCTGGTGGGCGTGGCCCTCGTGACGCTGGGCCTGCTGATGCTGCTCTACCCGCTCATCCGCGGCCGCGAGCTGGGCTGGCCGGTGTGGGGGTACGTCTCGATGGCCGGGGCGCTCGTCGTCCTCGCGGCGCTGGTGGCGTACGAGCGGCGCAAGAGCGCACGGGACGGCTCCCCGCTGGTCGAACTGTCGCTGTTCCGGGTCAAGAGCTTCGCGGCCGGGATCGCCGTACAGACCGTCTTCGGGGTCGCGCTCGGCATCTTCTTCCTGGTCTGGACGCTGTACATGCAGATCGGGCTGGGCTGGAGCCCGCTGAAGGCCGGGCTGACCGGGGTGCCGTTCTCGATCGCCGTGTCCGTGGCCGCCGGGATGTCGGTACAGCAGCTGGTCCCGCGCTTCGGACGCAAGGTGCTCCAGGCGGGCGCGCTGGTGATGGCGGCCGGGGTGCTGCTCTACCTCTGGGAGTCCGGACACTACGGTCTCGGCATCGCGCCCTGGCAGATGGCGCTGCCGCTGGTCGTGATGGGTGTGGGCATGGGCCTGATCGTCGCTCCGCTGACCGACGCGATCCTCTCCGAGGTGCCGCGCGAGCACTCCGGCTCGGCGTCCGGCCTGCTCAACACCGTGCAGCAGATGGGCAACGCGCTGGGGCTGGGCCTGGTGTCGGTCGTCTTCTTCGGCACGATCGGCGACCATCTGCGCCGGGACCAGGTGGGTCAGGCCTTCGCGGACGCCTTCCGGAACTCGCTGGGCTGGGTGGCCGCGGTGATGGGCCTGATCTTCCTGCTGATGTTCGCCCTGCCGAAGCGGCCCGCGCAGCACGTCGAGGGGGAGCAGGCGGCGATGGAGCAGAAGGAACCGGCGCTGGTCTCCTGACCACCGTCGGGGGCGGCTTCGGCGTCACGGGACGGGCTCGGCACATCGGTGCCGAGCCCGTCCTTGTTTCCGATCATGCCCGATTGAGTCCGAACCTGTTTACTTCGCGGAAATCTCGGCGTAGCCTCCCGCTGAAACCACACGTTCGGGCACGAGGCGGAGGCGAACAGACATGTACGCACCGGAGCGGCAGCAGGAGATCCTCCGGCTCGCCCGTGACGGCGGCCGAGTGGATGTCGTGTCGCTGGCCGAGGAGTTCCAGGTGACGGCGGAGACGATCCGCCGGGACCTGAAGGCCCTCGACCGCGCCGGACTGGTCCGCCGGGTGCACGGCGGCGCCATCCCGGCCGGGCGCCTCGACTTCGAGCCGGACCTCGCCGAGCGCGAGACGACGGCCCCCGACGAGAAGGACCGCATCGCCAAGGCGGCCCTCGCGGAACTGCCGAGCGAGGGCACGATGATCCTCGACGCCGGTACGACGGTCGCCAGAATGGCCGCGGCCCTCCCGCTGGAGGCCTCCCTCACCGTCGTCACCCACAGCCTGCCCATCGCGGCCCGCCTCGCCGACCACCCCGGCATCCAGCTCCACCTCATCGGGGGGCGCGTACGGCACCGTACGCGCGCCGCCGTGGACGCCTGGGCGCTGCGCGCGTACGGCGAGATCCGCGCCGACGTGCTGTTCGTGGCCGCCAACGGCTTCTCCGCCGAACACGGCCTGACCACCCCCGACCTCGCCGAGGCCGCCGTGAAGCGCGCGGCCGTGGCCGCCGCCCGCCGCGTGGTGCTGCTCGCCGACTCCTCCAAGCACGGCCAGGAGCACTTCGCCCGCTTCGGCGACCTGAGCGATGTGGACCTGCTGATCACCGACAGCGGGCTGAGCCCCGAAGACACCGTCGCCATCGAGCGCGGCGGCACGGAAGTAGTGCGCGCATGATCCTCACCGTCACCCCCAACCCGTCCCTGGACCGCACCTACGAGGTGCCGTCCCTCGACCGCGGCGAGGTCATCCGCGCCACCGGCGAGCGGATGGACCCGGGCGGCAAGGGCGTGAACGTCTCGCGCGCGGTCGCGGCGGCCGGTCAGCGCACCGTGGCGGTCCTGCCCCTGGGCGGTGCCCCGGGCGCGCTCGTCGCCGACCTGCTCGACGCACAGGGCATCGAGGTCGCGCCGGTCCCGGTCGCCGGGGCCACCCGCTCCAACATCGCCCTCGCGGAGTCCGACGGCGTCCTGACGAAGATCAACGCGCCGGGCCCGGAACTGTCCGAGGCCGAGCGGGAACTGCTCCTGGAGACGGTACGGCAGCAGTCCCGCGACGCAGCCTGGATCGCCTGCTGCGGCAGCCTCCCGCGCGGCCTCGCCCCCTCCTGGTACGCCGAACTGGTCGCCCGCACGCACGCCGCCGGTGCCCGGATCGCGCTGGACACCTCCGGGCCCGCGCTCCTCGCGGCCCTGCGTGAGCGGCCCGACGTGGTCAAGCCCAATGCCGAGGAGCTCGCGCAGGCCGTCGGCCGCCCCCTCACCACCGTCGGCGACGCCGTGAAGGCGGCCGAGGAGCTGCGCGAGATGGGTGCCCGTGCCGTCCTCGCGAGCCTCGGCGCCGACGGGCAGCTGCTGGTGTCCGACGAGGGCGCCTGGTTCGGCAGCGCCCGCGTGGCCGCCGTACGCAGCAACGTGGGCGCCGGTGACTCCTCCCTCGCCGGTTTCCTGATCGCCGGCGGCAGCGGCCCCGAGGCCCTCGCCTCCGCGGTCGCCCACGGCGCGGCGGCCGTCCAGCTGCCCGGCAGCGTCATGCCGAAGCCCGGCGACCTGGACCCGGCCGCGGTGATGGTCACGGCGGAGATCCCGGCGGACCGTGCGTTGAAGGAGCCGGTGTCATGACGTACGCCGAACCAGCCGGTGTCGTCGCGCACGTCGAACGGCGCACACCGGCCCGTGAGCGGCGAGACGCCCCGTTAGCCGAGGCCGCTCGTACTCCCACCCCCGTCACCCCCCACCGCATCCCCGTCCCCTCCCCCGCCCATCCGACTGACCGGGCGATACGCGAGCTAAGGAGCCCGCGATGAGCGACATGATCACCGCGGAACTGGTCGATCTCGACCTGTCCGCCGACACCAAGGAAGCGGCGGCGCGCGCCCTCGCCGAGCGCATGGTGGCCCTGGGCCGGGTGACCGACCTGGACGGCTTCCTCGCCGACGTGGCCGCCCGCGAAGCCCAGATGCCGACCGGCCTCGACGGCGGCATCGGCATCCCGCACTGCCGCAGCGAGCACGTCACCGAGCCGACGCTCGCCTTCGGGCGCAGCGCCGACGGCATCGACTTCGGCGCGGCGGACGGCCCCGCCGACCTGATCTTCCTGATCGCCGCGCCGGCCGGCGCCGACGACGCCCACCTGACGATCCTGTCGTCGCTGGCCCGGCAGCTGATGAACACGGAGTTCACCGACGCCCTGCGCGCGGTGGGCGACGCGACGGCCGCCGCCGCGCTGATCCGCGGCGACGAGCCCGGCGAGCCTGCCGAGGCCGGCTCCGAAGACCCCGTGGCGTCGGCGGGAGCGGCCTCTCCCGCCGCCGCCACGGTCACCGACGACACCGACAGCGCCGATGACACCGCCGACGTGGCGGAGCGCCCGTTCCGCATCGTCGCCGTCACCTCCTGCCCCACCGGCATCGCTCACACCTACATGGCGGCCGAGTCGCTGGAGAACGCCGGCCGCGAGGCGGGCGTCGAGGTCAGCGTCGAGCCCCAGGGCTCGGCCGGCTTCACCAGGCTCGACCCGGCGGTCATCGCGGCGGCGGACGCCGTGATCTTCGCCCACGACGTGCCCGTACGGGAGAAGGAGCGGTTCGCCGGCAAGCCGACCGTCGACGTCGGTGTGAAGGCGGGCATCAACCGCCCCGCGGAACTCATCGCCGAGGTCCGCGAGAAGGCCGCCCGCGGCGAGGTCACCTCCGGATCCGCCCCGGCCACTCCGGTGGAGCGCTCCGGCGACTCCGGCGAGGGCTACGGCACCAAGCTGCGCAAGTGGCTGATGTCCGGCGTCAGTTACATGGTGCCGTTCGTCGCGGCGGGCGGTCTGCTGATCGCCCTCGGCTTCGCGATCGGCGGCTACAAGGTCGACAAGGCCCCGTCGGTGATGGACCACTTCATGTGGTTGCAGGCCGACAGCTGGGCGGCCCTGCTCTTCCAGATCGGCGGCGTCGCCTTCGGCTTCCTCGTCCCGGTCCTGGCCGGCTACATCGCCTACGGCATGGCCGACCGGCCCGGTATCGTCCCCGGCTTCGTCGGCGGCATGATCGCGTTCAACATCAACGCGGGCTTCCTCGGCGGTCTCGCGGCCGGTCTGATCGCCGGTGGCGTGGTGATGGCGATCCAGAAGGTGAACATCCCGGCGGCGCTGCGCGGCATCATGCCGGTGGTGGTGATCCCGCTGATCTCCTCGGCGATCGTCGGGTTCCTGATGTTCGTCGTCATCGGCAAGCCCATCGCCGAGGCGCAGAAGGGCATGACCGACTGGCTGAACGGCCTGTCCGGCAGCAACGCCATCCTGCTCGGTGCCCTCCTCGGCCTGATGATGTGCTTCGACCTCGGCGGCCCTGTCAACAAGGTCGCCTACACCTTCGCCACCGCCGGCATCGCGGTGTCCAGCCCCAGCGACTCCGCGATGAAGATCATGGCGGCGGTCATGGCGGCCGGCATGGTGCCTCCGCTGGCGATGGCCCTGGCCACGACGGTCCGTGGCAAGCTCTTCAACCAGACCGAGCGCGAGAACGGCAAGGCCGCCTGGGTGCTCGGCGCCTCCTTCATCTCCGAGGGCGCGATTCCGTTCGCCGCGGCCGACCCGCTGCGCGTCATCCCGGCCTCGATGGCGGGCGGCGCGATCACCGGTGCCCTGTCGATGGCCTTCGGCGCCACCCTGCGTGCTCCGCACGGCGGCATCTTCGTGGTCCCGCTCATCGGCAGCCCGCTGCTCTACCTGGTCGCCATCGCCGCGGGCGTCTGCGTCACCACGGCCCTGGTGGTCGTCCTGAAGGGCATGCGCAAGCCGGCCCCGGGCGCCACCACGGCACCCGGTGAGAGCACCGCCCCGACGGCGGAGAAGAAGCAGCCGGTGGCGGCGTGAGCCCCCTGACGTTCGCCCCCTTTCAGGGTGTGTGAGTCGTTCATGCCACCTGCGAGATAGATCACGAAAATCACGGCCCGGGACCGAAGTCCCGGGCCGTGGTGTCTACTGGGGCGCATGCCTGAGCACGTCTCCCGGTGGCCCGAGGGCCACTCCCTCCCCGCTCTCCCGCAACAGCGGCAGACAGGTCCCCGGTCGGAGTCCGTGGAACTGACCCCGGAGGAGAGAGACGCCTTCGCCGAGCTGGTGCGCCAACTCGGCGACAGGCCGTAGGGCTCTCCGGCGGTCATGCCGCTTCCTCGCTCGGCTCTGCTGGTTCCTCACCTGGCTCTACGGGCATCCGGCGACCCTGATGACCACCACCACCGACTGGTCGCTCGACGGCACCCTCGGCTGCCCCAAGGCCGACGAAGACGCCGCCCACGACTGTTACGGACTACAGCCCGAGTACGCGACAGGCCCTAGGAGAGCTGCGCCGCCCGCCGCTCCATCGCCTCGCGCGCCGCGTCCTCGCTGGCGTACACCTCGCACATGTGCCGTCCGTCCGGCGTCGCCGTGTGCTCCACCTCCCAGAGGGAGACCTCCGCGCCGTCGCGCAGCAGGAACGCGTGCTCGTAGAGCGAGAAGCACAGCCCCGCCCGGCCCGCCCGGCACGGACGGCCGAAGGCCTGGGTGATCTGGTGACCGGACGCCGTGGCCAGCAGGGCCGCCGTGTCGTCGCCCGGCCGGTCCGTGTTCTCCGCGCGGCGCAGTAAACGCCGCGCGTGGTCCGCCGAGTCGTCCCCGGCGTACGCGTGCCGGGGCGCGGGGACCGAGGACAGCTGCACCGTCACCGGCAGTTCGAAGTCAGGCGTTTCCTGCGGCAGCGGCAGACGCGTGGTGGCGGCGCGCAGCTCCTCCTCGTCGACGTACACCTCGTGCTGCGGTTCGCTGCCCGGGGCGGTGTTGTGGACGAGCTCCCAGAGCGTGAGGGCCGAACCGTCGGCGAGCAGCCACGTGTGCCGGTACGTCTCCCGGTGCAGGCCCGCGCTGTGGTGTGCGGAGTGCAGCGAACCGTCGTGCGCCAGGGCGCAGTCCAGCCGCCTTATCGTCTCGTCCGGCAACTCGAAGGAGTTCAGGGCACGGCCGAGGAGTCGCGCGAGGTGCTCCTCCGGAGACTCGGGCGAGTCGTGGGGTTCGTACGGTGCCGTCTCGTACGGAACGCTCAAGGTTTCTCCCGGCGTTGCTGCATGTCACCTTGTGGGTGCATACGGTAGCCCCTCGGTCGGACATCATGTCCGGGAACCGAGAAAACGTACGTCCAGGAAAACGCACGGGCCGCGCGAAAAGTTCCCGCGCGGCCCGGTCGACCCGTCAAAGCCCCCATTTGGGGAGGTCGTTCATGCCCTTACGAGGCGCTCCCCGCGACCCACTGGCTCCACGCCATGTTCCAGCCGTTGAGCCCGTTGTCCGGCGCCACCGTCTTGTCGGGGGAGTTCTTGACGACCACCACGTCCCCGATGAGCGAGTTGTCGTAGAACCACTTGGCGGGCGTGCTGCCCCCGGCGCCCTGGACGTCCGCCAGGCCGACGCAGCCGTGGCTGGTGCCCTGGCGGCCGAAGGGCGGATTGCCCTTGCTGTACCAGTAGTTGCCGTGGATGAACGTGCCGGACGTCGTCAGGCGCATCGCGTGCGGCACGTCCGGGATGTCGTACTCACCGCCGAGCCCGACCGTCCGGCTGTTCATCCGGGTCTGCACGAACTTCTCGGAGATCACCATCTGCCCGTTGTACGTGGTGTGTTCCGGGCTGCCCGCCGAGATCGGGATCGTCTTGACGGTCTTGCCGTCCCGCACGACCGTCATGGTCTGCGTGTTCACGTCGACCGTGGAGACCTGCGAGCGTCCGACGGTGAAGGTGACCGTCTTCTTCTGCACGCCGTAGACGCCGTTCGTGCCTTCGACCCCGTCCAGGTCGATCTTCATCGTGACCTTGGAGCCGGCCTTCCAGTACTCCTCGGGCCGGAAGTCGAGCCGCTGCGAGCCGAACCAGTGCCCGACCACCTTCTGCCCGCTGCTGGACGTGACCGTGATGTGCGACTGCACGTCCTTGCGGTTCGTGATGGCCTTGTCGAAGTTGAACGACACCGGCATACCCACACCGACCGTGGTGCCGTTGTCCGGCGTGTACGTCCCGATGAAGCTGTTCGCCGTGGTGACCGTCGTGAAGATGGAGTTCGCGGCGGCCGTACGGCCCTTCGTGTCCTTCGCGGTCGCCGATATCTGGTACTTCGTGCCGCGCTCCAGCTGCTCCTTCGGCTTCCAGGCCTTGCCGTCGGAGGAGATCGAGCCCGGTACGACCTGATCGCTGCCCGAAACCGTCATCTTCACGCCGGTCAGCTTCCCGTCGCTGACCTTCACGCCGGTCGAGTTGATGGAGGCGTCGGTCGAACCGTCCTTCGCCGAGATGGCGATCTTCGCGACGGACGTCTTCGCCGAGTCGTCGCCACCCTTGGCGTCGTCCTTGGCGTTGGCGCTGCCACCGCAGGCGGTGAGCGTCAGGGCGCCGACCATCAGGGCGGCACATGCCCCCAGTTTGCGCCGCGCTGCAATGTCCGGCGTTGTCACGGGCTGCTCCCAGTTCGAGTGATGTGAGTGATCCGCTCCAGTACGTGAGGGAAGAGGGGCCGGGCGACCGGTCGGGTTCCGTCCGAACGCCGTGTACGACATCACCGTTACAGGGCCGGGACAATGTCCGGCGTCGCTGTGGAACCGCTGTGCGGTGCCCGCCCGCTCAGCGGCCCCCGTACAACTCCCCGTACGACGGCCACGCCCCGCCCGGACCGTCGACCGGCTCCGCGGCGCGCACGGCCCGTACGATCGCCCGCATCACGACGTCCGCGCCCGCCGCGAGGATCTCGTTGAGGGCGAGCGGGGTCGCGGCGTCCAGGGCGCGGTCTCCGGTCGCCAGCGCGAACACCGTGTCCCCGTCGTTGAGGAGGTGCACCGGCCGCACCGCGCGGGCGATGCCGTCGTGTGCCGTGCCGGCCAGTTTCTGCGCCTGCGCCTTCGACAGGTCCGCGTCCGTGGCGACCACCGCGAGCGTGGTGTTGAGCGGCGGAGGCGCGCTCCTCGCGGCCGTCTCGGCGAGGCGCCGCCGCGCGGCCTCGTGCAGCTGCGCATCCGGGTACTCCACCCGCCCCTGGAACAACTCCCCGTACAGCACCCCCGTCTCCGGATCCAGCACCGACCCCGCCGCGTTGGCCACCACCAGCGCGGCCACCGTGATTCCCGAGCCGAGCACGGTGCTCGCGCTGCCGACGCCGCCCTTCACCACCCCGACCACCGCCCCCGTGCCGGCGCCCACACATCCCTCGGGCACCGGTGCGCCGAGCTCGCTCGCCGCGGCCGCCTCGACCGCCGCCCGGCCGGTGGCCGCGTCCGGCCGGGCCCGGAAGTCGCCGCCCCGCCCCAGATCGAAGACACAGGCGGCGGGCACCACCGGCACGACATGCGCCGGGTCCGCCCCGACACGGATCCCGCGCCCCCTTTCCTCCAGCCAGGCCATCACCCCCGAAGCCGCGTCGAGCCCGTACGCGCTGCCGCCGGTCAGCACGACCGCCTCGACCTTCCGCACCACGTTGCGCGGGTCGAGTGCGTCCGTCTCCTTGGTGCCCGGACCACCGCCCCGCACGTCCACGGCGGCCACCGCCCCGCCCTCCGGGGCCAGCACCACCGTGGTGCCGGTGAGCCAACCGTCGCCGGCGTGTGTCGCATGCCCCACTCGCAAGCCGGAGACATCCGTCAGAGCGTCCACCAGAGCGTCAAATGTCATGGCGCCCAGTCTTGTCCAGAGCCGGCCCCTGCGGGCGTACCCGGCCGGTCGGGGCCGTCAGCCCGCCCGGCTCACCGGGGTGCGGGACCTCGCGGGTGCCGTCACCCGGTCGGAGCCGCGGGCCCGCCCGCCCGGGCGGCTCGGGCGGCCCTGCGGGTGGCCAGGGTCTCTCCCGACACCACCGACAGCGCGCAGACGACACCCGCCGCGAGCACCGCCCAGTCGCCGAGGAACGTGCAGCAGATCACGAGCAGTGCCGTCGTCGGCAGCACCAGCTGCTGGGCGATGCCCGACTTGAAGTGGCGCGAGTGCAGGGCCCACAAGGTCAGCAGGTACAGGGCCGTCGGCAGGGTCACGGCGGCTGACGCCGCCAGCGTGGAGATGTGCGCCTTGCCGACCGTCTGCTCCACCGCCACCTCCAGCCCGGCCCCGATCGCTGCCGCCGAGGCGAAGACCGGATAATGGCCGTAGCCCCACAGGAACGCCTGCCGGTTGGACCGCAGATGGTCGTGGATGGGTACCACGAAGTAGACCCACCACGCGGCGAAGATGATCAGCAGCCCGCCCGCCGCGATGGGGAGGAGCTCGCCCAGGGCGTCGTTCTCGTCGACGCCCGACTTCACGGCGACCGTGGCCGCGGCGATCGTCTCGCCGAGCACGATGATGGTGAACAGTCCGTACCGCTCGGCGATATGGCGCGGATGCCAGGACGTGGGGTGGTCCTTCTCCGCCCACGGCGGCACACACATCTCCAGCAGCGCCATGACCAGGAACCACCAGGGCCGGGCCCCCTCGGGCAGGAACAGCAGCCCCAGCCAGCCGATCTGGCACAGCAGCACGCCACCGGCGTAGCGCAGAGCCGTCGTCCGCTCCGGGCCCTCGCTCGAGCGGGCCGCCCGCAGCCACTGCGCCGCCAGGGCGATCCGCATGATCAGGTAGCCCAGCCAGACCACGAAGAACTCGTGCTCCTCGAACGCCCGGGAGACCCCCGCCGCGAGGACCAGGACACCCGCGATCTGCACCAGCGTGACGACCCGGTAGAGCACGTCGTCGTTGTCGTACGCCGAGGCGAACCACGTGAAGTTCATCCACGCCCACCACAGGGCGAAGAACACCATCGCGTAGTCGAGGATCCCCTCGCCCGCATGCCCCTCGGCGACGGCGTGCACCAGTTGGATGCCCGCCTGGGCCACCGCCACGACGAAGCACAGGTCGAAGAAGAGCTCCAGCGGCGAGGCCGCCCGGTGCGCCTCGTCGCGTCCGCGGGCCCCGAGCCTGCGCAGCGGCCGCCGCCCGCCGGGCGCGCCGGAGGGTAGGGGCGGGGGAGTGGGGCCGGACGTCATGAGTCCCAGCACAACAGAAGGCGCGGGGAATTTCTCCGCGACCGTACCCTGGACGCATGAGCACCGCCCCCGATCCCGAGCCGCCCGCGCCGAAGCCCGCGCTGGTCTTCGACGACCCGCTCGACCAGCAGTCCTCCGACGACACCGACCGAGGCTGGGGCGAGCGCTCCGACTCCGGCGGCGGCGCGGCCGACCTCAAGCGCTTCCTCGACGAGAAGCCGCCCCACCACCTCTGAGCGGGCCGGGCGGTCGCCCGTGGCGCTACTGCCGGTCGTCCCCGGCGCGCTGTGCGACCAGCGCGTCCCGGATCTCCTTCAGCACCTCCAGCTCGGTCACCTCGATGACCTCCTGCGTGCCCTCCTTCGCCTTGCGGCGGGCCTCCAGCCGGGCCAGGTACTTCGCCATGGGCAGGACCATCAGGAAGTAGACGACCGCCGCGGTGATCACGAAGCTCAGCGCGGCACCGAGGACGGAACCCCACAGGATCTGAATGCCCTGCTCGCCCTCGCACGTCGAGCTCAGACATGAGCTGTAGTGGTCGAGGTTCTTGGTCCCGATGGCCCGACGACGGGATTGATGATCCCCTTCACCACGGCGTTGACGATGTTGGTGAAGGCGGCACCGATCACCACCGCCACGGCCAGGTCGACGACGTTCCCGCGCATCAGGAAGGCCTTGAAGCCCTCCCAGAGGCTCGGTTCCTTCTTCTCGCTCACCTCGGGGTCTCTCCTCGCACGAGCAGCTTGCGGAACAAAACGCTCCGCAACCTACGTCAACGTTGCGCCGAACGGAGCACCTGGGTCCCTCGAACGAGAGACGTGACGGGGCCGTGCACGTCACCACAACGTCACCGCCAACCGCGCGGTGGCGCTCGCACCGGCGAGCCGGACGGCCGTGGCACGCGGCACGGACAGCACCACCAGCGCACCGCCGTCGGCCGCGCCCTCCAGCGGTTCCGGCACCTCCGTCACCCTGGCCCCGCGCGCGACCACCCGGGCGTCGCCGCCCGGCACCGTCTCCTCGGCGGCGATGACGTCCACCCGGTCGCCGGGCCGCAGCAGCCGTACGGTGGCCGCGTCAGCGATCCGGACGGGGGCCGTCACCGGCAGCGCGGCACGACGCGTCCGCACGGGCTGTTCCCCGGACACCGGGGCCGCGTGCGCGGGAGGCTGAGCTCGGGGATGCCCACGGGCCCCGTCGGAGCCGCGCGGTCCGGCCGCCACCAGGGCGGTCGCGGTGACCGCGAGCCCCACGGCCAGGGCCCGCCGCCGGTGCCGCACCAGCCGGCCGACTCGGCCGCCGCGTACCCGTACGGGGTCGAACTGCGGCACCTCACGCGCCGCCGGTACCTCGGGCCCGGGTGGGCATGCGGCAACAGACCAAGAAGGCAGGGTGAGGAAAGGGGAGGACGGAGCGCGGGACATGGGGAACCACCACCTGTGACGAGCGACTGGTTTGCGCTCCCCACGATGAGGCTTCCCACCACCGCCCGCTCAGGCCTGTGGACCTACCGCCGGCCTGTGGACAACTCCCTCACCTGAACGGCAAGTTCCGCCCCCCCCCGCGCAGTCCACAGCTCACCACCTACGGCAGCGCAAACCCCGGATCCATCCCACCCAGCGCGTTCACACACAGACAGCCCCGCTCGTCCTCACCCGGCAACCCCGCCACCGCGTCGAACAGCACTCCCCGCAGGCGGTCCACGTTCGCCGCGAACACCCGCAGCACCTCGTCGTGCGAGACGCCCTCCCCGGTCTCCGCACCGGCGTCGAGGTCGGTGACCAGGGTCAGGGATGTGTAGCAGAGCTCCAGCTCGCGGGCGAGCGCCGCCTCGGGGTGACCGGTCATGCCCACCACCGACCAGCCCTGCGCCTGGTGCCACAACGATTCGGCACGGGTCGAGAAGCGCGGCCCCTCGATGACGACCAGCGTGCCCCCGTCCACCGGCTCCCAGTCCCGCCCGCGCGCCGCCTTCAGCGCGACGGCCCGCCCGGCGGGGCAGTAGGGGTCGGCCAGCGACACGTGCACCACGTTCGGCACCGTCCCGTCGGGCAGCGGCAGCCCGTCGAAGTACGTGTTCGCGCGGGACTTGGTCCGGTCGACCAGCTGGTCCGGAACCAGCAGCGTGCCGGGCCCGTACTCGGGACGCAGACCGCCGACGGCGCACGGGGCGAGCACCTGGCGCACGCCGACCGACCGCAGCGCCCACAGGTTGGCCCGGTAGTTGATCCGGTGCGGCGGCAGATGGTGGCCCCGTCCGTGCCGGGGCAGGAAGGCGACGCGCCGGCCGGCGACCTCGCCGAGGAAGAGGGAGTCGCTGGGCGGCCCGTACGGGGTGTCGACCTGGACCTCGGTCACGTCGTCGAGGAAGGAGTAGAACCCGGAGCCGCCGATGACGCCGATCCCGGCGCCCCCCTTGTTCGCCACGTTCGCCTTGTTCGCCATGCCCGCACCCTAACCGCACGCGGAAACGCCGAGGACCCCGCCGCCGAAAGGCGACAGGGCCCGGTAAGAAACAGGCCTTACGCGGCGGTGGAGCTGCTGCTGGTGGAGCTGCCGGCGCTGGACGACGAGCTCGAACCGGAGCCGGAGCTCGAACCGGAGCCGGCGCTGGAGCCGGAGTCGGAGGACGACGAGGAGGTGCTCGACGACTTCGACGCCGGGGCGCTGCTCGACGAGGAGCCGCGGCTGTCGTTCCGGTAGAAGCCGGAGCCCTTGAAGACAATGCCGACCGCCGAGAACACCTTCTTCAGGCGGCCCTTGCAGCTGGGGCACTCGGTGAGGGCGTCGTCGGTGAACTTCTGCACCGCCTCGAGGCCCTCGCCGCACTCGGTGCACTGGTACTGGTAGGTGGGCACTGTCTTCCTCCTGGCACTCTCACTAGATGAGTGCTAACGACGATCCATCTTGACGTATTCCGGCCGTTCAGTCCACTGCCACCGGCACGCGGTGACCCACGCCACGTGCCACGGTCCGACCCTGGGCGCGTGCCGTCAGCCGGGAACGCAGGGCCAGGAGGGTCGCCAGGGCGAGCACGGTGCCGCCCATCGGCACCAGGAAACCGGCGCCGTCCCAGAAGCGGTCCTCCAGTTGCCCGGCGACCGTGACGGCGGCCGCCTGGCCGAGCGCCACGGCGCCGGTCAGCCAGGTGAAGGCCTCGGTGCGGGCGCCGGCCGGGACCAGACTCTCGACCAGGGTGTAGCCGGTGATCAGGGCGGGCGCGATGCACATGCCGACCAGCAGGCCGAGTCCGGCGAGGACCGGCACGGAGTGGGCGGCCCACAGGCCCGACGCGGTGAGCGCGAGTGCCGTGTAGCCGACGACGAGGCGCCGCTGCGGGGCCACCTTCCAGGCGATCGCGCCGCAGACGACGCCGGAGAGCATGTTCCCCGCGGCGAAGACGCCGTAGAGGACGCCGTTGAGGCCCGGTTCGCCGATCGACTCGGTGAACGCGGCCAGCGAGACCTGCATACCGCCGAAGACGGACCCGATGCCCAGGAACGTCACGATCAGCACGCGCACCCCAGGGATCCGCAGTGCGGAAGCGTGCTCCACGCGCGCGTGGCCACCGCCTCCGACCGAGGGCTGGGTGCTCTTCCGCGCGGCGAACAGCAGACCGCCGATCAGGGTCAGCGAGGCCTCCGTGACCAGCCCGGCGGCCGGGTCGACGGCCGTGCACAGGGCGGTGGCCAGCAGCGGGCCCACGACGAAGGTCAGTTCGTCCGTGACGGACTCGAAGGCCGCCGCGGTGGTCAGCAGCGGCGAGTCCTTGAGCTTCACGCCCCAGCGGGCCCGCACCATGGGCCCGACCTGCGGCACCGAGGCGCCGGTCGGGACGGCCGCCACGAACACCGCCCACAAGGGGGCGTCCATCAGCGCCAGCACCGTCAGTGTCAGACCGGACAGCGCGTGCAGCAGCACGCCGGGGACCAGTACGGCCCGCTGTCCGCAGCGGTCGGCGAGGCGGCCGCTGTAGGGAGCGAACAGGGCCATGGAGACACCGGTGACGGCCGCGGCGGCACCCGCCGCTCCGTACGAGCCGGTGGTGTGCTGCACCAGCAGCACGATGGAGATCGTCAGCATCGCGAACGGCTGGCGCGCCGCGAAGCCGGGGAGCAGGAACGTCCAGGCGCCGCGGGTGCGCAGCAGCCGGCCGTATCCCGGGCGGGCGGAAGCCGTCGAGTTCTTCGAGGTCATCGAGTTCTTCGACTTCTTCGAGGTGACCGTGGATGCCACGGCCCGTGCCTTTCTGCCGCCTGGTAGCGCGGGCCCGTCAGCGGGCGGCGCCGAGAGCTGTCCTCTTGCGCGGAACTGCGGTAGATGCCGGGGCCCGGTGAGGAGGGGAGACCCGACCGCCATACGGTCGCGCCAGCTCTGCGTCAGGCAGAGTTGGTTCGATCTTGGGTAACACCTTCATCGTACAGGCACCTGAGTCGGCCTGCCTGTGAAAAAGAGCACGACGGGTGCACCCACCTGCGAAATCCGGGGCGCGAACAACGCAAATCAGCCCTTAACGACTCGCCCCGTCCGTCCCCAGCCATCCGGCCAGCTTGCCGCCATGGCCCACCGCGCGCAGCCGCCGCTCCGTCGCGTCCCGCACGGGGTCCGTGGCCACGACGAGAAGTTCGTCTCCGCGTTGCAGCACCGTCGTAGGAAGCGGAACGAATGACTCCGATTCGCGTACGACGAGCGTCACGGCGGCGCCGGGAGGCAGCCGCAGCTCGTTGACCTCCACGCCGTGCATCTTCGACCCCTCGGGGATCGCCACGGACAGCAGATGCCCGCGCAGCCGCTCCAGCGGGGCCGACTCGATGCCGAGGTCGGCGGCCTCCGAACCGTCGCCCAGGCGCAGCGTGCGGGCCAGCCACGGCAGCGTCGGGCCCTGGACCAGGGTGTAGACGACGACCAGGATGAAGACGATGTTGAAGATCCGGCGGCTCGCCTCCACGCCCTCCACCATCGGGATGGTCGCCAGGATGATGGGCACCGCCCCGCGCAGCCCCGCCCAGGACATCAGGGCCTGTTCCTGCCAGGGGACCCGGAAGGGCCGCAGGGAGACCACCACGCTCAGCGGACGCGCCACCATGGTCAGCACCAGTCCGATGACGAGTGCGGGCACGATGTCGTCGCCCAGCTCGTGCGGGGTGACCAGCAGGCCGAGCAGGACGAACATGCCGATCTGGGCCATCCAGCCGAGCCCGTCGGCGAAGCCGCGCGTGGCCGGCCAGTGCGGCAGTCGCGCGTTGCCCATCACCATCGCGGCGAGATACACCGCGAGGAAGCCGCTGCCGTGGGCCAGCGCGCCCGCCGCGTACGCCACCACCGCGATGGCCATGACGGCGATCGGGTAGAGGCCGGAGGCCGGCAGCGCCACGTGCCTCAGTCCCCAGGAGCCGAGCCAGCCCACCGCGAGCCCGATGGCCGCACCGATGGCCAGCTCCAGCAGGATCACGCCAAGCAGCACGTACCAGTGTTCGGCCGGGCCCGCCGCGGACAGCGAGACCACGAGGATGACCACCGGGGCGTCGTTGAAGCCGGACTCCGCCTCCAGCGTGCCCGTCACGCGCGCGGGGAGGGGGATCTTCCGCAGCACGGAGAACACGGCCGCCGCGTCGGTCGAGGAGACCACAGCGCCGATGATCAGCGCCTGCCGCCACTCCAGCCCGATCAGGTAGTGCGCGGCCGACGCCGTCACCCCGACGCTCACCGCGACACCGGCCAGCGCCAGTGCCGTGGCGGCCGGCAGGGCCGGCTTGATCTCCTTCCACTTCGTGCCCAGACCACCCTCGGCCAGGATCACGACCAGGGCCGCGTACCCGATGACCTGGGTCAGTTCGGCGTTGTCGAAGTGGATGTCGCCGATGCCGTCCTGGCCCATGGCGATGCCTATCCCCAGATAGACGAGCAGGCTGGGGAGCCCGCTGCGCGAGGAGATCCGTACTGCTGCGACGGCGATGAGCAGGACGAGCGAGCAGACGAGCAGGAGCTGGTTGAGGTGGTGAACAGTCAGCGGCCGAATCCTTCCCTGGCTCACGCGCACCCGCGCGTGGGCTCACGTACATCGCACATGAAGCTGCGGCGCAGCGCGCCAAGTACTTCGTTACCTTACCTAACTCTTGACGATTTCTTGACGCTTCCGAGGCTGGGATCGAACGTTCGTCCGTGCCGGTTCCCGACTCCGCGTCAAGGCGCGCAAGGCCCTGCGCCTATCGTTGCTCCAGCGCTCAGTTAAAAGCACAGCCGAACCTGCCGCTCGACTTAGGACAGCAAGGACAGCGATGCCCCCGAACACCACCGCCTCCACGGGTCAGCAGCCCGGCAAGTCCGGCAGGAGAAAGGGGCGCAAAGCACGTCTGATCGTGCTCGTCCTGGTGCTGGCACTGATCGGAGGCGTCGCCTTCGGGGCGTACTGGTCCATCAGCACCGTCCGGGCCTCCTTCCCGCAGACCAAGGGCACTCTCACGCTCAAGGGCCTCTCGGGGCCCGTCGAGGTCAAACGGGACAACCACGGCATCCCGCAGATCTACGCCTCCTCCGACGCGGACCTGTTCAAGGCGCAGGGCTACGTCCAGGCGCAGGACCGGTTCTACGAGATGGACGTACGCCGTCACATGGCCGCGGGCCGGCTGTCGGAGATGTTCGGCAAGAGCCAGGTCGACAACGACGAGTTCCTGCGCACGCTCGGCTGGGAGCGGGTCGCCAAGAAGGAGTACGACACCAAGCTGTCGGCCGCCACGAAGAAGTACCTCCAGGCCTACGCCGAGGGGGTCAACGCCTACCTCCAGGGCAAGGACGGCAAGGACATCTCCCTGGAGTACGCGGCGCTCGGCTTCACCAACGACTACAAGCCGCAGAAGTGGACCCCGGTCGACTCGGTCTCCTGGCTGAAGGCGATGGCCTGGGACCTGCGCAGCAACATGAAGAACGAGATCGACCGCGCCCTGCTGACCAGCCGCCTCGGCCCGAAGCAGATCGCCGACCTGTACCCGCAGTACCCGTACAGCCGGAACAAGGCGATCGTCCAGGAGGGCCAGTACGACGAGCTGACGGGCGCGTTCGAGCAGGGCGGCGCGAGCGGCACCGGCGGCACGGGCACCGGCGGCACGGGCACAGGCGGCACGAGCGGAACCGGCGGCACCGCCGCCGGCACGGCCTCCGGCACGTCGGGCACGGGTTCCGGTACCTCGGGCCTGGACAGTCAGCTCACCGGTCTCAGCGATGTCCTGGGCGACCTCCCGCCGGCCGTCGGCGTGAACGGCGATGGCATCGGCTCCAACTCCTGGGTGGTCGGCGGGCAGCACACCATCACCGGCAAGCCGCTGCTGGCCAACGACCCGCACCTGTCGCCCTCGCTGCCGTCCGTCTGGTACCAGATGGGCCTGCACTGCCGCAGCGTCTCCAGCGCGTGCCAGTACGACGTCAGCGGCTACACCTTCGCCGGCATGCCCGGCGTGATAATCGGCCACAACCAGGACGTCGCCTGGGGCATGACCAACTCCGGCGTCGACGTCACGGACCTCTACCTGGAGAAGATCACCGGCAACGGCTACCTCTACGACGGCAAGGTCAAGCCCTTCGAGACGCGCGAGGAGACCATCAAGGTCGCCGGCGGCTCGCCCAGGAAGATCGTCGTCCGCGAGACCAACAACGGGCCCCTGCTGTCCGACCGCGCCGAAGAGCTCGTGAAGGTCGGCAAGAAGGCCACGGTCGACACCGCCGCACCCGACAGAGGCGACGGCTACGGCGTCGCGCTGCGCTGGACCGCGCTGCAGCCGGGCACCACCATGGACGCCGTCTTCGCCATGGACAGGGCGAAGAACTGGACCGACTTCCGCAAGGCCGCCGCACTGTTCGACGTGCCTTCGCAGAACCTGGTCTACGCGGACACCGAGGGCCACATCGGCTACACCCTGCCGGGCAGGATCCCCAAGCGCTCCCAGGACGACGACGGCTCCGTCCCGGCGCCCGGCTGGGACCCCAAGTACCGCTGGACCGGCTACATCGAGCAGGACGCGCTGCCGTACGAGTACAACCCGGAGCGCGGCTACATCGTCACCGCCAACCAGGCCGTGATCGATCCGGACAAGTACCCCTACACGCTCACCAAGGACTGGGGCTACGGCACGCGCAGCCAGCGGATCACCGACCTGATCCAGTCGAAGATCAAGGACGGCGGCAAGATCTCCACGGACGACATGCGCCAGATGCAGCTGGACAACAGCAGCGAGATCGCCCGGCTGCTGGTGCCCACGCTGCTGAAGATCGACACCGGCAGCAAGGACGTGCGGGAGGCGCAGAAACTGCTGGAGGGCTGGGACTACACCCAGGACACCGACTCGGCGGCCGCCGCCTACTTCAACGCGGTCTGGCGCAACATCCTCAAGCTCGCCTTCGGCAACAAGCTGCCCAAGGAGCTGCGGGTCAAGGGCCAGTGCCTGTGGGTGGAGCCGGTCAACACCACCGGGCCCGCCGACGAGGCGGAGAAGGTGCGCGAGTGCGGCGAGCGCGACCCCGACCAGGCGCAGCCCGACGGCGGCGACCGCTGGTTCGAGGTGGTCCGCAAGCTGATGGACCAGCCGGACAGCGACTGGTGGAAGACGCCCAAGGCGGGCACCCGCCCCGCCGCAGTCAACCGTGACCAGCTGTTCAAGCGCGCGATGATCGACGCCCGCTGGGAGCTGACCGCCAAGCTCGGCAAGGACATCGACACCTGGACCTGGGGCCGGCTGCACCGCCTGTTCCTGAAGAACGAGACCCTCGGCACCGAGGGGCCCGGTTTCCTCCAGTACGCCCTCAACCGCGGCCCGTGGGAGCTCAGCGGCGGCGAGGCCACCGTCAACGCGACCGGCTGGAACGCGGCCGGCGGCTACGGCGTGGTGTGGGTGCCGTCCATGCGGATGGTCGTGAACCTCGGCGACCTCGACAAGTCCCGCTGGATCAACCTCAGCGGCGCCTCCGGGCACGCCTACAGCGCCCACTACGTCGACCAGACGGACAAGTGGGCCGACGGCGAACTGCTCCCGTGGTCCTTCTCGGACCAGGCGGTCGAGGACGGCACGGAAGACAAGCTGGTGCTCAAGCCGTGAGCCACTGACACCGGACACCGAAACGGCCCTCCACGAGCGCGTGGAGGGCCGTTTGACGTCAGGTCTCCTGCCCGAACCGCCGCACCCCCGACGGCGTCACCACCGCGTGCACCGGCCGGTCGTGCTCCTCGACGGGCACGACCTCGACGACCTCCGAGTCGTACAGCAGCACCACCAGCGCGGGCCGGGCCCCCGCCCGCTCCAGCCGTGCCAGCACACGGTCGTACGAGCCTCCGCCGCGCCCCAGCCGCATTCCGCGCGTGTCGACCGCCAGCCCCGGCAGCAGCACGGCGTCGGCGGTGGTCACGGCGTCCGGTCCGAGGCGCTCGCCGGCGGGCTCGAAGAGGGCCATCCTGCCGCCGTGTTGGACGCGCGCGAGCGAGCCCTCGCCCTCGTAGACGCCCCAGTCCAGATCGTTGTCGGGCAGCAGGGCCGGAAGCAGGACGCGTACGCCCCGGGCGCGCAACGCGTCCAGGAGCGCGAGCGTCCCCGGTTCACTCCCCACCGAGACGTACGCCGCCACCGTGCCGGCCCGCGCCAACTCGGGCAGCTCCAGCGCCCGCCCGGCCAGCGCGGCCGAGGTTTCCCGCAGGTCATCCGCCGTCAACCTGTTCCTCACCACGAGGAGCTCTCGCCGCAACATCCGCTTGTCAGGCTCGCCCGGACGTCCGATGTGACTCAAAGGTTGCTCCCATACCATCGCAATACGCTCATATGAGCGCCTATGAACCGGAGCCGCGGATTCCGCGCAAAGGCACCGGATATGGTGGCGGGCATGACTCAGTCGCACCCTCGGATCAGCAAGGCTGTCATTCCCGCAGCAGGCCTCGGCACCCGGTTCCTGCCGGCCACCAAAGCCACTCCCAAGGAGATGCTGCCGGTCGTCGACAAGCCGGCGATCCAGTACGTGGTCGAGGAGGCCGTCGCCGCGGGTCTCGACGACGTCCTCATGGTGACGGGCCGCAACAAGCGCCCCCTCGAGGACCACTTCGACCGCAACTACGAGCTGGAGTCGGCGCTTCAGAAGAAGGGCGACGCCGGCCGCCTCGCCAAGGTGCAGGAGTCAAGCGACCTCGCGACCATGCACTACGTCCGGCAGGGCGACCCCAAGGGCCTCGGCCACGCCGTCCTGTGCGCCGCCCCGCACGTGGGCGACGAGCCTTTCGCCGTCCTCCTCGGCGACGACCTGATCGACCCCCGAGACCCCCTGCTCCAGCGCATGGTCGAGGTCCAGGAGCAGCGCGGCGGCAGCGTCGTCGCGCTCATGGAGGTCGCCCCGGAGCAGATCCACCTCTACGGCTGCGCGGCCGTGGAGACCACCGAGGACAGCGACGTCGTCAAGGTCAGCGGCCTCGTCGAGAAGCCCGACCCGGCCGACGCCCCGTCGAACTACGCGATCATCGGCCGCTACGTCCTCGACCCGCACATCTTCGGCATACTGCGCCGGACCGAGCCCGGCCGTGGCGGCGAGATCCAGCTCACGGACGCCCTCCAGCAGCTCGCCGAGGACGAGAAGATCGGCGGCCCGGTGCACGGCGTCGTCTTCAAGGGCCGTCGCTATGACACCGGCGACCGCGGCGACTACCTGCGTGCCATTGTCCGGCTCGCGTGCGAACGTGAAGACCTGGGCCCGGACTTCCGGACCTGGCTTCGCAGTTACGTAGCCGAGGAGATGTAACACGTTGAGCAGCGCCGCGCCCCGCGTCACCGGCCAGGACCACTCGGGCCCCGACCACCTGTGGTCGGTGGACGAGCACCTGGAGGACATCCTCGCCACCGTGCGCCCCCTGGAACCCATCGAGCTGCACCTGCTCGACGCCCAGGGCTGCGTCCTCGTCGAGGACATCACGGTGCCGGTGTCCCTGCCGCCCTTCGACAACAGCTCGATGGACGGATACGCCGTGCGGGTGGCGGACGTCGCGGGCGCGAGCGAGGAGTTCCCGGCGGCCCTTGAGGTCGTCGGGGACGTCGCCGCGGGCCAGGCCGAGCTGCTCCACGTGGGCCCGGGCCAGGCCGCCCGCATCATGACCGGCGCCCCGCTGCCACCCGGCGCCGAGACGGTCGTGCCCGTCGAATGGACCGACGGCGGGCTCGGCGAGGGGCCGGCGCGCGGCATGCGCGCCCGCAGCCTCGGCCCCGAGGGCGCCACCGGGCACGTGCACGTGTACCGCCCGGCCGAGGCACGCGCGCACGTGCGCGCGAAGGGCAGTGACGTGAAGGCCGGCGACCGCGCCCTGGAGGCCGGCACGATCCTCGGCCCGCCCCAGATCGGCCTGCTCGCCGCGATCGGCCGCGGCACGGTCCGCGTACGCCCGCGCCCGCGCGTGGTGGTGCTCTCCACCGGCAGCGAACTCGTCCAGCCCGACGCGGAACTGGGCACCGGTCAGATCTACGACTCCAACAGCTTCGCCCTCACCGCCGCCGCCCGCGACGCCGGCGCCATCGCCTACCGCGTGGGCGCCGTCGCCGACGACGCCGAGACCCTGCGTTCCACCATCGAGGACCAGCTGGTCCGCGCCGACCTGATGGTCACCACCGGCGGTGTGAGCGTCGGGGCGTACGACGTCGTCAAGGAGGCCCTGTCCCACGTCGCCGACGAGGACGAGGCGGGCAGCGGCATCGACTTCCGCAAGCTCGCCATGCAGCCCGGCAAGCCCCAGGGCTTCGGCTCCATCGGCCCCGACCACACCCCGCTGCTGGCCCTGCCCGGCAACCCGGTGTCGTCGTACGTCTCCTTCGAACTGTTCGTCCGCCCCGCGATCCGCGCCCTCATGGGGCTGGAGGACATCCATCGGTCGACGACCCGGGCGACTCTGACCGCGGACAAGGCGCTGACCTCGCCGAAGGGCCGCCGCCAGTTCCTGCGCGGCACGTACGCCGACGGACGGGTGACCCCGGTCGGCGGTGCCGGATCCCACCTGGTCGCGGCCCTCGCCCACGCCGACGCGCTGATCGTCGTCCCCGAGGACACCGAGTCCGTCGAGCCCGGCACCGAGGTCGAGGTGGTCCTGCTCGGCTGAGAGGCGCTGGTTGGGGGTACCGTGTCGCGCACAGCAGGCCGGACCGGGAGCGCCACACAGCATGAGCACGCAGGACCCCCCTACGCAGGACCGCCTGACGCACATCGACGAGGCGGGTGCCGCCCGCATGGTCGACGTGTCGGAGAAGGACGTGACCGCGCGCACCGCCCGCGCCAGCGGACGCGTCCTCGTCTCGCCCCGCGTGATCGAACTGCTGCGAGGCGAGGGCGTCCCCAAGGGCGACGCCCTCGCGACCGCGCGGATCGCCGGGATCATGGGGGCCAAACGCACCCCGGACCTGATCCCGCTGTGTCACCCCTTGTCGGTGTCCGGTGTGAAACTGGACCTGTCGGTCGCGGACGACGCGGTGGAGATCCTGGCCACCGTGAAGACGACGGACCGCACGGGCGTCGAGATGGAGGCCCTCACCGCGGTCTCCGTCGCCGCGCTCACCGTGATCGACATGGTCAAGGCGGTCGACAAGGGGGCGGTCATCACGGACGTACGGGTGGAGGAGAAGACGGGCGGCAAGTCGGGCGACTGGAGCCGGGCATGACATACCGCGCTCTCGTCGTCACCGCCTCCAACCGGGCCGCCGCCGGGATCTACGAGGACAAGGGCGGCCCGCTGATCGCTCACGGCCTGAAGGGTTTCGGCTTCCAGGTCGACGGCCCGCAGATCGTCCCCGACGGCGACCCGGTGGAGGCTGCCCTGCGCGCCGGTGTCGAGACCGGCTACGACGTCATCGTCACCACCGGCGGCACGGGCATCTCGCCCACCGACCGCACCCCCGAGGCGACGCGCCGGGTGATCGACCACGAGGTCCCGGGCATCGCCGAGGCCATCAGGGCGTTCGGCCGGGAGAAGGTGCCGACCGCGGCGCTCTCCCGGGGCCTGGCCGGAGTGACGGGCCGGACGCTGATCGTCAACCTGCCCGGCTCCAGCGGCGGCGTGAAGGACGGACTGGCCGTCCTGGAGCCGCTGCTGGTCCACGCCGTCGAGCAGCTCCGCGGCGGTGACCACCCCAGACCCGGCAGTGGGGGTGCGAGCTGAACAGCCCATCCTGGCCCGTCGAGCTGGTGGACGGCGACGTCGTCCTCAGGCCGATAAAGCTGCGCGACCAGCGGGCATGGCGCGATGTCAACCGGCGCAACCGCGACTGGCTGCGCCCCTGGGAAGCGACCATTCCGCCGCCCGCGCCCGGTGGGCCGATGGCGCACCGTCCGACCTTCCGCCAGATGGTCCGCCACCTCAAGGCGGAGGCGAACGCGGGCCGGATGCTGCCCTTCGTCATCGAGTACCAGGGGCGGCTCGTGGGGCAGTTGACCGTGGCCGGAATCACCTGGGGCTCGATGTGCTCGGGGCACGTCGGCTACTGGGTGGACGAGGCGGTGGCCGGCCGCGGGGTGATGCCGACGGCGGTGGCGCTCGTGGTGGACCACTGTTTCCGCACGGTCGGGCTGCACCGCATCGAGATCTGCATTCGCCCCGAGAACGGGCCGAGCCGCCGGGTCGTGGAGAAACTCGGATTCCGCGAGGAGGGGCTCAGGCCGCGTTATCTCCACATCGACGGGGCCTGGCGCGACCACCTCGTCTTCGCGCTCACGGCGGAAGAGGTGCCGGACGGGTTGCTGAGGCGCTGGCACCGGGCACGATCGCAGAGTAATCCGGGAATCCGGCACCACCCCGGAAATTGAATGTTTGTTCGAAATTGATCGGTCGCTGACCGCCTCAGGTCATTGAATTCCCGGCCTCGACGGTCTGCTGATCGCATCGGTCGCAAAAAAAGTTCGAAATATCAGCCAGATCGTGCGACACACCGGCCCAATTGGCAGATGGCCTCATGCAAATCCCTCTACGGTGTGAGGCGTGAGCAGCAGCGGCCTCATCTACGCAGTCATTGTCGGGGCCTGGGCCGCCTACTTGGTGCCGATGTGGCTCCGTAGGCAGGACGAGCTGAACGAGGCCCGTCCGACGGAACGCTTCAGCACCGCCATCCGGCTGCTGTCCGGACGGGCGGGGATGGAGCGCCGGTACGCCAAGGACCTGCGGGCGCGCTCCACCGAGGAGGGGGAGCAGGGCGCCGACGACCTGGACGCCGTCACCGACTCGGTGGACGTCCGGGCCTTCGCCGTGTCCAAGACGCGTCCGCAGACCCAGGCCCCCGTACCGTCGCCCGCCCCCGAGCAGCCGGCCCGCCCGGCATCCGGACCGGCCGGCGCCGAACGCGGACGGGGCCATGCGCCCGCCGCCCGGCGCGGCGTGACACCCCAGGCGAACAAGGCGAACGAGGCGGCCGCAGCGCGAGCCCGGCGCTCGAAGGTGCTCGCGCGCCGTCGGCGCACCACCACCATGCTGTTCCTCGCCTTCACCCTCGGCGCGATCGTCGCCGCGGTCGGGGGTCTCGCGTTCCTGTGGGCGCCCGGTGTGCCCGCCGTCATGCTCAGCGTGTACATCGCGCACCTGCGCTCCCAGGAGCGCCGCCGCTTCGCCTACCAGATGGACCGCCGCCGGGCCGAAGCCGCGGCCCAGCGGCTGCGGGAGCGCCAGCGGCAGCCCCGCCGGCGCGCCTCCACCGACGAAGAGGCCGACGAACCGGAGGAAGGACCCGAGCCGGCGACCGACCCCGGCCTGTCGGCTCTCGCGGCGGACCGGCGCGCACTCGTCGAGCAGACCGACCACGCCGAGTGGGTCGACCAGCAGCGCGAGCGGCAGCGGCGGCCGGGGCAGGGCGACAGCTGGGAGCCGGTGCCGGTGCCCCTGCCGACCTATGTGACCGCACCCGTCGCGCCCCGGGCCACCAGCGACGTGGACCTCGGAGCCCCCGACACCTGGAGCTCCGCGCGGTCGAGCGCCGTCACCCCGGACCACGAGGACGCACCGGCCCCCGCCGCCGGCCCCGACCCCGGCGAGGCGGAGCCCCGCACGCAGGAGAGGGCGGACGACGACGGGCGCAGTGACGGGCGCAGTGACGCCCGCCGCGCGGCCTCCGCACGGCGGGCACGGGAGCGCGGCCGCACGCCGCTGTTCGACCAGTACGAGGACGGGGGGCGGCCCCGGGCCGCCAACGAGTAGCCCGCGAAGCCGCAGGTGACCGCCCCTCGGGAACGGATTTCCAAGCAGGCCGATCGGGGTGCTAAAGTTTCACTCGTTGCAAGGGCCTGTGGCGCAGTCCGGTAGCGCACCTCGTTCGCATCGAGGGGGCCAGGGGTTCAAATCCCCTCAGGTCCACGCAGCGATTGTTTCCGAGCTGGCTCGGGGGCAGTTGACGAGATCCCGTCCGATCTGATTGATCGGACGGGATCTCTGCGTTTCGCCAATCCCCCCGGCCCGAAGACGACTTCACCCGGTGGCTCCGGGGCGGCCCCGGTCGCCCGGGTCAGCCGTGGGGCGGGCACACCGCGTGGAGGCGCGAGACGAACCAGCCCTCGCCGAGCACTCCACCGCCCGGAGCCAGTACGGTGCCGGAGCGGCGGCCGACCGCCGTGGCGAGCGCGGGGCCGTGCAGTGCCGGGTCGTCGGCCAGCGCCTCGGCCAATGCGGTCGTGGCGGTCGCGGCACGCCGGGCCAGGCAGAGGCCTGGGTGCACGGCCCACACGGGGCGGCCGGCCGACGAGCTGACGAGCGCGGCGAACGAGGCCGTCCGACCGCAGTCAGCCACCACCAGCACCGGCCGCCCGTCCTGCCCTGGGCCGACAGTCTCCGGCTGGGCACTCACGGGCCCGGCACGTCCCGGGCCCGTGCACACCGTTCCCGGGCTGGGCGGCATGCGGAGTGCGGCGGAGAGGCGGTTCTGAGGGACGAGCAGGGCCAGGGCGGTGTCCGGGCCGTTCGTGCGGGTGAGCCCCGCGGCATCGGCCGCGCCGGTGACCCGGTCGGCCAGCTCCGCCCAGCGCCGGGCCGTGTCGTGCGTCACCGCCAGGGAGGTGGCGCCCAGCGCGATCGCACCGCCGACGATCACCCGGGCCAGGCCGTCCTCGTCCGGCGCCCAGCTCAGCGCCGGCTCCGGAGCCCGTACGAACGGCAGCAGGCACAGCACCCCGGCGCTCTCGTAGAGGCGGAGTGCCCGGCGGGCCTCCTCTGCCACGCAGTGGCCGATCACCGCCACGTACCCGCCCCGGGCGACGGCCTCAGCCCCCGCCCTGGCTTCATCGTGTACATGCCAGTCGGCCAGGCCCGGGTGGGCCGCCTTCACGCGCTCGACCTGTGCGAGGAGAATCGCCCCGGACTCCGTGCACGGCCCCGTCAGGGGGGCGACGACGGCGATGGCCGGACGTGCCACGGGTGTCAGCCCCAGATGAGGGAGTCGCGTGCGTCGTCCGCGGTCACGATGGTCCCCGACGCGGCGTCGCTCCCGGCGGGGACGGCACCGTCGCTGAGCGGCAGTGCGGCGGCGAGGATCACGAGGACAGCCCCGACGAGACGGGCGGCCTTCTGGGCAGCGGACATCGAAAATCCCCCTGGGAATCGGCATTTGGTGTGCCATCAGCATGGGCCGTGGAGTACGGGCGCGGCTATGCCCGCCGGTGTTCCGGGACCGGCCATGGCCAGGCCCGGACGCTGCCCGCGCGGACGGTCGCCTCAGGTCTTCCTCCGGTCCGGATGACGGTAGGTCCTGCCCCTGTCCGGATGACGGACCGTGTGTGGCCAGGCACGGAGCACGTTCCTAGGATGAGTGTGCGGCTCGCCGGGGGAGCGGTCGACACCGGGGGAATCAGGTTGGATGTGCGCACGAGGGCGCAGGAGCTGTACCGCATCGCACTCGACGACGCGGACTGGAGCCCGCAGAACGTCACGGCCGGCCATGGCTGGAGCGACACCGAGTTCGCCGACGCGCTTCAACTGCTCGGACGGCTGAGCCTGTTCGTCCCGTCACAGGGCAACCCCAACGGCTGGATGGCCCTGTCCCCGGGAACGGCGCTGCGGAACCTGCTGCTGGAGGAGGAACGGCATACGTCGGCCCTGCTCGACTCCGTGCAGCAGACCCGCTCCGCCGTCGCCCGCGTACTGGCGGACTTCCAGCCGGTCCACGCGCGGGAGCTGCGCTCCGTGCAGCTGGAGGTGGTGACCGGCGGTGCCAACGTCTCGGCCGCCCTGGAGGACGTGTCGCGCGGCGTCGAGCGGGAAATCCTCTCTCTCCACCCCGGGCACGCGCTGCCGCCCGACATGATCGAAGCCGGTCTGGAGCGCGACCTCCTGGCGCTGGGCCGCGGTGTCCGCATCCGTACCGTCCATCTCGCCTCGGCCGCCGCCGTCCCGCACATGGCGTCGTACCTGCGGCGGCTGAGCGCTGCGGGTGCGCAGGTGCGCGTGGCGCACACCCTGCCGCTGCGGCTGATCGTGGCGGACGGCTCCCTGGCCATCGTGCCCGCGCCGCGTACTGCCGACGGCGAACTCGCGGCGGTGATGCTGCATGGCGACACTCTCGTGGGAGTGTTCCGGGAGATCTTCGACCACTGCTGGGCGGGTGCGGCCGTGCTGGCCGACACCGACCCGGCGGCCGCTGGGGTCGACGGCACGTGGGAGCCCACCGGCCGGCACCGTGAGGTGCTGCGGATGCTCGCAGGCGGACTGACAGACGAGGCGATGGCCCGCAAGCTCGGTATCTCCGAGCGTACGGTCCGCCGCCTCGTCTCGGACCTGACGGAACGCCTAGGCGCGGCCAGCCGGTTCCAGGCCGGGGTCTGTGCCGTGCGGCTGGGCTGGCTCGACGTCTGACGCCGCGACCGCTTCCGCCGGGCTCCCCGTGCCGTCGTCGCTCGCGGAGGCCGTCTCGGCGCCCCCGTGCCGGCCGGCCACGGAGCGGCCCCAGGCCGTGCCGCCCAGAATCAGCGCCACGCCGAGGAAGCCCAGCCACCCGGGCCGGTCACCGGCCAGCGTGATGCCCACGACGGCGGCCCAGACCGGCTCGGTGCCCAGCAGCAGGCTCACCCGCGACGGAGAGGTCCGTCGCACCGCCCACATCTGGACGAAGAACGCGAACAACGTACAGAACACCGACAGGTACAGCAGCCCCAGCCACTCCGCGGCCCCGAAGCCGGCGGCCACCGCCCAAGGCGTGGCGTCCGCGCCGGAGGCCGTCGAGAGCAGGGCGAACACCATCACCGCACTTCCCAGCTGAATGGTCGTCAGGGACAGTGAGTCCGCGCCCCGCACCGAGTCCATACGGGCCATCGCCAACACGTGCACCGTGCGGGCGACGGCGGCTCCCAGCATCAGCAGGTCACCGACTGACGGAGCGCTGAACCCGGTGCCCTGCGTCAGCAGCACCACACCGAGCACGGAGAGACCGGCCGCAGCCATGAACGCTCCCGACAGCCCGGTGCCGCGCACCCGGCTCTCGGCGATCGGTGTGAAGATCATGGTGAGGCTGATGATGAGCCCGGCGTTGGTCGCCGATGTGTGCACGACCCCGTACGTCTCCAGGAGAAAGATCCCCGCGAGGATCAGCCCCAGCAGTCCCGCCCCGCGTATCTGGGCGCCACTGAGCGCCCGCAGCCTTCGCCACCCGGCGACGACGAGCACGGGAATCACCACGGCGAACCGCAGCACCAACACGGCCAGTACGGTCTGTGCCGTGGTGATCCCTTTCGCCGCCAGGTAACTGGAGCCCCACACCACCGCGACCAGCAGGACGGGAAGGTCGGTCAGCCAGGCGCGACGGGCCACGGTGACGGTCAATTCAGGCTCCTCGGCAGGAAGAAGTACGGGACGGGCGCGCGGGTCAGCGCGCCGTGTACGCGATCACCAGGACGTCGCGGTGTGCGGGGAGGTCCGGGTCCGCCGGGCGCACCGGGGTCACCGAGTGCAGGGTGCGGCGGTCGTCACCCAGCAGCAGGTCGCCGGGCTCGGACAGCGTAGTGGTGAGCAGGTGGGCGCCGTCGTTCGCGTAGACGCCGCTCTCGCCGCCGGTGACATTGGTGCGGCCGATCAGAAGCGAGGTGATGAACGTGACGCCGTCGCGGTGCCGGCCCTCGGGGGCCGGCTGTCCCTGCTGGTCGGCGGAGGCGACGATGCGGTACGGGTGGAGCTTCACGTTCCAGCGCGGCGTACCGCTGACCTCGGTGAAGATCCTCCCAAGCGCCACCAGCACGGAGCGCAGCAGGGGGTCTGCGGCGAAGGACTCGGTCAGGGCGTCGAAGACCCGCTCGATGCCGCCGTTGAGCGGATTGACGTCCATCTCCTGCCGGTACGGCGCGTGCGGCAGCAGGGTCAGCTCTCCGGAGCCCGGTTCGAGGTCGAACTGGCCGTAGCGGCGGAAGCGGTAGGTTCCGCCGTCGGCCATGTAGGTGTCGAGGGTCAGCTCGTCCCAGTGCCCGGCGAGCCGAGCCCAGTCGGAGGCGTCCACGCCGAGGAGCGACGACAGGGCGGCAGAGGGCATCAGATGCCCGCCGGGACCGGACAGGGCGGTGACCGCCTCGGCGGTGGCGGAGGGGGTGGTGGCGGTGGCGGTGGTCATGGCGGTACTCCGTAAGGATCGCGGCGCGTAAGGAAGAGGAACGGAAGGAAGAGAGAAGAAGTAAGGGGGGAAGGGGCGCGGTCAGGCGGCCGCCGCGAGCACCGGCTCGGGACGGGTGAACGGGGCCGACTCGGTGGCGATCGCCCGCTCCTCCCATGCCTCGCGGTCCCGCAGGTAGAGCGGTGCGCCCGTGGTGATGGACCGGGTGTCGGCGCCGCCGGTCCGCAGCCGCCAGGTGACGGAGCCGGTGGTGCGGGCGGCGCAGGCGTCGATGAAGCGCTGGGTGGCGAGTCGGAGCTCGCCGAACCAGCGGCCCTCCAGGGCCTCGCGCACCCAGACCTGCTCCAGGTGCTGCTTCTCGCGGATGAGTTCCGCCTCCAGGCAGGCGCTCTCGACGTGCCGGTAGCTGCTCAGGAGCAGCCAGGCGGCAGGCATCTCCCGGATCTCCAGGACCTTTTCGCCGTGGTCGAGGTGTTCCAGACCGGAGTAGCGGCCCAGGCCGTAGGCGCCGACGCGATGGTTGAGCCGGTCGATCAGCTCGGTGAGGGGCAGCGGTGTGCCGTCGACGGCGACGGGCAGGCCATGCTCGAAGGCGACGGTCACGGTGTCGGTGTCGGCCGGCGCGGCGACCGGGCGGCTCCACGTGTACATCTCGTCCGGAACCTCGTGCAGCTCCGGGTCGTCGAGAATGCCCGATTCGAACTCGCGGCACCACAGGTTCGAGTCGCCGCTGACGGTCCGGCCGGCGAGCAGGTCCACGTCCGCGGCGCGGAGGGCGGCGAGCTTCTCCTCGCGGGAGACGGGGTCGAGGTCGTACGGGCTGCCGAAGGCACCCTCGTAACCGAGCAACCGCAGGGCGCCGTTGAGCCTGCGCAGGGTGTTCTGGGAGCGGTTGGCGGTGTGCAGCACGGCCTGCGCGCCGAGGTCCCGGGCCAGCTCCACGGCACTGTCCGCGATCAGCGGGCGGCTGAGAGTGGAGCTGACCGGGTGGATGCCGAGGTACACGGCCTGCGCGGCGATGGCGGGGGCGACGTACCGGTCGGCGAACTCCTGGCGGCGGTCCAGGATGTGGAGTTTCGCCCCGAGAGCCTCGGCGATCTGGCGCTTGTGGTCCGAGGATTCGTCCTCGCCGATGTCGACGCTGATGGCGTGGACGTCACGGATGCCCATGCGGCGCAGCCGGAGCAACAGGTACGAGCTGTCGAGCCCGCCGCTGAACAGGGTCACCACGGGTTGGCCAGGCGCCAGGTCCTCCAGCTGGGAGAAGGAACGGATGAGCGGGGGCCGCATAGTGTCTCCAACCTTCGTACGGGTCACGAGAGGGAGACTTCCCTGGTGCCGGAATCCGGGCAACGGATTCCGGGCGACCGCCCCCGGCCATGGCCGCACCCGGAAACAGTGGCCGAGCGCCCGTCAGCGAGGGTGTCGGAGTCGCTTCGCGAAGCAGCGGCTCGACTCGTGGTGCCGGTAGTAGCCGAACTTGGCGCAGGGCTCGTAGCCGCTGGACGTGTACAGGGCTATGGCCTCCGGCTGCTTGAGGCCCGTCTCCAGGACCATGCGGATGCGGTCGGCCGCGCGGGCGTCCTCCTCCAGAGCGGCCAGGATGCGGCGGGCGAGGCCCCGGCCGCGCATCTGCTCGATCACGTACATGCGCTTGACCTCGGCGTCGCCGTCCAGGTTGCCCTCGTCGTTCGCGTCCTGAGCGCGCCAGCCGCCCGAGGCGACGGGGGTGCCGAGCTCGTCGTACGCGATCAGGTAGATGCCGTACGGCGGGTCGAAGTCCGTGACGGCCATGGGCGTGGCATCGCCGTCGTCCCCGTAGCGGACGGCGTACTCGGCCTGGACCTGGTCGTTCAGCTTCACGGCGTCGGGGTGGTCGAAGGAGACCCGGCGTATATGCATGCTGCGTACCGTATTCGATCCGGAACTGGACCTCGTCCAGTGTGCCGGTATCGTGCCGGGGTGCTCACTGTGACCTCTGTGAATGTGAATGGACTGCGTGCCGCCGCGAAGAAGGGCTTCGTGGAGTGGCTCGCGCAGACCGACGCCGACGTGCTGTGTCTCCAGGAGGTGCGGGCCGAGCCGGGGCAGTTGCCCGAGCACGTCCGCGAGCCCGAGGGCTGGCATGCGGTGCACGCACCGGCCGCCGCCAAGGGGCGGGCCGGGGTGTCCCTGTACAGCCGGCGTGAGCCGGACCGGGTCCAGGTCGGCTTCGGGTCCGCCGAGTTCGACGGCAGCGGGCGGTATGTGGAGGCGGATCTGCCGGGGGTCACCGTGGCCTCCCTGTATCTGCCCTCGGGTGAGGTCGGGACCGAGCGGCAGAACGAGAAGGAGCGCTTCATGGGGGAGTTCCTCGCCTACCTCACGCAGCTGCGCGAGAGGGCCGCCGCCGACGGGCGTGAAGTCCTCGTCTGCGGCGACTGGAACATCGCCCACCAGCGGGCCGACCTGAAGAACTGGCGCGGCAACACCAAGAACTCCGGGTTCCTCCCCGAGGAGCGGGAGTGGCTCGGGCGGGTGCTCGACCCGGCCGACGGGGGGTACGTCGACGCCGTACGCGCCCTGCACCCGGACAGCGAGGGGCCGTACTCGTGGTGGTCGTACCGCGGGCGGGCCTTCGACAACGACACGGGGTGGCGGATCGACTATCACGTGGCCACCCCGGGGCTCGCCGGGCGGGCGGTCAAGGGGTTCGTGGAGCGGGCCGCCACGCATGCGGAGCGGTGGTCCGACCACGCGCCCGTGACCGTCGTCTACGACTGCTAGGGCCGTCGGGCATCAGCGTCCGCCCCCGCGCATCCTGCGGTCCAGGGCCAGTGACAGCTCCGCCTCCACCACGCTCCGGGCCAGCGGGCGCAGGCGGGGCAGGTCGTCCTCGGAGGCGTGGCACAGGACCAGGCCGGTGAAGAGTTCGGCCAGGGCGTCGGCGTGGGTGCGGACCTGCTTGGCCGCGCCGAGGACCTCCGCGAGGGGGATGCCCTCGCGGACCAGGGCCGAGGAGACGTCCAGGAGGCGGCGGCTGATGTGGACGATCTCGTTGCCGTCGGTGCCGAGGTAGCCCAGTTCCATCGCGGCGGCGAGGTTCTCGGGAGTGGCCTCGCCCGCGAAGTGGTCGGCGAGTTCCTCGGGGGTGAGGTGGACCGGCTCCTCCTCGGTGGGGGCGCCGACGCCGAGCAGGTCGCCGACGTCCCGGCCGTGGTCGAAGGCCTCCGCCAGCTCCGCGATGCCGCTGAGGGTGTGGCCGCGCTCCAGCAGGGCCGTGATCGTGCGCAGCCGGTTCAGGTGGTGGTCGTCGTACCAGGCGATACGGCCTTCCCGGCGAGGTGGCGGGATCAGCTTGCGTTCGCGGTAGAAGCGCAGGGTGCGCACCGTGATCCCGGCCAGGCGGGCCAGCTCTTCCATGCGGTATTCACGCTTCTCGGCCACCTGGGCACCTTAAGGCGTACCGAGGGTAACTTTCCTCGGTCGCCCCCTACCCATCAGTACGTCACTGCCCTACTCTCCCATTGCGCCAGTGTTCACTGGCATGGTTCTCGTGGTGTGTGGAGGTGTCGGCATGGGCGAACGCGAACACGAACGCGCGCATGTGCGGGTCGCGGTGGTCGGGTCCGGGTTCGGCGGGCTGGGGGCCGCCGTGCGGCTGCGCCGCGAGGGCGTCACCGACTTCGTCGTCCTGGAGCGGGCGAGCAGCGTCGGCGGGACCTGGCGGGACAACAGCTACCCGGGGTGCGCGTGTGACGTGCCGTCGCATCTGTACTCGTTCTCCTTCGCGCCCAACCCCGACTGGCCGCGCACCTTCTCGGGGCAGGAGCACATCCGCGCCTACCTGGAGCACGTGACGGACGTGTTCCGGCTGCGGCCGCACATCCGCTTCGACTCGGAGGTGAAGCGGATGACCTGGAACGCCGAGCGGCTGTGCTGGGACATCGAGACGAGCAGCGGGAGTCTGTCGGCGGACATCGTCGTCTCCGCCACCGGGCCGCTGTCCGACCCGAAGGTCCCGGACATCCCCGGGCTGGACTCCTTCCCGGGCAAGGTCTTCCACTCGGCCCGCTGGGATCACGACTACGACCTGCGCGGCAAGCGCGTCGCGATGGTGGGGACCGGGGCCTCGGCCATCCAGATCGTGCCGGCCGTCCAGCCCGAGGTGTCGCGGCTCACCCTCTTCCAGCGCACCCCGCCGTGGGTGATGCCCCGCGTCGACCGGGCCATCAGCGACGCCGAGCGGTGGCTCCACCGGCAGCTGCCCTTCACCTCGCAGCTGCGCCGCGGACTGCTGTGGGGCATCCGGGAGCTGCAGGTCCAGGCGTTCACCAAGCGCCCGAACGAACTCGGCTTCGTCGAGCAGATGGCCCGGCGCAACATGGCCCGCGCCATCAAGGACCCGGCCCTGCGGGCGAAGCTCACCCCGGACTACCGCATCGGCTGCAAGCGGATCCTGCTGTCCAGCGACTACTACCCGGCGCTCGCGCAGCCCAATGTCGACGTGGTCGCGAGCGGGCTGAGCGAGGTCCGCGGATCGACCCTCGTCGCCGCCGACGGGAGCGAGGCCGAGGTGGACGCGATCGTCTTCGGCACCGGGTTCCACGTCACGGACATGCCCATCGCCGACCGGGTCGTGGGCGCCGACGGGCGGACCCTCGCCGAGACCTGGAAGGGCGGCATGGAGGCCCTGCGCGGTGCCTCCGCCGCCGGCTTCCCCAACTGGATGACGATCATCGGGCCCAACACCGGCCTCGGTAACTCCTCGATGATCCTCATGATCGAGTCCCAGCTGAACTACCTGGCCGACTTCGTCCGCCAACTCGACGTCCTCGGCGGCCGGGTCGCCCTCGACGCCCGTCCGAGCGCCGTACGCGCCTGGAACCACCGGGTGCAGGAGCGCATGAAGCGGACCGTGTGGAACACCGGCGGCTGCACCAGCTGGTACCTCGACGCGAGCGGCCGCAACACCACCATCTGGCCCGGTACGACAGCCGAGTTCCGGCGGGCGACGCGACGGGTGGACCTCGCGGAGTACGACGTCCTGCGGGTCTCCGCGACCAAGGCGGCCGAGAAGACGGCTGAGCAGAAGGCCGAGCAGAAGACCGAGAAGAAGGCCGGGGTGGACGCGTGAGCCGCCTTCTGCACGTCGATTCGGGCCCCTACTCCCCGCCCGCCCCCGCGCGCGAACTGACCGCCGTCTCCGCCGACGGCGCCCGGCTGCACGTCGAGGTCCACGGGCCCGAGGGCGCCCCCACCGTCGTCCTCGCCCACGGCTGGGCCTGTTCCACCGCCTTCTGGGCGGCCCAGATCCGTGGCCTGGCCGCCGATCACCGGGTCATCGCCTACGACCAGCGCGGTCACGGACGCAGCCCCGCGAGCCCGGCGTGCAGTACCGACGCCCTCGCCGACGACCTGGAAGCCGTACTCGAAGCCACCCTCGCGCCCGGCGAACAGGCCGTGATCGCCGGGCACTCCATGGGCGGCATGACCGTGATGGCGGCCTCCGGGAGAGCAGCCTTCCGCGAGCACACCGCCGCTGTCCTGCTGTGCAGCACGGGCAGTTCGCACCTGGTCGCGGCCGCCACCGTCGTCCCCATGCGGCCCGGGCGGCTGCGGATCTGGCTGACCCGGCGGATCCTCGGCTCCCGGGCGCCGCTCGGACCGGTCACGCCCCTGGCCCGCCGGATCCTCAAGTACGGGACCATGGGCCCCGGTTCGGCCCCGCACATGGTCGAAGCCTGCGCCCGCATCGTGCACGCCTGCCCCCGCAAGGTCCGTCACGCCTGGTCGCACGTGCTGGACCTGCTCGATCTCGACCACGGCGTACGGGAACTGGACGCGCCCACGGCCGTGGTCGTCGGTACGGCGGACCGGCTGACGCCGCCGGTGCAGGCCCGGACCCTTGCCGAAGCGCTGCCGCACTGCACCGGGCTCACCGAACTGCCCGGCATCGGCCACATGACGCCCGTCGAGGCGCCCGAGCTGGTCACCGGGAAGATACGTGAGCTCGTCCACGCACACATCCGGGTCGTATCCGAGGAGAGCGCATGAGCAGGGTCAGCCTCGAGGGAAGGGTCGCCGTGGTGACCGGGGCCGCGCGCGGCGTCGGGGAGTTGCTGGCCCGCAAGCTCTCCGCACGCGGTGTGAAGCTGGCGCTGGTCGGGCTCGAACCGGACGCGCTCAAGGAGGTCTCCGGGCGGCTGCACAGCGACAGCGACCACTGGCACGCCGATGTCACCGACCACGAGGCGATGGCCCGGGTCGCGCAGGAGGTCAAGGAGCGCTTCGGCAGGGTCGACATCGTCGTCGCCAACGCCGGTGTCGCCACGGGCGGTCCGTTCGCGGACTCCGAACCGGAGTCCTGGCGGCGGGTGATCGAGGTCAACCTGGTCGGCTCGGCGGTGACGGCCCGTGCCTTCCTGTCGCTGCTGCTGGAGAGCCGGGGCTATCTGCTCCAGATAGCGTCCCTCGCCGCGATCACCCCGGCGCCGATGATGACCGCGTACTGCGCGTCCAAGTCCGGTGTGGAGGCGTACGCGCACAGCCTGCGCGCCGAGGTCGGGTACCGGGGCGTGAAGGTGGGCGTCGGGTACCTGTCGTGGACCGACACCGACATGGTGCGCGGGGCCGACCAGGACGACGTCATGCGGGAGTTGAGGGAGCGGCTCCCCTGGCCGTCCAACAAGACGTACCCGCTGGGCCCGGCGGTGGACCGGCTCGTGGCCGGGATCGAGCGACGCGCCGGCCACGTCTACGGGCAGTGGTGGCTGCGCGGGATGCAGGGTGTGCGCGGATATCTGCCCGGGGTCATCGGGACCGTGGGCCAGCGCGAGATGCGGCGGTTCGCGGACCGGCTGAACGGCATGCGCACAGGCCTCGTCGGAGCGGGTGGAGCGGCCGATGAACAGCAGCGGACTACGGTCCGTAAGTGATCGACATGCGCAGCGTCACGGCTCGTGTGAATCTGGTCGAGCCAGATCCCCTCACCCCCAACGGGAGTGAACCCACATGGGTATGAAGGACCAGTTCCAGGAGAAGTCCGAGCAGTGGCAGAACCAGGCCAAGCAGAAGGCCGACCAGGCCCGTGAGCAGATGCAGGGCCGCGGTCGCCGGCGTGACGAGGACATGGACCCCTCGCACCCCTCGCAGCGTGAGCGGGAGCGTGAGCGGGAGCGCGAGCAGGAGGACCGCTTCGACCAGGACTACGACGCCTGACGTTGCGTGCTGAACGGAAGGGGTGCCTCGCGCGGGGCACCCCTTTCTCACGCCCTGGGCGGCAGCTTCGGACGGGAGCGGTCCGGTACGTCGCTGTAGGTCGGCGGCGTCGCCGGCGGATCGGTCTCCAGCAGCCCGAGCGCCAGCTCCACCGCGTCGGTCAGCTGGGCATGGCGGCCCTCCGCCCAGTCCAGCGGGGTGCGCAGGACGTCGATGTCGGGCGCGACGCCCTTGTTCTCCACCGACCAGCCGTAGGCATCGAACCAGGCCGCGTTCATCGGCACCGTGATGACCGTGCCGTCCCCGAGCTCGTGCCGGCCGGTCATGCCGACCACACCGCCCCAGGTGCGCTGCCCCACCACCGGGCCCAGCTTCAGCAGCTTGAACGCGGCCGTGATCATGTCGCCGTCGGAGGAGGTCGCCTCGTCCGCCAGGGCCACCACCGGGCCCCGCGGCGCGTTCGAGGTGTACGACACGGGCTGGGCGTCGCGGGTCAGGTCCCAGCCCAGGATCGTGCGGCTCAGCGTCTCGATGACCAGCTCGCTGATGTGACCGCCGGCGTTGCCGCGCACGTCCACGATCAGCGCGGGCCGCGACACCTCCATGCGCAGATCGCGGTTGAACTGCGCCCAGCCCGAACCGCCCATGTCCGGGATGTGCAGATAGCCGCACCGCCCGCCGCTCAACTCCCGCACCACCGCCCGGCGTTTGGCCACCCAGTCCTGGTAGCGCAACGGCCGCTCGTCGACGAGCGGGACGACGGCGACCCGCCGGGGCGGACCCGCGCCCTCCGCAGGGGAGAAGGTCAGCTCCACCGTCGTACCACCCGCGCCCGCCAGCAGCGGATACGGGCCCGAGTCCGGATCCACCGGGCGGCCGTCGACATGGGTCAGGAACGCCCCCTCGCGAATGCCCGTCCCGGCCAGCGGCGAGCGGGCCTTGGAGTCGGAGGAATCGCCGGGCAGGATCCGCTTGACCATCCAGCCGCCGTCCCGGCGTACGAAGTTGGTGCCCAGCAGGCCCTGCCGGCGCTGGTAGTGCGGCGGGCCCTCGTTGCGCCGGGCGGCGGAGACGTAGGCGTGGGAGGTGCCCAGCTCGCCCAGCACTTCGCGGAGCAGGTCGGCGAACTCGTCCGGGGAGGCGACCCGTTCGACCAGCGGACGGTACTGGTCCAGCACCCCGTCCCAGTCGATGCCGCACATGCCCGGTTCCCAGAAGTACGCCCGGATCAGCCGCCCGGCCTCCTCGTACGCCTGCCGCCACTCCGCCGCCGGGTCGACCACGTGCAGGATGCGGCGTGCGTCGATCCACACCGTCGTGTCGGAGTCGCCGGGCTCGGTCGCGGGCACCGCGCGCAGCTCGCCCTCGTCGACGATCACCAGCCGCGTGCCGTCGCCGCTGACCGCGAAGAAGTCCAGGTGCACGGCGAGTTCGGACTTCTTGGCCCTGGTGATGCCGAAGTGCTCCAGGGTCGGCCGGCCGCTGGTGTCGTCCGGGTTCGCGAACGTCTCGCCCAGCGCGCCCGAGATCGGCCAGCGCAGCCACACCAGCCCGCCGCCCGCCACCGGGTGCAGCGCCGAGTACTTGGAGGCGGCCACCGGGAAGGGCGTGACCCGGCTCTCCAGCCCCTCGACCTCGACGGTCACGGCACCGTTGTCCCCGTTCTCGTCGTCCTCCGCCGGGTCCAGGCCCCCGGCGGCCGGGCGGCCCTCCGGGCTCAGCGCGAACGGGGAGGGCGTCGCGGAGGACAGCGGGACGAGATACGGGCGGCAGCCCAGCGGGAAGGACAGGTCGCCGGTGTGCACGTCGTAGACGGGGTCGAAGCCGCGCCAGGAGAGGAAGGCGAGGTAGCGGCCGTCGCGCGTGAAGACCGGGTTCTCGTCCTCGAAACGGCCGTTGGTGACGTCGACGACGAAACGGTCCCCTTCTGCCGTTCCGGCGAGCCGGGCCATCTTGATCTGGCGCAGGGTCCGCCCGATGCCCGGATGCGACCAGGTCAGCCATGCCCCGTCCGGGGAGAACGCGAGGTCACGCACGGGCCCGTTGACCGACCGGATCAGCTCGGTGACCAATCCGCCGGGACCCGTCGTGCCGCCGCCTGCCGTGTCGCCGCCTGCCGGGTGGCTGTTCGCCGTGCCGCCGCTCGCCGTGGCGCCGCCCTCCGTTCCGGTGTCCTCCGCGACGTCGCCCCCCACACCGGTGTCCTCCGCGACGTCGACGAGCAGCAGTCGCCCGTCGTGCGAGGCGACCGCCAGCCGTTCGCCCTCCGGGTCCGACACCAGCTCGCGCACCCGGCCCAGCTCGCCCGAGGCCAGCCGGCGCGGCTCGCGGTCGCCGCTCGCCCGGGGCAGGGAGGCGATCTCGATCGCGTCCTCGCCCTCCGCGTCCGTCACATACGCCACCCGCCCGCTCGCGCCGAGCATCTCAGGCATCCGCACCCGGACGCCCGGGGTGTCGGTGAGGGTGCGGGCCGGTCCGTCCCGGTGCGTGAGCCAGTACAGGCTGCCGCGTACGACGACCGCGCCGGCCCGCCCGGTCTCGTCGACCGAGATCCCGTCGACGTGCTGGGCCGCGGCCACCGGGTAGGGACGCCGCCCCGCGCGCGGCCCGCTCAGCCGTACGTCCAGCCGGCGGGGCTCGGAGTCCGGTGACAGGTCGTCGACCAGCCACAGGTCGCCCGCGCACTGGTACACCACCCGGGTGCCGTCACTGGAGGCGTGCCGGGCGTAGAAGGCGTCGTGGTCGGTGTGCCGGCGCAGGTCGGAGCCGTCGTAGGCGCACGAGTAGAGGTTGCCGACGCCCTCGTGGTCGGAGAGGAAGGCGATCCGGCGGCCGACGAACATGGGGGAGTGCAGATGGCCGCCGAGACCGGCCAGGATCCGTTCGCCGTGCAGCCACAGCCTGCCCGTGGCCCCGCCCCGGTAGCGCTTCCAGGAGGCCGGTTCGTGCGGCGGGGTGCCGGTGAGGAGGAGGGACTTCCGCTCCCCGTCCAGGTCGGCGACCTGGATGTCGGCGACCGGCCCCCAGGGCAGCTTGCGGCCCGGGTCGCCGTCTAGGGAGACCTTGTAGGCCCAGGTGAAGTACGAGAAGGGCTCGCCGTGCGAGGCCACGGCCAGGATCTCGCCGTCCGGGGTCCAGCCGCAGACCCGGGTGTCGGCGCTGCCCCAGTGGCTCACCTGCCGGCCCGGGCCGCCGTCCACCGGGGTCAGATGGACCTCGGGCACCAGGCTGCGCCAGCTCGTGTACGCGAGATGGCGGCCGTCCGGTGAGAAGCGGGGGTGGCCCACCTTGGTGCGGTCGACGGTGAGCCGCCAGGCGCGGCCGGGGCCGTCGATCGGGGCGAGCCAGAGGTCGTCCTCGGCCACGAAGCACAGCAGGTCGTCATGGAGGTGCGGCAGACGCAGATAGCTCACGTCCCCATGCTTTGCCCGGGGACGGAACGGAGCAAGTTATGCCAAACCGGCTACCGCGACCGGTCGTGAGCCAGGACACGTACGAAACGGTTTCGTTTTCATGAGGGATGCGCTACCTTCGTGACGTACGAAACCGTGTCGTTCGGAGCAGGAAGGTGAGAGAGATGGCTGAGGTCGCCACCGCGCGTCGCAGTCGGATCACCCCCGAGCGTGAGGCCGAGCTGTACGCGGCCGTGCTCGACCTGCTTCGCGAGGTCGGCTACGACGCCCTCACCATGGACGCCGTGGCCGCCCGCACGCGATCCAGCAAGGCGACGCTCTACCGCCAGTGGGGCGGCAAGCCGGAGCTGGTGGCGAAGGCCATCCGGCACAACAAGCCGGGCAGCATCTCCGACATCGACACCGGGTCCCTCCGGGGCGACCTCCACGCCCTCACCTCCCGTGAGGACGACTGCACCATGCAGCAGAACGCCGCGCTGATGCGGGGTCTGTTCATGGCAGTGCACGGCAACCCGGACCTCCTCCAGGCGTTCAAGGAACTGCTCATCGAGCCGGAGATGGAGGAGTTCCACCGGGTGGTGCAAAGGGCCGTCGACCGTGGCGAGGTCCAGGCCGATCGCCCGGCCCTGGACTACATCGTGCACATGCTCGTCGGCGCGTTCGCCACGCGCACGCTGATCGACGATCAGCCGCCGACGCAGGCGTTCCTCACCTCGTACATCGACGCCGTGGTCCTCCCCGCCCTCGGCGTTCCCACCACCTGAGCAATCCCCACCGCAGCACCTGACGTCACCGCTCACGTCGTCGGGCTGATCACCCCTGCCCTGAAGACCCCACGACCTGACCGGGAGTACGCCCTCGTGGCCACTTTCCTCTACAAACTCGGCCGGATCTCGTTCCGGCGGCGGCACTTCGTCGCCCTGATATGGGTGGCCCTGCTGACCCTCGCCGGTGTCGGCGCGGCCGGCGCCCCCGCCGCGGGCAACAGTTCGTTCTCCATCCCCGGCACCGAAGCCCAGAAGGCCTTCGACCTGCTGGAACAGCGCTTCCCCGGCACGAGCGCCGACGGAGCCACCGCACGGGTCGTCTTCAAGGCGCCGAGCGGCGAGAAGATGACCGACCCCGGCAACAAGGCGACCGTCCAGGAGACCGTCAAGGAACTCGCCGACGGCTCCGAGGTCGTCCGCGTCACCGACCCGTACCAGGCGAAGGCCGTCAGCAAGGACGGCACGATCGCGTACGCGCAGGTCTCGTACAAGGTCTCCGGCATGGAGCTGGAGGACTCCTCCCGCGACGCCCTGGAGGACTCCGCGCAGGACGCGCGGAAGGCCGGGCTGACCGTCGAGGTCGGCGGTGACGCGCTCCAGACGGTCCCGCACACCGGCACCAGCGAGATCATCGGCATCGCGGTCGCCGCGGTGGTCCTCGTCATCACCTTCGGCTCGCTGGTAGCGGCCGGTCTGCCGCTGCTGACGGCGCTCATCGGCGTGGGCATCGGTGTCTCCACGATCACGGCGCTGGCCAGCGCGCTGGACCTGGGCTCGACGACCTCCACCCTCGCGATGATGATCGGCCTCGCGGTCGGCATCGACTACGCGCTGTTCATCGTCTCCCGCTACCGCGCGGAACTGGCCGAGGGCCGTGACCGCGAGGAGGCGGCGGGCCGGGCCGTCGGCACGGCGGGCTCGGCGGTGGTCTTCGCGGGCCTCACGGTCGTGATCGCTCTGGTGGGCCTGTCCGTCGTCAACATCCCGATGCTGACGAAGATGGGCGTCGCGGCGGCGGGCACGGTGGCCATCGCGGTGCTGATCGCACTGACCATGATCCCGGCGCTGCTCGGGTACGCGGGCCGGAGGGTGAAGCCGGCGGGGGAGAAGAGCAAGCTGCTGGGCCGGGCCAAGGCGCAGGAGCAGCCGGCGAAGCCGAACCTGGGCACGCGCTGGGCGAGCTTCGTCGTCCGCCGCCCGATCGCGGTCCTGTTGCTCGGCGTCATCGGCCTCGGCGCGGCGGCCGTCCCGGCGTCGAGCCTGGAACTGGGCCTGCCGGACGACGGCTCCCAGCCCACGTCCACCACGCAGCGCCGCGCCTACGACCTCCTCTCCGAGGGCTTCGGGCCGGGCTTCAACGGCCCGCTGATGGTCGTGGTCGACGCGAAGGACAGCGACGACCCGAAGGCGGCCTTCACGGAGGTCGGCGACGAGATCAAGGGCCTCAAGGACGTCGTCACGGTGACGCCGCCGGCACCCAACAAGGCCGGCGACACGGCGACGATCACCGTCATCCCGGACTCCAAGCCGTCGTCGGTCACGACCGAGGACCTGGTCCACTCCATCCGCGACAAGGGCGCCGGGATCAAGGCCGACTCGGACGCGAACGTGCTGGTCACGGGCCAGACGGCGATGAACATCGACGTCAGCGAGAAGCTCAACGACGCCCTGATCCCCTACCTGGTCCTGGTGGTCGGCCTGGCCTTCCTCCTGCTGATCGTGGTGTTCCGCTCGATCCTGGTCCCCCTGAAGGCGGCCCTAGGCTTCCTCCTCTCCGTCATGGCGGCCCTCGGTGCGGTCGTCGCGGTCTTCCAGTGGGGCTGGCTGGCGGATCTGATGGGCGTCGAGCAGACCGGCCCGGTCATGTCGATGATGCCGATCTTCATGGTGGGCGTGGTCTTCGGCCTGGCGATGGACTACGAGGTGTTCCTGGTGACCCGGATGCGGGAGGCCTACGTCCACGGTGAGAAGGCCGGCCAGGCGGTCGTGACGGGCTTCCGGCACGGCGCCCGGGTGGTGACGGCCGCGGCGGTCATCATGATGGCGGTCTTCGCCGGCTTCATCGGATCGTCCGAGTCCATGGTCAAGATGATCGGCTTCGGCCTCGCGATCGCGGTCTTCTTCGACGCGTTCATCGTCCGCATGGCCATCGTCCCGGCCGTCCTGGCCCTCCTCGGCCGCAAGGCCTGGTGGCTGCCCAAGTGGCTGGACCGGGCGCTGCCCAACGTGGACGTGGAGGGCGAGGGGCTGCGTGCGGAGTCCGGCCGGGAGGACAAGGACCCGGCGCTGGTACGCGGCTGATGCTCTGACATATCCGAGAAACCGGCCGGTGAGGGCTCCGTGAGGACGGGTGCCCTCACCGGCTCTCAGGCGTCGTAGCTGGTGTCCGACCTGCGAGGTTCGTGTCCTTCTTGGTTTGGCGCCGGAGAGTCTCATCGCTTCGGCGAGAGCCTCGTCGTCGATGTCGATCTGCGTGGCGGGCACGGGAAAGAACCCACTCGCATGCCCGATACACCCACCGCTACCGTGCCCCCATGACGACGACAGCCGCCACTGACGCCGAGAACTCCGGAGCGCACCCCCGGTTCATCGAAGCCCTGCGGGAGCTCGGGTTGGACGAGGTCCCTCCGCTCATCCGTCGGTTCCCCGAAGCCACCCGTACGGCCGCCGAGGCCGCCGCCGCGCTCGGGTGTGAGCTGAGTCAGATCTGCAAGTCGCTGATCTTCGAGGCATGGGGGTCCCCCCTGCTCGAACGCGGCCGAGAGCTCGGGGGAGGGGTGCCGGTGCTGGTGCTCATGGACGGGGCGTCGCGGGTCGATGTCGAACTCGTGCGGAAGGAGCTCGGGGCGGACAGGGTCACGCGGGCCAAGGCCGATGTCGTGCGGGAGACCACCGGGTACGCCATCGGCGGGGTGCCGCCCTTCGGGCACACGACGAAAACGCGCGTGCTCGCCGATCGGTCCCTGCTCGGGCACGACATCGTCTGGGCCGCCGCCGGGACGCCGTACACCGTGTTCCCCATGCCTCCCCACGACCTGGTCACCCACGCCGGCGGCACCCTCGTGGACGTGCGCGAGCTCGCCGCGTGACACCCCTGGTCACCGCCGCCGTCCTGCTCGCAGCCGTCACGCACGCCAGCTGGAACGCCATCGCCCACAAGATCACCGACAAGCTGGCCGGATTCGCGCTGATCTCGGGCGGTGGGGTGGTCATCGGGCTGGGCCTGGCGCCCTTCGTGGCGTTTCCGGCGGCCCGGGCATGGCCCTATCTGCTCGGCTCCGCCGTCATACACATCGCCTACTACGCGCTGCTGATGACGTCCTTCCGGCTGGGCGACTTCGGGCAGGCCTATCCCATCGCGCGCGGCACCGCGCCTCTCGTCGTGACCGTGCTCGCCGCCGTCTTCGCGCACGAGGTGCCCGACGGGTGGGCCGCCGCCGGTATCGCCCTGTCGTGCGCGGGGCTGACCGGCGTCGCCGTGTGGGGACTGCGCGGGCGCCGGCCCGACTGGGCGGCGATCGGGGCGGCCCTGGCGACGGGGCTGACGATCGCCGCGTACACCGTCGTCGACGGGCTCGGCGTGCGCGCCTCCGGTTCCTCCCTCGGGTACATCGCCTGGCTGATGGCGGTCCAAGGGGTCGTGATCCCCGCCTACGCCGTGAGCCGCTGGAGGCGGGAGACCGGCGCCGTGCTACGGCCGTTCGCCTGGACCGGGCTCATCGGGGCCGCCCTCTCCGTCGCCGCCTACGCCCTCGTGCTGTGGGCCCAGACCAAGGCCGAGCTCGCGCCCATCGCCGCCCTGCGCGAGTCGTCGATCATCGTGGGCGCGGCGATCGGGGCCGTGTTCTTCAAGGAGCGGTTCGGGGCGACGAGGATCGCGGCGGCCGGGCTGCTCGTCGTCGGGATCGGGCTGATGCTGCACGCCGGATAGGCAGGGTCAGGCGGGTGCGTCCAGCCGGTGGGAGGAGCACCCTGGAACTAAGTGTTCCGGAGGTGATCGTCATGATGCACACCACAGTGGGATGGCACGTCGAGCTGGAGTTCACGGAGGACGACCAGCACACGCGGGCGGTCGCGCTGGTCCGCCTGCCCGACGGCAGCGAAGTACGGGCACACGGGCAAGCGAGCCGACACCGCTCCGACACCAATCAGCCCAGAGTCGGAGAGGAGATCGCCGGAGCCCGGGCACTCAACGAGCTCGCCATGCGACTCCTGACCAAGGCTCACGACGAGATCGACCAGGCGTCCGGGCGGACCTCCCACCCGATTCACGTCTAGGGCCCGATCCGGACGACACCCCCTACTGAAGCCCGAGCGCTCCCCGCACGGCCCGTACCAGCCCCTGCGCCCGCGGATCCGCCGTCACCGTCTTACGGAATCCGTTGGTGACGTAGCCGAACGCGATCCCGGTGTCCGGGTCGGCGAAGCCGAGGGCGCCGCCGCGGCCCGGGTGGCCGAAGGAGCCCGGCGTGAGGAAGGGGGAGGCGCTGCCGTGCAGCATGTAGCCGAGGCCGAAGCGGGTGCCGACCACCAGGACGCGGTCGGGGCCCGCCGACTCCTCGGCCCGGGCCAGTGCGACCGTCTCCGGCGTGAACAGGCGTGAGGTGCCGGCGGTGTCGCCGATCAGGGTCGCGTAGAAGCGGGCCAGTCCGTCCGCCGTCGCGATGGCGTTGGTCGCGGGGAGGGCTGCCGCGCGGTAGGCCGGGTCGTTCTGGTCCGGGAACGGGGTGATCGCCGCGAAGGCCCGGCGGGTCAGGGAGGCCGGGTCCTCGTAGGCCTCGGTGACCGAGCGTTTCGGGCGGGCGCGCAGGCCGCCGGTCGGCTCGGGTCCCTCGACGCGGCCCACGCGTCCGACCCGGCCGGCCTCCGCGTCCGGCAGGCCCAGCCAGAGGTCCAGGCCCAGCGGGCCGGCGATCTGCGAGGCGAGCCATTCTCCGGTGCCCTGCCCGGTCACGCGTCGCACCAGTTCGTCGAGCAGCCAGCCGTACGTGAGCGCGTGGTAGCCGTGGTCGGTGCCTGGTTCCCAGGCGGGAACCTGGGCGGCGACCGCCTCCGGGCCAAGGAGCGGGTCGAGGGCCTGCTCAGGCGTGAGGGGGTGGTCGAGGGCGGGGAGGCCGGCCCGGTGGTTCAGGACGTGCCGGACCAGCACCCGTTCCTTGCCCTGTGCCTTGAACTCCGGCCAGTAGTGGCCCACCGGCGCGTCCAGGTCCAGCTGCCCGCGCTGGTGCAGCAGCAGGAGTACGGCGGCGGCGACGCCCTTCGTCGCCGAGCGCACGACCTGGGCGGTGCCGCGCTCCCAGGGGTCCGTGCCGTCGACGTCCTTCGTGCCGGCCCACAGGTCGACGACCTGCCGCCCGTCCCGGTAGACGGCGACGGCCGCGCCCCGCTCCCCGAGGGTGGCGAAGTTCCGTACGAACGCGTCCCTGACCGGCTCGAAGCCCTCGGCCACTGTGCCGTACACGTCCACGTCCGTACTCCTCGATTCGCCGCGGTGCTCCCCTTGCTCCCCTCTAGCCAAGCAGGATCGTCACGTCGATGTTCCCGCGGGTCGCGTTCGAGTACGGGCAGACCTCGTGGGCCGCGTCCACCAGCTTGGTCGCGAGGCCCGGGTCGAGGACGGGGAGCGAGACGCTCAGAGCGACCGCGAGGCCGTAGCCGCGCTGCTTGTTGGGGCCGATGCCGACCTTCGCGGAGACCGTCGAGCCGGTCAGGTCGTAGCCCTCGCGGTTGCCGACCAGGATCAGCGCGTTGTGGAAGCAGGAGCTGTAGCCGGCCGCGAGGAGCTGTTCCGGGTTGGTGCCGTTGCCGTCGCCGCCGAGCTGCGGGGGCATCGCGACCTTGAGGTCGAGTTGGCCGTCCTGGCTGGTGACATAGCCCTCGCGGCCGCCGTGGGCGGTGGCCTCGGCCACGTACATGATCTTCGTCGGGCGGGTGTCGACGGCGAGGCCGTCAGTCATCCTGTCCTCCCCCGGGAAACAAGTGCGCGCAAACACATCGTGCACAAGGTACTGGCCAGTAACCTGCCTGCCGCTACCAGGGGGTGGCAACCGCGGGTAACCCCTTCGCGGATCAGCGAGCGCGCTCCGCCGCCGACTCGGCCCCCTCCGCCACCCGCCGCAGCTCCTCGCGGAGTCGCGAGGCCTCGGTGCCGTCGAGCCCCGTCGCCGACAGCAGCGCGCCGGGCACGCCCGCCGCCCGCTCCCGGAGTTCCTCCCCACGCCCGGTCACCGCCACGAGTACCGACCGCTCGTCCCGCGCCGACCGCTCACGCCGTACGAGACCCGCCGCCTCCAGCCGCTTCAGCAGCGGCGACACCGTGCCGTAGTCGAGTCTCAACGCGGCCGCCAGCTCCTTGACCGTGGTCTCCCCGCGCTCCCAGAGGACCAGCAGGACGAGGTACTGCGGGTAGGTGAGGCCGAGCTCGTCGAGGAGAGGGCGGTACGCCGCCGTCACCGCGCGCTGGGCGGCGTACAGCGCGAAACACAACTGCCGGTCCAGCAGCAGTGAGCTCTCGGTCTCCTCGTTCGTCACGCGCCCATTGTTCACGGACGTGCCGGAGCGGCCGGCACGGAACGCGGATCGAAACCGAACGGCAGCTCCAGCCGGTGGGCGCGCATCAGTTCCTCGTCGGAGAGCAGTCCGCCGGTCGGGCCGTCCGCCGCGATCACGCCCTCGCTGAGGATCAGGGAGCGGGGGCACAGCTCCAGGGCGTACGGCAGGTCGTGCGTGACCATCAGCACGGTCACGTCGAGGGAGCGGAGGATGTCGGCCAGTTCGCGGCGGGAGGCGGGGTCGAGGTTGGAGGAGGGCTCGTCGAGGACGAGGATCTCCGGTTCCATGGCGAGGACGGTCGCGACGGCCACCCGGCGACGCTGGCCGAAGGACAGGTGATGCGGCGGGCGGTCCTTGAACTCCGCCATGCCGACCCGCTCCAGCGCCCGGTCCACGCGCTGCTCCAGCTCCGGCCCCTTGAGCCCGGCCGCCGCGGGCCCGAACGCCACGTCCTCCCGGACGGTCGGCATGAAGAGCTGGTCGTCCGGGTCCTGGAAGACGATGCCGACCCGGCGCCGGATCTCCGCCATGTGCTGCCTGCCGACGGGCAGCCCGGCCACCTTCACCGTGCCGGTGCCGCCGGTCAGGATGCCGTTGAGGTGGAGCACGAGGGTCGTCTTGCCGGCGCCGTTCGGGCCGAGCAGCGCGACCCGCTCGCCGCGCCCGACGGAGAAGTCGACGCCGAAGAGGGCCTGGTGCCCGTCGGGGTAGGCGAAGGCCAGACCGGCCACGTCCAGTGAAGGGGTCACATCAGTCACAGGGCCCATCCCAGCAGACAGACGACGAGGGCGGCACAGGGCAGGGTGAGGGCGTACGTCCACTGCGCCCGGGACGCGGTCACCTCGTCGATGACCGGCATGGAGCCGGCGTACCCGCGGCTGACCATGGCCAGGTGCACGCGCTCGCCGCGCTCGTAGGAGCGGATGAACAGGGCGCCCGCGGACTTGGCCAGGACGCCCCAGTGCCGGACGCCCTTCGCCTCGAAGCCGCGGGACTGCCGGGCGATCCGCATGCGCCGCATCTCGTCCGTGATGACGTCGCCGTAGCGGATCATGAAGGACGCGATCTGCACGAGGAGCGGCGGGAGTCTGAGCCGCTGAAGGCCGAGGAGGAGTTCGCGCAGTTCGGTGGTGGCGGCGAGGAGCACGGAGGCGGCGACGCCGAGCGTGCCCTTGGCGAGCACGTTCCAGGCGCCCCACAGGCCGTTGACGCTCAGGGACAGGCCGAGGACGTCGACCCGCTCACCCTCCGCCACGAACGGCATCAGCACCGCGAACGCGACGAACGGCACCTCGATCAGCAGCCGCCTCAGCAGGAACCCGGCGGGCACCCGCGCGACGTACGCCATGACCCCGAGCAGCACGGCGTACAGCCCGAAGGCCCACATCGCCTCCCGCGGCGTCGACACCACGGCCACCACGAAGACGAACACGGCGGCGAGTTTGGTGTGCGGCGGCAGGCCGTGCACGGGCGAGTGCCCGTGCCGGTAGAGCTTGTGCGCGTGCCCTGCTCCCATGTCAGACGCTCGTGGTGTTCGTCGGGTTCGACGTATCCGATGTGCCGGTCGTGCCGGTCGTGTCCGCCGTGTCCACGGTGTTCGACGGGGACGTGTCGTCCGAACGGCGACGGCGTACCGCCCAGAAGACCGCGCTGCCCGCGACGACCGTGACGCCCACGCCGATGACGCCCGCCAGCCCCCCGGACAGGCGGGCGTCGTCGACGTCCTTGACGCCGTAGTCGGCGAGCGGGGAGCCGGCCCCCGCGTGCTCCTCGGTCTTCTTGTCGATGCCGTGGTCGGCGGCGACCTTCTCCAGGCCGTCGGGGTCGGCGGAGGCGTAGAAGCTGACGAATCCCGCCAGGACCAGGGAGGCGACCAGGCCCGCCACCCACACCTTGCGGTGCGAGGTCCGGGCGGCCACGGGGGCGAGCCCTGGCTCGGCCTGCGGTGCGTCGACCAGTTCGCCGTTCACCCGCAGCTTGAGCTTCTGTGTGAGGCCGCGCGCCCCGTACACCAGGTCCGGGCGTACGGCGATGACCGAGCCGACGGTCAGTGCGGTGATCACGGCCTCGCCGATGCCGATCAGGACGTGCACCCCGACCATGGCGGTGGCGACCTTGCCGATCGACACGTCGGTGGTGCCGCCGATCGCGTACATCAGCGTGAAGGCCAGGGCGGCGGCCGGGACGGAGACCAGGGCGGCGATGAAGGAGGCCACGGTGACCGACCGGCGGGTGCGGGGCAGCACCTTCACCAGGCCGCGGAAGAGGGCGTAGGCGACGACCGTGGTGACGATCGCCATGGTGGTGATGTTCACGCCGAGCGCGGTCAGGCCGCCGTCCGCGAAGAGGATGCCCTGCATGAGCAGGACGACGGATACGCACAGGACCCCGGTGTAGGGGCCGACGAGTATCGCGGCGAGCGCCCCGCCGAGCAGATGGCCGCTGGTCCCCGCCGCGACGGGGAAGTTCAGCATCTGCACCGCGAAGATGAACGCCGCGACCAGCCCGGCCAGCGGCGCCGTCCGCTCTCCCCCGAGCTCGCGGCGCGCGCCGCGCAGGCTCACGGCGATGGCGCCCGCGGCGATCACACCGGTGGCGGCGGAGGTGGGCGCGTTGATGAATCCGTCAGGTACATGCACCGTTCGATGATGTGGCTTGATGCGAATGATTTGCAAGAGCGGGATGCTCGTTTTACCTCACCTGCGATATGTCCGGCCTCAGGGAGCGCAATCCGGAAAATATGCGACATTGGAGAAGGGGTGGACGCACAGTCTCCATACAGATGGCGCACGGTGAAGGGGCCGTCCGATGTCCGTAGTCGAGCAGTACGCGCGAGCCCACATCGTGACGGACGCGGCCGTCCCACTGACCGACGAGCTGGAAGCGGTTCCGGTCACGCTGCGCTACGACCCCGAGCACGATCCCCGCTGTGTGCGGATCCGCCTGCCCGGGAGCGGGGGGCGGGAGTGGACCTTCGACCGTCGGCTGCTGGAGGAAGGGCTGCGGGCCCCCACGGGCAGCGGTGAAGTGCGGGTGTGGCCGTGCGGCCGGGTGCAGGCCGTCGTGGAGTTCCACTCGGCACAGGGCGTGTCGGTGGTGCAGTTCGAGCGGCAGGCGCTGCTGCGGTTCCTGCGGCGGACGTACATGGCCGCCGTGGAACCGGTGACGCACTGAGCCCGGGCTCAGCCGCCCATCTTCAGCAGGGCCGCCACGATCGGCCCGGCCGTCTCGCCGCCGTGGCCGCCCTGCTGGACGACGCCCGCGGCCGCCAGGTCGCCCCGGTAGGCGGTGAACCAGCCGTTCGGCTTCTTCTGGCCGTCGACCTCGGCGGAACCGGTCTTCGCGCCGGCGTCGCCGCCGACCCCGGCCATCGCTTCCGCGGCCGTGCCGTAGTCGGCCGTGTACGACATCAGCTCACGCAGCTGGGACAGCGTGCCCGCCGACATCGTGCGCGACGCCGTCGCGAGCTTGCGGCCGTCCACGTCCGGGGAGACCAGGTACGGCTGGTGGAAGGTGCCGGACTTGACCGTCGCCGACACCGAGGCCATGTTCAGCGGGTTCATCCGGACCCCGCCCTGCCCGATCAGCGAGGCGGCCATCTGGGCCGCCGACTGCACCGGCACCGCGCCGTCGAAGGACGGCACGCCGATCGCCCAGTTGTTCATCCCCAGGCCGAAGACCTGCTGGGCCTGCTTGGCCAGGTCGTCGTCCTTCAGCTTCGGCGCCTGGCTGATGAAGGCCGTGTTGCAGGAGCGGGCGAAGCTCGCCTTGAACGTGCCGTTCTTGATCTCGAACTTCTTGTCGTTCTGGAACTTCCAGTGCCCGTAGGTGAAGTACTTCGGGCACGGGTGCTTCTTGTCCGCCGAGGCCAGGCCCTTCTCGATCAGCAGCGACGAGGTGATGACCTTCATCGTGGAGCCGGGGGCGAGGGAGCCCTGGAAGGCCGTGTTGAAGCCGGGCGAGGCGTTGGCCGCGGCCAGGATTTCGCCGGTCGAGGGCCGCATCACGGCCACCGACGACCGGGCCTTCTTCGCGACCTGCTTCTCGGCCGCCGCCTGGAGGGCCGGGTCCAGCGTGGTCTTCACCGTGCCGGGCGTGCCCTTGCTCAGCTCCAGCAGGGTCTTGTCGGACAGGTCGTCCGACTTGGCGGACTTCCCGCGCACGACCCGGAGCTCGATGCCGGCCTTGCCGCCGGCCTCCTTGCCGTACTTCTCGCGCAGCCCGTCCAGGATCGGTCCGAGCGAGGCGTACTTCTTCTTGGTCAGCTCGCCGCCGTCCCGGTCGAGCGCCTTGACCGGGGGCGTGCCCGCCTCGCCGGTGACCAGCTTGTCGCCGTCCTTCAGATCGGGGTGGACGACCGCCGAGTGCCAGTCGACCAGCGGCTTTCCGTCGCTCGTGCGGCGGACGACGGTCAGCGCGCTGTCGTACGCCAGCGGCTTCTCGGTGTCCTTGTACGACACCGTGGCCTTGACGGAGAACGGCACCTTGTCACCCGTGCGCGTGCCCGGGGTGAGGGTGACGTCCTTGATGCGGGCGTCCTTGGCGTAGCCGGTGAGCAGGGACCTGGCCGCGGCCGAGTCGTCGGTGGCCGCGGCCGCCTGCGTGACCTTCCCCGACTGCCAGGCGGTGAGGAAGGCCTGGGCGGTGGTGGTGACCTCGGTCGCCGACAGGGGCCCGGTCTTCACCTTGGGCTTCTGGTCGGCGGAGGCCGCCCGGGCGCCGTCGTCGGCCGCCGCGCCGCCGCCGTACAGCGCGTAGGCGCCGAACCCGGCACCGCCGACGACCACGGCGATCACCCCGCCGATCACGGCGGGCCTCGTCTTCCGTCGCTCGGCGACGCGCCTTCTGTTGCCCACTGCTGTTCGTTCCTCCACGAATCCCCAGGGTCCCCGTCGCCCTCGGCTGTCCCAACGACGGCCACCACCCTAGAGTCCCGTCCCGCGGAGGTGGGATCAGCCACCCGTTCGTAGCACGGCTGCGACAATCGGCCCGGCCGCGTCGCCGCCGTGACCGCCCTCCTCGGTCATGGCCGCCGCCGCGACGTCGTTACGGAACCCGGTGAACCAGCTGTTGGACTTGGCGTTCCCGTCGACCTCGGCGGAACCGGTCTTGGCGCCGATGTCGCCGCCGAGCCCGGCCATGGCCTCCTGGGCGGTGCCCTGCGTGGCGGTGAGCCGCATCATCTGCTTCAGCTGGGCGGCGGTGCTCGCCTTCAGACCCTGGGCCTGGGCCAGCTGCCGGTCGTCCAGCCCCGGCGAGACCAGGTAGGGCTGGCGGAAGGTGCCGGTGATCGCGGTCGCGGTCACCGAGGCCATGTTCAGCGGACTCATCTGCACCTGGCCCTGCCCGATGGCACCGGCCGCCCGGTCCGGGCCGCTGACCGCGGGGACGCTGCCGTCGAAGGAGACGATGCCGGTCTTCCAGTTGTCCTGGCCCAGCCCGAAGCGCTGCTCGGCCTCCTGGGTCAGCGAGGCGTCCGTGAGCGGCTTCTCGTCGATGAGCTTGATGAAGGCGGTGTTGCAGGACCGCATGAAGCTGTTGGCGAGGGTGGCGCTCTCGTTGGGATCCATGCCGGTGAGGTTCTCGAACTTCTGGCCCTGCCACACGGCGTCGGCCGGGCAGGGCGCCGGGCCGTTCATCGAGGTCACGCCGTTGTCGATGAGCATCGCGGCGGTGATGATCTTCATTGTGGAGCCGGGTGCCGCCTGGCCCTCGAAGGCCGCGTTGAAGCCGTCCGTACGGTTGTTCGCCACGGCCAGCACCTCACCGGTGCTCGGCTTGACCGCCACCACCGACGACTGGGCGAACCGCTTGACCGCCTTCTCCGCCGCCGCCTGCGCGCTCGCGCTGATCGTGGTGGTGAGCTTGCCCGGCTTGCCCTCGGCGAGGGTGAGCAGCGGGGTGTCGGGGACGCCCTCGCCGGCGTGCCGGACGACCAGCTCGACACCGGGCGTGCCGCCGGCCTCCTCGCCGTACTTGGCGCGCAGGGCGTCCAGGACCGGGCCGAGGGAGGGGTACTTCTCCTTCGTCAGCTCGGAGCCGTCGCGGCCCACGGCCTTGATAGGCGGGCTGGCGGACTTCTCCGTGACAAGGGTCTCGTCCCGCTTCAGCTCGGGGTGCACGACGGACGGCTGCCAGTCGACCAGCGCCCGCCCGCTGGTGAGCCCGCGCACGACCTTCAGCTTGCTGCGGTAGCTCAGCGGCTTCGACTTCCCGTCGTAGGCCACCTTCGCCTTCACCGTGTACGGCACGGTGGTGCCGGCCGCCGCCCCGGGCGTGATCTTCACGTCGGTGATGTGCGCGTCGTCGCCGAAGGCGGTCAGCAGCTGCTCGGCGGCCGCGTCGTTGTTCGTGTACGACGCCGCGGTCGCGGCCTCGCCCTTCTCCCAGGCCGTGAAGAACCCGGCCGTGGTCTCCTTGACCTCGTCCTTGCCCGGCGGCCCCGACTTCTTCTCCGTGGCGACCCCGCTCGTGCCGCCCCCGTCGCCGTTCAGCGCGCTCATGATGTTGTAGGCCCCGTACCCGGCCCCGCCCACCATCACCGCGAACACGCCGCCTATGACGGCGGCCTTGACCCCCTTGCCCATTGGGCGGTCCCCTCCCCGTGGAGCTTCACTCGTTCCATTGAACGTGTTCAGAAAGCTCGATCTGGGAGCACTCTATGGGGAAGCGGTTACTACAGGCACGGGCGTTTCAATTTTTGACCGAACACAGACGGGGCCCGGATCCGGCGTTGCCCGGCTTCGCCCCGGCACCGTCACGAGTCGTTCTCCAGCACGAAGCGCAGGTACCGTTCCGCGGAACGCCGGACCGCTCCCGCGCCGTCGGCGCTGACCACGCGTTTCCAGAACGCCCCGTAGATGCGCTCGAAGGCGAAAGGCTCGACCAGCGCAAGCGCGCGGCGGATGGTGCTCGGTCGCTCCGGAATGAAGTTGGGGATGCTGTACATGAAGCTGACCCACCGCCGGTCCATCACCACCATGAAGATGTCCCCGCTGAACAGCGCGCCCCGCCCCTCCGGGTCGTCGGCCCAGTGCAGCACCGTGCCCCCGGCGAAGTGCGTGCCCGCATTGATCAGTGTCATGCCGGGCGCGATCGTGTGCGTGTCGCCCGTCCAGTACTCGATGACCGGATCGGGCCGCCCGACCCAGTCACGGTCCGCGGCATGGACATACACCGGAGCGTCGAAGACCCGGCCCCACTCGGCCATCACGCCGTAGAAGTGCGGATGGCTGACGGCGATCGCGCTGATCCCGCCCAACTCCTCGATCTCGGCGGCGAGATCGTCGTCGAGGTAGCCCACGCAGTCCCACAGCACGTTGCCGGACGGTGAGCGGATCAGCAGCGCACGCTGGCCCACGCCCACCGACGGAGCCGCACCGACCCCCAGCACACCGGGCCCCTCCTCATCGAGCTGCCCGCGACGGCCACCGGCGCGCAACTCGGCCAGTGTGGTCCACTGCTGACCCTCCCAGCCGACGTACTGCCGCTCGTCCAGGCAGATCGGGCAATCAGCGCGCGGTGCTCCGTACTGCACACCGCAGGTACGGCAGATCGGAAGCCGCGTTCCCGTGACCGACGTGACCCGCTTCGAAGACGACACCAGTACCTGTCCCTTCGTGAACCCGTATCCGTGGAGACATGGGCGGCTAGACCCAGGTGTCCAGCCACATCCGCGCCCGCCAGTCGTCGATGGGGATGGCCGTGCCCGTGTACAGGGGCCAGAAGTAGATGAAGTTCCAGACGATCAGCAGGACGAGTACGCCCGCGCCCGTGGCGCCGACGACGCGGCGGGTGTCGGTGGAGCGGGGCGGGCCGATGATCGCGCCGAGGAGCATGGCCACGGCCAGGCACAGGAACGGCAGGAAGACGATGGCGTAGAAGAAGAAGATCGTGCGCTCCTGGTACATGAACCAGGGCAGGTAGCCGGCCGCGATGCCGCAGGCGATGGCGCCCGCGCGCCAGTCGCGGCGGAACAGCCAGCGCCACAGGACGTAGAGGACCGCGAAACAGGCGACCCACCACAGCAGCGGCGTGCCGAGGGCCAGGACCTCGCGGGCGCACTTCTCGCCGGCGTCCGCGGGGCAGCCGTCCCGGCCGGGCGCGGGGGACTCGTAGAAGTACGACACCGGGCGGCCCAGGACGAGCCAGCTCCACGGGTTGGACTGGTAGGTGTGCGGCGAGGACAGGCCGACGTGGAACTCGTACACCTGGTGCTCGTAGTGCCACAGGCTGCGCAGCCAGTCGGGCAGGAAGGCCCAGCTGCCGCCCTTGCCGTCGGTCGCGGCCCAGTTGCGGAAGTAGCCGCCGGAGCCGTCGGTTGCGGAGAGGATCCAGCCGGTCCAGGACAGCACGTAGGTGACGATGGCGACCGGGACCGTGGCGAGGAACGCCAGGCCCGTGTCGCGCCTGAACACCGCCGAGTACGGGTGCCGGGCGCCGGCGACCCTGCGCGAACCGACGTCCCACAGGACCGTCATCAGGCAGAACGCGGCCAGGATGTAGAGGCCGTTCCACTTCGTGGCGAAGGCCAGGCCCAGCATCAGGCCCGCCGCCCAGCGCCAGGGGCGCCAACCCAGGCGGGCCGTCTCGGCGACGTCCCGGTCGGGGCGGACCCGGCCGTCGGCGTCCACCGGGAGCGCCGCGGCGAGTTTCCCGCGCGCCTTGTCCCGGTCGATGAGCAGACAGCCGAACGCGGCCAGCACGAAGAACATCAGCACGCCGTCGAGCAGCGCGGTGCGGCTCATCACGAAGTGCAGGCCGTCCACCGCCATCAGCGCGCCCGCCAGGCACCCCAGGAACGTGGAGCGGAACAGCCGGCGGCCGATCCGGCACAGCAGCAGCACCGACAGCGTGCCGAGCAGCGCCGTCATGAACCGCCAGCCGAACGGGTCGAAACCGAACAGCAGCTCGCCGAGCCCGATGACGTACTTGCCCACCGGCGGGTGCACGACGTACGCCGCGTCCGTCGGGATGGTGACGTGCCCGCCGGACGAGAGGACCAGGTCGTTGGCGTTCTTGTCCCAGTTGACTTCGAAACCGCGGTGGACGAGCGCCCACGCGTCCTTGGCGTAGTACGTCTCGTCGAATATCACCGCCTTGGGGTTGCCCAGGTTCCAGAACCGCAGCACGCCCGCCAGCAGGGTGACGAGCAGCGGGCCGATCCAGCCCGACCAGCGCACCAGCCGCCCCGCGAGCGTGTGCGGGATGCCCAGCGCGGCCCACAGGCGCGGGCCGGGCTCGGTGTACGGCGGCACCAGCAGGTCACGGACGTCGCGGGCATCGCTTCTTGGCTGCTGGTAGCCGAAGCGGCGCAGCCGCTGCTGCCAGGGCGGCCGCTGCTCGTGCGGCGCCTGGCCCTGCCGGGTGTCCGTGGAGGACGCGGTACTGGTCACCGCGCCATCGTAGGGAACCGTGCTGTGTGAGTCCCGTGCATGGCCGGTATGCGTCCCCATCCTGCGCCCCTGGGAGGAGTGTGCGTCCCCGGCCCCTGGGAGGATGGAGGGCGTGACCGGAACACTCGTACTCGCAGGCACCCCCATCGGCGACATCGCGGACGCCCCGCCCCGGCTCGCCGAGGAACTGGCCGGAGCAGATGTCGTCGCCGCCGAGGACACGCGGCGGCTGCGGCGGCTGACCCAGGCGCTCGGCGTCACGCCCAAGGGGCGGGTGGTGTCCTACTTCGAGGGCAACGAGTCCGCGCGGACGCCGGAGCTGGTCGAGGAACTGGTGGGCGGGGCACGTGTGCTGCTCGTCACGGACGCCGGGATGCCGTCGGTGTCCGACCCCGGGTACCGGCTGGTCGCCGCCGCCGTGGAGCGGGACGTCCGGGTCACCGCAGTGCCCGGGCCGTCCGCCGTGCTCACCGCGCTGGCGCTGTCCGGGCTGCCCGTCGACCGGTTCTGCTTCGAGGGGTTCCTGCCGCGCAAGGCGGGGGAGCGGCTGGGGCGGCTGCGGGAGGTGGCCGGGGAGCGGCGCACGCTCGTCTACTTCGAGGCTCCGCACCGGCTCGACGACACGCTCGCGGCGATGGCCGAGGTGTTCGGGGCGGAGCGGCGGGCCGCGGTGTGCCGGGAACTGACCAAGACGTACGAGGAGGTACGGCGCGGCGGGCTGGGGGAGCTGGCGGCCTGGGCCGCGGAGGGTGTGCGCGGGGAGATCACCGTGGTGGTGGAGGGGGCGCCGGAGCGGGGGCCCGAGGAAGTCGGGGCGGAGGAGCTGGTGCGGCGGGTCCGGGTGCGGGAGGAGGCCGGGGAGCGGCGCAAGGAGGCGATCGCCGCGGTCGCGGTGGAGGCCGGGGTGCCGAAGCGGCAGGTTTTCGACGCGGTGGTTGCCGCGAAGAACGCGGCGGGGTAACCGGGTTCGGGGGTGGGGCTGGGGTTTGCTGCGGGCGGCGGTTGTCCGTGGCTGGGCGCGCCCACGCGGCGGAGCCGCACACAGACACAGCCCCGCGCCCCTTTGGGGCGCGTCCCATAAGGGGGGCGCTCAATAGCCTCTGAGCAGGGCGCATTTCGGATGAGCGCGCGCCCCATGGGTGGGCAAAGGCGACGGGGGTCCGGGGCAAGGAACGCCCAAATCGGCGCCAATAGTCGACAGGTCTGCTGCCATCGGTCCGGCTGAGGAGTCCACTGGGTTGCGGGGGCGGAATCGTCCTCACGCCACAGCGGAACAGGAGCTGGCATGAGTGAGATCGCAGGGCAGACCGGGCTCCGCGCCGGTGCGAGTGCCGTCGTCAACGAGTCGTACTCCTTCGCCTGCATGCGCTGCGGGTACGGCTGGGAGCAGTCGTACGAGATAGAGCACCACACGGACGCCGCGGGGCACGAGTTCGTCCTCTACGTGGCGGACGGCACGATCGTGCCCTCCCCGTTGAGCAAGCCCACGTGCCAGAACTGCGACGGACACGTCGTGCGGATCATGCGGGCCGGGCGGGTCGAGTCGGCGCGCAACGCGGCGCACCGGCCCCACCGCGTCCCGCCGCCCGCCGGCCCCGTGGAGGCCCCGACGGCGGACGCCGAGGGCACGGGCGAGCAGGAAAGGCGCGAGAACCACCACTGGCATCTGTCCGACCTGCTGCACCCCTTCCAGCGCAAGGCGAGCTGACCCGTCCGGCTCCCCTTGTCGACGCCCTCCCCGGTCCTCCCCCGTCGGGGAGGGCGTACCCCTTTCGTAGGATCGGGGCATGCCTTCGAACGACTCCGGCAAGCACGCCGCGCCCCCGCTCCCGGAACCCCTCCGGGTGCCGGTCGCCGACTCCCACACCCACCTGGACATGCAGTCCGGCACGGTCGAGGAGGCGCTGGCGAAGGCGGCGTCGGTCGGAGTGACCACGGTCGTGCAGGTCGGCTGCGACCTCAAGGGCTCCCGCTGGGCGGCCGAGACGGCGGCGGCGTACGACGCCGTCCACGCGGCGGTCGCCCTGCATCCGAACGAGGCGCCCCGGATCGTCCACGGCGACCCCGACGGCTGGTCCAGGCAGGGCGCCCGCGAACCGGGCGGGCAGGCGGCCCTGGACGACGCACTCGCCGAGATCGACCGGCTGGCCGCGTTGCCCCAGGTCAAGGGCGTCGGTGAGACGGGCCTCGACTACTTCCGCACCGGGCCCGAGGGCAAGGAGGCGCAGGAGCGGTCCTTCCGCGCCCACATCGAGATCGCCAAGCGGCACGGCAAGGCCCTGGTCATCCACGACCGCGACGCCCACGCCGACGTCCTGCGCGTCCTGAAGGAGGAGGGCGCCCCCGAGCGGACCGTCTTCCACTGCTACTCCGGCGACGCCGAGATGGCGGAGATCTGCGCGAGCGCGGGCTACTTCATGTCCTTCGCCGGCAACGTCACCTTCAAGAACGCCCAGAACCTGCGGGACGCGGTGGCGGTGGCCCCGCCGGAGCTGCTGCTGGTGGAGACGGACGCGCCCTTCCTCACGCCGGTGCCGTACCGCGGCCGGCCCAACGCCCCGTACCTGGTGCCGATCACCGTGCGGGCCATGGCCGAGGTGCGCGGCACCGACGAGGACACGCTGGCGACGGCTCTCGGGGAGAACACGGCGCGCGCCTTCGGTTACTGACCTTCCCGCCCGCCTCACCGTACTACTGTGCGTAGTCGCGTCGCTTTGGAGAGTGACGATCGCTCCGCTAGGTTCTGGGGGCCCGATCCGGACCCTTCTGGACCCCCTCCGGCCCCTGGAGCGTGTCGGCGTGAGCAACTCGCGGTACGAGACGTACGAGATGTACGACGCGTACGAGTCGTATGACCCGGCCTACGCGGACCCGGTGTACGGCGGTTTCGCCGCGCCGCCCGCCGATCCGCACAGCGTCGGGACCCTGGGATACGGGACGCCCGGGGTGCCCGTCGCCTACGAGGACACCTACCGGCCCGCCTACGAGGTGCCGCCCCTGCCCGGGCTGCCCCGGCAGGGCGCCCCGGGAGACGATGCGGCACCACCCGCGGCCGGCGCGCGCACAACGCGTGCGGAGGCGCGCGTCGAAGCCCGCGCCGCGGCGCGCGCCGGCTCGCACCGGCGGTCCGCGCGTCGGCGCAAGGCGCGGTACGTCGAGCGACCGGGTGACGGCTCCATGCGGCGGCTGCTCCCGCAGGCCCTGGTCGTCGCCTTCCTGGCGGGCGGCACCACGGCGTTCGTCGCCAAGGACAAGGCGATCGAGCTGAGCGTCGACGGCAAGGCGCGCACGCTGCACACCTTCGCCGACGACGTCACCGAGCTGCTGGCGGAGGAGAGCGTCGAGGTCGGCGCCCACGACGTGGTGGCGCCGGGACCCGGCACGGAGATCTCCAGCGGCGACGAGGTCGCCGTGCACTACGGCCGCCCCGTGCGGCTCACCCTCGACGGACAGCGGAGCGAGGTGTGGACGACGGCACACACCGTGGCCGGAGCACTCCGGCAGTGGGGGGTGCGTCAGGAGGGCGCGTACGTGTCCACGTCGCGCTCCCGGCGTATCGGGCGGGAAGGGCTCGCGCTGGACGTGCGGACCGAGCGCACGGTCACGATCATGGCGGACGGCCGGGCCCGCACCGTCCGCACCAACGCGGCGACCGTGCGGGAGGCCGTCGAGGAGGCCGGGATCACCCTGCGCGGCCAGGACACCACGTCGGTCCCGCAGGGGAGCTTCCCACGCGACGGGCAGACCGTCACGGTGCTGCGGATCACCGGCGGCAAGGAGGTCCGCGAGGAGTCGATCCCGTTCCAGGTGCGGCGGACCGACGACCCGACCCTGTTCCGCGGCACGGAGGTCGTCGAAGAGGCGGGCCGGCCCGGCCTGCGCCGGGTCACCTACTCCCTGCGCACCGTCAACGGCGTCAAGCAGAAGCCGCGCCGGATCAGAGCCGAGGTGGTGCGCGAACCGCGCCCGCAGCTGGTGAAGGTCGGCACGAGGCCGCGACCGACGTCCGTCCAGGGCGCCGACCACCTCGACTGGCAGGGCCTCGCGGCCTGCGAGTCCGGCGGCCGCCCCGACGCGGTCGACTCGTCGGGCACCTACGGAGGCCTCTACCAGTTCGACACCCAGACCTGGCAGTCCCTCGGTGGCAGGGGCCGCCCCCAGGACGCCCCGGCAGCGGAACAGACGTACCGCGCGAAGAAGCTCTACGTACGAAGGGGAGCAAGCCCTTGGCCGCACTGCGGAGGCCGGTTGCACGGGTGACGCCGTAGCCGCGCGACACGGGTGGGCGCGGCGGCACCCCGCTCCGCCGGGCTGCGGACCCACCCGCCCCAGCCCCCACGCCGAGCACCGAAAACCCCGGCCCCGAAACCCCCCGTACCCTTGTCCCCGTGACCAGCCCCGCCCCCGACGCCCTCCTCGGCCCCGCCGACATCCGCGAACTCGCGACAGCCCTCGGCGTACGCCCCACCAAACAACGCGGCCAGAACTTCGTGATCGACGCGAACACCGTCCGCCGCATCGTCCGCACCGCACAGGTCCACCCCGACGACGTGGTCGTCGAGGTAGGCCCGGGCCTCGGGTCACTGACGCTCGCCCTGCTGGAGGTCGCCGACCACGTCACGGCCGTCGAGATCGACGACGTGCTCGCCGCCGCGCTGCCCGCGACCATCACGGCCCGCATGCCCGACCGCGCCGACCGGTTCGCCCTCGTCCACTCCGACGCGATGCACGTCACGGAGCTGCCCGGCCCCGCCCCGACCGCGCTGGTCGCCAACCTCCCGTACAACGTGGCCGTCCCGGTCCTGCTGCACATGCTCGAAGCATTCCCGAGCATCGAACGCACCCTGGTCATGGTCCAGTCGGAGGTCGCCGACCGCCTCGCCGCCCCGCCCGGCTCGAAGGTGTACGGCGTCCCGTCGGTCAAGGCCAACTGGTACGCCGAGGTCAAGCGGGCCGGCGCCATCGGACGGAACGTCTTCTGGCCCGCGCCCAACGTCGACAGCGGCCTGGTCTCCCTCGTCCGCCGGACCGAGCCGCTGAAGACGACGGCCTCCCGGCACGAGGTGTTCGCCGTCGTCGACGCCGCCTTCGCCCAGCGCCGCAAGACGCTGCGGGCCGCGCTCGCCGGCTGGGCCGGATCCGCCGCCGCCGCGGAGGCGGCCCTCGTCGCCGCCGGGGTCTCACCGCAGGCGCGGGGCGAGTCGCTGACCGTGGAGGAGTTCGCGCGGATCGCCGAGCACAAGCAGAACCAGCACCAGCAGGAGGAGTCCGCGTGAGCGTGACGGTCCGGGTCCCCGCCAAGGTCAACGTCCAGCTGGCGGTCGGCCCCGCCCGCCCCGACGGTTTCCATCCCCTGGCCAACGTCTTCCTCGCGGTCGGCCTCTATGACGAGGTCACCGTCACCCCGGCCGACGAGCTCCGCGTCACCTGCGAGGGCCCGGACGCCGACCAGGTTCCTCTGGACCGTACGAACCTGGCCGCGCGGGCGGCCGAAGCGCTCGCCGAGCGGTACGGCCGGACGCCCGGCGTCCACATCCACATCGCCAAGGACATCCCCGTCGCCGGCGGCATGGCGGGCGGCAGCGCGGACGGCGCCGGCGCGCTCGTCGCCTGCGACGTGCTGTGGGAGACCGGTGCCTCCCGGGACGAACTGCTCGACATCTGCGCCGAGTTGGGCAGCGACGTGCCGTTCAGCCTGGTCGGCGGGGCGGCGCTGGGCATCGGGCGGGGCGAGCAGCTGACGCGCCTGGAGGTCGGCGGCACCTTCCACTGGGTGTTCGCGATGGCCGGCCGCGGCCTGTCCACCCCGGCCGTGTTCCGGGAGTTCGACCGGCTCGGCGAGGGCACGGACATCCCCGAGCCCGTCGCCTCCCAGGAACTCCTCGCCGCCCTGGCGAAGGGCGACCCGGACGCGCTCGCCGCCGCCGTCTCCAACGACCTCCAGCCGGCCGCCCTCTCCCTCTTCCCGGAACTCGCCGGCACCATGGCCACCGGCCGCGCCGCCGGTGCCCTCGCCGCCCTGGTCTCGGGCTCCGGCCCGACCACGGCGTTCCTCGTCCGCGACCCGGAGTCGGCGGCCGCGGTGGCGCAGGCGCTGGTGGCGTCCGGCACGTGCCGGACCGTGCGCACCGCGTCGGGTCCCACACCCGGGGCGACGGTCGCCGGGCGTTAATCCCGCGCGGCGGCCGGTTCCCGGCACGTAGGCTCCCCGGTTGTTGTCGACCATGGGGGCGCAGGCGTGGAAGAACTGGTCGCTGCCGTACGACACGGAGACGCGGACGAGGTCCGGGCACTGCTGGAGTCCGGGGCCGACCCCGAGACCCTCGACGACGGCGTCCCGGTCCTGTGCCGGGCCGTGGCGGCCTATGACGAACCCGTCACGGAAGCGCTTCTGGAGGCCGGCGCCACCCCCTTGCGCCGGCTGCCCGACGGGAGCACCCCGCTGCTGCGGGCGGTGGACGGCGGGTCACACCATCTGACCTACCTGCTCGCCTGCCACCGGGTGCCGCTGCCGGCGCCGGAACGCTACGAGATGCTGGCCCGCGCCCGGCGCTGGACCGAGGCGGGCGTGGAGGCGGAGATGCGCCGGCTCACCGGTCTCACCGGGCCCGTCGAGCGGGTCCGGGTCGAGGACGACGAGGTCGGCTGGTGGTGTGAGCAGCTCACGCTCGGCGGGCTGACCGTACGCGACGAGCACCGGGCGGTCCTCACCAGCATGGAGGCCCGCTACGGCGTCCGTACCCCGTTCGACGAACTCGTCGCGCGTGCCCTCGCCCACCCCGACCGGGACCACGTCGTCTGGTCGGACGTGGTGTTCACGCTCGGCCGCCGGGTCGACGAGGAGACCTGGCAGTGGAGCAGGGACCTGCTCAACCACCCCGACCGGCTGCACCGCCTCCTCGCCGCCGACCTGCTGCTGTCGCTGATCATCGGAGACATGGTCAAGGGACGCGCACCGTTCTGGGAGCGGGGGAGGGAGCTCGTGCCCTGGGCCGAACAGGAGGAGGACCCGGAAGTGCTGGCGGTCATCCTCCAGGCGATGACCCACGACAGCGCCCCGGAGATCGAGGCCGTCGGCCTGTCGCACCTCGCCCACCCGGACCCCAGGGTGCGCGCCCTGGTGACGGACGCCCTGGGGCACTCCGAGGACGACCGGTCCCCGGTCAGCCCCGAGAGCCTCACCGCCGTACTCACCCTGGCCCGCGACGAGGACTCTGGCGTACGAGAGGCGGCGTGCCGCTGGCTCGCCCACTACCGGGGGCGCGAGCCCGAGGTCGGGGACGCGCTGGTCGTGCTCACCCATGACGAGCGGCAGCCGATCCGCATCTGTGCCGTGTCCGGGCTGGCCTACCGCGACGACCCGCGCTGTGTGGAGGCCAAACACCGGATCGGCCCCGTCGACGCGGAGCTGCCGTTCGACGAGAGGCTGCTGGACGTGTGGCGGTACCAGCGCCGCCAGGAGACCGGCGGGGGCTCCTGACGACCTCGGACGGAGCACCGCCCCGCCCGACTACCCTGGAGGGTCGATCGTCCCCCCTGTCAGGAGAGAAATGGCCGTCAACCTGGTCAATGTCGAGAACGTCAGCAAGGTGTACGGCACCCGCGCCCTGCTCGACGGCGTCTCCCTCGGCGTCTCCGAAGGGGAACGCATCGGCGTCGTCGGCCGCAACGGCGACGGCAAGACCACGCTGATCCGGATGCTCGCCAGACTGGAGGAGGCCGACACCGGGCGCGTCACGCACTCCGGCGGGCTGCGCATCGGGGTGCTCACGCAGCACGACTCCCTCGACCCGGAGGCCACCGTCCGCCACGAGGTCATCGGCGACATGGCCGACCACGAGTGGGCGGGCGTCGCCAAGGTCAGGGACGTCCTGACCGGCCTGTTCGGAGGGCTCGACCTGCCGGGGTTCCCCAAGGGGCTCGACACCGTGATCGGGCCGCTGTCCGGCGGTGAGCGGCGCCGCATCGCGCTCGCCAAGCTGCTCATCGAGGAGCAGGACCTGCTCGTCCTCGACGAGCCCACCAACCACCTCGACGTCGAGGGCATCGCCTGGCTCGCCCGGCACCTCCAGAACCGCCGGTCCGCGCTCGTCTGCGTGACCCACGACCGCTGGTTCCTGGACCAGGTGTGCACGCGCATGTGGGACGTCCAGCGCGGAGACGTCTACGAGTACGAGGGCGGCTACTCCGACTACGTCTTCGCCCGTGCCGAGCGCGAGCGCATCGCCGCCACCGAGGAGGTCAAGCGGCAGAACCTCGTCCGCAAGGAGCTGGCCTGGCTGCGGCGCGGCGCACCCGCCCGTACGTCCAAGCCGCGCTTCCGCGTCGAGGCCGCCAACGAGCTCATCAAGGACGTACCGCCGCCCCGGGACAGCAGCGAACTGATGCGGTTCGCGTCCACGCGGCTCGGCAAGACCGTGTTCGACCTGGAGGACATCACCGTCCAGGCCGGTCCCAAGGTCCTCCTCAAGCACGTCACCTGGCAGCTCGGGCCGGGGGACCGGATCGGTCTCGTCGGCGTCAACGGCGCCGGGAAGACGTCCCTGCTGCGGGCCATGGCCGAGGCGGCCCGGACCGACGGCGAGGCCCAGCCCGTGGGCGGGCGCATCCGCGTCGGCAAGACCGTCAAGCTGGCCTACCTCTCCCAGGAGGTCGCCGAACTCGACCCGGCCACACGGGTGCTGGAGGCCGTGCAGCAGGTGCGCGAGCGCGTCGACCTGGGCAAGGGGCGCGAGATGACCGCCGGGCAGCTGTGCGAGACGTTCGGCTTCACCAAGGAGAAGCAGTGGACGCCGGTCGGGGACCTGTCCGGCGGTGAGCGGCGCCGGCTCCAGCTGCTGCGGCTCCTCATGGACGAGCCCAACGTCCTCTTCCTCGACGAGCCCACCAACGACCTCGACATCGAGACGCTGACGCAGCTGGAGGACGTCCTCGACGGCTGGCCCGGCTCGATGATCGTCATCTCCCACGACCGGTTCTTCATCGAGCGCACCACCGACCGGGTGTTCGCCCTGCTCGGCGACGGCACTCTGCGGATGCTGCCGCGCGGCATCGACGAGTACCTGGAGCGGCGGCAGCGCATGGAGGAGGCCGCGGCCGCCTCGGCACCCGCCGCGGCGCCGCGGACCACCGCCCCCGAGAAGAGCGCCGCCGACCAGCGAGCCGCCAAGAAGGAACTCCAGAAGATCGAGCGGCAGCTCGACAAGGTCTCCGAGAAGGAGACCAAGCTGCACGCCCAGATCGCCGAAAACGCTACGGACTTCTCGAAGGTGGCCGGACTGGACGCCGAACTGCGCGAGTTGGCCGGCCAGCGCGAGGAGCTGGAACTGCGGTGGCTGGAACTCGCCGAGGACGCGTGAAGGGTGCGTGAAGGCGCATAACGACGGCATCACGGGCCGGTCCTCCCTTGGGAACAGGGGATGACACGGCCCGGTGTGCTGTCGGCACCGGGTGATAGAAAGAGCCGTCTTAGAACTTCATGAAGCGACTCTGAGCCCATCGAGTACCTCAGGGCGTGGCTAAAAATCAGTGATCGAACGGGGGAGCCGCTGATGACTCAGCCGCCCAATCAGCCACCGCACGGTGGCTTCGGAGCACCGCAGAACCAGCCGCCGCAGGGCGGTGGCTTCGGGGCACCGCAGACCCCGCCGCCGCCCCAGGGACCGCCCCAGACGCCACCGCCCCCGCAGGGGCCGCCGCAGCCTGGATACGGCTATCCCCAGCAGCCCCCGCAGCAGCCCGGGCCGTACGGGCAGCCGGGACCGTACAACTCCGGACCCTACGGCCAGCCGCAGCAGCCGGGCCCCTACGGCCAGCCGCAGCAGCCGGGGCCGTACGGCCAGCCCGGCTACGGCTACCCGCAGCAGCCGCAGTACCCCGGCGCGCCCGGCACTCCGCCCGGGGGCGGCTCGGGCAACCCCTTCAAGGGCAAGCCCGCCCTGATCATCGGCGCCGCCGTGGCCGTGCTGCTCGTGGCCGGCGCCACCGTCTGGGCGGTCACCGGCGACGACGGCAAAGGCGAGAAGAAGCCGGTCGCCCAGCCGACCGACGACGGCAAGCCCGTCTCCTCCGCCCCGGTCAACCCCGGTGACGGCAGCGGCGACGGCGGCGAGGATCCGGAGAACCTCAACGAGGGCCGCCAGGCCGGTGAGGCGAAGGTCCTCTGGTACAAGGAGGCGCCCGACGCGCCCGGTTCCGGCGCCGACGCCCCCGGCATGTGGATCACCGACAAGACCGCGGTGAAGGCGGCGTACAAGCAGCTCTTCGCCTACAACGTCGGTGACGGCAAGCCCACCTGGGACGCGATCACCTTCCCGCAGAAGATCTGCGCGACGACCCCGCAGAAGACGTCCGACGACAAGATCTTCGTCGCGTACATGAGCGGCAGCAGCGACCGCGCCAAGTGCAACCAGCTCCAGGAGATCGACCTCAACACCGGCGACAAGGGCTGGAAGCAGGAGATCGCCGACGGCGCCCTGTTCGACTCCACGCTCTCCGTCGAACTGTCCATCACCGGCAAGACGCTGATGGTGGGCCGCTCCCAGTCCGGCACGGCCTACGACGTCACCAGCGGCGACAAGCTCTTCGACAAGAAGAAGTACGGCGCCGCCTGCTTCCCCTCCGCGTTCGCCGGCGGCGAGAAGCTGATCGCCGTCTCCTCCTGCGGTGCCGGCACGTCGAAGGAGCACGACGAGGTCCAGGAGCTCGACCCGCGCACCGGCGACGCCAAGTGGACCCAGCCGTTCGACAAGGGCTGGCGGGTCGCGCGTACCTACTCGGTCAGCCCGCTGGTCGTCTACAGCACCCACGAGGACAAGAAGGCCTGGAACATCTCCACCTTCACCTCGGGCGGCAAGTTCCGCTCGCAGGTCGGCTTCGACGAGGACTTCGCTCCCGAGTGCGGCTGGGCCATCCTCGAGCGCGACCTCCAGGGCTGCCAGGGAGTCGCCGTCGACGACACCACGCTCTACCTCCCGACGGAGGCGACCACCGGCGCCAACGAGATCGTCGCGGTCAACCTCGCCGACGGCAAGGAGAAGTGGCGGGTGAAATCCCCGGCCGACGAGTCGATGCTGCCCATGAAGGTCGAGGGCGGCAAGCTCATCGCCTATGTGCAGCCGTCGTACGACGCGGGCGGCCAGGTCGTGTCCATCCCGACCGGCGGCAGCGGCCACAAGCCGGTCAAGCTGCTCCAGAACCCGCAGGGCGCCGCGGACATCGAGAACGGTTTCTTCTCCAAGGACACCGACTGGGTCGACGGGCGCTTCTACATCTCGAGCACGCGGCTGAGCGGAAACGACGACACGAAGGAGAAGTTGATGCTCGCCTACGGCAAGTGACTCTTCCCCCCTTCGGATCGCCTTCTTCTTCGTCGTCCGTCCCCTTACCCGAGGTACTCACGCCATGACCCAGCCGCCTCCGCCGCCGCCCCAGCAGCCCCCGCCCGGGGGAGGCTTCGGGCCGCCCCAGGACCAGCCCCCGCAGGGCCCGCCCGCGGGTGGGCCGAACCTCGGCAAGGCCCCGCAGCCGGGATACGGCTATCCGCAGGCTCCGCAGACGCCTCCGCAGTCGCCACCGCCTGCGGCCCCGCAGACGCCGCCCCCGCCGCCCGCGCAGCAGCCGCAGCCCGGGTACGGCTATCCGCAGGGCGCTCCGCAGGCGCCCCAGCCGCAGCAGCCTCCGCCCGGCTACGGCTATCCCGGCCAGCAGCCGGGGCCGTACGGGCAGCCGCCGCAGGCGCCTTACGGGCAGCCGGGACAGCCGGGGTACGGGCAGCCCGGTTACGGGTATCCGCAGCCGACCATGCCGCTCCAGCCGCAGCCCGGACAGCCGGGCGGGGGCGGGAAGTTCAACGCGCAGCTGGCCATCATCGTGGCCGCGGTCGCGGCGATCGCCCTGATCGTCGCCGGCGGCGTCTGGTATTCCACGTCCAAGGACGACGGCAAGAAGGACGACACCGCCGGCTCCACCGGCGGCACCGGCGGCACCGGCGGCACGGACGACAACAACGGCGGCACCAGCTCCGGCGGCAAGGAGAAGGCCCCGGCCGACCCCAGCGCCAAGGTCCTCTTCCAGGTCCCGATGCCCGAGGTGAAGAACGACAGCACGGTCGTCGTCTCCGGCTCGTGGCTCACCGACAAGACGTACGCCAAGAGCGGCGTCGCCGAGATCGTCGGTTACGACCGCGACAAGGGCGGCAAGCAGTGGACGATCCCGCTGGACGGACCGGTCTGCCAGGCAAGCCGCCACGTCACCGACGACAACAAGACGGCGATCCTCTACCAGCCCGCGATGCCGACCAAGGCCGACCCGTCGCACGGGTGCAGCCAGGTCGCCGTGATCGATCTCGACGCCGGCAAGAGGCTGTGGACCAAGACCATCAAGACCGGTGACCAGCTGATCAGCTTCGACAACGTCACGATCAGCGGCAACACCGTCGCCGTCGGCAGCACCAGCGGCGGCGGCGCCTTCGACGTCTCCGGCAAGCTCCTGTGGAGCCCGAAGCCGACCGACTCCTGCTACGACGCCGGGTACGGCGGCGGCGAGAAGCTGGTCGCGGTGCGCAAGTGCGGTACGTACGGACAGCGTCAGCTGCACATCCAGACCATCGACCCGAAGTCCGGGAAGGTGATCTCGGAGTACAAGATGTCCCAGGGCATCGAGTACGCGAGCATCGTGTCGACCAACCCGCTCGTCGTGGCCGCCGACGTCGGCGACTCCGCGGGCGACGGCAGCGGCATCTCCGACTTCTTCTCCATCGACAACAAGACCGGCGAACTGCGCACGCGCATCTCCGCGCCGGGCGAGCAGTTCGCGGCCCGTTGCGAGGGCGTCACCCGCATCGAGTACTGCAACCTGCTGGCCGTCGGCAACGACCGGCTGTACCTGCCGACCGAGGAGCACGACGGCAGCGGCGAGTACAGCCAGACCAACGAGATCGTCGCCTTCGACCTCGCCACCGGCAAGCAGACCGGGCAGCGGGCCGACGCGGGCGACGGCTACACGATCTCACCGCTGCGCATGGACGGCGGCAACCTGATCGCCTACAAGCGGCCGCCGTACGACAAGGGCGGGCAGATCGTGAGCATCGACGGGGGCAGCTTCAAGCAGACGAAGCTGCTGGAGAACCCGGCGACGGACTCGGTGCGCGACGTGGAGGCCGGCATGTCGCCGGAGTACTCCGAGTTGCTGTACGGCGACGGGCACCTGTTCATGTCCAAGGTGTACGCCAGCAAGCGGAGCGGCAGCACGCGCGAGAAGGAGTACCTGGCGGTCGGCTTCGGTACGAGCTGATCGATCGATGGCCGCTTGGTGATCGACTCGGTGCCGGTACGGTCCCGTCCCTGCTCAGGGGCGGGACCGTTCGCGTTTGGCTCAGTCAACCTCGAATGAGAGGAATTTCGGCGATCCGGGGCGATTCTCGCGGGTAGGGGGAGCGCAACGTCGAACAAGCGTGTAGCTTCCGGGGGCATGAAGGCGGGGGAGCCGGGGGGCTTCCATCTGGGGGACCGGGGTGACTGGGGGGTTGCTCGATGGGAGTGCGGCTGATGGTGGTCGACGACCACCGACTGCTGGCGGAGGCGCTGGCCTCGGCGTTGAAGCTGCGGGGCCACCGGGTGCTGGCCGCGACGGCGCCGGCCGCGGGGGCGGCGGAGCTGGTGATCACGCGGGCGCCGGAGGTGTGCCTGCTGGGGACGGCCACGCCGGCGGAACCGGGGATCTTCGACCCCGTGGTGCGGATCAAGCGCGAGCGGCCGCAGGTCGCGGTCCTGGTCCTGGGACCGGTACCGAGCCCGCGGGGCATCGCGGCCGCCTTCGCCGCGGGGGCGTCGGGGTACGTACGTCACGACGAGCGCATAGAGGGTGTCGAGCGGGCGATCATGAAGGCCCGGGCCGGGGAGGCGGCCGTGGCACCGCAGCTGCTGCAAGGCGCGTTCAGCGAGTTGCTCAACCCGGCGGCCCAACCGGACGACGAGGGCCAGCGGTTGCTCCAGATGCTGACCCCGAGGGAGGTCGAGGTCCTGCTCCGCGTCGCCGACGGCGAGGACACCCGCCTCATCGCGGCGGGCATGGGCATCGCGCCGTCGACGGCCCGGACGCACGTCCAGCGGGTGCTGATGAAACTGGGGGTGGGTTCCCGGTTGGAGGCGGCGGCGCTGGCGGCTCGGACGGGGTTGCTGGACCGGGCGGGGCCGCTGGGCCGGACGGTGTCGGAGAGGCCGGAGACGGGGACGGGGCCGGAGGCGTAGAGCAGCCGTACAGGGCCAGTACGGATCAGTACCGGATCAGCACCGGTCGTCCCGTGAGCCGCACGGTGTCCCGGGCGTCGACCGTGCGGGTGGTGCCGTCGAGATGCTGGACGCGTCGTGCTCCGGCGCCCACGGGGACGTCGGCCGTGCCGGTGTAGGTCCAGCGGATGCGGGCGGTGCGGGGGACGCCGTATGCGTCGGGGATGCGGAACTCGCACTGCCAGACGTTCTCGGGCAGGGCGATCTCCAGGCCGTGCCCGCAGGAGCGGACCGAGGCGTGGGCCAGCCACTGCTGCAGGCGGCCGACGTACAGGCCTGCCTTGGTGGGCGGCTCCCCCTCGGCCTGGAGGACGAGGGGGATGCTGCCGTGGCCCCAGGCGTAGAAGTACATCCGCTGGACCTTGCGCGCGTACAGACCCGTCAGATAGAAGCGGACGGCGTAGTCGGCCGCCAGGTCCTCGTCCAGCGGGTCGTTCAGCTGCAGCGTCTGTGTCGTGCCCGTGTTCCACAGCGGCAGGTGGTAGCCCGCCCGCTGGAAGGTGCGGTCGACCTTCCGCACCGCCTCCAGCATGGTCTCCGGCGGGTCCGTGACCCGCTGCTGGTAGAGCTTGATCCCCGCCGCGTCGCAGTGCTGGTAGCCGCCCAGTGCGGCGAACCCCAGCAGGTACTCGTGCGACTCCTCCTTCCACAGCTCGGTCATGGACGGGCAGACCACGACCGCGTCCCTGTCGCGCTCCCGGATGATGCGGCTCGCGCGGCGCGTCATCTCGACGAGCGTCTTCACACTGCCGTTGTAGTGGTGGGGGTGGTTGGCCATCACCCACAGCTCGTATGCGTCGATCCGGTCGCCCGCGTGCCGTACGAGGGCCCGTACGAAGGCATCCCAGTCGTCCAGGTCGTCCGGTGGTGCCGCCCGGGCGCCCTCCGGGTAGGCGGCCTTGCGGGCGTCGGGGGCGGCCCAGGCGGGCGTGGCGCCGAAGACGAACAGCGTGGGCAGGCCCTGCCGTTCGGCAGCGTCGAGCAGCCGGTCGAGGGTGGACCAGTCGAACTTCCCGCGCAGGGGCTCCACTTGGGCCCAGCGGGTCTCGCTGTCCCACAGCCGTAACGCGCCCACCCGGAAGGACGGCATAGCCCCGCTGAAGCTGTTCATCGTCACGCCGAACAGCCGCGGATCGACCGGCGACGGCGTCTGCGCCCAACCCGTCACCTCGGGCGGAGGCGGGGCGGCCGCCGTCCCCGTCTCCCGGGGAGCGCTCGCGACGGCCGTGGCGAGAACGACGAGAGCCACGACGACGGCCAGGACCAGGCGCAGGCCCAGGGGATGCCGTCGCCGCTTCGCCGACGGGTCGGCGGGAGGTGGGGCGGCGCGGGCCGATGGGCCGGCGTCCTGCCTCTGGCCCGACTCCTGGTCCGACCCCTGGCCCGTTGCCGCCTTCCAGCAGCGCAGCAGTTCGTTCAGCTCCGCCGCGTCGGCCCCGCACTCCGTGGCGATCCGGACGACAAGGCCGTAGTCGCCCGGGACCGCCTTCCCGGTGCAGTACCGGTGCAGGGTGGAACGGCTCGTGAAGACCCGCTGCCCCAGTTCCTGATAGCTGAGCCCGCTGCGCCCCTTGAGCCCCGCCAGTACCGCGGCCAGCTCCCGGACCCCTTCAGCCTCCCGCAAGCCCTCCACCCCCGTGACGGCTCCATCCGACTCCCGCCCCAGCATTCCAGGTCCGTCCCCACGCGTCTGCGTCACAACAGGTCAACGCGGTGACACCCGTCCCGCGCCGAGTCGGGACGCGGACTTCCTGGCCGCGCGGCGAGGCGGAGCGGCACAGTCGGGGGCATCGGCGACATCGCACGGCATCACACCGGGGGACGCGTGCTTCGCATTCACTTCACTTCCGCGGATCTGGGACGGATACGGCTGGCGCGGCGGGCGGATCCGCTGTGGGAGACGGTGGTGAGCCTGCACCAACTGGCCCGGCCCTTCTTCTTTTTCACCGCATGGGCGCGGCGCACCCGCATGCAGCTGGCCGCGCAGAGGATGGGGGCGGAGGTGGGGTTGCTGACCTCACTGGTGCCGCCCACCGGGTACTTCCCGGACTTTCTGACCCCGGCCACCACCGGGCCGGCGGCGGATCTCGAGACGGGGATCGACGCGGTGCTGTCGACGGGCACACGCAGACTGCACGGCGACATCTCCCGCCTGGCCGCAGGACAGGCCCGGCCCGCGGCCTGGCTGGACGACCTCGCCCACGGCCGCCCGCCCGCCCTGCGGCGCCTGGGCGCGGCGTTACGCCGCTACCACCAGGTCGTTCTCGCCCCGCACGCGGAGGTGCGGGCCGCCCTGGTCGGGACGGACCTGCAGGGCCGGGCCCGGCGTCTGCTCGACGACGGCAGCGAAGCGCTCCTCGCCCGCCTCGGCCCCACCCTGCGCTGGAGGCCGCCGGTCCTGGAGGCCGACTACCCCGTCGACCGCGATCTGCGTCTCGACGGCCGCGGCCTGACCGTCATCCCCAGCCTCTACGCCCACCACCTGCCCATCACGCTCGCCGACCCCGCTCTCCAGCCCGTTCTGGTCTACCCCGTGGCACGAGGCGAGCTCTGGCTCCCCGACAACTCCGCCCACCTGTCGCCGACGGCCCTGGACGAGCTGCTGGGCCCCACCCGCGCCGTCGCCCTGCGCTGTCTGGACACCCCGCACACCACGACCTCTCTCGCCGCCTGCCTGAACACCTCGCCCTCCACCGCGAGCCGCCACGCCGCCGTCCTGCGCCGCGCCGCCCTGGTCACCACCGAACGCACCGGCACCAGCGTCCTGCACACCCGCACCACACTCGGCACCGCCCTCGTCCACGGCGCCGGTCCCATGCCCTGACCTGCGACGTCAAGCCTGTGCGTTGTGACGCAAGGCCATGGGGCGTGGGGAGGCGGACAGGCAGCGTGGGTGCCGTGACCACGACAGGCCTGCCACTCAGCGGGCCGGATCGCGAAACAAGGAGGACCCATGCGCACACGTTCCGTTCTCACCGCGCTCGGCGCGTCCGTCGCCCTCACCCTGGGCGCGGCGAGCGGCGCGGGAGCCGATGTCGGCCCCGCGGCTCCCTACGACGACTGCCCGCGCGGGTACGTCTGCGTCTATGAGGGCCGCAACGGCGAAGGCCCCATGCAGAAGTGGCTGGGCGACGACCCCGACTGGCACACCGGGAGCATTCAGTTCCACGGCAGGGTGAGGTCCATCTGCAACAACGGCACCGAAGACCCCGGCAACCTTGAAATGGTGCGCTTCTATTACCAGAAGAATTACGCGTCCTACTATGCGTCGGCCAAGAGGGGCTGGTGCGGGAACACCCAGAGCGACGGGTCGAGCGTCAAGCTGAGGTCCCACAAGTGGGTGAAGGCCTAGACACCCCGCCCCATCCAGCAGGCGCCCGCCGGTCAGAAACCCGGCGGGCGCCTCGCGTGCGCGAACGCGCGTTATTCGGGCGGCTTCTCCTCCCCGGGCACAACATCCTGCGGCGGCGGAGCCACCGGCCTCAGCTTCAGCCACACCAGGAAGAACACCCCGAGCGCGAGCATCCCCAGCCCGGTCCACAGGTTGATGTTGACGCCCTCCGCCTTGTCGATGTCGGCGTCGGACGCCGTGAACCCCGCGATCGTGACGATGACCCCGTAGACCACGAACAGCCCGCCGATGATCCGCCGGATGTCGAACAACCGCGCAGCCGTCGCCGACTTGCCCTGCAGCTCGGTGACTTCCCGCTGCACGTCCTTCTCGGAGTAGAACTCGGACATCTGTCAATCCTCCCTCGGTCAGAACGAGAACGGGATGTAGCAGGCGGCGGCCAGGATCACCGCGCCCCAGCCCAGCAGTGCCGGCTTGCGGTACCAGGCCTCGTCCCCGGGGGCCGGCGGCTCCGCCATGCCGGGCGAGGTCGTGCCGTAGACCAGCCCCTGGAGTTCCTCGGCCGGCTTCGGCGCGGTGAAGAGCGACACCGCCACCATGACGACCGCGCCCGCGACGAAGCCCGCGATCGCCGAGACGAAGTTCGCGCCCTGGTCGGAGGGGATGTCGATGATGCCCTGCTTGTAGATCCAGAAGTAGTTCACCATCGCCGCCGTCGTGCCCGCGACCAGCCCCCAGAAGCCCGACTTCATGGACGCCCGCTTCCAGAACATGCCGATGATGAAGACCACGAACATCGGCACGTTGAAGAAGGAGAACAGCGTCTGGAGGTAGCTCATGATGTTGGAGAAGGACGACGCCAGGAACGCCGTGCCGATGGAGGCCAGGACGCCGATCGCGGTGATCAGGCGGCCGAAGCGTACGTAGTACGTGTCCTCCCGCCCCTTCACGACGTACTTCGCCCAGATGTCGGTCGTGAACACCGTGTTGAACGACGACACGTTCGCCGCCATGCCCGCCATGAAGGCCGCGAGCAGCCCCGTCACGGCGATGCCCAGCACGCCGTTCGGCAGGAGTTGCTCCATCAGGTAGGGAATCGCGTCGTTGTACTGGAGGTCGGAGCCGGCGGTACCGATCTTCGGGACCAGCACGGCGGCGACCAGACCCGGGATCATCACCAGGAACACGATGAAGATCTTCGGGAACGCGGCGATCAGCGGGGTCCGCTGGGCCGCCGAGAGGTTCTTCGCGGACAGGGCCCGCTGCACCTCGGCGAAGTTCGTCGTCCAGTAGCCGAAGGAGAGCACGAACCCGAGGCCGAGGACGATCGTCAGCCAGTTGGCGCCCAGCGGGTTGTCGCTGCCGATGCCGGTTCCGCCCCACGAGGTCATGAAGTCGGCGCCGCGGGACTCGGTGAGGGAGTCGGACAGGCCGTCCCAGCCGCCCACCTTCTTCAGGCCGAGGACCGAGATGGGGATGAGCGCGGCGAGGATGACGAAGAACTGGAGGACCTCGTTGTAGATCGCCGAGGACAGGCCGCCGAGGGTGATGTAGGCGAGCACGAAGAAGCCGGCGACCACGATCGCCACCCACTGCGGCCAGCCCAGCAGCGCCTCGACGACGATGGCCAGGGCGTAGAGGTTGACGCCGGCGATGAGGATGGCGGCGCAGGCGAAGAGGCCCGAGCTGAGCAGGTGCGCCGCCTTGTCGAAGCGCAGCAGCAGGAACTCCGGGACCGAGCGGACCTTGGAGCCGTAGTAGAAGGGCATCATCACCAGGCCGAGGAAGACCATGGCCGGGATGGCGCCGATCCAGTACCAGTGCGTGGTGTACACGCCGTACTGCGCGCTGTTGGCGGCCATGCCGAGGATCTCGGTGGCGCCCAGGTTGGCCGCGATGAACGCGAGGCCGGTGACCCAGGCGGGCAGGGAACGGCCGGAGAGGAAGAAGTCGAGGCTGGTCTTCACCGAGCGGCGGGCGGCGAAGCCGATGCCGAGGACGACGACGAAGTAGATGCCGAGGATCGTGTAGTCGAGCCAGTTCGTGGGGAGTCGCAGCTCGGCTGCCAGGTTCGTGGGGGGATGCATGAGCCCTCGCTTCGTTGCGTGAACCGATACCTCGCGGAATCTACGCCTCCGTCTTCAGCGATTGAACACGTCTGTTGATGTCCTTTGTTTGATTGTGATGTTGACAATTGGGGGGAGCCGTGTTTTGGTGTGTTGGGTTATGTTTGAAGGATGAGGAGTGCGGCGTGAAGAAGACCTCGACCCGGCTGGCCGACGGTCGCGAGCTCATCTACTACGACCTGCGTGACGACAGCGTGCGGGACGCGGCCGACCGCCGCCCGCTGGACCGCACCGTCACCACGTCCGAGATCCGCCGCGACCCCCTGCTCGGCGACTCCGTCGCCGTCGCCTCGCACCGCCAGGGCCGCACCTACCATCCGCCGGCCGACGAGTGCCCCCTGTGCCCCTCCGAGGGCGACCGGCTGAGCGAGATCCCGGACTCGTCGTACGACGTCGTCGTGTTCGAGAACCGCTTCCCCTCGCTGGCCGGCGACTCGGGCCGCTGTGAGGTCGTCTGCTTCACCTCCGACCACAACGCCGCCTTCGCCGACCTCGGTGAGGAACAGGCCGGCCTGGTGCTGGAGGCATGGACGGACCGTACGTCGGAGCTGTCCCATCTCCCCTCCGTCGAGCAGGTGTTCTGCTTCGAGAACCGGGGTGCCGAGATCGGCGTGACCCTCCAGCACCCGCACGGGCAGATCTACGCCTACCCCTTCACCACCCCGCGCACCGCGACGATGCTCCGCTCGGTCGCGGCCCACAAGGAGATGACGGGCGGGGAGAACCTCTTCGACGCCGTCCTGGAGCGTGAACTCGCCGACGAGCGGGTCGTCCTGGAGGGTGAACACTGGGTGGCCTTCGTGCCGTACGCGGCGCACTGGCCGTACGAGATCCACCTCTACCCCAAGCGCCGCGTGCCCGACCTGCTCGGGCTGGACGAGGCCGCGCGCACAGAGTTCCCCAAGGTTTATCTGGAACTGTTGAGGCGCTTCGACCGGATCTTCGGTGAGGGCGAGCCTCCGACCCCGTACATCGCGGGCTGGCACCAGGCCCCGTTCGGCGCGCTGGAGGAGTTCGACGGGGTCGTGCGTGAGGACTTCGCGCTTCACCTCGAGCTTTTCACCATCCGCCGCACTTCCGGCAAGCTGAAGTTTCTCGCGGGTTCCGAGTCCGGCATGAACGTGTTCATCAACGACGTGCCGCCGGAGCGCGCGGCCGAGCGACTGCGAGAGGTAGCGAGTTCATGAGCGGGAAGTACCTGGTGACGGGCGGCGCGGGTTACGTGGGCAGCGTGGTCGCCCAGCACCTGCTGGAGGCCGGTCACGAGGTCGTCGTCCTCGACAACCTCTCGACCGGATTCCGCGAGGGCGTCCCCGCCGGGGCGACGTTCGTGGAGGGCGACATCCGCGACGCCGCCAAGTGGCTGGACTCCTCGTTCGACGGTGTCCTGCACTTCGCCGCGTTCTCGCAGGTCGGCGAGTCGGTCGTAAAGCCGGAGAAGTACTGGGACAACAACGTCGGCGGCACCATGGCCCTGCTGGCGGCGATGCGCGAGGCGGGCGTCCGCAAGCTCGTCTTCTCCTCCACGGCGGCGACCTACGGCGAGCCGGAGCAGGTCCCGATCGTCGAGTCGGCGCCCACCTCCCCGACCAACCCGTACGGCGCCTCGAAGCTCGCCGTCGACCACATGATCACCGGCGAGGCGGCGGCCCACGGGCTGGGCGCGGTCTCGCTGCGCTACTTCAACGTCGCGGGCGCGTACGGCGAGCACGGCGAGCGCCACGACCCCGAGTCCCACCTGATCCCGCTCGTGCTCCAGGTCGCGCAGGGCAAGCGCGATGCGATCTCCGTCTTCGGCGACGACTACCCGACGCCGGACGGCACCTGCGTGCGCGACTACATCCACGTGGCGGACCTGGCCGAGGCCCACCTGCTGGCACTGGACGCCGCCACCAGCGGCGAGCACCTGATCTGCAACCTCGGCAACGGCAACGGCTTCTCCGTCCGCGAGGTCATCGAGACGGTCCGCCGCGTGACGGGCCACCCGATCCCCGAGGTCGTGGCCCCCCGCCGGGGCGGCGATCCGGCGGTCCTGGTGGCATCGGCCGCCACGGCCCGCGAGAAGCTGGGCTGGAACCCGTCCCGCGCGGACCTCGACGGCATCGTCGCGGACGCGTGGGACTTCGCGCAGCGGCGCGGCAACTAGAACAGAACGAAGGGTCAGGGGTCAGGGCATGAGCGAGGCTGTTGCCGACACGGTCGCCGGAGCGGTCGCCGAACGGTTCACGGAGCTTTACGACGCCGAGCCGCACGGCGTGTGGGCGGCGCCGGGCCGCGTCAACCTCATCGGCGAGCACACCGACTACAACGACGGCTTCGTCATGCCGTTCGCCCTGCCGCACAAGGCGGTGGCAGCGGTCTCACGCCGCGAGGACGGCGTGCTCCGCCTCCACTCGGCGGACGTCGAAGGCGGGGTGACCGAACTCCGCCTGGACGACCTGTCCCCCGAGTCGGACAAGAACTGGACGGCGTACCCGGCGGGTGTGGTGTGGGCGCTGCGCGAGGCCGGCCACGCGGTGACGGGTGCGGACATCCACCTGTCCTCCACGGTCCCGTCGGGCGCGGGCCTGTCGTCGTCGGCAGCGCTGGAAGTGGTCGTGGCGCTGGCCCTGAACGACCTGTTCTCCCTGAACCTCCGGGGCTGGCAACTGGCCCGCCTGTGCCAGCGAGCGGAGAACGTCTACGTCGGCGCCCCGGTCGGCATCATGGACCAGACGGCGTCGGCGTGCTGCGAGGAGGGCCACGCCCTGTTCCTCGACACCCGCGACCTTTCCCAGCGGCAGATCCCCTTCGACCTGGCGGCCGAGGGCATGCGCCTCCTCGTGGTCGACACCCAGGTCAAGCACTCCCACAGCGAGGGCGAGTACGGCAAGCGCCGCGCGGGCTGTGAGAAGGGCGCGGCGCTGCTCGCCGTAGACGCCCTGCGGGACGTGCCGTACGCGGAACTGGACGCGGCCCTGGCCCGCCTCGGCGACGAGGAGGAGGTCCGCCGCCTGGTCCGCCACATCGTCACGGAGAACGAGCGCGTCGAACGGGTGGTGTCCTTGCTGGAGTCGGGTGACACGCGCGCGATCGGCCCGGTCCTGGTCGAGGGCCACGCGTCCCTGCGCGACGACTTCCGCATCTCCTGCCCCGAACTGGACCTGGTCGTCGACACGGCCCTGTCCTCCGGCGCCCTGGGCGCCCGCATGACCGGCGGCGGCTTCGGCGGCTCGGCGATCGTCCTCGCGGAGGAGGCCGACGTGGACGCGATCACCAAGGCGGTCCAGGAAGCCTTCGCCGCGGCGGGCTTCACAGCACCACGCGTGTTCGAGGCGGTGCCGTCGGCGGGGGCCCGGCGTCTGCGCTGACGGACCGAGAGGGCGCCCTCACCTCGGAGAGGAAGGGCGCCCGGTCATTCTCCGCGACGTCAGCGGTTGACAGCCTGGTACTCCTGGACCGGCACCTCGGTGGTGGTGGCGAACGTGCCGTCGGGCAGGTCGCCGCCGGTACCGCCAGAGCCTTCCCAGCTGATCTCCCAGGTGAGAGTCGCCTCGAGGGCGTAGGAGTCGTCGCCCGACGACCGCAGGTACCGCACCCCGCACGGAGGCGTCAGCTCCGCCTTGCCCCTGGTGTACGGCTCTCCGATCGACCCGTCGTCGTTGATCACGCACTCGCCGGACGCCGGAAGGCTCTCCGCGTCCTCCGTCCCCGGATCGATGTGCAGGCTCACGGGCTTGGCGGTCGTGGTCGCCCACAGCCCGGTACCGGGCAGACTCGCCGTGACGGAAACCGGCTTGAAGGTGCCCTTGCCCAGCCAGATCCAGGTGGGAGCGTTCACCGTCGACTTGCCGTTCGGCGCCAGGGAGATCTTGGTCGGGGGTACGACGGTCCGCTGGTGAGCGAGACCGGCGAGGGTCTCGGTGTCGATGGCCTGCGGGACGTCGGGGTTTTCGCCGTTGTCCACCCAGAAGGGATCACGCGTGCAGGCCTTGGCCGCCGGGTCGTCCTTCATCTCCGGGTTCCTGGCGGCCACCCACCACATGCCCTCGTCGTTCTTGTCGACGTTGAAGTCCTTGTAGGGGTGACCTTCCTTGTAACGCGCCTTGAGGTCGGCGATGCCCTCGGGTTCGCCGCCGGCGGACTCGTACATGGACCACTTGGCCTCGTTGAAGTTCTTGAAGTCCTCGGCCTTCCAGTACGGCTCGTACCAGCAGGCCGGCGGCTTCCAGTCCACGGCGGTGGAGGTGATCGGACCGCTGTCCTTCGCCTTGGTGCCCTTGACCTTGATGCTGACTCGGGATTCCAGGGCCGGGCCGGATGAGCCGCCGGATGTCTTCTTCTGCTGGGAGCCGCTGTTGTCGAATCCCCCGGCCGCAGCCGGGAGCGTCCCGAGGCCGACCAGCGTGGTGGCGAGCGCCACCACTCCCACACACCGCGTCAGGGCTGGCACTTCTGCGACCCCCGGTCCTCGGTGAGATCCCAGGTCTGCCACACTCCGTCCTCGTTCTTCTTCAGGCCGAGGTTGTAGAAGACGTAGCTGTTGGGCGTGGTCTTGGTGCCTTGCAGCTTGTTCGTCTCGCGGTTCTTGAGGTCTGCCTTGCTCTCGTCGACGCAGTACGTCAGAGCCGCCGACTTCTTGTCGAACAGCGTCACCTGGCGGTCGAAGTAGCGCAGGGTGCCGGCCCAGCTGGTCTTCCTGGCGATGTTGTCCTTGGCGTACTGGTAGACGCCGGTCAGGGCGTTGTCCGTGTAGTAGAAGGCCATGCCCGACTTCTTCATGTCCCCGTACGCCATGGCCTGCCACACCGTGCTGACGGTTCTTTCGTTGTCCGCCAGGATCGTGTCCTTCGTGGCGTCGCCCGTCTGCTGTCCCTCGAAGACCAGCTTCATATCCGAAGGCAGCTTGATCTCCGGCCGATCGATCCCGTCCGCCGTCGCGGACACCGACGGCGAGGCCGATGGCGAATCGGCCGAATCCGCACCGGCGATCTTGTCGGACGACGCCCCGTCACCTCCCCCCGAGCCGCAGGCGGTCAGCAGCAGGGCTGCGGATGCGGTGAGCGCGGCTGTCACGAGCCGAGCAGGGCGGTTCACTGTGTGCTCCCGTTGAGGTGGGGGGACAAGTCAAGCGAACCAAACGCTATCTGCGGGCCGAACCGCGCCGACGACGAGGTCCTCAGCTCAGCCGCTTCGTCAGCGTGTACTCCGTGATCCCCGGCGGATAGTCCGGCACCACGCACACCACCTCGTACCCCTGCTTCTCGTAGAACCGCGGCGCCTGGAATTCCCACGTCTCCAGGCGGGCCGCGCGGCACCCCCGCTCCTCGGAGGCGATGCGTTCCGCCTCCCGAAGCAGCCCGGCCCCGAGGCCCGCGCCGCGGTGGCGTTCGTCGACCCACAGGTATGTGACGTGGAGCCAGGTCGCCCAGGTGTAGCCGACGAGGCCGCCCGCCAGGTCGCCGGCCGTGTCGTTCACAGCCCACACGTGCAACGGGACGTCCCTTTCGCCCGGCGTTCCGCGCAGGGCGCGCAGTACCGGAGAGGCGGCTGTGTTCGTTTCCCGCAGGCGTGTGCGGAGCAGATCACGTCGGGCCTTGTCGACTTCTGTCTCAAGACGGAACATGCGGCACACCATAAACGCGCAGGACAGTCAGTTCTGCAAATAACCTTCCCCTCCGGGCCCCCGGCCGTACGCTGATGAACAGCACCGGTGGGGGCCGGTGCCGATCAGGGGGCGAGACAGCCGGGTACGACGCCCGGGGTGGGGGTAGCGGTTTCTGCACGGCGGCGGCCGTGCGGCTGCTGCGACCCGGCCAGGCTGCTGCGAGGACGGACGGACAGTTGCAGCAGACCCGGGCACCCCGGTGTCGTACCCGCGCGGTGTCATCTTCCGACGATGGGGTATCCCCTGCTCTTCAGGAGCCTGGGGAAGGGGGTTACGTGGTTCACATCCGAGTCCTGGTCGTCGACGACCATCGCATCTTCGCCGAGTCACTCGCGGCGGCCCTTGCCGCCGAGCCCGATGTCGACGTCTCCGCGGCCGGCAGCGGCCCCGCCGCGCTGCGCAGTCTGGAGCGGGCGGTCGCCGAGGGGCGGCGGTTCGACGTGCTGCTCGTCGACGCCGATCTGGGCGGCAAGGTGCCGGGGGCCCGCCCGGCCGTACCCGTGCAGGAGGCCAACGAGGACGGGCTCGTCGACGGGATCTCCCTCGTCACGGGGGTGCGGTCCGCGCAGCCGAACGTACGGATCGTCGTGCTCGCCGAGAAGGACGATCCGCGCCGGGCCGCCCTGGCCCTCCAGGCCGGGGCCTCCGGGTGGGTCGCCAAGGACTGCTCGCTGTCCCGGCTGCTCACCGTCATCCGGGGCGTGCTGCGGGACGAGACGCATCTGCCGCCGGCTCTGCTGACCGGCGTCCTGCGCGAGCTGACCGCCGCCCGCAAGCACCGCACCGAGAGCGAGCGGCTCGTCGAGTCCCTCACTCCGCGTGAGCGGGAAGTGCTGCGGTGCATGGTGGCGGGCCTGGGGCGCAAGGCCGTCGCCGAGCGCCTCTATCTGTCGCCGCACACCGTGCGTACGCACATGCAGAACGTGCTGGGCAAGCTGGGAGTGCACTCCACGCTCGCCGCCGTCGCCCTCGCCCGGCGGGCCGGAGTCGGACCCGCCGACCTAGCCGGGGATGTTGTCGAACGGGGCGGTCAGCTGGCGTAGCAGCCCCGCCAGCTCGCCGCGCTGGGCCCGGGTGAGCTCCGCGAGGATCGCGCGCTCCTGGTCCAGCAGGCCCGCCAGGGCCTGGTCCGCGCGGTCCCTGCCCTCGTCCGTCAGCCGGACCAGGACGCCTCGGCGGTCGCTGGGGTCGGGGAGGCGTTCCACCAGGCCCTTCTTCGCCAGGCGGTCGATGCGGTTCGTCATCGTGCCCGACGTGACCAGGGTCTGGGTGAGGAGCTGTCCCGGCGAGAGCTGGTACGGCGTGCCCGCGCGGCGCAGCGCCGTCAGGACGTCGAACTCCCACGGCTCCAGGCCGTGCTCCGAGAAGGCCAGCCGACGTGCCCGGTCCAGATGCCGGGCCAGTCTGCTCACGCGGCTGAGCACCTCGAGCGGTTCGACGTCGAGGTCCGGGCGCTCCCGGCGCCATGCTGCGACCAGCCGGTCGACCTCGTCCTCCATGGCGATCAGTGTAGTGGTTGTGTCGACGTAGAGTCTCTTGATGTCCACTTTCTTGACGTCGAGATAAACGTGGTGTCACGCTGTGTGTGCGCTCCTTGCAGTCGCCGCCGGAACACGGCCGGAACACCACCAGGACACCAGGAGGACCCATGCCCGCGGACGCCCCCACCTGGGACCCCGCCCAGTACCTCCGCCACGCCGGGCACCGCGCCCGCCCCTTCGCCGACCTCCTCGCCCGCGTCCCCGACCTCCCCGGCGCCCCTCCCCGCATCGCCGACCTCGGCTGCGGCCCCGGCAATGTCACCGCGCTGCTCGCCGCCCGCTGGCCCACCGCCCGGATCACCGGCTACGACAACTCGCCCGAGATGCTCGACAAGGCCCATGTCGATCACGAGGGGCCCACCCAGGGCGGCGGCCGTCTCGACTTCGCTCACGCCGACGTCCGCACGTGGACGCCGAGCGAGCCCTGCGACCTGATCGTCAGCAACGCCACGCTCCAGTGGGTGCCGGGGCACCTCGACCGGTTCGCCGACTGGGTGGCCGCACTGAAACCCGCCGGGACCTTCGCCTTCCAGGTCCCCGGGAACTTCGACGCCCCCAGCCACCGGCTCATGCGCGAACTCGCGCACGCACCGCGCTGGCGCGACCGGCTCGCCGGTACCCTGCGCCACGCCGACGCCGTCCTCACTCCCGAGGCGTACCTGGAGCGGCTCAGCTCGCTCGGCTGCACCGCCGACGTGTGGGAGACGACGTACGTCCATCTGCTCCAGGGCGAGGACCCCGTGCTCGACTGGGTGAAGGGGACCGGCCTGCGGCCCGTGCTGACCGCCCTCGTTGATGAACCCGAGGCGCGGGACGGGTTCCTCGCCGAATACCGGGCCGCCCTGCGCGAGGCCTATCCGGCGGGGCCGCACGGCACGCCGTTCCCCTTCCGGCGCCTGTTCGCCGTGGCCCGGAAAGAGGGGTGACGATGACCGCACCGTGAGGCGGGGGACGGTCACCGCAGTTCCTCGATTGCTCAGGCCTTGCGGCGCCCTATCAGGTGCGGCTTCGCCTCCAGCCCGTCCAGCCCGTGCCACGCCAGGTTCACCAGGTGCGCGGCCACCTCGGCCTTCTTCGGCTTGCGTACGTCCAGCCACCACTGGCCGGTCAGGGCGACCATGCCGACCAGGGCCTGGGCGTACAGCGGCGCCAGCTTGGGGTCAAAGCCGCGGCTCTTGAACTCTCGGCCGAGGATGTCCTCCACCTGGGTGGCGATGTCCGAGATGAGCGAGGCGAAGGAACCCGTCGACTGGGGGATGGGGGAGTCACGCACCAGGATGCGGAAACCGTCCGTGTACTCCTCGATGTAGTCCAGCAGGGCGAAGGCCGCCTGTTCGCACAGTTCGCGGGGGTGACCGGCCGTGAGGGAGCTGGTCACCATGTCCAGCAGGCGGCGCATCTCGCGGTCCACGACGACCGCGTACAGCCCCTCCTTGCCGCCGAAGTGCTCGTACACCACCGGCTTGGAGACCCCGGCCTTCGCCGCGATCTCCTCCACCGACGTGCCCTCGAAACCCTTCGTGGCGAAGAGGGTGCGACCGATCTCCAGCAGCTGCTGGCGGCGCTCGGCACCGGTCATCCGGGTGCGACGCACTCGCCGCGGCTTGTCGTTGCTGGGGGTGCTGCTCGAGTCGGTCGCCACAGCGACCATCATGCCGCCTTGACGGGCTCCTTCCCGCGTGGGGAGCCGCCTTCCCCGGTGTTACGGCGCGAATCGATACGCGAGCGTGACGGCCAGCGCACGTCGTACGCCCAGCCGAGCATCTCGAACCAGCGGATCAGCCGGGCGGAGGAGTCCAGCTGGCCGCGCATCACGCCGTGCCGCGCGGAGGTGGGGTCGGCGTGGTGCAGGTTGTGCCAGGACTCACCGCAGGACAGGATCGCCAGCCACCACACGTTGCCCGAGCGGTCCCGCGACTTGAAGGGGCGCTTGCCCACCGCGTGGCAGATCGAGTTGATCGACCACGTCACGTGGTGCAGCACGGCCACCCGGACGAGCGAACCCCAGAAGAACGCCGTGAAAGCGCCCCACCAGGACATCGTGACCAGGCCGCCGATCAGCGCGGGGAGAGCCAGGGACACGACCGTCCACAGGACGAACTGGCGGGAGATCGTGCGGAGCGTCCTGTCCTTGACCAGGTCCGGGGCGTACTTTTCCTGCGGAGTCTGCTCCTCGTCGAACATCCATCCGATGTGCGCCCACCACAGGCCCTTCATCAGGGCCGGGAGCGTCTCGCCGAACCGCCACGGCGAGTGCGGGTCGCCCTCCGCGTCGGAGAACTTGTGGTGCTTGCGGTGATCGGCCACCCAGCGGACCAGCGGACCCTCGACCGCCATGGACCCGGCCACTGCCAGCGCGATCTTCAACGGCCGCTTGGCCTTGAAGGAACCGTGGGTGAAGTGACGGTGGAAACCGATCGTGATGCCGTGGCACCCCAGGAAGTAGAAGAAGACCAGCAGGCCGAGGTCCAGCCAGCTCACGCCCCAGCCCCAGGCCAGCGGCACGGCCGCCAGCAGCGCGAGGAACGGGACGGTGATGAAGAGGAGGAGGGCGATCTGCTCGATGGACCGCTTCTGCTCGCCGCCCAGTGTGGCGGTGGCTTCTTGGTCGGTTTCCTGACCGGACGCCTTCGGGGCGTTTTCGATCACGTCGGAACTACTGGTCATACGCGTCCCCTGGGGGGTATGTGGATGGAGAGGAGGGTGCCGGAGCACGGGAACCCCGCAGTGCTTCCTACGGTTCCGTAACCTACGGCATCGTAAGTATGGCAGCGCGTCGCCCGGCGGCAAGAGCCCAAGAGCCTGCGCGTCCCGGCCGACACCTATCCTGGAGTCGGTCGGACAGCGCGGTCCGCTCTGATTTCTTCCCGGATGTCCGGCCCGTATGCGGCGCCCGCCGCGCGAGACGCCGTCCGGGTTCCCCTCCCAGACGAGCTTCAACACTGCAAGGAGCCGCACCTGTGAGCAGTGCCGACGACCAGACCACGACGACGAGCAGTGAGCTGCGTGCCGACATCCGCCGACTGGGTGACCTCCTCGGAGAGACCCTCGTCCGGCAGGAGGGTCCTGAGCTCCTGGAGCTGGTCGAGAAGGTCCGCCGCCTCACCCGTGAGGACGGCGAGGCCGCCGCCGAGCTGCTGCGCGGCACCGAACTCGACACCGCGGCCAAGCTGGTCCGCGCCTTCTCCACCTACTTCCACCTGGCCAACGTCACCGAGCAGGTCCACCGCGGCCGCGAGCTGCGCGCCCGGCGCGCCGCCGAGGGCGGACTGCTCGCCCGTACGGCCGACCGGCTCAAGGACGCCGACCCCGAGCACCTGCGCGAGACCGTCCGCAACCTCAACGTCCGCCCCGTGTTCACGGCCCACCCGACCGAGGCCGCACGCCGGTCGGTCCTGAACAAGCTCCGGCGCGTCGCCGCGCTCCTGGAGACCCCGGTCATCGAGTCGGACCGCCGCCGCCTCGACACCCGTCTGGCCGAGAACATCGACCTCGTCTGGCAGACCGACGAACTGCGCGTCGTCCGCCCCGAGCCCGCCGACGAGGCCCGCAACGCCATCTACTACCTCGACGAACTGCACGCGGGCGCCGTCGGCGACGTCCTGGAGGACCTCACCGCCGAGCTGGAGCGCGCCGGCGTCAAGCTCCCCGACGACACCCGCCCCCTCACCTTCGGCACCTGGATCGGCGGCGACCGCGACGGCAACCCCAACGTCACCCCCCAGGTGACCTGGGACGTCCTCATCCTCCAGCACGAGCACGGCATCAACGACGCGCTGGACACGATCGACGAGCTGCGCGGCTTCCTGTCCAACTCCATCCGCTACGCCGGAGCCACCGAGGAACTGCTGAGCTCCCTCCAGGCCGACCTGGAGAACCTCCCCGAGATCAGCCCCCGCTACAAGCGCCTCAACGCCGAGGAGCCCTACCGGCTCAAGGCCACCTGCATCCGGCAGAAGCTGGAGAACACCAAGAAGCGCCTCGCCAAGGGCACCGCACACGTGCCGGGCCGCGACTACCTCGGCACCAGCGAGCTGATCAGCGACCTGCGGATCATCCAGACCTCCCTGCGCGAGCACCGCGGCGGCCTCTTCGCCGACGGCCGCCTCGCCCGCACCATCCGCACCCTGGCCGCCTTCGGCCTCCAGCTCGCCACCATGGACGTACGCGAACACGCGGACGCCCACCACCACGCCCTCGGCCAGCTCTTCGACCGGCTCGGCGAGGAGTCCTGGCGGTACGCGGACATGCCCCGCGACTACCGCACCAAGCTGCTCGCCAAGGAACTGCGCTCCCGCCGCCCCCTCGCACCCACCCCGGCACCCGTGGACGCGCCCGGCGAGAAGACCCTCGGCGTCTTCCAGACCGTCAAGCGGGCCCTGGAGGTCTTCGGGCCCGAGGTCATCGAGTCGTACATCATCTCCATGTGCCAGGGCGCCGACGACGTCTTCGCCGCCGCCGTCCTCGCCCGCGAAGCCGGCCTCATCGACCTGCACGCCGGCTGGGCCAAGATCGGCATCGTGCCCCTGCTGGAGACCACCGACGAGCTCAAGGCCGCCGACACCATCCTCGAAGACATGCTCTCCGACCCGTCCTACCGGCGCCTCGTCGCGCTCAGGGGCGACGTCCAGGAGGTCATGCTCGGCTACTCCGACTCCTCCAAGTTCGGCGGCATCACCACCAGCCAGTGGGAGATCCACCGCGCCCAGCGCCGCCTGCGCGACGTCGCCCACCGTTACGGCGTCCGCCTGCGCCTCTTCCACGGCCGCGGCGGCACCGTCGGCCGCGGCGGCGGCCCCACCCACGACGCCATCCTCGCCCAGCCCTGGGGCACCCTGGAGGGCGAGATCAAGGTGACCGAGCAGGGCGAGGTCATCTCCGACAAGTACCTCATCCCGTCCCTCGCCCGGGAGAACCTCGAACTCACCGTCGCGGCCACCCTCCAGGCCTCCGCCCTGCACACCGCACCCCGCCAGTCCGTCGAGGCCCTCGCCCGCTGGGACGCCGCCATGGACGTCGTCTCCGACGCCGCCCACGCCGCCTACCGCCGCCTCGTCGAGGACCCCGACCTGCCGACGTACTTCCTCGCGTCGACGCCAGTGGACCAGCTCGCCGACCTGCACCTGGGCTCCCGGCCCTCCCGCCGCCCCGGCTCCGGCGTCTCGCTCGACGGCCTGCGCGCCATCCCGTGGGTGTTCGGCTGGACCCAGTCCCGGCAGATCGTCCCCGGCTGGTTCGGCGTCGGCTCCGGCCTCAAGGCCCTGCGCGAGGCGGGCCTGGACACCGTGCTCGACGAGATGTACGGCCAGTGGCACTTCTTCCGCAACTTCATCTCCAACGTCGAGATGACCCTGGCCAAGACCGACCTGCGGATCGCCCAGCACTACGTCGACACCCTCGTCCCCGACGAGCTCAAGCACGTCTTCGACACCATCAAGGCCGAACACGAACTGACCGTCGCCGAGGTGCTGCGGGTCACCGGCGAACAGGAACTCCTCGACGCCGAACCCGTCCTGAAGCAGACCTTCACCATCCGCGACGCCTACCTCGACCCCATCTCCTACCTCCAGGTCGCCCTGCTCAAGCGGCAGCGCGACGCGGCCGCCGCCGGCGAACAGCCCGACCCGCTCCTCGCCCGCGCCCTGCTCCTCACCGTCAACGGCGTGGCAGCGGGCCTGCGCAACACCGGCTGAACCGCCCCCGGACACAACCGTGCCCCCGAACCCGTACGGGCTCGGGGGCACGGCCCGTTCCGCGTCAGCCGCGGCCGAGCCTCCGGCGACGGAACACCAGGAACCCGCCGCCCGCGACCAGCGCCGCGGCCACACCGGACAGCACACCCACCGGCGCTCCGTTGCCCGTCTCGGCGAGATCACCCTCGGCACCGCCCTGCGGCGACGGCGACGAAGACGCCACCACACCCCCGCCGGCCGGCGAACCCGGAGACGCCGGGGACTCCGACGATCCCGGCCCCGCCGACGGCGCCCCGGACGCCCCGGACGAAGGCGACGGCGACGCCGACCCGGACGGCGTCGAACCGCCGGGCTCCTGCTCGTCCTCGCAGTCCGTCCAGAACACCTTGTGCTTGGCGGCACCCTTCTCACCGTCGAAGTTCCAGAACAGCTTGTAGTGCCCGTCGGGCAGCGACAGATCCTCCGTACGGCCGTGGCCCTCCGCGTCCAGAGCGAGCGCGCCGGACTTCACCGTCTCCCCCTTGTTCTCGCTCGGCGGGATCGCGTCGATGCGCCAGTCCACCTCCTGACCGCCGTCAAAACCGAAAGCGTCCAGGTAGAACGTGCACACGTGCGGCTCGTTGCGGCGCAGTTCCTCGCCCGTCGAAGCGTCGTGGATCTTGACCGTGCCGTTGTCACCGGGAGGGGTCGCGTGGGCGGCCGGAGCGAGCAGGAGGACCGCGGAAGCGGCGGCGGCGACAGCGCCGGCGCGCGAGAGAGTTCGCATCGAGAAGTCATCCATCTTCGAGAAGTGACCGGGAAGATGTGGAGGGGGCGGCTCAGCTTCCAGCCCCGCCCGACCGCCCGTCAATCACGAACCGACAACGCTCGGCCCCCACAGAAAAGGAGAACGCCGGAACCCCTCAGACAGTCACTCAGACGGTCACAAAAGCCGCCGTCAGCAACGCCACACCCGACAACGCCATCACCCACGCCGCCCGCGTACGCAGCAGACCACCCGCCACCACGACCGACGCCAGCAACAGCGCACCACCCAGCGGGATCCACGCATACAGGACGCCGGCAGGACCCGAGCGCACCGCGTCATCGCTGCCGGGCTTCACGACCACCGTGTAGGTCCGGCCCTTCTGCACCGCGACCGACTTCTCCAGGACCACCTTCGACCGGGGCTGCCAACCCTCGGACAACGGCGAGTACCGACCCGTGCACGTGTCCTGCCCGCACCGCGTCACATCGACCGTGCCCCGCTCCCGGCCCTTCGTCAGCATCACGTGCTGCGCCGTACCCCACGACGCCCACACGCCCGCGATCAGAATCAGCACCGCGACCGCACCCATCGCCGCGAACCGACCGAACCGCAGCATCGCATGGGCGCTCTGACGAGTGGCGACAGCAGAGGCAGGCATGGCCGGGATCATTGGCCATGCCCCCACGGCCGGTCAACTCCCGAGGGTGACAAGTCAGGAGTTGTACGTACTCTGCGCCCGCTCCAGCCCCTCGATCACCAGACACTCCACCGCGTCCGCCGCCCGGTCCACGAAGTAGTCCAGCTCCTTGCGCTCCGCCGACGAGAAATCCCTCAGCACGAAGTCCGCCACCGGCATCCGCCCCGGCGGCCGCCCGATCCCGAACCGCACCCGGTGATAGTCCGCCCCGAACGCCTTCGTCATCGACTTCAACCCGTTGTGCCCGTTGTCCCCGCCACCCAGCTTCAACCGCAGCGCCCCGTAATCGATGTCCAACTCGTCATGAATCGCCACCACATGAGCCACCGGCACCTTGTAGAACTCCCGCAGCGCGTTCACCGGCCCGCCCGACAGGTTCATGTACGACATCGGCTTCGCCAGAATCACCCGCCGGCTCATCGGACCCGGCGGCCCGATCCGGCCCTCGACGACCTGCGCCTGCGCCTTCCCGGCCCGCTTGAACCTCCCCCCGACCCGGCCCGCCAGCAGATCGGCCACCATGAAGCCCACGTTGTGTCGGTTCCCCGCGTACTCCGGCCCCGGATTGCCCAGCCCCACGATCAGCCAGGGAGCGGCGGCATCGGTCGTCACGTCCATGTCTCCTTCATACGCGTCGGCCGCTGCTCCGCACGGGAACAGCGGCCGACGAAACGACGACGAAGAGGATCAGGCCTCGGCGGCCTCTCCGCCCTCTTCCTCGCCCTCCGTGGCCTCCTCGGCCTGCGCGGCCAGGACCTGCAGGACGACGGTGTCCTCCTCGACGTCCAGCGTCGTGCCCTTCGGCAGCGGGATGTCCTTGGCGAGGATGGAGTCACCCGCCGTCAGACCCTCGACGGAGACCGTCACGGACTCCGGGATGTGGGTCGCCTCGGCCACCACCGGCAGCGCGTTCAGCACGTGCTCCAGCAGGTTGCCGCCCGGAGCCAGCTCACCCTCGGTGTGCACGTAGATCTCGACGTTGACCTGCTCGCCACGCGTGACCAGCTGCAGGTCCACGTGCTCCAGGAAGCCCTTCAGCGGGTCACGCTGCACGGCCTTCGGAATCGCCAGCTCGTTGGTCTTGCCGTCGATGTCCAGCGCGATCAGCACGTTCGCCGTACGCAGCGCCATCTGCAGGTCGTGCCCCGGCAGGGTCAGGTGCAGCGGGTCCGAACCGTGCCCGTACAGGACACCCGGAACCTTGTCTTCACGACGGATACGGCGCGCGGCACCCTTGCCGAACTCGGTGCGCGTCGCGGCGGAGATCTTCACCTCGGACATAATCACTCACTCCTCGAAGTCAGAAACGGACGTGGTCACCCGGCCACGAACGGCCTGCTACGAAGAGCGCGTCGATAACGGACCGCCGTACAGGCTTCCTGAAGAAGCGGTACGGCCTCCCTCGCCGAGCAACTTCAGCAGTCTACTCGGCGAGGGAGGCCGCACCCAAAACGATCTACAGGACGATCAGCGAGAACCCCGCGGAACCCTTACTGCTCGTCGAACAGGCTCGTCACCGAACCGTCCTCGAACACCTCACGCACCGCACTCGCGATCGTCGGCGCGATCGACAGCACCGAGATCTTGTCCAGGTCCCCGCTCAGCTCACCCGGCGTCGGCAGCGTGTTCGTGAACACGAACTCACTCACCCGCGAGTTCTTCAGCCGGTCCGCCGCCGGACCCGACAGCACACCGTGCGTCGCCGTCACGATGACGTCCTCCGCACCGTGCGCGAACAGCGCGTCCGCCGCGGCACAGATCGTCCCGCCCGTGTCGATCATGTCGTCCACCAGGACACACACGCGCCCCTTCACCTCACCCACGACCTCGTGGACGGTGACCTGGTTCGCGACGTCCTTGTCCCGGCGCTTGTGCACGATCGCCAGCGGCGCACCCAGCCGGTCGCACCAGCGGTCGGCGACCCGCACCCGGCCCGCGTCCGGAGACACGACCGTCAGCTTCTCCCGGTCCACCTTCCGGCCCACGTAGTCCGCCAGCAGCGGCAGCGCGAACAGATGGTCCACCGGACCGTCGAAGAAGCCCTGGATCTGGTCCGTGTGCAGATCCACGGTCAGCAGGCGGTCGGCACCCGCGGTCTTCATCATGTCCGCGATCAGACGCGCCGAAATCGGTTCACGTCCCCGGTGCTTCTTGTCCTGCCGCGCGTAACCGTAGAACGGCACGATGACGGTGATGGAGCGGGCCGACGCACGCTTCAGCGCGTCGATCATGATCAACTGCTCCATGATCCACTTGTTGATCGGAGCCGTGTGGCTCTGGATCAGGAAGCAGTCGGCACCACGTGCCGACTCCTGATAACGCACATAGATCTCGCCGTTCGCGAAGTCGAAGGCCTTCGTCGGGACAACCCCGACACCCAACTGCTGGGCGACCTCCTCGGCAAGCTCGGGGTGGGCGCGGCCGGAGAAGAACATCAACTTCTTCTCGCCGGTCGTCTTGATCCCGGTCACAGCACTGTCTCCTCAGAGGTGTCGCAGCTGGGTGTCGAGAGACCTCTCAGCCGGCTTGCGAGAGGCCGTCTCAGCTGGTGGGGGTGCGGGTATGCACTTATCACCGTACGCCGTGTTTGAGACGCCGGTTTCGGTCAGCCCTCGTCGGCCGACCCCCGGGAAGCCGCCTCAGCCGCCTTCGCGGCCGCGCTCCCCGGACGCTTCCGAGCCACCCAACCCTCGATATTCCGCTGCTGACCACGGGCCACGGCCAGCGAACCGGGCGGCACATCCTTGGTGATCACGGACCCGGCAGCGGTGTACGCGCCGTCCCCGACCGTGACAGGCGCCACAAACATGTTGTCCGAGCCCGTCCGGCAATGCGAACCGATGGTCGTGTGGTGCTTCTCCTGACCGTCGTAGTTCACGAACACGCTCGCGGCACCGATGTTCGTGTGCTCACCGATCGTCGCGTCACCGACATAGGAGAGGTGAGGCACCTTCGTCCCCTCCCCGATGGAGGAGTTCTTCGTCTCGACGTACGTCCCGATCTTCCCCTTGGCGCCCAGCCGGGTCCCCGGACGCAGGTACGCGTACGGCCCGACGCTCGCCTCCGCGCCCACCTCCGCGCTCACCGCCACCGTGTTGTCCACGCGCGCGCCGGCACCGACCCGGGTGTCGGTCAGCCGGCAGTTGGGCCCCACCTCGGCGCCCTCGCCGAGGTGCGTCGACCCCTGCAGCTGCGTGCCCGGGTGGACGACGGCGTCCTGCTCGAACGTGACCGTGACATCGACCCAGGTGGTCGCCGGGTCGATGACCGTGACGCCCGACAGCATGGCCTCGGTGAGCAGCCGGTCGTTGAGAATGCGACGGGCCTCGGAGAGCTGCACCCGGTTGTTGATGCCGGCGATCTCGCGGTGATCGGCGGCCACGGAGGCGCCCACGCGGTGACCGGCCTCGCGCAGGATCCCGAGCACGTCGGTCAGGTACTCCTCGCCCTGACTGTTGTCGGTCCGCACCTTCTTCAGCGCGTCGGCCAGCAGCTGCCCGTCGAACGCGAACACCCCCGAGTTGATCTCACGGATCGACCGCTGGGCGTCGGTGGCGTCCTTGTGCTCCACGATCGCCGTCACGGCACCCGAGTCGTCCCGCACGATCCGGCCGTAGCCCGTCGCGTCCGGTACCTCGGCGGTCAGCACGGTGACCGCGTTGCCGTCGGCGGAGTGCGTGGCGGACAGGGCCTGGAGGGTCGCGCCGGTCAGCAGGGGAGTGTCCCCGCACACGACGACAACGGTCCCGTCGACGGACCCGCCGAGCGCTTCCAGCCCCATCCGTACGGCGTGCCCGGTGCCGTTCTGCTCGGCCTGCACGGCGGTGCGGACGTCCGGGGCGATCTCGCCGAGGTGGGCGGTGACCTTCTCACGGGCGTGGCCGACCACGACGACCAGGTTCTCGGGGTGCAGCTCGCCCGCGGCGGCGAGCACGTGTCCCACGAGACTGCGGCCACAGAGCTCGTGCAGGACCTTGGGTGTGGCCGACTTCATACGGGTGCCCTCACCCGCTGCGAGAACGACGACGGCTGCCGGGCGGTTGGCGCTCACGGGATGCCCTTCGGCTGTGGATGGGGTGGGGTGACATCCGCAGGATACCGGGGGGTTTTGTGGGGGGTGTGGGTGTGGGGCCTGACCGGGGGTTCACGGGGTCAGGCCCCGAACTGAGGCTCCGGGGGCCGCTGGCTCCCCCGCAAGGATTCGAACCTTGTCCTGCTGGTACCAAAAACCAGTGTGCTGCCAGTTACACCACGGGGGACAGCGCCTCAGACCTTACCGGAGACGTGCCTGAGCGTGGGCAACGATGCCGCTCCACCAGCCCTCGATGCGGTTGTACAGCTCGGCACTTCGGGCAACCGTCACGACGAGGCAGCCGTGGTAGTCGTCGCCGGTGTTCTTACGGACGGTTTTCGGGTTGTGCTTCTTCAGCGTCGGCCGGGCGAAGACCGACGCGTCGACGTCAGCCAGGTCTGCCCAATAGCGGTGAGCCGCGTCCACATCCGCCGATTCGTGGATGAGCACCCGGAAGCGCAGGCGTTCCCGGCTCACCCCGAGCAGGTCGAGCCAGGCGAGGTAGACCTGGATCACTCCGGGGTCACTGTTGACGAAGATGGCCCTCTCTCGCCGGTCGTACGGTTTGCTCTTGGCGCCCTCGGCCCAGTACAGCGCGACGCCCGTCAGGAACAGCTCCCTGTCCGTGAGGTCACCCACCTCCTGTGTTGCGCTTTCCTTGGTGCGCTTGCGCTCTTCGTCCTGCGTGGCGCGGAGCCGGGCGAGACCCGCCTGCATGAGTGCCCGCTGTTCCTCCGGCGTGTACCGGGGCTCCGGCTTCGGGAGGTCCCTCACCCACAGCGATACCGAGCTCCTCGAGCACCCCAGCTCCGCCTCGATCTGGTCGTACGTCCAGCCCTGGAGTCGAAGCTCCCTCGCCTTCTGCGGGCGTCCTTCGCGTTCGGGCGCTTCGTCCAGGCCGGCGGCGGCTCCCCCTTCACCGGTTGGTTGAGGATGTCGTTGTTGAAGATCTTCAGCTCGTCGCGGATCTGTCGAAGGCTGTAGCCCGATCGCCGCAGCGCCACCGCCCTCTCCTGTAGTCCCTCGAAGTCGGCGCATTTGCCAGTGGCATGTGTCATACGCATACCGTCCGGGCGGAATGGAGGGTTCCGAGGTCGAACGGTGAGCGATTCAGCAGTTCGAGGGATATCGGGCGGTATCGCAGCCGAACGGTCACGGAGTGTGGTGTGGGCCAGCCCGGGAAACTCGCCGGAAAACCGGCGGGGGGCGCCCGTAGGCTGGAGGCATGACCGCGACGGGGGAAGAGCATGTGACGGCCCGGGGAGGGCCGTGGTGGTGGGCCAGACGGCGCAGTGCCGTGTTGGATGTGAGTCTGGCCGTGGTGTCCGCGCTGGAGTGCGGGGCGGAGGGCGTGCCGTTCGCCGGGGACGCGGGGGTCCCGGCGGCCGCGGGGGTTGTTTTCGGCCTGTTGGCCGGGTCCGTGCTGCTCGTGCGGCGGCGTTGGCCGATCGCCGTCGTGCTGGTCTCGATCGCCGTCACGCCCGCCCAGATGGGTTTCCTGATGGGCATCGTCGGCCTCTACACCCTGGCCGCGTCCGAGCTGCCCCGGCGGATCATCGGCTCGCTGGCGGGGATGTCGCTGGTGGCGACGCTCGTCGTGACGTTCGTGAAGACGCGGCAGGACATGGTGCGGGGCGATCTGGACCTGGGGGACTGGTTCGTGCCCTTCGCGGCCATCACGATGTCGCTCGGCTTCACGGCGCCCCCGGTGCTGCTCGGTCTGTACGTGGGGGCCCGGCGGCGGCTGATGGAGAGCCTGCGGGAGCGTGCGGACAGTCTGGAGCGGGAGCTTCAGCTGCTCGCCGAGCGGGCGGAGGAGCGGGCCGAGTGGGCCCGGAACGAGGAGCGGACGCGGATCGCCCGGGAGATGCACGACGTCGTCGCGCATCGGGTGAGTCTGATGGTCGTGCATGCCGCCGCGCTTCAGGCCGTGGCGCGGAAGGATCCCGAGAAGGCCGTCAGGAACGCCGCGCTCGTGGGGGACATGGGGCGGCAGGCGCTGACCGAGCTGCGGGAGATGCTCGGGGTGCTGCGCAGTGGCGGGGGCGAACGGCGTGAGCGCGCGGCGTCGGTGCCGTTGGCGGCGGTGGGGGTGGCTGCAGCGGCGGCGGCTTCGCGGGCCGCCGATGACGAGGGGCCGTGTCTGGCGGAGATCGAGGAGCTGGTGGGGCAGTCGGCTGCCGCGGGGATGGTGGTCGATCTGTCGGTGGAGGGGGATGCCCGGTCGTATGCGCCGGAGGTGGAGCAGACGGCGTATCGGGTGGTGCAGGAGGCGTTGACGAACGTCCACAAGCACGCGGCCGGGGCGAAGACGTATGTGCGGCTGGCGCATCGGGTGTCGGAGATCGCGATGCAGGTGGAGAACGAGCCGCCCGAGGCGGCGGCGTCGTCGGCGCGGCTGCCGTCCGGGGGGAACGGGCTGGTGGGGATGAAGGAGCGGGTTGCCGCGCTGGGCGGGGTGTTCGTGTCCGGGCCGACGGATGCGGGGGGTTTTCGGGTGTCGGCGGTGATTCCGGCGTCGTAGCTGCCGGGGGCCGGCGCCGTCTGCCGGCGGTTGTTCTGGTCAGCCCGTTGTCAGGCGTGTCGGTTCGGTGCCGGCGATGAGGGTGGACAGGGCCTGGTCGATGTCGGCGCCGAGGTACCAGTCGCCGGTGTGGTCGAGGGTGTAGACGCGGCCTTCGGTGTCGATGGCGAGGAGGGCCTGGCTGTCGGTTTCGGCGCCGAGGGGGCAGACCTCGGTGCCGAGGGCGCGGCCGAGGTCGCCGAGGGTGCGGGCCATGTGGAGGCCGTGCAGCGGGTCCAGGTGGAGGGTGGCGGGAGCGACCTGTCGGCCGGGGCCGGTGGGGGTGATGTGGAGTCCGCCGAACTCGGCCCAGGCCTCGACGGCCGCGGGGAAGACGGTGTGGCGGTGGCCGGCGGGTGAGACGTGGTCGCGGAGGGCGTCCGCCCAGATCTCGGCCTGTTTGATGTCCCAGCGTCCGGGTTGCCAGCCGGCGGCGCGCAGGGCGGCGTCGACTTGTACGGCGAAGCGGGTGGTGGAGGTGCGGTCGGTGTGCATCTGCCCTTCGTCTCGTCGAGGTCATGGGTGGCGTGCGGGGCGTGCCGTGGTGCGGTGCTTCGGGGTGGGTGGGGGCGTCAGCCGGTCGTGGCCGCCGGGTCGACCACGCGGACGCCGAAGTGGGCGCTGAGCGCCGTGCAGGCGCGGCAGGGGGTGGCGAAGCTGCCGTGGAGGGGGTCGCCGTCCTCGCGGATGCGGCGGGCGGTGAGTTTGGCCTGCTTGAGGGCTTTGCGGGCCTCGCCGTTGGTCATGGGTTTGCGCGCGGCGCGTTTGCTGCGGGCGGCGTCGGCGGCGGCGATGTGCCGGGAGATGAGGATGGTCTCGGCGCAGCGGCCGGTGTAGCGGTCGCGCTGGGTGCTGGTGAGGGTGTCCAGGAAGTCCTGGACGAGGGGGTGCAGGGCGGGGGGTGTGTCGCCGCGGGCGGCGGTGCCGGTGAGGGTGGCGCCGCGGACGGAGAGGGCGGCGGCGACGGTGGGGAGGATGCCGTCGCGGCGGTGGTGGAGGACGGGCGCGTGGGGCGCTTCGGTGGCGCTCCAGCCGATGCGGGGGTCGCCGCCTCGAGGGGCGCCGGTGCGCGGGTCACCGCCCCGGGGGCCGCCGTTTCGTGGGTCGGCGGACCTGCCGGTGTGTGGTCCCGTCTGTGTCGCGTTCATGATCGTATTCCCCTCCGTGCATCCCCCCGGGGGTCACAGACTGCCAAATGCCGTGGCTGGTGCGGAAGCTGGGGCGCGGCGACACGCCCGTACCGGGGCGGGCTGTCACGGTGGGGTGACGGCTGGTCACGGAGGCGGAGGGGCGGCAGACCGGTGCCGGTGACCGGTGTCGTCGTACCGCATAGGCTGTCGGCACCGCGGGCCATGCGGTGATCCGTTCGGAGACCGATGCAGTGAACCGGAGGGTGATCCGCGGGGTCGGTGGGTGCAGGGAAATGCAGAGAAGTCGAGACAGACAGACGTGACAGTCGATGCGGGCCGTAGTGCGCCAAGGGTGGCCAATACGGGTCGTACAGAGTGCCGCAGGGGGCAACCGCCATGACGACAGGTCGGCTCGGGCTGGGGGCACCTCCCGGCCGCCAGGCCGGGGGACAAGCCGCGCCGCCGAACGCGGCCTACGCCGGGCAGGTCGTGCATTTCCCGGATCCGGTCCGGGCGGCCCGTCACCCGAGAGGGGTACGGGTCGACGAACGTGGTTATCCGGACTTCTCGCCCTACGCGCGTGCGGCCGCGGAGATCGCGGAGCCGCCGGAGGGTTTCGGTGTCGACGAGTTGCGGCTGACGGACTACGTGTCGGCGAACATGGCGCTGGCGGCGTCCGGGCACGAGCTGTGGGACACGGTGCCGGCGGTGGCGACGCCGCACGGCTGGACGTGGCACCACGCGGTGGGCTCGCGGCGGCTGGAGCTGGTCCCGGTCGAGGTGAAGGCGTTGCTGCGGCACCACGGCGGCGTGGCCACGTCGGTTGTCGACCATGCCAAGCGGGGCACGCGGCCGTTGCAGGAGACGCGTCCGGCGCACTTCGGGCTGCCGAAGTCGGGTGTGGCGGTGACGGAGTCGCAGGTGCAGGGGGTCGAGGAGGATCTCGGCTACCGGCTGCCGGGTCCGTACCGGTCGTTCCTGAAGGCGGCGGGGGGCTGTGCGCCGGTGGGTGCCGCGCTGGACGCGGAGCTGGGGCTGCTGATCGACCAGCCGTTCTTCACCGTGCGGGACGAGGCGGCCGTCAACGACCTGGTGTACGTCAACAAGTGTCTGCGTGACCATCTGACCAAGGACTACCTCGGGGTCGCCTTCGTCCAGGGCGGGCTGCTGGCCGTGAAGGTGAAGGGCGACCGGATCGGTTCGGTGTGGTTCTGCGCGTACGACGACGCGCGGGACGTGGATCCCTCGCTGCCGCCGGCGGAGCGGGTGGAGCGGTTGCTGCTGCCGTGCGGGGACGACTTCGACGTCTTCCTGTCGCGGCTGGCCGGTAATCCGCCGGAGTTGGAGACGGTGGCGAATCTGATGGTGGACGGCGGGTTCGCGCGTGTGGTGCCGGTGGGTGCGGTGTCGTCCTCGGCCGTGGGGGAGTGATTTCGGCGATGGTGACCTTCGCACAGGCGCAGGAGCGCGCGGAAGAGTGGATCAACGGGGACGTGCCGTCGTACCAGCATCGTGAGGTGCGGGTGCGGGAGTTCGACCTCGGGTTCGTGGTGTGGGCCGAGGACCGGGCGGACGGGCCGCGTTCCGACGGTGGCGCGCAGCGGCTGGTGATCGCGCGGGACAGCGGTGAGGCGACGCTGTGGCCCGGGCTGCCGGTGGGTGAGGTGATCCGCCGGTACGAGGAGGAGTACGGCCGTCCGGACGCGGCGGAGGAGCCGGCGCCGGCTCCGGCGGCCCGGGTGGATCTGAACCAGACGTCCTTCCTGCTGACTCCGCCGGAGTGGTTGCAGGACGCGGCCGACAAGCTGGGGATTCCGGATCGGCGGGGGGCTGGTGCGGGTTCGGGTGCGGGTGCCGCGTCGGCTTCCGCTGCGGACCCGGCTGGTGCTTCGGGCTCTGCCTCTGCCGGTGTCGTGGGTGGTGATTCCGCTTCCGGTGCGTCCTGGCCTGCTGCCGTGGGGAGTGACTCGGGGAGCGACTCCGGGGCGGGAGCGGGGGCGCCGGGTGCGCCTGCCGGGGCCACGCCCTGGGCCGGCACGGACACCAACGGCGATGCCGGTGACGACCGTTCCGTACCGCTGCCCGCGACGGTCTTCGCGCCGCCGCTGAGCGAGACCGACGGTGACACGCCGCCGTCGGCGACGCCGGAGGCCAAGACGGCGCTGATGTCGGGCGGCAGCCGGCTTCCGCCGACGGCGGTCTCACCGGCGATCGATGATCCGAACGCGCAGAGCGGTGCGGGTGCGGGTGCGGGTCTGGGTGCGGCTGCGCCTGGTGGGCCGGGTTACGGCTATCCGCCGGGGGCGCCGGGTGCGGCTCCGGCTCCCGGCGTGCCGGGTACGCCGCCCGGTGGTGTGCCGCAGGGCGGCACGCCTCCGCCTCCGCCTGCGCCGGGCGGGCAGCCGTACGGGTATCCGCAGAGCGCCGACGGTGGGTCTGTGGGATCTGCGGGAGGTGCGGCTGTTTCTGGGCCTGCTGGTCCCGCCGGTGTGCCGCAGCCGCCGAGCGGGCCGGGTGCGCCTGAGCGGCCGCTCGCGCCGAACGCGGGGGACATCGCCGACGCCGCGACCAGCAAGGCGGCCCCGCCGCCGAGTCGTGGCCGGGGCGCGGGTTCGACGACGCCGCCTCCGCCGGGCGCCCCGGGGACGCCGGGTGTCCGGCCGGGCAGTACGCCGCCTCCGCCGTCGGGGCCCGGTGCGCCGGGTGCTCCGGCGGGTGGTTATGTGCCTACGCAGCTCGTGTCGGCGCTTGGGTCCGAGGGGCCTGGGGGTCCTGGAGGTCCGGGCACCGACGGCCCGGGGGCGCCGCTGCCTCCCCAGCAGCCGCCGGGTCCTCCCGGTGCGCCGAACCCGCCTGGCGCGCCGCAGCCTCCGGGCGCTCCGAACCCGCCCGGTGCCCCCGGTGGTACGCCTCCCGGCGGTGTCCACCATGCCGCCACGATGCTTGCCGATCCCGGTCGGACGAGCCCGGGCGCACCGCAGCCTCCGGGCGCGCCTGGTGCCCCGCGGCCTCCGGGTGCGCCGAACCCGCCGGGTGCCCCTGGCGCCCCGGGTGTTCCCGGCGGCCCGGGCCCCGTGCACCACGCGGAGACGGTGCTGACCCCGCCTCCGGCGGGCGGCCCCGGCGTGCCTCCGCCGCCGCAGGCCCCGGGCGCACCGCCCGCTGCCCCGGGCGCTCCTGGCGTGCCCGGTGCGCCGCCGATGCCGCCCGGTGCGATGCCTGGTGCGATGCCTGGTGCGATGCCGCCCGGCGCGATGCCGCCGCCCGGTCAGCCCGTCCCCGGGCAGCCTCCGGCGTACGGCTATCCACAGCAGCCCACCGGGCAGCCGACGGTCGGCCCCGGCTACCAGGCCGTGCTGCGCTACCGCGCGCAGGACGGATCCGAGCAGCAGCTGATCCGGCGTTCGGCGCCGGGTACGCCGCACCCGGAGTGGCAGATCTTCCACGAGCTGCGGGCCATGAACGTGCCCCCGGACCAGGTGCTGGAGCTCCACACCGAGCTGGAGTCGTGTGAGCTGCCGGGTGCGTACTGCGCGCGGATGATCCGGGAGCAGTGGCCGCAGGCGCGGATCACGAGCATCGCGCCGTACGGTACGGACCACGCGAGCCGACAGCAGGGCATGCAGCAACTGCTGGCTCACCAGGGTGAGTTGCACCAGGTGGCGGACGGCCCGGCGCGTCCGGCTCCGATGCGGGCGCCGTTGCCGCCGGTGCAGGCCGTGCCGCCGATCCCGCCGGAGGGCATCGCGCAGGAGCTCGGTGCCGCGTTCGGGCCGGGGGTGTTCCGGTTCGAGCAGGCCGCCGTGTCCCGGCAGGGCGTGCCGCCGGTCGTGGCACACACGCTGGTGGCGGCGGGCCTGCCGATGGACATGGGGCCCTTCTTCTGGGCGCAGGCGCAACCGGGCCGGCCCGTGCCGACGCTGGCGGAGCTGGCGGCCGAGCGCGGGGTGCAGCCGGCCCCGGACGCGGGTTCCTACCTGGTGATGGGCAGCGACTTCGGCAAGGCGATCTGCGTGCAGTACGGGACGGCGAACATCGTCGCCGTGCCGGTGGAGGCGGGGCCGGGCGGGGCGCCCGTACCGCCGCAGTTCGTGAACACGGGGCTGCCGGAGTTCGCGCGCTGCCTGGCGCTGCTCGGGCGGATGTGGCGGCTGCGGTTCGGGCTGAACCAGGAGCAGGCGGGCCGTTGGACCGTCGACTTCCAGGCGCAGTTGGCCGCGCTCGACCCGGCGGCGCTCGGGTCGCCGGAGAGCTGGTGGTCGGTGCTGCTGGAGCAGATGTGGGACGGACTGCTGTGACGCGCCGCCGTTGACGTGTCCCGAGGAGCCGGGTCCGGTCGGTCGTGAGGCCACCGGGCCCGGCTTTTTCGTGCCGGGCTGTCACATCTTCCTTCGCCGCTCCGTCAGTGCAGTGACAGCGATTCACCGCCGACGCAGGAGGCACAGATCATGCAGGCACGGATGACCAACCCGGCGTACGTCCTTCCCGGCGCGATGAAGGGCATCGGCGCCCTCTTCCAGGCGATCGGGGAGGGGGGCCTTCGGCAGGACATGGCGGAGATCGTCGGGCTGCGGGCCAGCCAGATCAACGGCTGCGGTGCCTGTGTGCACGGGCACACCGCCAATCTCCGCAAGGCCGGAGTGAGCGAGGAGCGCATCGCGGCCGTCGCGGCCTGGCGGCACTCGCCGTTCTTCTCGGACGCCGAGCGCGCCGCGCTGAAGCTGGCGGAGGCGATGACGCGGCTCTCGGATCTGTCGGAGGAGCCGGTGCCGGACGCGCTGTGGGACGAGGTGTCCGACCACTTCGACGAGAGGGAGATCTCCGCGCTGATCCTCACCGTCTCGGTCACGAACATGTTCAACCGCATCAACACGACCATCAAGGAGCCCGCGGGCACCACGTGGGGCTGACGGCGGTACGGCCGGGCCGGGGGCCAGTGACCACTGTGCGGAGTGTCGCGTTATGAACACTTCCGTCTGATCCACCAAGATGTGCGCGAAATCATCCCATTTCGTGCTCGATCGCGCGTCGGCGTGGTGGAGAGGGGCCCCAGCATGAGCAGCGCATCGGTGTCCCCGCACGGCTTCCTGGTCGTGCGGGGGCGCGGTTACCGTCCCGAGCAGGTCGACGCATACGCCGAGACCCTCTCCGAGGACCGTGACGCGGCCTGGGAGAGGGCCGCCCGGCTGACGGTGCTCGCCCGGCACATGGACGCGGAACTGGAGGAGCTGCGGGAGGTCGTCGCGCGGCTGGTCCCGCAGACCTACGAGTCGCTCGGGGAGCGGGCGCGGCGGCTGTTCGAACTCGGCCAGGAGGAGGCCACGGCCCTGCGGGACGGGGCGCGGCGGGAGGCGCGTGAACTCGTGGACGGGGCGTGCGCGTCCGCGGCCGGCCTGCGCGAGTCCGCGCAGGCGCACGCCGATGCCGTACGCGCCGACGCCGACGAACGCGCCCGGCAGCGGCTGCTCACGGCGCGCGTCGAGGCCGACGAGATCCGGGCCGCGGCCGCCCGTGAGGCGGAGGAGCAGCGGGGCGAGGCGCTGGCCGCGGTGCGGGAGATGCGGCAGCGCACCTCCGGAATGCTGGCCGACCAGGCCAAGGACTACGCCGAGCGGTTGGCCGAGACGGACCGGGAGGATGCCGCCCGGGCGGCGGCGCTGGACGCCCACCACGCGGAAGCGGAGGCGCGCGCCGAGGGGACGCTGTCCGAGGCCGAGCAGGCCTTCGCCGACGCCGAGGACTCGACCCGGCACCGGCAGGAAGAGGCAGCCGCGCGCGCCGCGGAGTTGCTCGCCGAGGCCCGTGGCCACGCGGAGTCCGTCGAACAGGAGACGGAACGAGTGCTGCGCGAGCACGCCGAGCGCGGGGACGACGCACGGGCACACATCGACCGCGTGCATACCAGCCTGACGGCGTGGGCGGGGAGAGTGACGGCGGACTGACGGCTAGGGCGGGTCGGTTGGCGGCGGAGTGATGGGGTGTACGGCTAGGGCGGGTCGGTTGGCGGCGGAGTGACAACGGCTGCGGGACGCTGCGGCCGAGCCCCGGCCGACCACCGCGCGTTGGCGACGCCGCTGCCCACCGTCCGCCGCCGCTGTCCGTCGTACGCCGCCGTCGGTCGCCTGTCGTCCTCCGCTTCTGCGCGCCGCTGACGGGGCTTCGCGCCCGCTGTCCTGCTCGCGCTGTGGCGGTACGCGCCGCGCGAGGTCGTGGCCTCACGGCGACACCGGTCTGCCGTCGTGTGTCCGGTCAGGACGAGGGCGAGGGCGAGGACTACGCCGTGCCCACGGTCGGCGGCCGTACCGGGCCTCCGTGTCGCTGCCGCCCGACCTCACGCGCCCCCAGCCGCCGCCGGCGGCACGGCACGGTGGGCACGGCAGCCCGCCGCCGTGCCCACCGTGTCAGCGATCCCTGCGCACCGCGCCCGCCAGGATCCAGCCCTCCACCGCCTCGTACTCGCGGCGTTGTTCCTCCGACTTGCGGCGGCCGGAGGCCATCGTGCCCAGCCAGCCGCAGGCGAAGCCCAGGGGTATGGAGAGCAGGCCCGTGGTGGTGAACGGGAACCAGTTGAAGTCGGCGTCGGGGAAGGCGGAGACGGGCGAGCCGGAGACCAGGTTGGTGCCCGGCATCAGCAGCAGGACCGCCAGCGAGCCGCCGATGAGGGTGCTGAGCAGGCCCGTCCGGGTGTAGCGGCGCCAGAAGAGGCTGTAGACCAGCGCGGGCGCGATGGCCGAGGCGCCCAGACAGAAGGACAGGGTCACCAGGGGTTGCAGGCTGCGATGCTGGACGAGCGTGGCCAGGAGGATCGCCGGAACCCCCACCGCCAGCGCCGAGATCCGGGCCACCGTCATCTCGCGGCGCGGTGACATCTCCCGCACCCGGGCCGCGAACACGTCGTGCGCGAGGGAGTTGGCGCAGGCGAGGATCATCCCGGCGACCGAGGCGAGCAGCGTGAGGAAGACCGCCGTGGTGACGGTCGTGAACAGGAACGTCTCCGCCGTCGACACGTCCGGGCCGAACGCCGCCTGGGATCCCAGCAGGTAGGCCGTGTTGCCCTGCGGGTCCACCTGGGCGATCACCGCCCGCCCGACCAGGGCCGTCGCACCGAACCCGACGACCGTGATGACGAGCACGAACAGCGCCACGCTCGACACCGCCCAGGACATCGAACGCCGCACCTGCCGGGCACTGGAGGCGGTGTACATGCGCATGGTGACGTGCGGCAGTACGCCACCCCCGAGGACCACCGTCAGCTGCGCGGTGATCATGTCCAGGTCGGGGCTGGGGCCGCCCGCGAACTGGAGTCCCGACGAGAGGAACGCCGGGCCCGCGCCGCTGTTCTCGGCGGCCGCGCTGAACAAGGCCCCCGGATCCCAGTCGAACCGGTGCAGGATGAGCACCGCGACCACCATGCCCGAACCGAGCAGCATCACGATCTTCAGGATCTGGATCAGGGCGGTGCCCTTCATTCCGCCGATCGCCGCGTAGCTGATCATCAGCGCGCCCACGCCGATGATGCAGCCCGTCTGCAACGACTCGCCGGAGAAGCCGAGGATGAACCCCATCAGCTGCCCGGTCCCCGCCAACTGCACGACCATCAGCGGCAGCAGTGCCGCCAGGGTCACCGCACAGGCCGCGATACGGACACCGCGTCCCGGCATACGGCGGGTCAGCGCGTCGCCCATGGTGAACCGGCCCGCGTTGCGCAGCGGTTCGGCCAGCAGGAACATCAGCAGCATCAGGGACAGCGCCGTGCTGAGGGCCAGTACGGTCCCGTCGTAGCCGAACAGGGCGATCACGCCGCCGGTGCCGAGGACGGTCGCGGCGGAGATGTAGTCGCCGGCGATCGCGAGGCCGTTGCGCATGGGGGACAGGGAGCTGTAGCCGGTGTAGAACTCGTCGAGGTCGTCCCGGTCCGGGCCCGTCATCACACACAGCAGCAGGGTGATCGTGGCCACCGCCGTGAAGCCCACGAGCGACATCGCCTGGGCGTTGCCGCTGAACTCGCTGATCACCGCGTTCCCTCCCGCTTGGCGTCCAGTTCGGCCTGCTTGCGTATCCGGTCCGCGACGGGGTCGACGCGGCGGCGGGCCGTCTGCTCGTACAGGGTGATCGCCAGCCAGGTCACGGGGACCTGGACGAGCGCGAGCAGCAGGCCGGTGGGCAGGCCGTCGGTGACGGTGCTCGTCATGAACGACGGTGCGAACGCCGAAAGGATCAGGAACACCACGAAGTAGCCGAGCGCCGTGAGCGTGGCCACGCGCCGCTGCCGGCGGTAGGCGCCGCGCAGCACCCGCAGGTCGCTGTGGTGCCCGAGCGCGGCGTGGCGCTGGGGGCGCCGCCCGGCCGGTTCGGGTGGCTCGGGCGGCTGCTGCGGCAGCCAGGGATAGGTGTCGTACGAGGGTGAGGAATCCGGCGGCCGGTACGGATAGGACGGTGGCGGCGGGTCGTAGGACATCCCGTTGCTCCTTGCGTGGGTTGGATCCGGTGCGGCAGACCGCAGGGAGGTGGGGGGCGGGAGCCACGCACGTTACTTCGCAGTACCGGGTGTACGCGAGCATTTGGCCAAACTGATCGGTCGGTACGCGCTTACTACGCTGACCTCGGGTGTTACCCGTATTAACCGCGGTTTCCGCCGAGGTGCCGGCGTGCGTAACGGACTCCGGGACGGCCGGCCACGGTGGTGTCCTCGACGCGTGTGAAGCCGCTGCGGGCCAGCACGGTCATGGAGGCCGGGTTGTCCAGAGTCGTGACCGCGGTGAGGGAGGTCAGCCCGTAGTCGGTGGCGGCCAGGCGGCACACCTGGGCGACGGCCGCCGTCGCCACGCCCCGGCCCGCGGCCCGTTCGCCCACCCGGTAGCCGAGTTCGGCGCAGCCGTCCGCCAAGTCGAGCAGGTTGACCCGGCCGACCAGGTTCCCTTCCTCGTCCAGGACGACATGGAAGCGGCACACGCCCGCGTGCTGCTCCGCGAGGAGCGCCCGGTGGCGTTCGGCGAACCCCGCCGCCGTGAAGTAGGTGTCGCCGCGGTCCGGCACCGTGCGGGCGAAGTACGCCCGGTTCTCCCGCTCGAAGACCAGTATCGCGTCCGCGTGATCGGCCCGGAGCCGTTCCAAGGTCAGCATGTGCGGGAGGATACGTACCGTCAGTCCTCGAGCACCGGGAATTTCCGGGGCGCGAGGAACAGCAGCACCAGGAACGCCAGTGCCGCCGCGCAGGACGCGCCCAGGTAGACGGCGTGCACCGCGTCGGCGATCGCCCGCCGGGTCGCCTCCGGCGCGGTGCCCGAACCGAGGGCCCGGGTCACCGAGTCGAGGTCGCCCGCACCGCCGAGCCGGGCGGCCAGCACCCCGTTGGCGACCGCGCCGAATACCGCCGCACCGACCGTCTGGCCGGTCTGGCGGCAGAACAGTACGGACGCGGTCGTCGTACCGCGCTCCGCCCATCCCACCGTCGACTGCACACCGACGATCAGCGGCAACTGGAACAGGCCCAGCGCGGCGCCGAGCAGTAGCATCAGCAGGGTCGGCTGCCAGGCCTGCCCGGGGTACGGGAGGAACGGGAACGCGAACAGGATCAGCGCGGCCGCTCCGATGCCCAGCATCGCCGTGTTGCGGAAGCCGATCCTGCGGTACACGTGCTGGCTCAGCGCCGCCGATACGGGCCAGCTCAACGTCCATACGGAGAGCACGAATCCGGCGGCTACGGGCGCGAGACCCAGCACCGACTGGGCGTAGGTGGGCAGGAACACCGTCGGCGCCACCATCAGCAGGCCCAGCGCGCCCAGGGCCAGGTTGACCGCGGCGATCGTAGGGCGCCGCCACACCCAGCCCGGGATGATCGGTTCCGCCGCCCGGCGCTCCACCAGCACCACGACCGCGACCAGAGCAAGTCCCGTAACGAACAGGGCCAGTGAGGGCGCCGACAGCCACGGCCACGCCACCCCGCCCTGCACCAGGGCCGTGAGCAGTACACCGCCGCAGGCGAACACCGCGAGCGCGCCGGCCCAGTCCACGCGCGCGTGCGGGCCGGTCTCCCGCTCCGGCTCGTGGAGGTGACGGACGATCAGCCACAGCGCGACCGCGCCGATGGGCAGGTTGACCAGGAAGATCCAGCGCCAGTCCGCATAGGCGGCGAGCACACCGCCGAGACCCGGTCCGGCGACCGCCGAGACCGCCCACACCGTGGACAGCTTCGACTGGATCTTGGGGCGGTCCTTCAGCGGGTAGAGGTCGGCGGCGAGCGTCTGCACGGTGCCCTGGAGGGCGCCGCCGCCCAGGCCCTGCACGATGCGGAACGCGATGAGGGCTCCCATGTCCCAGGCCAGCGCGCACAGCAGGGAGCCGACTAGGAAGACCACCGAGCCCGCGACGAGGACCGGTTTGCGGCCGAAGGTGTCGGAGAGCTTGCCGTAGACGGGCAGGGTGACGGTCACGGCCAGCAGGTAGCCGGAGAACAGCCAGGAGAAGACGGAGAAACCGCCGAGGTCCCCGACGATCTGCGGGACGGCGGTCGAGACGATGGTGGCGTCGAGCGCCGCCAGCGCCATCGAGAGCATCAGCGCCGCGACGACGGCACCCCGCCGGCCGGTCGTGGCGGGACGTGCGGTCTCACGTGCCGCGGAACTGGTGCTGCCCACCCCGGGTTTCCTCCCCCTCGCCCTGGCCACGCCGTCCCCCCGGCGTCGCCGCTGTGTCTGCCCCTTGCACCTACCTGCCGCCCGACAGCTTCCCACTTGGCCCGCCCGTCATCCGACCACCACCCCTCAACGACGCGCTTCGCGCGGCCCTGTCTGATTCAAGTCGCGGGAGGGTGCAGCCTGAATGCGCCGACGGGTGGAGCGAACCCTGAGACGGGCTCCACCCTTCGGTGGACTGCCCCTAGGGGTACCTCCGTACTACGACCTGGGGAGGGTTCGTACCGGCGGAGGACGAGACACGCAGGGGTCGGTCCTTAACCTGGCTTTATGCCGCCGGGGGGCGCTTTTGCACACCGGCGGGGGTGGGGTTTTCCACAGGAAAAGACTGCGCTGAACACCAGGGCGCGGGACCCCTCCCCGCCGCGAGATTGAAACACGTCGGACGAGTTCGTCGTCCGGCCTCGCGTACAGCGGCTGTCGACCAGGCGACCGCCTTCACCATCTGCTGACCGATATAGGAGACATACCGTGACTTCGGCTGTGACCATTCCCAGGCACGGGGGTACTGGAGGGCGTACGGCCGTTGCCGCGCGGGCGCGGCAGGTCGTGAAGGCGTACGGGACCGGTGAGACCCGCGTCGTCGCCCTCGACCACGTCGACGTGGACATCGCACGCGGCCAGTTCACCGCGATCATGGGCCCCTCGGGGTCCGGCAAGTCCACGCTCATGCACTGCCTCGCCGGGCTCGACACCGTCACCGGCGGGCAGATCTACCTCGACGAGACCGAGATCACCGGCCTGAAGGACAAGAAGCTCACACAGCTGCGCCGGGACCGGATCGGGTTCATCTTCCAGGCGTTCAACCTGCTGCCGACGCTCAACGCCATAGAGAACATCACGCTGCCCATGGACATCGCGGGCCGCAAGCCGGACAAGCAGTGGCTGGCGCGGGTCGTGGAGACCGTCGGGCTCGCCGACCGCCTCAAGCACCGGCCCACTCAGCTGTCCGGCGGCCAGCAGCAGCGCGTCGCCGTGGCACGGGCGCTGGCGGCCCGGCCCGAGATCATCTTCGGGGACGAGCCGACCGGAAACCTCGACTCGCGCGCCGGCGCCGAGGTCCTCGGCTTCCTGCGCCGGTCGGTCGACGAGCTGGGCCAGACCATCGTGATGGTCACCCACGACCCGGTCGCCGCCAGTTACGCGGACCGGGTGCTGTACCTCGCCGACGGCCGCATCGTCGACGAGATGTTCAAGCCGACCGCGGAGGCCGTCCTCGACCGCATGAAGGACTTCGACGCCCGGGGGCGCACGTCATGACCGTCATGAAGACCTCGATGCGCAACTTCCTCGCGCACAAGGGGCGGATGGCGCTCTCCGCGATCGCCGTCCTGCTGTCGGTCGCCTTCGTCTGCGGCACGCTCGTCTTCACGGACACCATGTCGACCACGTTCGACAAGCTCTTCGCAGCCACGTCCTCGGACGTGACGGTGAGCGCCAAGGGTGCCTCCGACGGCGGTGAGACGACCGCGGACAACGGCAAGCCGCCGGTCATGCCGGCCTCCGTGCTGGACGAGGTCCGCAAGGTGCAGGGCGTGAAGTCCGCCGAGGGCTCGGTGTTCTCCACCTCGGTCACCGTCGTCGACGCCGACAAGGACAACCTGTCGCCCTCCAGCGGCGCCCCGACCATCGTCGGCAGCTGGAACGCCAACGAGGCCCGCACCATGAAGATCACCACCGGTGCGGCTCCCAAGAGCGCCGACCAGATCATGGTCGACGCCGACACCGCCGACAAGCACGACCTGAAGCTCGGCGACGAGATCGGCGTCATCAGCGCCATCGGCACCCACACCGCGAAGATCTCCGGCATCGCCGACTTCACCGTGACCAACCCCGGCGCCGCGATCTTCTACCTCGACACCAGGACCGCCCAGCAGTCGCTGGTCGGCGAGAGCGACGTCTACACCAACGTCAACGTGACCGCGGCCGCCGGCGCCAGCGACGCACAGCTGAAGAAGAACGTCACGGCCGAACTCGGCGGCGGCTTCCAGGTGAAGACGGCCAAGGAGACCGCCGACGCCGGCCAGAAGGACGTCGCGGGCTTCATGAACGTCATGAAGTACGCGATGCTCGGCTTCGCCGGGATCGCCTTCCTCGTCGGCATCTTCCTGATCATCAACACCTTCTCCATGCTGGTCGCCCAGCGCACCCGGGAGATCGGCCTGATGCGGGCCATCGGTTCGTCCCGCAAGCAGGTCAACCGCTCCGTGCTGGCCGAGGCGCTGCTGCTCGGTGTCGTCGGCTCGGTGCTCGGCGTCGGCGCGGGCGTCGGCCTCGCCGTCGGCCTGATGAAGCTCATGGGCCAGATGGGCATGGAACTGTCCACCGACGACCTCACGGTGGCCTGGACGACCCCGGTGGTCGGCCTCGTCCTCGGCGTGGTCGTCACCGTGCTGGCCGCCTACCTGCCCGCCCGGCGCGCCGGCAAGATCTCCCCGATGGCCGCCCTGCGCGACGCGGGAGCCCCCGCGGACGCCAAGGCCGGCTGGATCCGCGCCGCGATCGGCACGGTCCTCACCGGGACCGGCGGCTTCGCCCTCTACCTCGCCGCGGCGGCCGACAAGGCCAAGGACGGCTCCCTGTGGCTCGGCCTCGGTGTCGTGCTGTCGCTGATCGGCTTCGTCGTCATCGGCCCGCTGCTCGCCGGTGCCGTGGTCCGTGTCCTGGGCGCCGTGCTGCTCCGCATGTTCGGCCCCGTCGGCCGCATGGCCGAGCGCAACGCCCTGCGCAACCCGCGCCGCACCGGCGCGACCGGCGGCGCGCTGATGATCGGCCTCGCCCTGGTGGCGTGCCTGTCCGTGGTCGGCTCCTCCATGGTGGCGTCCGCCACCGACCAGCTCGACAAGACCGTCGGTGCGGACTTCACCGTCCAGTCCGACAGCGGCCAGCTGATCACCCCGCAGGCGGTCAAGGCCGCGAAGTCGGCGCAGGCCCTGGAGCGGGTCACCGAGTACAAGCGGACCAAGGCCGACTTCACCACCCCTGACGGCAAGACGCTCAAGGACACGGCGATCACGGCGGCCGACCCGTCGTACGCGACCGACCTGCGCACCGAGACGGTGGCCGGCAAGCTCCCCGACGCCTACAAGCCCGACTCGATGTCCGTGCACGAGAAGTTCGCCAAGGACCACGGCATCAGCCTCGGCTCCAAGATCAAGGTCGCCTTCCAGGACGGCTCCACGGCCGACCTGACGGTCCGGGCGATCACCAGCAGTGACGTCGTGATCGAGGCGGGCGCGATGTACACGTCCATCGCCACGATGGCCAAGTACGTCCCGGCCGACAAGATGCCGCTGGACTCGCAGCTCTTCGCCAGCGCGAAGGACGGGCAGCAGGACGCCGCCTACAAGTCCCTGAAGTCGGCGCTGCACGACTACCCGCAGTACACCGTGCGCGACCAGACCGACTACAAGGACGCTCTGAAGGACCAGATAGGCCAGCTGCTCAACATGATCTACGGCCTGCTGGCCCTGGCGATCATCGTCGCCATCCTGGGCGTGGTGAACACCCTGGCCCTGTCGGTGGTGGAGCGCACCAGGGAGATCGGTCTGATGCGGGCGATCGGCCTCTCCCGCCGTCAGCTGCGCCGCATGATCCGCATGGAGTCCGTCGTCATCGCCCTCTTCGGCGCCCTCCTGGGCCTCGGACTGGGCATGGGCTGGGGCGCCACCGCACAGCAGCTCCTCGCCCTGGAAGGCATGGGAGTCCTGGAGATCCCCTGGCCGACGATCACCGGCGTCTTCATCTGCTCGGCGTTCGTGGGTCTGTTCGCGGCACTCATCCCGGCGTTCCGGGCGGGCCGGATGAACGTCCTGAACGCGATCGCGACCGAGTAGCCGGCCGAGGACCACCGCACACGGGGGTTGCGGGGGAGGGGCCCGCCCCGGAGGTTTCCGCCTCCGGGGCGGGCCGGGCGCCGTGCTCGACGCGGTGCGGGCAGCCGGTGTCAGCCCGCCGTCACCCGCTCCAGGACCACGTACCCGTTGGCCTTGCCCGCGACGGCGTACTCGGCGTCGGAGTGCAGCTGCCGGGCGTAGCCCACGGGGTCGCGGTACTTGCCGTCGATGTTCTCCAGGGCGATGTACTGCGGAGTGACGCCCTGGGTGTTGCCGAGCCAGAAAACCCGGCAGCGCGAGGTCAGGCGGCTGGTCGGGCCGATGTTGGCCTCGACGGTGGCGCCGTCGGGGATCCGCGCCAGGAGCCGTTCGACGCCGGACACCGCGGCGGGCTTGCGGTAGATCCCGGCCTCCGTGAGCTGCGCCAGCGGCAGCGAGGTGGTCAGGGCCAGGGCCGCAGCGGCGACGGCGGCCGGCAACTGGGCGGCGTACGAACTCAGCCACGGGCGCGGGCTGTTGCGCGCGGTCGTGAGGGCGTCGGCGAGGGCGAGGAGGACGACCGGCATCAGGACCGCGCTGTAGTGCCAGTCGGTGCCCCAGTAGTGCTCGTCTCCGGACAGGAAGCGCCAGCCGAGCGTCGGCAGGACCACCAGCAGCAGCGGGGAGCGCAGGGCGAGCAGTCCGGTGGTGGGGATCAGCAGCCAGGCGAGGGTGCGCAGCTTGGCGTCGAGGCCGTCGACGGGGCTGCCCGACTCGCTGACCTTGTTCCAGTAGTCGTAGGTCCCGGAGGTGTTGAACGACGGGATGACCACCGTGAGGACGAGCAGCGTCGCCGCTATGCCGAACACCGCGGCACCGAGCGCGTACGGAACCGTCCGGGGCGACGAGCCGCGCGCCCGCCAGGCGACGACGAGCGCGATCGCGGCCAGCGTCAGCCCCAGGTCCTCCTTCACCAGCACCAGGGGAAGCGCCCAGCACAGGGCCGCGCGCCGCCGGTCCGCGAGCAGGGCCTCCAGGGAGAAGGCGATCAGCGGGACGGCGAAGCAGATCTCGTGGAAGTCGAAGTCGACGGCGCGCTGGACGCCCCAGGACAGTCCGTAGGCGAGGCCGAGCGCGAGACCGCGGCGACGGCCGAGGAGCCGGGCGGCGGCACGGGTGACCGGTACGGCGGACAGGGCGAAGAGCGCGGCCTGCGCGACCAGGAGCGTGACCGGTGAGGGGAACAGCCGGTACACCGGCGCGAGCAGGGCCGTCACCGGGCTGAAGTGGTCACCCAGGATGTCGAACCCCGGCCCCTTGAGGTCGGACACCGGCGCCCGCAGATGCGCGTACGCCCGCACGACCTGCTCGAAGATGCCCAGGTCCCAGGAGAGGGTCGTCATGTGCCGGTAACGGCCGACGGAGACGGCCGCGTAGGCGGCGCAGAGGACGGCGGCGAGGACCCAGGGGTCCCACCGCCCGCGGTCCGGGTGCCGGTCGCCGGGGGGCAGGGCGACCGGCGTCGGTATGGGGGGCTCTGAGACCTGGAGGGTGGGGGCAGCCATGCCGGGCCTTACGGGTGGGGGGTACCGCTCGGGGGACCGGACCGATCATGCCGTGGCGAAATCAACGGGTGGAGGTGAAGTTGTGAAGATTGGGCGGCTGGTTCCGTTCTCGTCCAGCTGCGGACGGGGACAGGCAGCCGGGCGGTCTCGCGGAGAACGGGCGTTGTCCACAGCCCCGCCGCGCGGGCGCGCATCGTCGTACGCTGGAGACCCCCGGCCCGCGGCGCGCGTCGGGCCCGTCGTGTTGCCCACCCCTGGACGGAAAAGCCCCGAATGAGCCTGCACGGTCTGCTCGACGTCGTAAGCAAGGACGCCGCCCTCGCGGAAGCGATCAACGCGGCCGCAGACGGCAACCGCATGCACGTCGACCTGGTCGGCCCCCCTGCGGCCCGCCCTTTCGCGGTCGCCGCCCTGGCCCGTGACACGGGCCGCCCGGTGCTGGCGGTGACGGCGACCGGCCGCGAGGCGGAGGACCTGGCGGCGGCCCTGCGCTCCCTCCTCCCGCCGGAGAGGGTCGTGGAGTACCCGTCCTGGGAGACGCTCCCGCACGAGCGGCTCAGCCCCCGCAGCGACACCGTCGGCCGCCGCCTGGCCGTGCTGCGCCGTCTGGCCCACCCCCGCTCCGACGACCCCGAGACCGGCCCGGTCTCCGTCGTCGTCGCGCCCGTGCGGTCGGTGCTCCAGCCGCAGGTCAAGGGCCTCGGCGACCTGGAGCCGGTCGCCCTGAGGCCGGGACAGACCGCCGACCTGAACGAGATCGTCGACGCCCTCGCGGCCGCCGCCTACGCGCGCGTGGAGCTCGTGGAGAAGCGCGGCGAGTTCGCCGTACGCGGCGGCATCCTCGACGTGTTCCCGCCCACCGAGGAACACCCCCTGCGCATCGAGTTCTGGGGCGACGACGTCGAGGAGATCCGCTACTTCAAGGTCGCCGACCAGCGCTCCCTCGAAGTCGCCGAGCACGGCCTGTGGGCGCCGCCGTGCCGCGAGCTGCTGCTCACCGAGGACGTCCGCGCGCGTGCGCGTGCCCTGGCAGAGGAGCACCCCGAGCTCGGCGAACTGCTCGGCAAGATCGCCGAGGGCATCGCGGTGGAGGGCATGGAGTCCCTCGCGCCGGTCCTGGTCGACGACATGGAGCTGCTGCTCGACGTGCTGCCCAAGGGCGCCATGGCCGTCGTGTGCGATCCGGAGCGGGTCCGCACGCGCGCGTCGGACCTGGTGGCCACGTCGCAGGAGTTCCTCCAGGCCTCCTGGGCGGCCACCGCGGGCGGCGGAGAAGCACCCATCGACGTCGGCGCGGCCTCCCTGTGGTCCATCGCGGACGTCCGGGACCGGGCCCGCGAGCTGGACATGATGTGGTGGTCGGTGTCGCCGTTCGCCGCCGACGAGGAGCTCACGGGGACATATGCCGCTGACGCGGCGGGGGACACGCTCAAGCTCGGCATGCACGCCCCGGAGACCTACCGCGGGGACACCGCCAAGGCCCTCGCCGACACCAAGGGCTGGCTCGCCGACGGCTGGCGCGCGGTGTTCGTCACCGAGGGGCACGGCCCGGCGGCCCGTACGGTCGAGGTGCTGGGCGGCGAGGGCATCGCGGCCCGCCTCGACGCCGACCTCGCGGAGATCTCCCCGTCGGTCGTGCACGTGGCGTGCGGCTCGATCGAGCACGGCTTCGTCGATCCGGTCCTCAGACTCGCCGTACTGACCGAGACGGACCTGACGGGCCAGAGGGCAGCGGGCCGCGACGGCGCCCGGATGCCGGCCCGCCGCCGCAAGACCATCGACCCGCTCACCCTGGAGCCGGGCGACTACATCGTCCACGAGCAGCACGGCGTCGGCCGCTACATCGAGATGGTGCAGCGCACCGTGCAGGGCGCCACCCGCGAGTACCTGGTCGTCGAGTACGCGCCCGCCAAGCGCGGCCAGCCCGGCGACCGCCTCTACATCCCCACCGACCAGCTGGAGCAGATCACCAAGTACGTCGGCGGCGAGGCCCCCACCCTGCACCGCCTCGGCGGCGCCGACTGGACGAAGACGAAGGCCCGCGCGAAGAAGGCCGTCAAGGAGATCGCGGCCGACCTGATCAAGCTCTACAGCGCCCGCATGGCGGCCCCCGGCCACGCCTTCGGCACGGACACCCCCTGGCAGCGCGAACTGGAGGACGCCTTCCCCTACGCGGAGACGCCCGACCAGCTCACCACCATCGCCGAGGTCAAGGACGACATGGAGAAGACGGTCCCGATGGACCGGCTGATCTGCGGCGACGTCGGCTACGGCAAGACCGAGATCGCGGTCCGGGCCGCCTTCAAGGCCGTCCAGGACGGCAAGCAGGTGGCCGTCCTGGTGCCCACGACGCTGCTGGTGCAGCAGCACTTCGGGACGTTCAGCGAGCGGTACGCGCAGTTCCCCGTGAGCGTGAAGGCGCTGTCCCGCTTCCAGACCGACACCGAGGCCAAGGCGGTCCTGGAAGGCCTGCGCGAGGGCTCGGTGGACATCGTCATCGGCACCCACCGCCTGTTCTCGTCGGAGACCAAGTTCAAGGACCTGGGCCTGGTCATCGTCGACGAGGAACAGCGCTTCGGCGTCGAGCACAAGGAGCAGCTGAAGAAGCTCCGGGCCAACGTCGACGTGCTGACCATGTCCGCGACCCCGATTCCCAGGACGCTGGAGATGGCGGTGACCGGCATCCGCGAGATGTCCACGATCACGACGCCTCCGGAGGAACGGCACCCGGTGCTGACCTTCGTCGGCCCCTACGAGGAGAAGCAGATCGGCGCAGCCATCCGCCGCGAGCTGCTGCGCGAGGGCCAGGTCTTCTACATCCACAACCGCGTCGAGTCGATCGACCGGGCCGCTGCCCGGCTGCGCGAGATCGTCCCCGAGGCGCGCATCGCCACCGCCCACGGCCAGATGTCCGAGCAGGCGCTGGAGCAGGTCGTCGTCGACTTCTGGGAGAAGAAGTTCGACGTGCTGGTGTCCACGACCATCGTCGAATCCGGCATCGACATCTCCAACGCGAACACCCTCATCGTGGAGCGCGGCGACACCTTCGGCCTGTCCCAGCTGCACCAGTTGCGCGGCCGGGTGGGCCGTGGCCGCGAGCGCGGGTACGCGTATTTCCTCTACCCGCCGGAGAAGCCGCTGACCGAGACGGCGCACGAGCGGCTCGCGACCATCGCCCAGCACACGGAGATGGGCGCCGGCATGTACGTGGCGATGAAGGACCTGGAGATCCGCGGCGCGGGCAACCTGCTCGGCGGCGAGCAGTCCGGCCACATCGCGGGCGTCGGCTTCGACCTGTACGTACGGATGGTCGGCGAGGCCGTCGCCGACTACCGCCGGCAGCTGGAGACCGGCGAGATCGAGGAGGAGCCGCCGCTCGAGGTCAAGATCGAGCTGCCCGTCGACGCGCACGTCCCGCACGACTACGCGCCGGGCGAGCGGCTCAGGCTCCAGGCGTACCGCGCCATCGCCTCCGCCAACACGGAGGAGGACATCAAGGCCGTACGCGAGGAACTCGTCGACCGCTACGGCAAGCTGCCCGAACCTGTGGAGAACCTGCTGCTCGTGTCCGGTCTGCGGATGCTCGCGCGGGCGTGCGGCGTCGGCGAGATCGTGCTCCAGGGCACCAACATCCGGTTCGCCCCCGTGGAGTTGCGCGAGTCGCAGGAGCTGCGGGTCAAGCGGCTGTACCCCGGTGTGGTCATCAAGCCGGCGGTGCACCAGGTGCTGGTGCCGCGCCCGAAGACCGCGAAGGTCGGCGGGAAGCCACTGGTCGGGCGGGATCTGCTGGCGTGGGTCGGGGAGTTCCTGACGTCGGTCCTGGGCTCCTGACGGCCCGGGCTCGCCGACTCCCAGTCAGGCCACCGGTCGTACGTGCGCCCCGGTGGCCTGACGCAGTGCCGCCGCCAGCCGGTCGCGGACCGCGACCTGCGCGGCGATGCGCGCGTCCAGCACCGCGAGACGGCCGGCGGCGACCCGGAGCGCTTCCTCGGAGGCGGGCCCGGCCGTGACGTCGCCGTCCAGGCACGGCAGGAACACCCGTACGTCGTCGAGCGTCAGGCCCACGTCCAGCAGACGGCGGATGTTGCGGACGCGGACGGCCGTACCGGCGCCGTACAGGCGATAGCCGTTCGCGGCGCGTTCGGAGGTGATGAGCCCCGCCTGCTCGTAGTGGCGCAGGGCGCGCGGCGTCGTGCCGGTCGCCTCGGCCAGTTCGCCGATCCGCATGGGAGGTTCCGCCATGCGCGTCAGTCTCATGTGACGACCGCGCCGCCGTCCACCGGAAGGACCACGCCGGTGACGAACGAGGCCTGCGGCGAGGCCAGTTGCGTGATCGCCCACGCCACCTCCTCGGGGCGTCCGACCCGGCCGAGCGGCGTGTGCTCGAGCTGCCACGCGCGGATCGCGGCCTGCTGCTCGGGAGTGTGGCCCGAGTGTGCGCCGATCGGTGTGTCGATCGCGCCCGGCGCCACGGCGGCGACCCGGATCCCCAGCGGGGCGAGCTCGACCGCCCAGCTCCGCGTGAGCACCTCCAGGGCCGCCTTCCCGGCCGCGTACAGGGAGTTGCCGGGCCAGCCGCGCTGACCGACGGACGTCGTCACGTTCACGATCACGCCCCGGCTCTCCTCGAGAGCCGGGAGCGCGGCCTGCACGAGCAGGACGGGAGCGAGGAGGTTCGTCGCGAGCTGGGGCTCGACGGCGGCACGTGTGTACGTGCGCAGGGACTGGGTGTTGACGATGCCCGCGTTGTTCACGAGCACGTCGATGCGGCCGTGCCGGTCGAGTGCCGTACGGACGATGGTCTCGGGGCCGTCGGTGGCCGTGATGTCGGCGACCAGCGGGCTGATGCGCTCCGGGTCGTGAGCGGCGGTCTCGGCGAGGGGCGCCTCGCGGCGGCCCACCGCCACGACCCGTGCGCCCGCGTCGGCGAACGCGTGGGCGGTGGCCCGGCCGATGCCGGTACCGGCGCCGGTGACGAGCACGGTTCGCGGGGCCTTCGAATACGGGGATGCCATGCGGGGATCGTCGGACCCTGACGTCAGTGTCAAGGTCAAGCGAACGCGTCAAGGCCGAGCGAAGCCGTCCGCAGGAGCTGTCTCTCCGCGGACGGCCTCTGAGGGCGGAGGCCTACTGCTGGTCGGGCCGTTCGCGGTCGCGGTCCATGCCGAGCGATCCCTCGACCCGCTGCTGCCCGGCGTCGATCTGGTCCTCGTACTTGCCGCCGGTCCTCTCGTTGGTCTTCTGTTCCGCGGAGTCGGAGCCTTGCTTGCCCTTGTTCCGCGCCTGGCTCTTGAACTTGTCGAAGATGCCCATTCAGAAAACTCCCTCCGGAGGTGACTCAGAACCGACGATACGCGCGGCGTGCGAGGAATGCCCGTTTAGGTCCGATGTGGTCTGGACCTCTCCCTCGCTACCGTGGGACCAGGCACACACCGCCCGTGCGGAGGCGGAACAGGCGAGCAGGGGAGGGGCGCACGGTGAGGCGTCTGAGGGGCGGGGCGGCAGTGGCTGTCGCGATGATGTTCGCCGGTTCGGCAGTGGCCGGCTGTGAAGGCCTGACCCCGCCCGCGGACGGTGGTGGCCCCTCGGTTTCCGGTGTCCCGGCGGCCGGCGACGGACGGGCCGTGAACCCGCTGGCCAACCCGGACGGCACGAAGCCGGGCCTGGCGGCGATCACGTCCACCGAGGACAAGGCGAGGGCCCGTGCCCTGATCGGGAAGGTGGAGACGAAGGGGCGCGGCCCCAGGACGGGCTACGAACGGGACGAGTTCGGCTACGCCTGGATGGACTCGGCGCCGGCCGACGTCCCCTTCGCCCGCAACGGGTGCGACTCGCGCAACGACCTCCTCAAGCGCGACGGGGAGGACCTTCGCTTCCGGTCGGGCTCGGACTGCGTCGTCATGGCGTTGACGCTGCACGACCCGTACACCGGGAAGGTCATCGAGTGGACCAAGTCCCGTGCGACGAAGGTCCAGATAGACCACGTCATGCCGCTGTCCTACGACTGGCAGATGGGCGCCTCGCGCTGGACGAAGGACAAGCGGGAGGCCATCGCGAACGACCCGCTCAACCTCGTCCCGGTGGACGGGCCGACCAACGGCTCGAAGGGTGACTCCGGTCCGGCGTCCTGGCTGCCCCCGAACAAGCGGATCCGCTGCGCCTATGCGGTGCGCTTCGCCCAGGTGTCGCTGAAGTACGAGCTTCCCGTCACGGCGGCGGACAAGCGGATGATGCTGGAGCAGTGCGGAGGCCGAAGCTGAGTGACGTGAGCCCGATCGGGGAGCGCGGGATGCCGGGTGGGCTCGTCGCGCTGGCGCTCGGTGGCTTCGGCATCGGTCTGACCGAGTTCCTCATCGCCGGGCTGCTGCCCCCAGGTGGCGTCGAGCTTCACGGTGTCCGAGGCGGCCGCCGGCTGGCTGATCTCCGGGTACGCGCTGAGTGTCGCGGTGGGAGCGATCGCGCTGACCGCGGCGACGGCACGGCTGCCACGCAAGCAGGTCCTGGTCGGCCTGGTGGCGCTGTTCGTCCTCGGCAACCTGCTCTCCGCCGTCGCGCCGAACTACCCGGTGATGCTGCTCGGGCGGATCGTCGCGGCGCTGTGCCACGGTTCGTTCTTCGGTATCGGCTCACTGGTCGCGCGCAGTCTGGTCGCGCCGGAGAAGAAGTCCCAGTCCGTGGCGATCATGTTCGCCGGGCTGACGGTCGCGAACGTACTGGGCGTGCCGTTCGGCGCGCTGGTCGGCGAGCGCTGGGGCTGGCGGGCGGCGTTCTGGGCGGTCACCGCGATCGGCGTACTGGCACTGGCGGGAATCGCCACGCTGGTGCCGGCGCGGGCGGGCCGGGTACCGCCGGCCACAGGTACAGGCGAGCCGGACCCGGTGCCGCCCAGTGGCCTGCGGGCGCAGTTGCGGGCGTTCCGGTCCTGGCAGGTCTGGCTGACGCTGGTGGCCACCGCGCTCAGCTACGGCGGGATGTTCGGCGCGTTCAGCTACATCGCCTACACATTCACCGAGGTCAGCGGTTTCGCCTCGGCGGACGTCGCCTGGCTGCTGATGGTGTATGGCGTCGGACTGGTCGTCGGGAACCTGGCCGGCGGGCGCGCGGCCGACCGCGACCGTGACCGTGCCCTGATCCTCGCCCTGCTCGGACTCACCCTCACCCTGGCCCTGTTCGGGCTGCTGGCCGGCAGCGCGACCGCTTCGGTCGTCCTGGTGTTCGTGATGGGGGTCACCGGGTTCGCCGGCGTGCCCGGGATGATCACGCGTGTCACCGACTTCGCGCACGGAGCGGCACTGGCCGCCAGCGCCAACGTGTCCGCGTCCAACGTCGGCAACGCCCTCGGCGCCTGGCTCGGAGGCCTGGCCATCACCGCGGGCCTGGGCTACACCTCACCGCTCTACGTCGGCGCCGGCATCGCCCTGTTGTCCACCGTCGTCATGGTCATCGCAGCACGGCAAGCCAGGTCGCCCCGAGCGGCGGGCCTGGTCCCCACGCCGTAATTGGGTTCCGGGCGTGCGGCCTCACGCCTACCGTGACCGTATGCAGCCGAAGATATCGAGCCTCGCCGACCGCCCGGACATGCTGGAGCGGGTCGTCGGGATGGCGGACAGCTGGCCTGAGTTCGCGATCCAGGACCTCGTCGGTGCCGCGCACTTCCCGCGGATCGCCGCCGAACTCCCGGAGTACGTCCTGTTCGCCGAGGACGAGCAGGGCGAGGTCGTCGCGAACGGCTTCAGTGTGCCCTTCGCCCTCCAGGCCGGGGGCCGTGGCCAACTGCCCGCGAACGGCTGGGACACGGTCCTCGTGTGGGCGTTCTCCGACCTGCGTCGCGGGGTCCGCCCCGACACCGTCAGCGCGATCTCGATCTCCGTCGCCCCGCACGCCCAGGGCCATGGCCTGTCCGCGTTGATGCTCTCGGCCATGCGCGACAACGCCCGGGCGCGCGGCTTCCGGGAGGTCGTCGCCCCGGTCCGCCCCAACGCCAAGCACCTGGAACCGCACACGCCCATCGAGGAGTACGCCCACCGCGTCCGCCCCGACGGCCTGCCCCAGGACCCCTGGCTGCGGGTCCACGCCCGGGCCGGTGCCACCATCGACTCCGTGGCACCGGCGTCCATGACGGTGGCCGCCTCACTGGCGGACTGGCGCCGGTGGACGGGGCTGCCCTTCGACACCCAGGGCGACATCGAGGTGCCCGGCGCCCTGGTGCCGGTGCGCTGCGAGCCCGAGCGCGGATACGCGGTGTACGTCGAACCCAACGTGTGGATGCGGCACGCCGTGTGACCTCTTGCCGCGGCACACCTGTGAGCCAGGTGGGCCTCCCACGGTGTGCTCCCTCAGGACCCGTGGGCGGCCGGCCTGCCACGCGGCGAGTTCGGGAGCAGGCTCGACGCCCAGCTCTCTGGCCCCGGGACCCCGGGACCCCGGGACCCCGGGACCTTAGGACCTAGGGACCCCGGGACCTTGGGCCCCCGGCCCCCGGGATCTTGGGATCTTGGGATCCCGGGATTTTGTGACCCCCGGCAGGGGAACCACACCGCCCCCCGAACGCGGCTCCGCTCCGGCCCGTCCGCGCGGCGGTGCAGGAAGTCCCGGTGAATCGTTGGTCGAATGGGTTGGCCAGAGCCCGGCCACTGCCTACCATCGATCACCGCAAGACCTTGTGCACCGTCGCACAATCTCCTCGGGAGGTCTCCTTGCACCGCCGCCGTCGCACCGCGCTCGTCCTCACCGCCGCGATCGCCGCCGCGGCACCCCTCCTCACCGCCTGCGGCAACGAAGCGCATCCCGGCGCGGCGGCCGTGGTGGGTGGCCAGCGGATCACCGTCTCCCAGCTGGAGGAGCGGGTCGGCGAGGTACGCGCGGCGCAGCGGGCGGCCGTGCGGAACGACGCCCAGTACCAGCAGGCCATCGCCGGGACCGGCACGCTCACCCGCGACACCCTGCAGACCATGATCCTCGACCGGGTGCTGCACCGCGCCGCCGAGGACGCCGGTGTGACCGTCACCCGCAGGGAGATCCAGGAGATGCGGTCCGGCCTGGAGGAGCAGGCCGGCGGCGCCAAGGCGCTGGAGACGACCTGGCTCCAGCAGTACGGCATCCCGCCGCAGCGCCTCGAAGAGAACCTCCGCCTCCAGCTGGAGGCCCAGAAGCTCGCCAAGAAGCTCGGCACCGACACCAACCGTCCCGAGTTCTGGAAGGCCCTGTCCGAGGCCTCCAAGGACCTGAACGTCGACCTCAACCCGCGCTACGGCACCTGGGACGTCCAGAAGAGCAGCCGCGCCGACGCGAAGACGCCGTGGGTGCGGGACGTGTCGACGGTCCAGACGCAGCAGAGTATGTAGGGGAACCCCGTCCACAGGCCTGTGGATAACTTCGGGGGCTGTCGGCGGCGTGGGATAGCTTCGAATCGTGAACGCCAACAGTCCCGAAGCCACCCCGCGACCCGAGCAGGCCGCTCCCGGCACGGCCGACACCGCCGCCCCCGGCCGCATCGTCCTGCTCACCACCAGCCACCGCGTCGCCCCCGGCCTGCTGTCCTGGCCCGCCTGGCAGGCACTGCACGCGGCCGACCAGGTGCTGTGCGCGGACGGCGCGCACCCGCAGCTGCCGTATCTGCGTGAGGCGGGGATAGCCGTCGACGAGGCGTCCCCGACGGCCCAGGAGCTGGTCGACGCCTGCTCCGGCGGCCGCACGGTGGTCGTCGTGGCGACGGGCGAGGGCGAGCCGGCCCTGACGGACGGCCTGGCCCGCCTCGCCGGCACCGGCCGCCTCGCCATGCCCGAGCTGGAGCTGCTCCCCGCCTCCTACGACCTGCCGGGCGCCCGCCTGCTCGATCTCGTCCAGGTCATGGACCGCATCCGCGCCGAGTGCCCGTGGTCGTCCCAGCAGACCCACAAGGGCCTGGCCAAGTACGGCATCGAGGAGGCGTACGAACTCGTCGAGGCGATCGAGGAGGGCGACCGCGACGAACTGCGCGAGGAGCTCGGTGACGTCCTCCTCCAGGTCGTCTTCCACGCCCGGATCGCCGAGGAAGGCGGCCCGGAAGAGGGGGACGCTCCCTTCTCCATCGACGACGTCGCCGCCGGCATCGTCGCCAAGCTGATCCACCGCCACCCGCATGTCTTCGGCGACGAGACGGCCACCACGCCCGAGGAGGTCAAGGCGCACTGGCTGCGCACCAAGGCGGTCGAGAAGCAGCGCACCTCGATCACCGAGGGCATCCCCCTCGGCCAGCCCGGCCTGGCCCTCGCCGCCAAGCTGGCGTCCCGGGCCCGCACGGCGAACCTGGACACACCGCTCCCGCCCGTCGAGGGCGTCGGCTACGACCTGCTGGCCCTGGCGGTCCGCGCGGAGTCGGAGGGCGTCGACCCGGAGGCGGCCCTGAGAGCGGCGGCCCGCGCGTACCGGGACGCGATCAGGGAGGCCGAGGGCCGAGATCAACGGCCGTGACGCGGTGCCCGGCGGGTCAGTCCCGCCAGTCCAGCTGCGTTTCGGGGATCCCGATGGAACGGGCGTGTTCCTGTGCCCGCCGACGGCCCTCCGCCCGCCCGTCTGGATCCTGGCCGCGCGGATAGCGGAAGACCTCGCCGGGGAAGACCACGAACGCCTCAGCGGCGGTGTTGTAGTTGACGTACCAGCCCCCGGTCGGAGCCAGGCACGCGGCCAGCCGCTCGGCCAGACGCTCCGCATCGGCCTCCTCCCCGGTGAAGTCCAGGAGCGTCCACCACTGCGGCTGCCCGGCCGCCGCACCCTCCACTTCCACCCTGGCGATCTTCGTGACGCGCAGCGGGACGCCGGCCAACTCGGCCCCGACCCGCAGGCTCTCCGCGATCAACACGCCTTCGAGCACCCGGTCCTCCTCGATCTCGACGCGGTGAGAGTAGCGATGACCTCTGACAGTGCCGGCCGGCGCTGCCCCGGGAGCTGCGTAGGGTCGTGGCATGCAACGTGAAGTGCCCGGGGTGCCCGAACTGTTTTCGTGGGAGTTCGCCTCTGACCCCTACCCCGCCTACGCCTGGCTCCGCGAGCACGCCCCCGTGCACCGCACGAAACTGCCCAGCGGTGTGGAGGCCTGGCTGGTCACGCGGTACGCCGACGCCAAGCAGACGCTCGCCGACCACCGGCTCTCCAAGAACCCGGCGCATCACCACGAACCCGCGCACGCCAAGGGCAAGACCGGGATCCCCGGTGAGCGCAAGGCCGAGCTGATGACGCATCTGCTCAACATCGACCCGCCGGACCACACCCGGCTGCGGCGGCTGGTGTCCAAGGCGTTCACGCCCCGCCGGGTCGCCGAGTTCGCGCCGCGGGTGCAGGAGCTCACGGACGGGCTCATCGACGGGTTCGCGGAGCAGGGGTCCGCCGACCTCATCCACGAGTTCGCCTTCCCGCTCCCCATCTACGCCATCTGCGACCTGCTCGGCGTCCCCCGCGAGGACCAGGACGACTTCCGCGACTGGGCGGGGATGATGATCCGTCACCAGGGCGGGCCCAGGGGCGGCGTGGCGCGGTCCGTGAAGAAGATGCGCGGCTACCTCGCCGACCTCATCCACCGCAAGCGGGAGGCGCTCCCCACCGAGCCCGCCCCCGGCGAGGACCTCATCTCCGGTCTCATCCGCGCCTCCGACCACGGTGAGCACCTCACCGAGAACGAGGCCGCGGCCATGGCCTTCATCCTTCTGTTCGCCGGCTTCGAAACGACCGTGAACCTCATCGGCAACGGCACCTACGCCCTGCTCACCCACCCCGAGCAGCGCGCGCGACTCCAGGCGTCCCTCGCCGCCGGGGAGACCGGTCTCCTGGAGACCGGCGTCGAGGAGCTCCTGCGCTACGACGGCCCTGTCGAACTCGCCACCTGGCGGTTCGCCACGCAACCGCTCACCATCGGCGGACAGCGGATCGCGCCCGGCGACCCGGTCCTCGTCGTGCTGGCCGCCGCGGACCGGGATCCGGAGCGGTTCGCCGATCCGGACGTGCTCGACCTCGGCCGCCGCGACAACCAGCACCTCGGTTACGGCCACGGCATCCACTACTGCCTCGGCGCCCCGCTCGCCCGCCTGGAGGGCCAGACCGCGCTCGCCACGCTCCTCACCCGCCTCCCGGACCTGCGGCTCGCGATGGATCCGGCCGAGCTGAGGTGGCGCGGCGGCCTCATCATGCGCGGGCTGCGCACCCTGCCGGTGGAGTTCACGCCGGCATGACAGCGGCCGTTACCAACCGGGCACCCCGCTCAAACATGACATGCCGTCAGAGCTGTGATCTTCACGTGATCTGCGCGGCATGAACTTGTGACAAGTGATCGTCTGCCGATACGTTCACCCATCATCAGCGCGGCCCGGGGGGACCCTGCGCCGCGCCGGTCTCTGCTGTCTCGCGAAAGGTCTCCGTATGCTCTCCGGGAACGGTCGGCACCGTCGCCCCCGCCAGGCTCCGGCTCTCCTCGTCGCTGCCGGAGTGACCGGCTCCGCCATCGCGATCCCGCTCCTCGGAGCCTCCGGCGCCAGCGCAGCCGACGGTACGACCTGGGACCGGGTCGCGGACTGCGAGACCGGCGGCGCCTGGAGCCAGAACAGCGGCAACGGATACTTCGGCGGCCTCCAGTTGTCCCAGGAGGACTGGGAGAACCACGGCGGCCTCGACTACGCCCCGAGTGCCGACCTGGCCAGCCGTTCCCAGCAGATAGCCGTGGCCGAGAGAATCCTCGCCGACCAGGGGGTCGGCGCGTGGCGGACCTGCGGGCTGCTCTCCGGTCTCCAGCAGGACAAGGACTCGGGCACATCCGACTCGTCCGACTCGTCCACTCCCACGGACTCGCCCGGACTGCTCGACTCCCCCGAGTCGTCTTCTTCGTCTTCTCCGTCCACGTCGCCGTCCCCTGACGCGCCGTCGACCTCGGAGGACGAAAACACCAAGTCCGACAAGTCATCCGATTCTGCCGATTCCTCGACGCGGGACCGGTCGCAGGACCAGGAGCCCGACAGCTCCCCCTCGGACGCTCCCGAGAGTGACAAGTCCGACAACTCGCAGCAGAGCGGCGACTCTTCGGCTCTGACCGACACCGGCTCCGGCCGCCACCGCGGTCCCGGCGCCGACGAGGGCACCGCGGCCGGGGACGGCCGTACGTCCGGGTCCGCGGGGCGGCACGCCTCGCGCGGCGACGAAGCCTCACGTGAGGCGACGGACGGCTCCTACACCGTCCGCTCCGGCGACAGCCTCTGGTCCATCGCCGACTCCCTCGACCTCAGCGGCGGATGGCGCGCGCTCTATGTGGGTAACGAGGCGGCCGTCGGCGCCGACCCGAACCTCATCCGCCCCGGTCAGAAGCTCACGGTAAGGGTCGAAGCGGACGAGCGGTAGCCGGTGGGGCAGTCCGGAAACGGCGGCGGAAGTCACCCTGAAACCGCGCGAATTCGCGTCACTGTTCGCGTCGAATGTCCCGTATAAGCCCGGTGAGAGATAGATCTCAGAAGCCCTGATCGTCTTTGAAATTCCGCCGATCGCGTGTCTACGGTCATGACCGCTCGCCACCGCGAGCCCCGGGTGCCGCAACGCCGAATCCTGCCAGCGGCCGCACGGGAACAGTCGTCGCGTCAAGCGCCGTAGGCAGGAGCGGGGGACCCAAGGTAAGCGCCGGGCCCAGCGGTCGAGGCAACTCGACGGCAGGTCCCGGCTTGGGGTGAAGCCGTGTCCCGTGAGGGACGCGGCCGGGCAACTCAACCGGCCCGAACCCGACAGCTCACCTCGCAGGCGTCGGTGAGGGGATCCATCCATGCTGTTTTCCGGCAAGGGCACGCACCGTCGTCCGTCCAAGGCCTCTCGGGTCATCGCCATCGCCGGTGTCACCGGTGCCGCCGTCGCCGCCCCGCTGATGGCGGCCGGCAACGCCTCCGCCGCCACCGCCTCCGAGTGGGACACCGTCGCCCAGTGCGAGTCCGGCGGCAACTGGTCCATCAACACCGGTAACGGCTACTACGGCGGTCTGCAGTTCTCCGCCTCCACCTGGTCCGGCTACGGCGGCACCAAGTACGCCTCCACCGCCGACCAGGCGACCAAGGAGCAGCAGATCGAGATCGCCGAGAAGGTCCTCGCGAGCCAGGGCAAGGGTGCCTGGCCGGTCTGCGGCAAGGGCCTGTCGAGCGCCGGCTACAGCGGCGGCTCCGCGCAGAGCGGCGGCTCCACCGAGGCCCGCGAGACCGAGCAGCAGCCGGCCTCCCGCTCCGACGAGCGCCCGGCCCAGACCCAGAAGAGCCAGAAGACCGTCACCACCCCGACCGGCAAGAAGGTCAAGAAGGGCGACGGCGAGTACAAGGTCGTCAAGGGCGACACCCTCAGCTCGATCGCGACCGAGCGCAAGGTCGAGGGCGGCTGGGAGAAGCTCTTCGAGCTGAACAAGGACATCGTCACCGACGCCAACCTCATCTACCCGGGCCAGCAGCTGCACCTGAAGTAAGCAGCGGCCCACCCCCGTCCCCACGGGCTCCCCGCCCCGGTGCGCGTTCCCCCCCGTACGCACCGGGGCGGGGTCATTTCCACAACCGTCTTTGTTTCGTTCGGAAACAATTTACTCTCGGTTCTGTCCATGGGGTGGGCGACCCGGTGGCCGATCGGCCGGAGCCGGTTAGGCTCATGTCGCGAGCCACCGCGGCCCGCACCGCGCAGGGCCCGAGCGGCCCGCGTATCCGCGTCACATCAAGAAGGAGATGCTCGTGCCGTCCATCGACGTCGTCGTAGCCCGGGAAATCCTGGACTCCCGAGGCAACCCCACGGTCGAGGTCGAGGTCGGCCTCGACGACGGCAGCACCGGTCGTGCCGCCGTCCCGTCCGGCGCCTCCACGGGCGCCTTCGAGGCCGTCGAGCTGCGCGACGGCGACTCGAACCGCTACCTCGGCAAGGGTGTGGAGAAGGCCGTCCTCGCGGTCATCGAGCAGATCGGCCCGGAGCTGGTCGGCTACGACGCCACCGAGCAGCGCCTGATCGACCAGGCGATGTTCGACCTGGACGCCACCGACAACAAGGGCTCCCTCGGCGCCAACGCCATCCTCGGCGTCTCCCTCGCCGTCGCCCACGCCGCCTCCGAGGCCAGTGACCTGCCGCTGTTCCGCTACCTGGGCGGCCCGAACGCGCACCTGCTGCCGGTGCCGATGATGAACATCCTGAACGGCGGCTCGCACGCCGACTCCAACGTGGACATCCAGGAGTTCATGATCGCCCCGATCGGCGCGGAGTCCTTCTCCGAGGCCCTGCGCTGGGGCGCCGAGGTCTACCACACGCTGAAGAAGGTCCTGAAGAGCAAGGGCCTGGCCACCGGCCTCGGCGACGAGGGCGGCTTCGCCCCGAACCTCGGCTCCAACCGCGAGGCCCTCGACCTCATCCTCGAGGCCGTCAAGGAAGCCGGCTACACCCCCGGCGAGCAGATCGCCCTGGCGCTCGACGTCGCCGCGTCCGAGTTCTACAAGGACGGCGTCTACACCTTCGAGGGCAAGGAGCGCTCGGCCGCCGAGATGACCGAGTACTACGCGGAGCTCGTCGACGCGTACCCGCTCGTCTCCCTCGAGGACCCGCTGTTCGAGGACGACTGGGAGGGCTGGAAGACCATCACCGCCAAGCTCGGTGACAAGGTCCAGCTCGTCGGCGACGACCTGTTCGTCACCAACCCCGAGCGTCTGGCCCGCGGCATCGAGGAGAGCGCGGCCAACGCCCTGCTGGTCAAGGTCAACCAGATCGGTTCGCTCACCGAGACCCTGGACGCCGTCGAGCTGGCCCAGCGCAACGGCTTCAAGTGCATGATGTCCCATCGCTCCGGCGAGACCGAGGACGTCACCATCGCCGACCTGGCCGTCGCCACCAACTGCGGCCAGATCAAGACCGGCGCCCCGGCCCGCTCCGAGCGCGTCGCCAAGTACAACCAGCTGCTGCGCATCGAGGAGATCCTCGACGATGCGGCGGTGTACGCCGGCCGCAGCGCGTTCCCGCGCTTCAAGGGCTGACCCCGTAAGAAGCAGCGTCGTACGTACGTCCCCGTACCCGGTCCCGTACCGTGTCCGGGGACGTACGCGCGTATGACGGTGGAGCGGGAGGCGGACAGACATGGCCGTGAAGGACCGGGACCGGTTCTCCACCGCGACCAGGATCCGGCTGCTCGGCGAGCAGACCGCGGCCCGGGTCTACCGCTCGCAGACCAAGCGCCAGGCCCGCCGCTCCCGGCTGACCGGCCGGGCCGCGCTGCTCGCCCTGGTGATGTGCTCGCTGATCGTGGCCCTGGCCTACCCGATGCGGGAGTACGTCTCGCAGCGCGCAGAGATCGACGACCTCCAGCGCGAACAGCAGCAGGCCCGGCAGCGCGTCGAACGGCTGCGCGACCAGAAGGCGCGCTGGCAGGACGACGCGTACGCGGAGCAGCAGATCCGGAAGCGATTGCACTACGTCATGCCGGGGGAGACGGGGTTCATCGTCGTCGACCCGCACGCGGCGCGGCAGTCGCACGCCGACCTCGGGGCGGCCGACCGCCCCTGGTACTCGAACGTCTGGGACGGGGTCGACAAGGCCGACGCCTCCGACCAGTGAACCCGGACCCCAGCCAGTGACCTGAACCCAGAGAAAGACAGCCTGAACACAGTCATGGAAACGCCCCCGCCGACCACCCCGCGCACCGAGCCCACCGACGCGGACGTCGAGGCCTTCAAGCAGCAGCTCGGCCGGCCCCCGCGCGGCCTGCGCGCGATCGCGCACCGGTGCCCGTGCGGGCAGCCCGACGTCGTCGAGACGGCCCCGCGGCTGCCGGACGGGACGCCGTTCCCCACGCTGTACTACCTGACGTGCCCGCGCGCCGCCTCGGCGATCGGCACGCTGGAGGCCAACGGCGTGATGAAGGAGATGACCGAGCGGCTGGCCTCGGACCCGGAGCTGGCGACGGCGTACCGGGCGGCGCACGAGGACTACATCAGGCGCCGTGACGAGATCGAGGAGCTGAAGAACTTCCCGAGCGCGGGTGGCATGCCGGACCGTGTGAAGTGCCTGCACGTGCTCGTGGGGCACTCGCTGGCCGCGGGGCCCGGGGTGAACCCGCTCGGGGACGAGGCCATCGAGATGCTGCCGGAGTGGTGGCGCAAGGGCCCGTGCGTGACGACCGCCGAGGAGGATGCCCAGTGACCCGCGTCGCCGCCGTGGACTGCGGTACGAACTCCATCCGGCTGCTGGTCGCCGACGCCGACCCCGCTACCGGCGAACTGGTCGACCTGGACCGCCGTATGACGATCGTGCGGCTCGGGCAGGGCGTCGACCGCACCGGTCGGCTCGCCCCCGAGGCACTCCAGCGGACCTTCGCGGCCTGCCGCGAGTACGCCGGGATCATCAAGGAGCACGGGGCGGAGCGGCTGCGGTTCGTGGCGACCTCCGCCTCACGGGACGCCGAGAACCGGGACGAGTTCGTGCGCGGCGTGCTGGACATCCTGGGCGTCGAGCCCGAGGTGATCTCCGGGGACCAGGAGGCCGAGTTCTCCTTCACCGGCGCCACCAAGGAGCTCGCCGGGCGCGACCACCTCCCGAGGCCCTACCTCGTGGTGGACATCGGCGGCGGTTCGACCGAGTTCGTCGTCGGCGACGACCGTGTCCGCGCGGCACGCTCGGTGGACATCGGCTGTGTCCGCATGACCGAGCGGCACCTGGTCCGGGACGGGGCCGTGACCGACCCGCCGGCCGAGGAGCAGATCGCGGCGATGCGGGCGGACATCGAGGCCGCCCTCGACCTCGCCGAGGAGACGGTCCCGCTGCGCGAGGCCCGCACGCTGGTCGGCCTGGCCGGCTCCGTGACGACCGTGTCGGCGATCGCCCTGGAGCTCCCCGAGTACGACTCGGCCGCCATCCACCACTCCCGCGTCTCCCACGACCGGGTCCGCGAGATCACCGACTGGCTGCTGCGCTCCACGCACGCCGAGCGCGCGGCCGTGCCCTCCATGCATCCGGGCCGGGTCGACGTGATCGGGGCGGGGGCCCTCGTGCTGCTGTCGATCATGGAGCGGATCGGCGCGGAGGAGGTCGTGGTCAGCGAGCACGACATCCTCGACGGGATCGCTTGGAGTTGCGCCTCCACCGAGTGACCTTTGTGCGCGATCCTCGACGGCATCGCTTTCCACACGGCGGCGGAGCCGCGATAGGAGGCGGCCGTCGACCGCATCGGCTGGTCTTCGGTGTCGACGCGAGATGAGGGGCGGGGCGCTACAAGTTGCGGTAGACGTCCCGTCGCTCGCCCACCTTGACGACGAGGATGACAAGTTCACCGTCGTTGATCTGGTAGGCGACCCGGTAGCTGCCGACCCGGAGCCGGTAGAGCCCCGAGGGGCCGGTGAGCTTCTTGACATCGGCATCCTCGCGGTACGGATCGTCGCCGAGCGCGGTCAACGCGGTCAGGATGCGCATGGCGTCGAGTCGGCTGATGGCCCGAAGCTGCCGCTGTGCCGCTGTGGTGAACCGGAACGCGTACTTCACGCGGCGCCTTCACCGCGCTCGCTGAACAGGTCCGCCAGCAGCTCGGCCATTGAAACGGTGGGCCCGCCGTCGGCCAGAACTGCTTCCGCCTCCCGGGCCAGCATCACGTCGGCCGCCTCCTCCAGTGCTTCGAAGTCGGTGATCGGCACGACCGCGGCGACTGGGGCGCCGTTGCGCGTGATAACGGTCGGAGTGCCTTCCTCGGCACGGTTGATGTGTTCCGCGAGGTGTGCGCGTGCTTCCCTGACAGTCACGGTGTTATCGGTCATGAAAGTAGTGTACGCATTTCCGTGTACACGAGCCAGGTGCGGAGGGCGCCGCGTGCGGGAATCGCGCTCATGGGAAATCCTCGACGGCATCGCATGGTCGGTCGCCTAGGCCGCTTCTGAGCAGGCATGGATCACGTTTGAGCGGGTCCGGGGGACTCGTGCGAGCCCCCCGGAAGCAGTCCCCCGGAAAAGTTCGTGAAGTTCTTCACAAGGAATTCGGCACTCCAGGGCGAAGAGAAGGGGCACGTTGACCCTTCTGAGGGCCTGATGACCCTTTGAACGTGTTCAGAAGCATGGTATGGGTGTGCCCGGGCGGATGGCCGGAGGAGGGTCCGACGGGGGTCTCACAGGGGGGTCCGCGGGCCAGAGAGGCAGCTCACGCGGCATTGACAACGGCCCGCCGTGCACAAAGGAGCCCGCTTGTCACCATGACATGGATCACGGGAGCGGCGGAGGATAACACACCCCCCGACGGAGCTTGTGAAGGGGCGCACGAGCTACCCCCCTGAGACGGGTGGATACTCGATGGCATGAGCACCACGGAGCGTCCCAGGATCCTCGTAGTAGGCGGTGGGTACGTAGGCCTGTACGCAGCTCGACGCATTCTGAAGAAGATGCGTTACGGAGAGGCGACCGTCACGGTCGTCGACCCCCGGTCGTACATGACCTACCAGCCCTTCCTCCCCGAAGCCGCCGCCGGCAACATCTCCCCGCGCCACGTCGTCGTCCCGCTGCGACGCGTGCTGCCGAAGGCGGAGGTCCTCACCGGTCGGGTCACCACCATCGACCAGGACCGCAAGGTCGCCACCATCGCCCCGCTGGTCGGCGAGGCGTACGAGCTGCCCTTCGACTACCTGGTCGTCGCGCTCGGCGCGGTCTCCCGCACCTTCCCGATCCCCGGCCTCGCCGAGCAGGGCATCGGCATGAAGGGCGTCGAGGAGGCCATCGGCCTGCGCAACCACGTCCTCGAGCAGCTCGACAAGGCCGACTCCACCACCGACGAGGAGATCCGCCGCAAGGCGCTCACCTTCGTCTTCGTGGGTGGCGGTTTCGCCGGTGCGGAGACCATCGGCGAGGTCGAGGACATGGCCCGCGACGCGGCGAAGTACTACAAGAACGTGTCCCGTGAGGACATGCGCTTCATCCTGGTCGACGCCGCCGACAAGATCCTCCCCGAGGTCGGTCCCAAGCTCGGCAAGTACGGCAAGGAGCACCTCGAGGGCCGCGGTGTCGAGGTCTACCTGTCCACCTCCATGGACTCCTGCGTCGACGGCCACGTGGTGCTGAAGAACGGCCTCGAGGTCGACTCCAGCACGATCGTCTGGACCGCCGGCGTCAAGCCGAACCCGGTCCTCTCCCGTTACGGCCTGCCCCTCGGGCCCCGCGGCCACGTCGACTGTGAGACCACGCTCCAGGCCAAGGGCACCGACTACATCTGGGCCGCGGGCGACAACGCCCAGGTCCCGGACCTCGTCGGCCGCAAGGCGGGCAACGAGAACGCCTGGTGCCCGCCGAACGCCCAGCACGCGCTGCGTCAGGCCCGGGTTCTCGGCGACAACGTCCTGTCCGGCATGCGGGGCTTCCCGCAGAAGGACTACTCCCACGCCAACAAGGGCGCGGTGGCCGGTCTCGGCCTCCACAAGGGCGTCGCGATGATCGTCATGGGCAAGATGAAGATCAAGCTCAAGGGCCGTCTCGCCTGGTACATGCACCGTGGCTACCACGGCCTGGCGATGCCGACCTGGAACCGCAAGATCCGCGTCTTCGCCGACTGGACGCTCGGTATGTTCCTCAAGCGCGAGGTCGTCTCCCTCGGCGCGATCGAGACGCCGCGCGAGGAGTTCTACGAGGCCGCCAAGCCGGCCCCGGTCGCCTCCGCGCCGAAGGAGAAGACCGAGGAGAAGGCCAAGGCCTCCTGACCTCCGGCTGCTCCTTGTCCTGATCGAAGGACCTGCACGAAGGACCTTCACCGAAGGACCTCCCGCCATCCGTGGTGCGGGAGGTCCTTCGGCGTTCCTGCGGTGTTCCTGTGGCGTTCCCGCGGTTCCCTCGGAGTGGTGGTTTTGCCCAGACATGACGCGTGCCGGGGACTGCGCCGAGGCCCCGCAGGTGCTTACGTGGTGTCGGGACATTCCGGGATTCCCCGTCACGGAGGTGTACACCATGGCAGACGCCGCGCCGCGGCTCCAGGGCCTCTTCGCACAGTTGCTGGGAGTACCGCTACCCGTGCGCATCCGCGCCTGGGACGGTTCGCAGGCGGGCCCGCCGGGCGCGCCGACCCTGGTCGTACGCAACCGCCGCGCCCTGCGCCGCCTGCTGTGGAAGCCGGGCGAACTCGGTCTGGCCCGGGCCTGGGTGGCGGGCGATCTCGACATCGACGGCGACCTCTACACCACCCTCGACCTGTTGGCCGGTCATATCTGGGAGCGCGGCGAGGACGCCCGCACCCTCGCCCAGGCCCTGCGCGACCCCGAGGTCCGCACCGCCGTACGCGGGCTCGTCAAGCTCGCCGGGACTCCGCTGCCGCCCGCCCCGCCCCGCGAGGAGACCCGCAGCCCCCGCCGCCACCTGCACACCAAGCGCAGCGACAGACGCGCCATCAGCCACCACTACGACGTCGGCAACGACTTCTACGAGATCGTCCTCGGCCCGTCCATGGTGTACTCCTGCGCCTACTGGCCCGGCCCCGGCAGCACCCTCGAACAGGCCCAGCGCGACAAGCTCGAACTGGTCTGCCGCAAGCTCGCTCTGACCCCCGGTCAGCGGCTGCTCGACGTCGGCTGCGGCTGGGGCTCCATGGCCGTCCACGCCGCCCGGGAGCACGGCGTGAGCGTCGTCGGAGTCACGCTCTCCCAGGAGCAGGCCGCGTATGCCCGCAAGCGCGTCGCCGACGAGGGCCTCACCGACAAGGTGGAGATCCGGGTGCAGGACTACCGTGACGTCCGCGACGGGCCCTACGACGCGATCTCCTCCATCGGCATGGCCGAACACGTCGGCGCCGAGCGGTACCTGGAGTACGCCACCGACCTGCACGGGCTGCTCAAGCCCGGCGGGCGGCTCCTCAACCACCAGATCGCCCGCCGCCCGCAGCGGGACGAGACGGCGTACAACGTCGACGCGTTCATCGACTCCTACGTCTTCCCCGACGGCGAGCTCCAGCCCGTCGGCGCCACCGTCGCCATGCTGGAGCGCGCCGGGTTCGAGGTGCGCGACGTCGAGTCGATCCGCGAGCACTACGCCCTCACCCTGCGCCGGTGGGTCGCCCGCCTGGAGGCCGACTGGCAGCGTGCCGTCCAGCTCACCAGCCCCGGCCGGGCCCGCGTCTGGCGCCTGTACATGGCCGCCTCCGCGCTCGCCTTCGAACGCAACCGCATCGGCGTCAACCAGGTCCTGGCCGTGCGCACCCCCGAATCGGGGGAGTCGGGCATGCCGCTGCGCTCCCGTACCTGGAACTGAGAACGACGGAGGGCCCCCTTTCCGGCAGAAAAAGGGGGCCCTTGTGCGTCCGTCCGGCGTCACTCCGCCTTGATGGCCTCCAGCATGTTCAGCCGGGCCGCCCGCCGGGCCGGCCACAGCGCGGCGAGGACGCCCACCGTCGCGGCCAGCAGCAGGAAGACGCCCATCCGCGCCCAGGGCAGGACCAGTTCGTAGGTCGCCAGCTTCGTGGCCAGCAGCTCACCGGCCGCCCAGCCGAAGAACACGCCCAGCCCGATGCCCAGCACCGCGCCGAACAGCGAGATCACCAGGGACTCCAGGCGGACCATCCGCTTGATGCCCTTGCGGTCCAGGCCGATCGCCCGCAGCATGCCGATCTCCTGGGAGCGCTCGAAGACCGACATGGCCAGGGTGTTGACGACACCGAGGACCGCCACGATCACCGCCATGGCGAGCAGGCCGTAGACCATGTTCAGCATCAGCGTGAACATCCGCGCGATCTCGTTGGAGATGTCCTTCTTGTCCTGGACCTTGACGGCCGGGTTGGTGCCGAGGGCCTTCTCCAGCTTGTCCTGCGTCGGGCCGGACGTGCCGGCGGCGGTCTTCACCATGACCTTCATGTTGTACGGGTCCGACTCGTGCGGGGCGAGGGTCGCCCGGTCGAGCAGGACGCCGCTCAGGAAGTCGTTGCTCTCGTAGGTCCCGGCGACCGTCAGCCGCTCCTTCTTGCCGTCCTCGAAGGAGGCGGTGAAGGCGGAACCGGCCTTCCATCCGTGCGACTTGGCGGTCTCGCTGTCCACGACGACCTGGGCGCCGCCGACCTTGAAGGAACCGGTGTCGACCTTCGGGCCGGCCAGCTCGCCGATCGCGGCGCCGTTGACGCCGGTCAGGTACTCGGTCTGGCCGTCGATCCGGGAGGCGGCGTTGAGCATCGGGCTGGTGGCGGTGACGCCGTCGGTCCGCTCCAGCTTCTTCTCGACGTCCGGCGACAGCGCGTTGCCGTTCGCCATGGACACCACGTAGTCCGCCTTGATCGACGACGACGCCATCTTCTCGATGGCCTGCTGGAGGCTGCCCGCCGTCACGGTCATGCCGGTGATGAGGGTCAGGCCGATCATCAGCGCGGAGGCGGTGGCGGCCGTACGGCGCGGGTTGCGCACCGAGTTCTGCCGGGCCAGCTTGCCGGAGATGCCGAAGACGCGCAGCACCGGCGCCGCGGCGGCGATCAGCGGGCGGGACAGCAGCGGGGTCAGGATGAACACGCCGATGATCAGCAGCACCGCGCCGAAGCCCATGGGCACCTGGCCGTCCGAGCCGTCCATCGTCGAGGCCACCAGGACGACCGCGATGCCCGCGGCCGAGACCAGGGCGCCCAGCGTGTTGCGCAGCACCAGCGACTTGGTCGTGGCCTTGGCGTGCACGCTGTTCATGGCCGCCACCGGCGGGATCTTCGCGGCCCGGCGGCCCGGCAGCCACGCCGCCAGCATGGTCACCAGGATGCCGACCGCGAGCGCGGCGGCGATCGTGGCGGGCTTGATGACCAGCGGCCCGTCGGGCACGGACCCGCCGAACGTCCCCATCAGGGAGCGCAGTCCGGCCCCGATGCCGATGCCCGCGACCAGCCCGGTCACGGCGGCGACCGCGCCGACCACGAACGCCTCGATGAGCACCGACCGCGTCACCTGCCGGCGTGAGGCGCCGACCGCCCGCATCAGCGCCAGCTCCTTGGTGCGCTGGGCGACCAGCATGGTGAAGGTGTTGGCGATGATGAACGTGCCGACGAACAGGGCGATGCCGGCGAAGACCAGCAGGGCCGTCTGCATGCCGCTCATCGACCGGGCGATCGTCTCCGCCTGGTCGTCGGCGAGCTGCTTGCCCGTGGTGGTCGCGACGGTGCCCTTGGGCAGCGCCTTGTCCAGCTCCGCCTTCAGCGCGGCCTGCGTGACGCCCGGCTTCGCCTTGACGTCGATCTGGTCGTACACGCCCGCCTTGCCGAACAGCTTCTGGGCGGTCGCCGTGTCGAACAGCGTGAGGCTGCCGCCGGCCGCGACGTTGCCGTCGTCGGTGGTGAAGATGCCGGTGATCTTCGGGGTCAGGACCGGCCCGTCGACCGACATGCGGACGGTGTCGCCGACCTGGTAGCCGGCGCGCTTGGCCGTCTCGGAGTCGATGAGGATCTCGCCCCGGCCCTTGGGGGCGTGACCGCTGACCAGGGGGTAGCGGGGGTCCTTGGCGCCCCAGTAGTTGCCGCCCTGCGACTGGAAACCCTCGCCGATCAGTTTGCCGTCCTTGTCGGCGATGGCGGTGAATCCCTGCACGACCCCGATGGCGGACGCGGCTCCGGGGACCCGCTCGCTCTTGTCGAGGGTGGTCTGGGTCAGGTCGTGGAGCTTGCCGACCTGGTCGCCCTCGGCGTCCTGGTAGTCCGCTGTCATGGCGACGTCGACCTGGTCGAAGCCCTTGGCGGAACTCTTCTGGAAGGCGTCGGAGATGGTGTTGGTGAAGACCAGGGTCCCCGACACGAAGGCCACGCCGAGCATCACGGCGAGGACGGTCATCAGGAGCCGGGCCTTGTGCGCGAGCACATTGCGCAAGGCGGTACGGAACATGGGTTCTTCTTCTCAGTCCTGTCGGTCCTGACGGGGGATCAGCTGGTGCGGCCCTTGGCGTCGAACGCCTTCATGCGGTCCAGGACCGTCTCGGCCGTCGGCCGGTACATCTCGTCGACGATCCGGCCGTCCGCGAGGAAGATCACCCGGTCCGCGTAGGCCGCGGCCACCGGGTCGTGCGTCACCATCACCACCGTCTGGCCCAGCTCCCGCACGGAGTTGCGCAGGAAGCCCAGCACCTCGGCGCCGGAGCGCGAGTCGAGGTTTCCGGTGGGCTCGTCACCGAAGATGATCTCGGGCCTGGAGGCCAGCGCCCGCGCCACGGCGACGCGCTGCTGCTGACCGCCCGACAGCTGCGCGGGCCGGTGGCCGAGCCGGTCCGCCAGGCCCACCATCCGGATGACGGAGTCAAGCCACTGCTTGTCCGGTTTGCGGCCCGCGATGTCCATCGGGAGGGTGATGTTCTCCAGGGCCGTCAGGGTCGGCAGCAGGTTGAACGCCTGGAATATGAAGCCGATCTTGTCCCGGCGCAGCTTGGTCAGCTGCTTGTCCTTCAGGGAACCGAGCTCGGTGTCGCCGATGCGCACCGACCCGGAGGAGAAGGTGTCGAGACCGGCCACGCAGTGCATCAGGGTCGACTTGCCGGAGCCGGAGGGGCCCATGATCGCGGTGAACTCGGCCTGCCGGAAGTCCACGGAGACCCGGTCCAGGGCGACCACCTGGGTCTCACCCTGTCCGTAGACCTTCGACAGATCCGTGGCGCGCGCGGCCACGGTGGTGGCCCGGTCGGTGAGCGGTGCGGTGGTCACGGGATGGCACTCCTGTCGGACGGCGGTGTTCTGGGAAGGACTCGTTCCATCGTCCGGGTCCCACGCCGCCGTGGAGTCACCCGTTGTTCCGGTTCCGAGGGCCGACTGCGGTCTGACCGCGAGGGGCGGTGTCATACCTGGGGATGACGAACGCCCCTGAGGGGGCCGGGTGTCGGGGACCGAGTGGTCCTTGTGTCGGGCGACCGAGTGGTTCACGTGTCGGGAGACCGGGCGGGCCAGGTGTCGAGAACAGGTGGAGTGCCCTTGTTCAGACGGTGAAATTCCGTCATTCCGCATGCACCGCCGACGGCCGCACGCAAGGCTATTGGCAAGTGCGGATGGCGCGTTCCATGTGCTGATGCACCCTCAGACGTCAATAAAATAAGACAACATCGGTCCGCCCTCCCGCTGTTCGGGGGACCCGTCCCGATAGTCTCGGAACCTCGATGCGGAGCCCATGGCCTGCCCGGATGGTGGAATGCAGACACGGCGAGCTTAAACCTCGCTGCCCCTTCGCGGGCGTGCCGGTTCGAGTCCGGCTCCGGGCACCTTCCGACTCCTGCATGGTTCATTGAAGAGTTCACGGCATGCCCGTTGACAGCAGCCGCGTGCCGTCGGAAACTCACGTCCCGAAGCAGTGAAACATTTTTCACTACGCGAACAACTGCTTCGGCAGCTTCCGAGAACTCGCCTTGAGAAGGGGTCGCCCGATGCGCACCACCGTCGGCATCATCGGAGCCGGCCCCGCCGGCCTCCTCCTCGCCCGGCTGCTCCACAAGGCCGGCATCGACTCGGTCGTCCTGGAGAGCCGCGACCGCGCCTACGTCGAGCGGCGGCAGCGCGCCGGGATCCTGGAGCAGGGCACCGCGGACGTGCTGCGCGCGGCCGGGGCCGGGGAGCGCATGGACCGTGAGGGGCTGCGCCACGACGGCATCGAACTGCGCTTCGACCGCAGGCGCCACCGTGTCGACTTCCCCGCCCTCACCGGCGGCCGGTCGGTGATGGTCTACGCCCAGACCGAGGTCTGCAAGGACCTCATCGCCCTCCAACTCGCCGAGGGCGGCCCGCTGCTGTTCGAGGCGGAGGCGCTGGCCGTGGAGGACGCCGGCACCGACGCCCCGCGCGTCCGCTTCCGGCACGAGGGCCGCGAGGACGTCCTGGAGTGCGAGTACGTCGTCGGCTGCGACGGCTTCTGGGGCGTCGCCCGCAAGGCGATCCCCGCCCGGCTCACCCAGGTCTTCGAACGGACGTACCCCTTCGGCTGGCTCGGCATCCTCGCCGACGTGCCGCCCTCGCACGACGAGCTCGTCTACGCCCGCCACGACCGCGGCTTCGCGCTCTTGTCGATGCGTTCCCCGTCCGTCTCCCGCCTCTACCTCCAGGTGCCCGACGGCACCGATACCGAGGCGTGGAGCGACGAGGAGATCTGGGACGAGCTGGAGCGCCGCTTCGAGACCGCCGACGACTGGCGCCTCGAGCGTGGCCCCATCACCCAGAAGTCGGTCACGCCCATGCGCTCCTACGTCCACGAGCCCATGCGCCACGGCCGCCTCTTCCTCGCCGGCGACGCGGCCCACATCGTGCCGCCCACCGGCGCGAAGGGGTTGAACCTCGCCGTCGGCGACGTCGTGACGTTCGCTCGGGCCCTGGTCCACCGGCAGGAGACCGGCTCACCGGAGCTGCTCGACGCCTACTCGGATACCTGCCTGCGCCGGATCTGGCAGGCCGAGCGGTTCTCCTACGACATGACGACCCTCCTGCACCGCGCCCCCGGCGCGACCGGCTTCGAGGACCGGCTCCAGCTCGCCCGGCTGGAACGCGTCGCCTCCTCCCGCGCCGCCGAGACCGATCTGGCCGAGGGGTACACGGGCTACCCGTTCGGGTGATGTGAGGACGGCGTCAACGTGTGATCTCCGACCGGTTCCGGACGTGTCGCAGCTTGGTCATGAATGACCCCCTCCGATGAGGGGAATCACGAAGCCGCGTAGCGTGTTGCGCAGCACGACGAGGGAAAGATCCTTCCCAAGCACTAGGGTCATTCCTTTGCCTACCTATTACTCTTGAGCCAAGGCCACGCAGTGTTGGCCATGGAGGAGTGAAATGAGGAGCAGAAACCCGGTCTTCTCGCGACGGGGGTTCAGCCGCGACAACGGCTACGCGGGCTTCAACACCGCGCCGCAGGCCGGGGGTCCCGCTGTCGCCACCCAGGGCAACCCGTACGCACAGCCGACGGGCAACCCCTACGCGCAGAACCCGTACGCGCAGAACCCTTACGCCCAGCAGGACCTGCAGTACGGCGCGCCGCCGCAGGCCCCGGCCACCACCGGCCGGATGACCATCGACGACGTCGTCCTGCGCACGGCGAGCACGCTCGGTGTGCTCATCCTCACCGCGGCGCTCTCCTGGGCCCTGCTGCCGGTCGACGACGCCAACATCAGCCGTAGCTACGGCATCGGTATCGGCGCCGCGCTGATCGGCATGGTCCTGGCGTTCGTCCAGTCCTTCAAGCGCAAGGCCTCGCCCGCGCTGATCCTGACGTACGCCGCGTTCGAGGGTGTCTTCCTCGGCGTCGTGTCCAACATCGTCGACAACCGCATCGCCGACGGCGCGGCCATGCAGGCCGTGATCGGCACGATGGCGGTCTTCGCCGGTGTGCTGATCGCCTACAAGGCCGGCTGGATCCGCGTCAACCGCCGCTTCTACGGCTTCGTGATGGCGGCCGCGCTCGGCTTCATCATGCTGATGATGGTGAACCTGCTGTTCGCGGTGTTCGGCGGCGGTGACGGCCTCGGCTTCCGCAGCGGTGCCCTCGGTGTCGTCTTCGGCGTCATCGGCATCATCCTCGGCGCCTGCTTCCTCGCCCTGGACTTCAAGCAGGTCGAGGACGGCGTCGCCTACGGTGCCCCGCGCGAGGAGGCGTGGCTCGCGGCCTTCGGCCTGACGCTGACGCTGGTGTGGATCTACATGGAGTTCCTGAGGCTCATCTCGATCCTCAACAGCAACGACTAGTACTGCAACGACCAGTACTGATCAGTCGTGCGCGAAGGGCCCCGGCTCCGGCCGGGGCCCTTCGTCGTGTTGCGCGCTCAGAGCAGTTTGCGCGCGGCCCTCCTCAGGTCGTACTCATGGATGATCGCCTTGGCGTGGCCGTACGCGAGGTTGTGTTCGTGCCGGAGCCAGCTGACCTTTTCCTCGAAACGGAAGAGTGCCGGGCCTTCGTCGACGGTGCGCAACCAGTCGGAGATCTCACGACCGGTGCAGTGGGGGATGCGGGCGAGCATGTTGCGGTGGGTCTCTTCGGAGAAGACTTGGGACATCGGCGCCTCCGGACGCTGGGATGTAAGCCGGTCCTTCAGGTCACCGTGCCTGAGTGTTCGCCCGTTGGCAACAGTCCCGGTGCGACGCGTACGCTCGCGGCGTGGTTGATACGACGCCTCTGACCCGTGCGGTGGATCACTTCGCCGATCGTTTGAGGGCTGCGCCCCAGAGCCGGTTGCAGCGGGGCGCTGCCGCTGAGGCTCTCGGGCTGGCCCGGGAGTTGGCCCGGAGGGCGCAGGTGCTGGAGGCTCCTGGTGTGGAGCCCCGGGTGATGCCGGATGCGGGGATGTTTGCGGCCGCAGATCAGATCACTGTTGCCGTGCATGATCTGGCGGTTGTGCTTCCCGGTGATGCCGACGTCGACGAAGCGGTGCGGTTGGTCGAGGAGGCGCAGAAGCGGGCGGGGGTTTAGCACCGTTCGCGGGTGCAGGTGGTTCGTGGCTGGTCGCGCCCGCGCGGCGGAGCCGCATATTGATACAGCCCCGTCCCTCAGAGGGACGCGATGACCCTGTCGGCCAAGATGTACACGCTCTCCTCGCCGCACTCGAACGTGAGGGTGTATGCGCCCGAGATGCCGGAGCCGCCCAGGAGGATCGGGGTCTTGCCTGCGCGCAGAGCTGCGGCCAGGTGCTCCGCCGTCTCCCGGTGGCCCGGGGTCATGCACAGGGTCGTGCCGTCGGCGAAGACGTAGACGTCGAGTGTGCCCAGCGGGCCCGGGCGGACGTCCGTCAGTTCCACGCGCGAGGCGGCCAGCTCCTCCAGTGTGGCGACCGTGCGCTCGTGGTCGTTCACCGCAGGCGACTGCGTCGGCACGAAGTCCGGGTGGGACGGGTGACGGCGGCGGGCCGCGGCCAGCTCCGGGGACTCGGCGGCCGGCTCCTCGGTGTCCGCGCCGGATTCGGACACCGGCTCCAGACCCGCGAAATCGGCCTGCCGGGGCAGGAACAGGTCGGTGTCGGGCAGACCCAGCAGGGGCGGCGCGTCGGAGACGTCACGGGCCTCCTGGGCGGCCCAGAACGCCCGCGCCTCGGCGAGCTCCCGCTCGCGTTCCTCCGCGAGCGCCGCCGCCACGGCGGCACGTATCTCGTCGGTGTCGGCATGCGTGCGGGCGGAGGGCAGCAGTGCACGGGTGGTGGCGGCGCGGTTCTCGGCCAGCGCGGTGTGCAGGGCCGCGACCTGTCGGCGCAGCTGCAGGACGGTGCGCAGGACGGCGACGCCCACGGCGCCCGTGGCGGCCGTGGTGACCAGCAACGCGATCGGCATGGCGCTCACTGACGTACTCCCGGTTCAAAGTCGACCCCCGACTTCCTACATCAGCTTGAAGGGCGGACTAACCAGCTGTCAGTGCGTAGTGTCACGAAACGGACAGGGCTTCGGTGCCGGGGGAGGGGGTGGGGCTGCTGTGACCTGGGCTTCTCTCCGCGTAGAGGGAGATAGGTCACATCCTGGGGGAGATTGGATCACAAAACAGCCCAGAACCCCGGGGTTTCCGGGGTTCTGGGCCGAGGTCTCACAGGGCGTGCTATGGCGGCTACGGTGCGGTGCTCAGCTGAGGCGCTCGATGACCATGGCCATGCCCTGGCCGCCGCCGACGCACATCGTCTCCAGGCCGAACTGCTTGTCGTGGAACTGGAGGGAGTTGATGAGCGTGGTGGTGATGCGGGCGCCGGTCATGCCGAAGGGGTGGCCGACGGCGATGGCGCCGCCGTTGACGTTCAGCTTCTCCAGCGGGATGCCCAGGTCGCGGTAGGAGGGGATCACCTGGGCGGCGAACGCCTCGTTGATCTCGACCAGGTCGATGTCGTCGATGTTCAGCCCGGCCCGCTTCAGGGCCTGGTTGCTCGCCTCGACCGGGCCGAGGCCCATGATCTCGGGCGAGAGGCCGGAGACGCCGGTCGACACGATGCGGGCGAGCGGGGTGAGGCCGAGCTCGCGGGCCTTGGTGTCGGACATGATCACGAGGGCCGCGGCACCGTCGTTCAGCGGGCAGCAGTTGGCGGCCGTGACCATGCCGTCGGGGCGGAAGACCGGCTTCAGGCCCTGCACGCCCTCCAGGGTGACGCCGGCGCGGGGACCGTCGTCCTTGGAGACGACCGTGCCGTCGGGGAGGGTGACCGGGGTGATCTCCCGCTCCCAGAAGCCGTTCTTGATGGCCTCTTCGGCGAGGTTCTGCGAGCGGACGCCGAACTCGTCCATGTCCTGGCGGGTGACACCCTTGGCGCGGGCCAGGTTCTCGGCGGTCTGGCCCATCGCGATGTACGGGTCGGGCAGCAGGCCGTCCTCGCGCGGGTCGTGCCAGGTGGAGCCCTCGGACTGGGCGGTCTCGACGGTGCGGGCCTCGGCCTCGGCGAAGAGCGGGTTGTGGGTGCCGGGCATGTCCGAGCTGCCGTTGGCGTAGCGCGAGACCATCTCGACGCCGGCCGAGATGAAGACGTCGCCCTCGCCCGCCTTGATGGCGTGCAGGGCCATGCGGGAGGTCTGGAGGGAGGAGGAGCAGTACCGGGTGATGGTGCAGCCCGGCAGGTGGTCCATTCCCATCTGTACGGCGACGATGCGGCCGAGGTTGTGGCCCTGCTCGCCGCCGGGCAGGCCGCAGCCGAGCATCAGGTCGTCGATGTCCTTCGGGTCCAGCTCGGGGACCTTGGCCAGGGCGGCCTGGACGATCGTGGCGGTGAGGTCGTCCGGGCGGAGGTCCTTGAGGGAGCCCTTGACGGCGCGGCCGATGGGGGAGCGGGCGGCTGAGACGATCACGGCTTCGGGCATCACGGCTCCATTGACGTACCGGGTGGTCTGGCTGGGCTGTCTGGGAAGTTACCCGTACGTATGGCCTGGGTCACGGGTGTGGCGGTGTGACCCTGGCCGCAGTTTTCTAAGCGCTTGCTTTTCCGGACTCCCGGGGACTTTCCTCAGCTCGACGGTGTGGCGGGAGCCGGTTCCTGCTCGGGTACCCGCCGGCGCCTCCGGCGCTTCAGCAGCGCCCACGGCCCCCTCGGGCCGCTGGGCATGGCGGCCGTGACCTCCGTACCCGCCTCCGAGGCGGCCTCCGCCGCCGCCCGGGCCACCGGCAGGAAGCCCTCGCGGCGGGAGGCGTCCGGGCGCTCCTCCTCGGCCGGCCACAGGCCGAGGGAGGCGCAGACGGTCGGCAGGACCGCCATCGCCGCCGTCGCGTAGCCCTCGGCGGAGGGGTGGTAGTTGTCCGGGCCGAACAGCTCGCGAGGGTTCGCGGCGAACTCGGGGCCGAGCAGGTCGCCCAGGGACACGGTGCGGCCGCCCTGTTCGACGGCTCCGATCGTCTGGGCGGCCGCCAGCTGGCGGGAGGCCCGTCGGGCCAGCCAGCGCAAGGGTTGCTGGACCGGCTCGATGGTGCCCAGGTCGGGGCAGGTGCCGACCACGACCTCGGCACCGGCCGTGCGCAGCCGCCGGACCGCCGAGGACAGGTGGCGGACCGAGCGGGTCGGGGGCATGCGGTGGGTGACGTCGTTCGCGCCGATCATGATCACGCAGATGTCGGGCACGGGATCGGGGTCGGCCAGCACCAGGGCCACCTGGCGGTCCAGGTCGTCCGAGCTGGCCCCGGGCGTCGCCACCGTGCGCAGCTCCACCGGGCGTTCCGCCAGTGCCGCGAGGCCCGAGGCCAGCAGCGCGCCCGGGGTCTGCCCGGCCCGGTGCACACCCTGGCCGGCGGCCGTGGAGTCGCCCAGCATCGTCAGCCGCAGCGGCGCCTCACCGGGGACGGCGTACGTCCGGCCGTACCGGCCGTCCGCGTTCGGCACATGGGGCGACCTGCCGTTGCCCACCCGGCGCCGCGCCAGTTGCACCTCCGCCAGCACCAGCCCCACGGCGGCCGCACCGGCCAGCCCGATCCCGCCACCGCCGTACGCCGCGCCCGCCGCGATCCGCCGGGCCACCCGCGCCCTCGACATACTCGTCATGCGTCGCCGCCACCTCCTCGAACCCGTACACCCAGTGCTTGCCCCGTACAGACCGTCGCCCAATCTCAACAGTGAGTGAACGACCGTCACGGATGACCGGCAGGCCATAGGCTGGCGGCACCAACTACGACCACTTCTGCGGCAAACCGGAGACAACGGTGCAGTTCCACGACTCGATGATCAGTCTCGTCGGCAACACCCCGCTGGTGAGGCTCAACAGCGTGACCCAGGGCATCAGGGCGACCGTCCTGGCCAAGGTCGAGTACTTCAACCCCGGCGGGTCCGTGAAGGACCGCATCGCCCTGCGCATGATCGAGGCGGCCGAGGAGAGCGGCGCGCTCAAGCCGGGCGGCACGATCGTCGAGCCGACCAGCGGGAACACCGGCGTGGGTCTCGCCATCGTGGCGCAGCAGAAGGGGTACAAGTGCATCTTCGTGTGCCCCGACAAGGTGAGCACCGACAAGATCAACGTGCTGCGCGCGTACGGCGCCGAGGTCGTCGTCTGCCCGACCGCCGTGGACCCCGAGCACCCGGACTCCTACTACAACGTCTCCGACCGGCTGGTCCGTGAGACGCCCGGTGCCTGGAAGCCCGACCAGTACTCCAACCCGAACAACCCCCTCTCGCACTACCACTCCACCGGTCCCGAGCTGTGGGAGCAGACGGAGGGGAAGATCACCCACTTCGTGGCGGGTGTGGGCACCGGCGGCACGATCTCCGGAACCGGCCGCTACCTGAAGGAGATCAGCGACGGCGAGGTGAAGGTCATCGGTGCCGACCCCGAGGGGTCCGTCTACTCCGGCGGGTCCGGGCGGCCGTACCTCGTCGAGGGTGTCGGTGAGGACTTCTGGCCCACCGCCTACGACCGGACCGTCGCGGACGAGATCGTCGCCGTGTCCGACAAGGACTCCTTCCAGATGACCCGCCGCCTGGCCAAGGAGGAGGGCCTGCTCGTCGGCGGCTCCTGCGGCATGGCGGTCGTCGCCGCGCTGGAGGTCGCCGAGCGGCTCGGCCCGGACGACGTCGTCGTGGTGCTGCTGCCGGACAGCGGCCGCGGCTACCTCAGCAAGATCTTCAACGACGAGTGGATGGCCGACTACGGCTTCCTGGAGGACGCGGGCCCCAGCGCCCGCGTCGGCGACGTGCTGAACGACAAGGAGGGCGACCGCATGCCCTCCCTCGTCCACATGCACCCGGAGGAGACGGTCGGCCAGGCCATCGACGTGCTGCGCGAGTACGGCGTCTCGCAGATGCCGGTCGTCAAGCCCGGCGCGGGCCACCCCGACGTGATGGCCGCCGAGGTCGTCGGCTCGGTCGTGGAACGCGAGCTGCTGGACGCGCTGTTCAGCAAGAGCGCCTCGCTCGACGACCCGCTGGAGAAGCACATGTCCGGCCCGCTGCCCCAGGTCGGCTCCGGCGAACCCGTCGCCGATCTGATGGCCGTCCTCGGCAAGGCGGACGCGGCGATCGTCCTCGTCGAGGGCAAGCCGACCGGTGTGGTCAGCCGGCAGGACCTGCTGTCCTTCCTCGCCCGGTCCGCGAAGTGACGGCAAACGTCCGGTGAACCACCCGTGAACCGGGTGAACTTGCCGTTCGTCCGCGATCTTCGCGGACTTCGCGGAAGTGGTACGGGCGCGTCACGTTCGCGCAGCACCCGCTTAACACGAGTCCTGCACATTAGTGGGTGTCGGCAGGGCGGGAGCGGCTCCCCGCCCCGGCCGACGCCGTTGGCGTCAAGGACCTCCGGAGCGGCTCCCGGACCTCCACCGACGTCACAGACGCGCAAGCCCGGCCTGACCAGGCCCGCGTCTTACGCGGGGACCGCCGTCGTCCCGCCCCCCGTCACGGGGGTGCGGCGGTCCCCGCGCATTCTTTTGTGCGGGCGTCAGCCGGTCCGGCTTGTCACCCAACTCCCCAGCAGCGCAAGCCGCTCCGCCGTCTCCGTGCCCGGTTCGGGCGCGTACGCCACGATCGTCTGGTCCGGGGCCGCCGGGATCGTGAGGGTCTCGTACGGGAGGGTCAGCAGGCCCGCGACCGGGTGCCGGACCTGCTTCACTCCGTGGTCGCAGGGCTTGACCAGGTGGTCGGCCCACAGGCGGCGGAAGTCGGCGCTGGCGCGGGAGAGTTCACCGACGAGGTCGCCCATGGCGGGGTCGTCCGGGTGGTGGCCCGCGTTGAGGCGGAGGTGGGCGACCGTCTGGGAGGCGATCGCCGGCCAGTCCGGGTGGAGGTCGCGGGCGGCGGGGTCGAGGAAGACGCGGCGGGGCAGGTTGAGGTCGCCGGGGGACCTGTCGCTGAAGCCGACCACGGCGTCACCGAGGGCGTTCCAGGCGAGAACGTTCATGCGGTGGTCCAGGACGTAGGCCGGGTTGCGGTCCATGCCGTCCAGGATCAGCTGGACACCCGGACGCACCCGGGACGCGGATGCGGCCTCCTGGGGCGCGGATTCCCGGGACGCGGCCGGACCGCCCTCGGCCCGCCGGCGGGGCCGGGCGACTGCCCGCAGATACTCGTGCTCCGCCTCGTCCAGCCGCAGCACCCGCGCGACCGCGTCCAGCACGGCATCCGAGACTCCCCCGGACTTCGTCCGGGAGGGGCCCCCGGGACCCCTGCCCTGCTCAAGACGGATGTAGTAGTCGACGCTCACCCCGGCCAGCTGCGCCACCTCCTCACGACGCAGCCCCGGGACACGGCGGCGGCCGTACGAGGTCAGCCCCACCTCCTCCGGCTGGATACGGGCGCGGCGCGAGCGCAGGAAGTCTCCCAGTTCTCCGTCCATGGGTCCGAGCCTAGGCGGCCCGGGGCCGGCGAACCTGGTACTGCCGGACCCAGGAAGAGCGGCGCCCTGGGTACGGCCGCCGAGGGAGCCGAGGGTGGTGGACGAGGCCGGGGAGACGCCCCGGCCACCACCGAGGGGACCCTCCATGCCGTACGAGAACCTGGCCGGCCGCACCGCCGTCGTCACCGGAGCCGCGAGCGGGATCGGTGAGGCCGTCGCCGTGCTGCTGGCCGCCCGGGGCGCACGGGTGGCGCTGCTCGCCCGGCGTGAGGAACGGCTGGCGGCGATCGCCGGGAAGATCCGCGCCGACGGCGGGCAGGCCCTGGCCGTCGTCGCGGACGTCACCGACGAGGCGTCCGTGGCCGACGCCACCGACCGGATCCACGCGGAGTACGGGCCCGTCGACCTGGTCGTCAACTCCGCCGGCGTCATGCTGCCGCACCCCGTCGACGCCCGGCGCGCCGACGAGTGGCAGCGGATGCTCGACACCAATGTCGCCGGAGTGCTGCGGATCACCGGCGCCTTCACCGGCGACCTGGTGGGCGCCGCCGCGGACGGCCGTACGGCCGACATCGTGAACATCTCGTCCATCGCCGCGCACGTCAGCTTCCCGAACTACGCGGTGTACGGCGCGACCAAGGCGGCCGTCACCTATCTGTCCGAGTCCCTGCGCGGCGAGTTCGGGCCGCGGGACGTCCGGGTCACCAACATCGAGCCCGGGATCGTCGAGAGCGAGTTGCGCACGCACATCGTCGACGAGGAACTGGCCCGGCAGGTGGCGGGCATAGTGGCCGAGGTGGGCGCGCTGTCCGCCGAGGAACTCGCCGACCTGGTCGCCTACGTGACCAGCCGCCCGCGCCGGGTCAACCTGCGGCAGATCGTCGCGCTTCCGACGCGGCAGGTCTGAACGGCGTGCTGCCCGCTCAGTCCTCCCAGTCGCTGTTCTGGGAGGACTTGCGGCGGCCGCCGAACAGGCCCGGGTCGGTGCGGACGGCCTGCGCGACGTTGACGCCGACGATGCCCGCCCAGGCGGCGAGCAGGCCGGGCAGATGGCCCACGCCTCCGCCGATCGCGGACAGCGGCACCGCCAGGACGAGGGAGACGATCCCGAAGCCGAAGCGCTCGCCCCAGGAGTCCGTCGCCCCCGGCGACCGGGAGTCCCGGGCCGTCTGCATCTGGTGCTCGGCGAGCTGCCGGCGCACCCGGCGCTCCACCGTGCCGTCGATCCGCTGGTCGACCTTCTCCAGAAACGAGTCGACCAGCGCGGACTCGTACTCCTCGCCCAGATCCCTGCGCGCGTGCAGGGTGGCGTCGAGTTCCCTCTTCAGGTCGGTGTCCCGCGCGTCCATTCCGGTCATGTCGCTCACGGTAGAAAGCCGGGGCGCCGGCCGCACTGGGGCTAGCCCCCCTGTCTCACCTGGGGCTGTCGGGCGCGAGGCTGGGCCGGCCCTTCGGTCCCGCTTGCCGGTCTGCATATGCTCATGCAGAATCCTCAGCTACTGAATAGGCGAGGGGGAGCACGTCATGAGCGTGACCGACAGCCCTGCCGCGCGGTTGCAGGCGCTCTTCGAGGGCCACCGGCTGACGCCGACCCAGCGGCGCATCGCGCACAGCATGGTGCGGCGCGCCGCCGACGTGCCGTTCCTGTCGAGCGTGGAACTCGCCGAGCTGGCCGGGGTCAGCCAGCCGTCCGTGACCCGCTTCGCCGTCGCCCTGGGCTTCGACGGCTATCCGGCCCTGCGCCGCCACCTGCGCGAGGTCACCCCCGCCGAACCCGCCGCGGACGCAGGTTCCCACAACGAGTACCAGCAGGCCGTCGAGGCCGAGATCGAGAACCTGCGGCACCTGGCGGAGGCCCTGGCCGACCCCCGGCCCGTGCAGCGGGCGGGGCGACTCCTCGCGGTCTCCCGGCCGCTCCCCGTCCTCGGACTGCGGGCGGCGGCCGCCCAGGCGCACGGCTTCGCCTACTTCGCCGCCAAGGTCCACCCCGACGTACGGCTCCTCAACGAGGGCGGCACGATGCTCCACGACCGCATCGACGCCGCCGTCCGGGCCGGCGCGACCGCACTGCTGTGCTTCGCGCTGCCCCGGCACCCCCGCGAGGTCGTCGACACCCTCGACTACGCCAGACAGGCCGGGCTGACCGTCGTCACGGTCGCCGACTCCGCCTTCGCACCGGTGGCCAAGGTGTCCGACCTGCTGCTCCCCGCAGCGGTCGGCACCGGCCTCGCCTTCGACACGGCCTGTGCCCCGATGCTGCTCGGCCGGGTCCTGCTGGAAGCGATGTGCGACGACCTGCCGGAGGCCCAGTCCCGCCTGGAGGAGTTCGACGTGAAGGCGGCGGCGCGGGGGCTGTTCGTCGACTGACGGTACGGGCACCGCATTCTCAGATTCGTCTCACGTTGTGTCGCTAACGTGTTTCTCCTGTAACGCCCTTCAGGCGCTTCGCAGACCGGACGGAGGCTGAACGTGACGCGCGGAGGACAGGGACTGGCTCGGGTGGCCGTCATCGTACGGGCGGGTGCGGCCCCGCTGTGGTGGCTGGGTGTGTTCGCGGCGGGCATCGGCCTGCTGCCCCCGGGACTGACGGGCCGCCGCATCGGCGTCCTGGCCGGGGCGGCACTGTTCGTCCTGGCGACGGCCGCAGTGGCCTACGGCCGGCGCAAGCGCTACGTCACCCTGGCCGCCTCCGCGTCCCGGGCCGCCAAGCACGACGTCCTCCAGGACCGCGCGGTCACGGCACGCAACTGGCGCCGCCACCACCGCTGGTGGCTCGCCCTCGCCTTCCTCGCCGCCCTGGGCAGTGCCTTCGCCGTGCCCGCCGCGGCCGGCCTGCTCCTGGCCGGCTGCGGTGCGGGCCTGTGGCTGAAGGCCGCGTGGCTCGGCCGCCGCGAGCGCGCGGACGAGGTGTTGCTGTGGGTGCGCGTGGACTGGCTGCGCGGGGGCGCGGGTGGCCCCGCGGGCAAGCGGGTCAAGGGGTACCGCAGCACGGGCGTCGCGGCGGGCGACGCGGCCCCGGGCGGGGCAAGAAGGAAAACGCCGGCGCTCGTCTGATCGGGCAGGGGGAGGCCGCCTCAGGGGAGCGGGGCCGCATTCGATGTGGGCGGCTCCCGCCGTGCGGGCGCGACCAGCCACAGTGAAGCCGCAGCCGGGGACTACGAAAGCCCCCACGGCCCGTTCAGCAGCGCATCGACCTGGGTCCCTCCGGACTCCGCCACGACCTCCTCGACCGTCTGTGCCTCCCGCACGACCGCGAAGGCGACACGCCCCTCCCCACCCGGCCCGAACCCATAGATCGCAGGCCGGACGAGCGAGTTGTACGCGTAGTGGTGCGCGAAGTAGTACGCCCCCGTGTCCAGCGCCGCCGCGAAGTCCCCCTGCTCCAGCAACGGCAGCGCACACCCCTCGGCCAGCAGGTCGCCCGAGAAGCACGCCGGTCCGGCCACGTCCTGCACCACGGCCGGACCCTCCTTCGGACGCCCCTTGGAGTCGTACGCGGCGATCCTCAGCGGCCAGACCCCCGGCGCGTACACCGTCCGCGTCGCGACCTGCACGCCCGCGTGCGTGACCGCCACCGGCCGGCCGCCCGCGCTCTTGGCGTATTCGACCCGTGCCACGACCGTCCCGTGCTTCGCCAGCAGTGACCGCCCGAACTCCGTCACCAGCCCGTACCGCCCGTCGAACAGCCCCGGCACCTCCTCGGCCAGCGTCCGCGCGTACTGCGCGTACGTCGGCGTCGTCGCGTCCGACGCGAAGTTCACCGGCAGCCCGCCCCCGATGTCGAGCGTGTCGACCTGTCGCCGCCCGGCCCGCCGGTTGATCTCCTCGCCCAGCTCGTACGTCTCCGCCACGCCCCGCGCCATCAGGGACAGCGGGACTCCCTGGGACCCGGTGTGCGCATGCAGTCGGGTCAGCCACGGCCGGTCCAGATACGCCCGCACGACCCACTCCCGGGCACCCTCGTCGCGCAGCGCCACCCCGAACTTCGATGTTGCCGTGGCCGTGGACGTCGCCTCGATGGAACCCCCGCCGATCTGCGGATTCACCCGTATCCCGAGCGGGGAGCGGCTGCCGGCGGATCTCATCAGGCCGTCGATGCGGTCCAGCTCCTGCGGATTGTCCGCGTTGACGGCGATGCCCAGCGCCAGCGCCTCGCGCAGCTCACCGGGCGTCTTGGCCGGCGAGTCCAGCACCGTCATCTCCGGGCCCAGCCCCGCCGCCCGTGCCAGCGCCAGCTCGCCCGGGCTCGCCACCTCCGCGCCGACGCCCTCCTCGCGCAGCAGTCGCAGCACCGGCACCAGCGGTGTCGCCTTCACCGCGAAGGCGTGCAGCACGGGCGTGCCCGGCGCCACGACCGCGTCGAAGGCCGCCCTCAGCTCGGCCGCCGACTCCCGGATGCCGGTGACGTCCAGCAGCCCGACGATGGGGCTGTCGGGCCCGAGCAGCCCCCGCTCCACGGCGGCCCGTACCGCCTCGTGCCGCCGGGCCGCCCGCCCGGCACCGGAGTCGCCCACCCGACCGTCGTCACCCATGCCGTCCCCCGCCGTGCTGACGTCCGCTCCGGCTGCCCCGGATCCCTCGATGTGTGCGCCCATGCATCCAGCCAAACATCCACGGCACCGCCGCGCCGACCCCCGGACGTATTGACTAGCTCTATTCAGATGGTCAGGATGTGAATAGCCGCAGCAACAATGACCGCAGCACCACCCGCCGGGAGCACCACACACCCACCAGGAGGCAGCCCATGTCAGGACCCCGCCCGCCCGTCTCCCTCCACCACCCTCAAACGAGGCCCTACGGGCCGCCCCCTGGTCCTGTCCGAGCACCGCGCGGCACGGAACGAAGCGCCCTGGGATGGCAGCAGGAAGCCGCCCTGCGCATGCTCCAGAACAACCTCGACCCGGAGGTCGCCGAGCACCCCGACAAGCTCGTCGTCTACGGCGGCACCGGAAAGGCGGCTCGCGACTGGCGCTCCTTCGACGCGATGGTGCGGACGCTGCGGGGGCTGAAGCAGGACGAGACCATGCTGGTCCAGTCCGGCCGACCCGTCGGCGTCATGCAGACCCACGAGTGGGCCCCGCGCGTCCTCATCGCCAACTCCAACCTCGTCGGCGACTGGGCGAACTGGGAGGAGTTCCGCCGCTTGGAAGCCCTCGGCCTGACCATGTACGGGCAGATGACGGCCGGCTCCTGGATCTACATCGGCACCCAGGGCATCCTCCAGGGCACCTACGAGACCTTCTCCGCCGTCGCCGCGAAGAAGTTCGGCGGCAGCCTCGCGGGGACGATCACGCTGACCGCCGGTCTCGGCGGGATGGGCGGCGCCCAGCCGCTCGCCGTGACGATGAACGACGGTGTGGCGATCTGCGTCGACTGCGACCCGCGCGCGATCGAGCGGCGCATCGAGCACCGCTACCTGGACGTGAAGGCCGACTCCCTGGACCACGCGCTGCGGCTCGCCGTGGAGGCCCGGGACGCCCGCCGCCCGCTGTCCATCGGCGTCCTCGGCAACGCCGCCGAGCTGGTGCCGCAGCTGCTCGCCATGGGCGCCCCGATCGACATCGTCACCGACCAGACCTCCGCCCACGACCCGCTGGCCTACCTGCCCCTCGGCACCGCCTTCGAGGACATGACCGACGCCGCCGCCAAGGACCCGGCCGGCTTCACCACCCGGGCCCGCGAGTCCATGGCCCGGCACGTCGAGGCCATGGTCGGTTTCATGGACGCCGGCGCGGAGGTCTTCGACTACGGCAACTCCATCCGCGGCGAGGCGCAACTCGCCGGATACGACCGGGCCTTCGCCTTCCCCGGCTTCGTCCCCGCCTACATCCGCCCGCTGTTCTGCGAAGGCAAGGGCCCCTTCCGCTGGGCCGCCCTGTCCGGCGAGGCCTCCGACATCGCGAAGACCGACAAGGCGATCCTCGACCTCTTCCCGGAGAACGAGTCCCTGGCCCGCTGGATCCGCATGGCCGGGGAGCGGGTCCACTTCCAGGGCCTGCCCGCCCGTATCTGCTGGCTCGGCTACGGCGAGCGGGACAAGGCCGGTGAGCGGTTCAACGACATGGTCGCGAGCGGAGAGCTGGCCGCGCCGGTCGTCATCGGCCGCGACCATCTCGACTGCGGCTCCGTCGCGTCCCCCTACCGGGAGACCGAGGCCATGCTCGACGGATCCGACGCGATCGCCGACTGGCCGCTGCTGAACGCGATGGTGAACGTCGCGTCGGGGGCGTCCTGGGTGTCCCTGCACCACGGGGGTGGGGTCGGCATGGGGCGATCGATCCACGCGGGGCAGGTGACGGTGGCAGACGGTACGCAGCTGGCCGGCGAGAAGATCCGGCGGGTGCTGACGAACGACCCCGGCATGGGCGTCATCCGGCATGTGGATGCCGGGTACGACATCGCGGAGACGGTGGCTCAGGAGAAGGGCGTCCGGGTGCCGATGCGTGAGGGTGACTCGGCGTGACTCGTGACGGCAACTCTCCGGTGGGGGCGGGTGCACCGTCGCCGCCCGCGGGTTCGGCTGTGCCCACCCTCTCCCAAGCTCTCGGCTCCGCTCGAGCAGGGGGGACCCCCATCGCCCTGCGGAACGACTGCCCACAGCCTGAGCCGCCTGCCGGCTCACAGCCTGGCCCCGGTGGCGCGGACTTCCACCGGATGTGGCGCGACCTGCTGCCCATCGGCCGGCACCCCGCCTCCAACGGCTACCGCCGATTCGCCTGGACCGGTGTCGACGGCGACTGTCGGGCCTGGTTCGAGGAGCAAGCCGTTGCCCGTGGACTGCGCTACGAGGTCGACCGGAACGGGAACCAGTGGGCCTGGCTCGGTGACCCCGCCGCCGGGGACGCCGTCGTCACCGGGTCGCATCTCGACTCCGTGCCGGACGGCGGGGCCTTCGACGGTCCTCTCGGAGTCGTGTCCGCCTTCGCCGCGCTGGACGAACTGCGCGGCCGGGACGTGCGGTTCACCCGGCCCCTCGGCATCGTGAACTTCGGTGACGAGGAAGGCGCCCGGTTCGGGCTCGCCTGTGTCGGGTCCCGGCTCACCGCCGGGCAGCTCACCCGCGAGCAGGCGCGCCGGCTCACCGACGGCGAGGGCGTGACACTGCCGCGCGCCATGGAGGCCGCCGGATACGACCCGGATGCCATCGGGCCCGACCCCGAGCGGCTCGCCCGCATCGGCGCCTTCATCGAACTGCATGTCGAGCAGGGCCGGGCCCTCGACCTGTCCGGCGACCGGGTCGGCATCGCCAGCGCGATCTGGCCCCACGGCCGGTGGCGGTTCGACTTCCGGGGCGAGGCCAACCACGCCGGCACCACCCGGCTCGCCGACCGGCGCGACCCCATGCTGTCCTACGCCGAGACCGTCCTCGCCGCCCGCCGCGAGGCCGAACTCGCCGGTGCCGTCGCCACCTTCGGCAAGATCGCCGTCGAGCCGAACGGCGTCAACGCCATCCCCTCCCTGGTGCGCGGCTGGCTCGACTCGCGCGCCGCCGACCAGGACAGTCTGGACACCGTGGTCGCCGGCGTCGAGAAGGCGGCCGGGGAGTACGCCGCCGCCCACGGTGTGGATCTCGCCGTCGTGCGTGAGTCGTTCACCCCCGTCGTCGAGTTCGACCACGCCCTGCGCGACGAACTCGCCCGCATCCTCGGCAAGGACACCGGCCTCACCGTCCCCGTCCTCGGCACCGGCGCCGGACACGACGCCGGGATCCTGTCCGGGAGCATCCCGACCGCCATGCTGTTCGTGCGCAACCCCACCGGCGTCTCCCACTCACCGGCCGAGTCCGCCACCGAGGACGACTGCGTGGCCGGGGTACTCGCACTCGCCGACGTACTGGAAGGACTGGCGTGCAGGTGACCACAGCAGCCACGCGCACGTACTGGCTGGAGCACGCCTGGCTCGGCACGCACGTCGAGCCCGGCGTGGCCCTCGACGTCCGGGACGGCCGCATCGCCGCCGTCCGCCCGGGCATCCCCGCCCCGCCCCCCGGCGCCGAGGTCCTGCGCGGCCTCACCCTCCCCGGACTGGCCAACGCCCACAGCCACGCCTTCCACCGCGCCCTGCGCGGCACCGTCCAGGTCGGCTCCGGCACCTTCTGGACCTGGCGCGAGGTCATGTACGCCACGGCCGCCCGGCTCACCCCGGACACCTACCACGCCCTCGCCCGCGCCGTGTACGCCGAGATGGCCCTGGCCGGCATCACGGCGGTCGGCGAGTTCCACTACGTCCACCACGCCCCCGGCGGCACCCGCTACGCCGACCCCAACGCGATGGGCGAGGCCCTGATCGCGGCCGCCGCCGAAGCCGGGATCCGCATCACCCTCCTCGACACCGCCTATCTCTCCTCCGGCTTCGGACAGCCGCCCACCGCCCCTCAGCTCCGCTTCTCCGACGGCACCGCGGACGCCTGGGCCGATCGCTGTTCAGTTCTCAAGGAACGGGATCACGCGCGGATCGGAGCGGCGATCCACTCCGTGCGGGCCGTGCCCGCCGATCAGCTGGCGACCGTCGCACGGTGGGCCGAGGAGCGGCGGGCCCCGCTCCATGTGCACCTGTCGGAACAGACGGCCGAGAACGACGCCTGCCGGGAGGCTCACGGCCGCACCCCCACCCGGCTGCTCGCCGACCACGGGGTGCTCGGCCCGCGCACCACCGGCGTCCACAACACCCACCTGACCACCGAGGACATCTCCCTCATCGGCGGCAGCGGCACCGGCACCTGCATGTGCCCCACCACCGAGCGGGACCTCGCCGACGGCATCGGGCCCGCCGTCGCCCTTCAGCAGGCGGGCTCGCCGCTCTCCCTCGGCTCCGACAGCCACGCCGTGATCGACCTGTTCGAAGAGGCGCGCGCCATGGAGCTGAACGAGCGCCTGCGCACCCGCACCCGAGGGCATTGGACGGCGGCTGCCCTCCTGCGGGCCGCCTCGGCGGACGGGCACTCGGCACTCGGCTGGGCGGACGCGGGCGCCCTGGAACCCGGCGCGCTCGCCGACTTCACGACGATCGCGCTCGACTCGGTCAGGACGGCAGGGCCGCTTCCGCGGCTCGGGGCCGAGACGGCCGTATTCGCCGCGTCGGCAGCAGACGTGTCGCATACGGTCGTGGGAGGTCGGCACGTCGTACGGGACGGGGTGCACTCGCTCGTACCGGATGTGCCGCACGCCCTCGCGGACGCCGTCGAAGCACTGCGCGGATGACCCCGGGCCGCTCCTCCGAGCGGTCGGCCCCCGAACCCGACCCCACCGCCGACCAGGCCACCAAGGACGCCATGAGCAACGCGACGACCGTCAGCCCCGCCCACTCCGCGAGCACCGCAAGCACGCTCATCACCAACATCGCCGCCCTGGTCACCAACGACCCCTCCCTCGGACGGGGGTCCCCCCGCTCGAGCAAATTCGAGAGTGGGGAAGGTTCCCCCCTCGGACTGATCCAGGACGCGGCCGTCGTCATCGAAGGCGACCGCATCGCGTGGACCGGTGATCAAAGCAAAGCACCCGCCACTGACAATCGGGTCGACGCCGGCGGCCGGGCCGTCCTCCCCGGCTTCGTCGACTCCCACTCCCACCTGGTCTTCGCGGGCGACCGGACGCAGGAGTTCAACGCCCGGATGTCGGGGCGGCCGTACAGCGCGGGCGGCATCCGCACGACCGTCGCTGCCACCCGGGCGGCAACGGACGAGGAACTGGAGGCCAACGTCACCCGTTACCTCGACGAGGCCCTCCGCCAGGGCACCACCACCTTCGAGACCAAGTCCGGCTACGGCCTCACGACCCACGACGAGTCCCGCGCCCTGCGCGTCGCCGCCCGCCACACCGACGAGGTCACCTACCTCGGCGCCCACATCGTCGCCCCCGAGTTCGCCGAGGACCCGGCCGCCTACGTCGCCCTCGTCACCGGCGAGATGCTCGACGCCTGCGCCCCGCACGCCCGTTGGATCGACGTCTTCTGCGAGAAGGGCGCCTTCGACGGCGACCAGGCCCGCGCGGTCCTCACCGCCGGCAAGGCACGCGGCCTGCACCCCCGTATCCACGCCAACCAGCTCTCGTACGGCCCGGGCGTGCAGCTCGCCGTCGAACTCGACGCGGCCAGCGCCGACCACTGCACCCACCTGACGGAGGAGGACATCGACGCCCTGGCGAACAGCCGCACGGTCGCCACACTCCTCCCCGGTGCCGAGTTCTCCACCCGCGCCGAGTGGCCGAATGCCCGCCGCCTCCTCGACGCGGGCGTCACCGTGGCCCTCTCCACCGACTGCAACCCGGGCTCGTCCTTCACCTCTTCCGTCCCGTTCTGCATCGCGCTCGCCGTACGGGACATGGGCATGACCCCGGACGAGGCCGTCTGGTCGGCCACGGCGGGCGGCGCCGCGGCCCTCCGGCGCACCGACATCGGCCGCCTCACCCCGGGCGCGTACGCGGACCTGACGCTTCTCGACGCCCCGAGCCATGTCCACCTGGCCTACCGGCCGGGCGTCCCGCTGGTCACCGGAGTGTGGCGGCGCGGCGAGCGGGTGCTCTGACCGACGAACGCACACAGCGCCGGTCGGGGAGACCTTCCTGTCCTTCAGCTGCTGCCGGTCACCGGCAAGGACCACTCCCGGACCGGGCCCTCGCCGCTCGACGACGAGGAATGCGATGTCCAGGTCACGGAGGCGGTGCTCGCCTGTACATCCTGGAGCAGTACCGGCGGACGAAGGGAGGCTGGACCGATGACCAGACGGTGGCAGGTGGCCCTGGGCGCGAATGTGCTTCTCGGCATCCCGGGCGTGATACCGATCTGGATGCTGTGGTTCCTCGCAGCGAGCTGGGTGGGCGGCCCCGAGCCGACCGACAACGACCCCATGGTGCTCTGGCTGCCGATCGCGGCCATCGTCGTCGTGCCTTACGGCATGCTCTGGGTGGCCGTGAACCGTTCCATCGCGCGCCGGAGTTCCCTCACCCCACGCACCTACTGGTGGCTCAGCGCCCTGGCCACCTTCCTGCCGACCACGGCGCTGATCGTCTACTCACCGTGAGAAGTCGGCGTGGTCACGGCCTCTGCGGCGGTCGGCTCCTCCGGGCGCGGGGCGGGCGCAGGCGCGAGCGGCAGCCTCTTCCCGCTCCAGATGCCGACGGTGGCGACATCCTCGCCGACCGGCTGGTGGCGACATCCTTGCCGACCGGCTGCGGCCGGCCGAGGTCACGCCCGGCGAGGGCGGGCGCAGCGGCACCCCGCAGCGGGCGAACTGTGACCCCAGGACGCGCCTGGGGGCGGACCGTTCGGTCCGCCCCCGAAGGACAGCGTCACCCGGTACAGCGTTGTCCAGTGAGGATCACTCCTCGACGGTCAGCCCCTTGCGCAGCCGTACCAGCGTCCGGGACAGCAGACGCGAGACGTGCATCTGGGAGATGCCCAGTTCCTCGCCGATCTCCGACTGGGTCATGCCCGCGACGAAGCGCAGGGACAGGATCTTCCGGTCGCGCGGCGGAAGTTCGGCGATCAGCGGCTTCAACGACTCGACGTACTCGATGCCTTCGAGTCCGTGGTCCTCGTAGCCGATGCGGTCCGCGAGGGCGCCCTCGGAGTCGTCCTCCTCCGGCTGGGCGTCCAGCGAGGAGGCGGTGTAGGCGTTCGACGCGGCCATGCCCTCGACGACCTCGTCGTTGGAGATGCCGAGGCGCTCGGCCAGTTCGGCCACCGTCGGGGCGCGGTCCAGCTTCTGGGCCAGCTCGTCACCGGCCTTGGCCAGGTCGAGCCGCAGCTCCTGGAGCCGCCGCGGAACGCGCACGGACCACGAGGTGTCGCGGAAGAAGCGCTTGATCTCGCCGACGATGGTCGGCATCGCGAACGTGGGGAACTCGACACCCCGGGACAGCTCGAAGCGGTCGATCGCCTTGATCAGGCCGATGGTGCCGACCTGGATGATGTCCTCCATCGGCTCGCTGCGGGAGCGGAACCGGGAGGCGGCGAACTTGACCAGCGCGAGGTTCAGTTCGACGAGCGTGTTGCGGACGTACGAGTACTCGTGGGTGCCTTCCTCCAGCGACTCGAGGCGCTCGAAGAGGGTCTTGGACAGGGCCCGTGCGTCGACCGCGTCGACTTCCTCGTACGGGGGGATGTCCGGAAGTCCGGCGAGAAGGTCGTCCTGTGTGACGAGCATCTCAACCTGCTCGATGGGATCCAGATGTTCCGGAGGGGGTGTCGACGTCGCTTTCTGGGTACGCGATGCGTCGAGCCGGGGTGACATGATGTCCTCCATCGTTCTCGGCATATGGCTGCCGGAGCCAGTACGTGCACTGCGGTGTGCGGCGCCTCCAAAGCCGGCCGTGTCGGGTACGTGTCTTACTAGGCCTACCCGCTTTCCCGAGCCCACCGCAAGTGCGTTCTGTGGGCATATGTCCGTTTGTGTGTAGTTGTTCGGGTGTCGAAGCGTGTGAGGAAGGCGTAGTGTTCGTGGGCGTCAGCAGGCAGCACGACGTCGGGAGAGAGAGACGGCATGGACCGCGGGACAGTCGGCAGCGCACAGTCTGGCCGGCTTCTGGTGGAGGTGCGGGAAGAGGGCTCTAGTGCCGTCGTGACCCCGGCGGGTGAGTTGGATCACCACACCGCCGATCTGTTGCGTGAGCCCCTCGAGGACTGCCTCGCCAAGGGATTCAAGCGCCTGGTCATCGACTGCGCGCGGCTGGAGTTCTGTGACTCCACGGGGCTCAACGTGCTCCTTGGAGCACGACTGAAGGCCGAGGCCGCCGGTGGTGGCGTGACGCTCGCCGGGATGCAGCCGGTGGTGGCACGCGTGTTCGAGATCACGGGCGCGGATGCGGTCTTCAGTGTCCATGACACGCTTGAGGCGGCCCTGGCCGACGAGTCGGGCTGACCGGCGGTGCGTCGGCGCGCCGAGCCTCGGCCATCCCCCTGTGACCGGTGTCCTACCCCCGTCGCGCCCTTCGTGCCGAATACGGGGGTGTTCCGCCGGTCCGCCCGGGCAGGAGACATCCTGAAACGGTCGGCCACCAGGGCGGCGGGGGCGCCGCGAAACCGTCGTGCCGCGCACTGCGTGACTGACTGGGTAGTGGATTTTTTGAATCGTGAACTGGTGAATCGGTGAGGTGAAGCGCTGATGAGCACCACCCGGCCCTACTCGCCGGGCGACCGCGGGCCGGAGCCCAGCGGCGCTTCCGGGGCGTCCGAGGGTGGCGTACCGGCGGGCGGTGCGTCCGGCGAGGGCGTGGCCGTGCCGTCCGGAGCCGCGGCACCGCCGGGGGGCCGGGAGGTGCGACGGCTGAGCTTCGACGGGGCGAGCGGTGTCGTGCCGCTCGCCCGCGACTTCGCCCGCCAGGCGCTGTACGCGTGGGGCTGGCTGCCGGCCGCCTCCGCGGACCAGCGGGCCGCCGCCGAGGACGTGCTGCTCGTCGTCTCCGAGCTGGTCACCAACGCCTGCCTGCACGCCGAGGGGCCGGACCAGCTGTGGATCACCTGCGACAACAAGGTGATCCGTATCGAGGTCGCCGACCGGGGCACCGGCCAGCCGTCACCCCGCACTCCGCACCGGGCCGGCCGCCCGGGCGGCCACGGCATGTTCATCGTCCAGCGGCTGTGCCTGGACTGGGGCGTCGTCCGCACGCCGGGAGTCGCCGGCAAGACGGTCTGGGCCGAACTGGGAGCCCCTGCCTGATCCGGGGGCGTCGCGCGCACGCCGGGTGCGGGCTCCGGGCACGCCACGGGCGGCCATTCGGGTGCGGGCTCCGGGCACTCCACGGGCGGCCGTCCGGGTGAAGGCGAGCGGGCGGTTCACCGCCGACTGCCCGGCCGCCTCCACGGAACCTCCGCCGCACATCCCCCGCCCGTCACTCACCACACGCCGGATCGCCACAGATCCGGCGTGCACTGTGTCTTCCTTCCTCGACGCCCCGGGCGTACCTTGACGGCCCGATCTGATACCCCGTCAGAAACAGGAAGGGGATCGGCACCGTGTCGTACCGGAATCGAACCGCCGCGCTCGCGTCCGCCGCGGCCCTGGCCGGCTCGGCGGTGTTGATGGCCGCCCCCGTGGCCCGGGCCGAGGTCGTCGACGTCAACTACCAGTGCAAGACGCCGATCGGCGACAAGAGCGCCGTCTCGCCCATCGACATCAAGGGTGTCAAGAGCGGCGGCGCCTACCGGATCACCATGTCCTGGCAGAAGGGCGTCTCCTCCAGCCCGGTCGAACTGGGCAAGGGCGCGATGACCCCGAGCGCCACCATCGCCCTGGGCGGCGCGGACAGCGGCACCCTGACGGTGACCGGCCCCGCCAACGACGCCGCGATCCCGGCCAACACACCGATCAAGATCAATGACCTGAGCGGTACGTACACGCCGAAGAAGAGCGGCGAGGTCACCTTCACGGCCGGCGTGCTCACCATCAAGGCGCTCGGCACGACGACCACGTGCACACCGACGAACGACCCGGGCCCGTCCCTGACCCTCGACGTCACGGCCGCGAGCGGCGGCGGCGCCACCGGCTCCACCCAGGGCGGCGGCTCCGGCTCGGGGTCCGGCTCCGGCGCCGGACTCCCGCAGACCGGCCCGGAGGACTCGGCCGTCGCCCTCGGCACCCTCGGCGGGACGGTCCTGCTCGCCGGCACGGCGGGCGCCCTGTGGCTGTCACGACGTCACCAGGCGGCGCGAGTACGCCACTGAGCGCACGCCCGTACGACCGCTGGAGCCGCCGATGCCGTACGTCGCCCGTGTTCCGTACCTGTCGCTGCCGGTCCTGCTGGTGCTCCTGCTGGGTCTGGCGGGCGCCGGGCCCGCCGGGGCGGCGGACCGGCCCGTCGTCGAGCTGTCCAGGGCCCAGGCCGGTACGGGCGGTTCGGTCACCGTCACCGGCAGCGGCTGGCGGCCGCGTGCCCTGCTGACGCTGCTGGTCTGCGGGCAGGCCGAGCCGTCCCGGGGCGTGACGGGCGGCACCGACTCCTGCGCCAACGCCGACGGCCGGGCCGTCACCACCGACGCCGAGGGGCGCTTCCGCCGCGAACTGCCCGTCGTGGAACCGCCCGTGCCGTGCCCCTGCGTGGTGCACGCGGCGACGGTGACCGGGGCCAGGGCCGAGGCCGACGCGGTCTTCCAGGTCGCCGGGCACGCGGTCGAGCCGCTGCCCGCGGACCGGGCCGGCGGGCGGCTGTCCCTGCTCGCGGACACCCGGCTGCGTGGCTCCGGCGGGCTGCTGACCTGGTTCGGCTCCCCGCCCGCCCGGACGCTCGTGGTCACCGTCGGAAACGTCGGGACGTCCCCCGTGAAGGACCCCGTCTTCCAGGTCGGCACCTCCCACGGCGTGTTCGCCCCGCAGTGGCAGGACCAGCGCTGGCGCGGCACGATCCGGCCCGGCGGGAAGGCGCGCATCGAACTCCCCGTGGAGCTCGCGGCCGGGGCGCACGGCGACTACACCGTGTCCCTGAAGTACGGCGGCAAGGTCCTCGCCGAACACCCCTGGGGCGTGGGCCGCCCCTGGGGCGTGACCCTGTTCTGGGTCCTCGTCTGCCTGGTCGTCCCCGCGGCGCTGTTCCGCGCCGGCCTGGCCGTCGTGGACCACGCACGCCCCCGCCACCCCGTCCACGCGGCCCGCCCGCCCCGCCGCCCGCGCCTGCGCCTGCCCTCCGCACGCGGGCCCTCGGCCCTGCCGTGGGTCGCCCCGGACGCCGACCGCCGAGATCGACGAGGACATGAGACGAGGACGTGAGACGAGGACGTGAGACGAGGACATGAGAAGGGCCGCCGCGCCTTCGAGGTGCGGCGGCCCCTCGTCAGGGTCCGGTGGGCGGGTCAGTGGACGTCGCCCATCAGCGCCTTGACCTTCCTGCGGTACATGTACGCCGCGACACCCGCCAGGGCGGCGAGGACCGCCTCCGCCGCGACCGCGCCGGTGCCGCTCAGGTCGACGCCGCCGACGGCCGGGTTGGAGAGCAGACCCGTCACCGAGTCGCCCGCCGTGACCGCGAGGAACCAGACGCCCATCATCTGGCTGGCGTACTTGGCCGGGGCCATCTTCGTCGTCACCGACAGGCCGACCGGCGAGAGGCACAGCTCACCGACGGTCTGGATCAGGTAGATGCCCACCAGCCACATCGGGCTGACCAGTGTGTCGCCGTCGGCCATGCCCAGCGGCAGCAGGAAGAAGAAGAACGAGACACCGACGAAGAACAGCGCCGCGGCGAACTTGGCGACGGTGCTCGGCTCCTTGCCCTTGCGGTTCAGCCACAGCCAGAACCAGGCGAAGACCGGGGCCAGGGCCATGATGAACACCGGGTTCAGCGACTGGTACCAGGACGACGGGAAGTCGAAGCCGAGCAGCGAACCGGAGGCCTTCGTCTCACCGAACGCCTGGACCGTGGAACCGCCCTGGTCGTAGATCATCCAGAAGACGGCGGCCGCGACGAAGAACCAGATGTAGCCGGTCATCTTCGACTGCTCGACCGCGCTGAGCTCCTTGTCCCGCTTGATGCGGATCAGCACACCGGCCGGGATGATCAGACCGATCACCGTGAGCGGGATCATCGCCCAGTTGAGGGTGAAGTGGCCGGTGAAGCCGACGACGCCGTAGAAGACCGCCGCGACGGCCAGCCAGAGCAGGCCCTTGCGCAGCCAGGACGCGCGCTCCTCGGCCGCCAGCGGCTTGGGCACGATGCTGCTCTGCGGGCTGAGGTTCCGGGTGCCGACAAGGAAGGCCACGAGGCCGATGCCCATGCCGACCGCGGCCAGACCGAAGCCGAGGTGCCAGCTCACCTGCTGGCCGACGGTGCCGATGATCAGCGGCGCGAAGAAGGCACCCATGTTGATGCCCATGTAGAAGATCGTGAAGCCGCCGTCACGACGCGGGTCGTCCGGGCCGTCGTAGAGGTGGCCGACCATGGTGGAGATGTTGGCCTTGAGCAGGCCGGAGCCCAGTGCCACCAGCGCCAGACCGGCGAAGAAGGGTGCCTGGCCGCCGGGCAGGGCCAGCACCAGGTGACCCGACATGATCGTGAGGGCCGCGATCGTCACCGTCTTGCGCGGACCCCAGACCCGGTCGCCGAGCCAGCCGCCGGGCATGGCGAGCAGGTACACCATCGACAGGTAGACCGAGTAGATCGCCGTGGTCGTGGCGAGGTCCATGCCGAGTCCGCCGCCGATGCTGCCCTTCTTGGCGTCGGGCCCGCCGGAGAGCAGGTACACGACGAGCAGAGCCCGCATGCCGTAGAAGCTGAACCGCTCCCACATCTCGGTCATGAACAGAGTGGCCAGTCCGCGGGGGTGGCCGAAGAAGGTCTTCTCGGAACCGGGGGTGCCCGGGCGGGCCGAGTCCTTCGTCAGGCTGGACGCCATGGTCGTTCCTTGCTGGTCGGGACGCGCTCCGCAGCAGCGGTGGTGCGCCCGGTGGGGGCTGCGGCACCGGTGCGTACGGCCGTCCGCCCGACGCCTACGGGGGACCGCTCCGGGGCAGGAGCGGTGGGCGGTCGCCACCGGAATCCACGCCTCTACGCGCGTATCCGCACGACGAGGCCCGGCCGCAGTCGTTTCAGGTTCGGGGGCTGGCGGAAACCAGCCCACACACAAAAGAGACCTCCAGGGGCAAAACAGCCTCCGAAGGTCGCCGTGGTGCTACAGGCGTTGATTCACCATACGGCAGGACACAGCCGCATATGGAAGGACTTGAGACACGAATCACAGGCACCATGGGAACCTTGAGCCCCATTTCCAAGGTCCTTACCAGGATCGCACCCCACAGGTAGAGGTTTGTACGCGCTCCCGGGGAACGTAAGAAACGGGTGTGCAGCCGGTAAGAATCAAGGCTTCCGGTCACACCCCAGCTCAGGGGCTTGCAGGTCTACCATCACCTCATGACCCGTGTACTGCTCGCCGAGGACGACGCGTCCATCTCGGAGCCGCTGGCCCGTGCTCTGCGCCGGGAGGGCTACGAGGTCGAGGTGCGTGAGGACGGACCCACCGCGCTCGACGCCGGAATGCAGGGCGGCGTCGACCTGGTCGTGCTCGACCTGGGGCTGCCCGGCATGGACGGTCTGGAGGTGGCCCGCCGCCTGCGTGGCGAAGGCCACAGCATCCCGATCCTCATCCTGACCGCGCGCGCCGACGAGGTGGACACCGTCGTCGGACTCGACGCGGGAGCCGACGACTACGTCACCAAGCCTTTCCGGCTCGCCGAGCTGCTCGCCCGCGTCCGCGCCCTGCTGCGCCGCGGCGCCGCCGAGCCGCAGCAGCCGCCCGCCACCCACGGCGTGCGGATCGACGTCGAGTCGCACCGCGCCTGGATGGGCGAGGAGGAGCTCCAGCTAACCGCCAAGGAGTTCGACCTGCTGCGGGTGCTGGTGCGCGACGCGGGCCGGGTCGTCACCCGCGATCAGCTCATGCGCGAGGTGTGGGACACGACCTGGTGGTCGTCGACCAAGACCCTCGACATGCACATCTCCTGGCTGCGCAAGAAGCTCGGCGACGACGCGGCCAACCCCCGCTACATCGCCACGGTGCGCGGTGTGGGCTTCCGCTTCGAGAAGAGCTGAGCCGCGGGCCAGGCACGGATGAGCACGGGTAACAGGACATGCGCCGCCGACTGATCCAGTCCACGCTCGCCGTGGTCCTCGTCGTGATCGCCGTCTTCGGCGTCTCCCTCGTCATCGTCGAGACCAAAACGATCAGCAACAGCGCCCAGGAGCGGGTGGAGTCCGAGGCGGTCCGGCTGGCCAGCATCGTCGACAGCCGGCTCTTCGTCGCTCAGCAGGTCGACGCGGAGGTGCTGCGCAAGCAGGTCACGCAGGACCGCTACTACGCGATGATCCGGATCCCCGGGGAGGAGCCCATCGAGGTCGGGTCCAAGCCGTCCGGTGACGTCATCAGCGCGACCGCGCCCGGCGAGGAGGGCGAGACGGTCACCGTGCAGGAGCCGCGCTCCTCGGTGACCCGGGAGGTCGCCCGCACCCTGCTGATCATCGGGCTGGTCGCGCTGCTGGCGGTGGTGGCCGCGGTGCTGCTGGCGGTCCGCCAGGCGAACCGGCTGGCGTCGCCGCTGACCGACCTCGCGGAGACGGCCGAGCGGCTCGGCTCGGGCGACCCTCGCCCCCGGCACAAGCGGTACGGCGTGCCCGAGCTGGACCGGGTGGCGGACGTGCTGGACGGCTCGGCCGAGCGCATCGCGCGCATGCTGACCGCCGAGCGACGGCTGGCCGCGGACGCCTCCCACCAGCTGCGGACGCCGCTGACGGCGCTGTCGATGCGGCTGGAGGAGATCACGCTCACCGACGACCCGGACACGGTGAAGGAAGAGGCGACGATCGCGCTGACCCAGGTCGAGCGGCTCACGGACGTCGTGGAGCGGCTGCTGACGAACTCCCGCGATCCGCGCACCGGCTCCGCCGTCACCTTCGACCTCGACGAGGTCATCCAGCAGCAGCTCGCCGAGTGGCGCCCCGCCTACCGCAGTGCGGGCCGGGCGATCGTCAGCTCCGGCAAGCGGCATCTCGAGGCCGTGGGCACGCCGGGAGCGGTCGCGCAGGTGCTGGCCGCGCTGATCGAGAACTCCCTGATGCATGGCGGTGGCACGGTGGCGCTGCGCACCCGCGTCACCGGCAACCAGGCCGTCATCGAGGTCACGGACGAGGGCCCCGGGGTCCCCGCCGACCTCGGCGCACGCATCTTCGAGCGGGCGATCAGCGGCCGGAACTCCACGGGTATCGGCCTGGCCGTGGCCCGCGACCTGGCGGAAGCGGACGGTGGCCGCCTGGAGATGCTCCAGGCCAAGCCCCCGGTGTTCGGCCTGTTCCTGTCCCGCACGCCGGTCCGGACGTCCGTCGACGGCGAGGACGAGCCGATGGTCCGCTGACGACCGGCCTACGGCACTCGCTGCCCGTCCCGCGACCGCCTGGCCCGTTCGCCCTCCAGAATCGATTCCGCGTCCGCCACCGCCTCACGGGCCGGAAGGGCGCGGAACACCCACGAGCGGTACGACCAGAAGCGGAAGAGCGTGGCGATGCCGATACCGAGGAACTTGAAGATGTTGTTCTGCAGCGGGGTGTCCCAGCCGAAGCCGTACGTGGCCGTGTACAGGACGCCGTTCTCGATGACCAGCCCGATCGCGCTGAACAGCAGGAACAGGGACATCTCCCGCGTACGCCGGGTCCTGTCACGGTCGCGGTAGGTGAAGTAGCGGAAGCCGACGTAGTTGAAGATGATCGCTACGACGGTCGCGATGACGCTCGCGCGCACCACCTGGAGGTCGGTGACATGCCGTACCAGGTTGAACACGAGGAGGTTGACGAGCACTCCGACACCGCCCACCGCGCCGAACTTGGCGACTTCGTGAACGAGCCGTCGGAGCCGCGAGGCACCATGTCCCATGGTCGTGCAGGCCCCCGTCCGTGGTTGGCGTCAACTCAGCCATGCTAACCACCCTCCCGCGTGATCTTCCTGCGGACGCCGACGGACGGCCGGAGATGGTCCGGCAGGGCCGGGGAGGGGCAGGAAACCGGCCACCCTGGCGCGGCCGATACCCTGGGGGCGTGACATTCCCGGTAGTCGGCATGGTCGGCGGGGGCCAGCTCGCTCGTATGACACACGAGGCAGGCATCCCGCTGGGCATCAGGTTCAAGCTCCTCAGTGACACCCCGCAGGACTCAGCTGCGCAGGTCGTGAGCGATGTCGTCGTCGGCGACTATCGCGACCTCGACACGCTGCGCGAGTTCGCACGCGGGTGCGACGTGATCACCTTCGATCACGAACATGTACCCACCGAGCACCTCAGGGCCCTGGAGGCGGACGGCATCCCCGTGCGCCCCGGCCCCGACGCGCTTCAGCACGCCCAGGACAAGGGCGTGATGCGCGCGAAGCTCGACGCGATCGGCGTGCCCTGCCCCAGACACAGAATCGTTTCCGATCCGCAGGACGTGGCGGCCTTCGCCGCGGAGGGCGACGGCTTCCCCGTCGTCCTCAAGACCGTCCGCGGCGGTTACGACGGCAAGGGCGTGTGGGTCGTCGACTCCGTCGAGGAGGCCGCCGACCCGTTCAGGGCCGGAGTTTCCGTGCTAGCCGAGGAGAAGGTCGACTTCGTCCGCGAGCTCGCCGCCAACGTCGTACGCTCCCCGCACGGCCAGGCCGTGGCCTACCCGGTCGTGGAGTCCCGCCAGGTGAACGGCGTCTGCGACACGGTGATCGCCCCGGCGCCCGACCTCGACGAGGCCCTCGCCCTGGAGGCCTCCGAGATGGCGCTGAACATCGCCAAGGAACTCGGCGTCGTCGGCCACCTCGCCGTCGAGCTGTTCCAGACCCGCGACGGCCGCATCCTCGTCAATGAACTCGCCATGCGCCCGCACAACTCGGGCCACTGGTCGATGGACGGCGCCGTCACCAGCCAGTTCGCCAACCATGTCCGGGCCGTCCTGGACCTGCCCCTCGGCGACCCGCGCCCGCGCGCCGAGTGGACGGTCATGGTCAACGTCCTCGGCGGCGACTACCCGGACATGTACTCCGCGTACCTGCACTGCATGGCCCGCGACCCCCAGCTCAAGATCCACATGTACGGCAAGGACGTGAAGCCCGGCCGCAAGGTCGGCCACGTCAACACCTACGGCGACGACCTGGACGACGTGCTGGAGCGCGCCCGTCACGCAGCCGGCTACCTGAGAGGCACCATCACCGAATGAGCCCTGTTGTTGGCATCGTCATGGGGTCGGACAGCGACTGGCCCGTCATGGAGGCCGCCGCCAAGGCCCTCGACGAGTTCGAGATCGCCTACGAGGTCGACGTCGTCTCCGCGCACCGCATGCCGCGCGAGATGGTCGCGTACGGCGAGCAGGCCGACGGCCGCGGGCTCAAGGTGATCATCGCCGGGGCAGGCGGCGCCGCCCACCTGCCCGGCATGCTGGCCTCCGTGACCCCGCTGCCGGTCATCGGCGTGCCCGTGCCGCTGAAGTACCTCGACGGCATGGACAGCCTCCTGTCGATCGTGCAGATGCCGGCCGGTGTCCCCGTCGCCACGGTCTCCGTCGCCGGCGCCCGCAACGCCGGTCTGCTCGCGGCCCGTATCCTCGCCGCGCACGACGAGGAACTCCGCGCCCGCATGCGCGAGTTCCAGCAGGAGCTGAACGACCAGGCCACCGAGAAGGGCAAGCGCCTGCGCTCCAAGGTCGAGGGCTCGGGCGGCTTCGGCTTCGGCGCGGGGAAGTGACGACGATGACCTCCCTGGAGGCAGCCCGGGAACTCCTGAGCGAGTTCCCGGTCGCCGACGGGCACAACGACCTGCCCTGGGCGCTGCGCGAGCAGGTCCGCTACGACCTCGACGCCCGCGATGTCGCCGCCGACCAGAGCGCCCACCTGCACACCGACATCCCGCGGCTGCGCGCGGGCGGGGTCGGTGCGCAGTACTGGTCCGTCTACGTCCGCACGGACTCGCCCGACCCGGTCGCGGCGACGCTCGAACAGATCGACTGCGTACGGCAGTTGATCGACCGGCACCCGGAGGACCTGCGGCCCGCGCTGACGGCCGCCGACATGGAGGCCGCGCGCCGGGAGGGCCGGATCGCCTCCCTCATGGGCGCGGAGGGCGGCCACTCCATCGCCAACTCCCTGGGCACCCTGCGGGGTCTGTACGGGCTCGGCGTGCGCTATCTGACGCTCACCCACAACGACAACGTGGACTGGGCGGACTCCGCGACCGACGAGCCGCGGGCCGACGGCCTCACCGCGTTCGGCCGGCAGGTCGTGCGGGAGATGAACCGGCTCGGCATGCTCGTGGACCTCTCCCACGTGGCGGCGACCACCATGCGCGACGCGCTCGACGCGAGCTCCGCCCCGGTGATCTTCTCCCACTCCTCGGCACGGGCCGTGTGCGACCACCCGCGCAACGTCCCGGACGACGTCCTGGAGCGGCTGCCCGGCAACGGCGGCATGGCGATGGTGACGTTCGTGCCGAAGTTCGTGCTCCAGGCCGCCGTCGACTGGACGGCCGAGGCCGACGAGAACATGCGCGCCCACGGCTTCCACCACCTCGACACCACCGCGGAGGCCATGAAGGTCCACCGCGCCTTCGAGGAGCGGCACCCGCGCCCGGTCGCGACGGTGGCGACGGTGGCCGACCACCTGGACCACATGCGCGAGGCCGCCGGCATCGACCACCTCGGCATCGGCGGCGACTACGACGGCACGGCCTTCACACCCGACGGCCTGGACGACGTCTCCGGCTACCCGAACCTGATCGCGGAGCTGCTGGACCGCGGCTGGTCGAAGGCGGACCTGGCGAAGCTGACCTGGAAGAACGCGGTACGGGTGCTCGACGCGGCCGAGGGCGTGGCACGGGGCCTTCAGGCCACGCGGTCGCCGTCCAACGCCACGATCGAGTCGCTCGACTCGCTCGACGGCTGAGCGGCGAGGGCGGGGTAGTCGGTGTAGCCGGTCGCCCCGCCCACGTACATGAAGTACCGGTCGCGCATCTCGTTCAGCGGCGCCCCGAGCCGGAGCCGGGTCACCAGGTCGGGATTGGCGAGGAAGGGCCGGCCGAGGGCTATCAGGTCGGCACCCGCGGCCAGCAGCGCCTCGGACGAGGCGAGCACCTCCTGCGACGACATCTCCTTCAGCACCGGATTGCCGATGAGCACGCCCGGCCATGCGGAGCGCACCTTCCGGAACACCGCCGTGTCCGGGTCGGAGCGCACCAGGTGCAGATACGCGAGCCCCAGCCCGGCGAGCCGCTCGACGAGCGCCGGGTAGATATCCTCGGTCTCGCCCTCGTCGATGCCGTTGACGGTGTTGCCGGGGGAGACCCTGAGCCCCACCCGGTCGGCTCCGATCTCGGCGGCCACGGCCTCGGTCACCTCGGCCGTGAACCGGATCCTGGCGGCGACCGGCCCGCCGTAGCCGTCGGTGCGGAGATTGGTGTTGTGGGCGAGGAACTGGTGCAGCAGATGGCCGTTGGCGGAGTGCACCTCCACTCCCTCGAACCCGGCGTCGATCGCGTTCCGGGCGGCGCGTGCGAAGTCGGCGACGGTGGTGCGGATGTCCTCTGCGGTCATCTCCCTGGGCACCACGGCCGGCCGGTGACCCTCCGGCGTGAAGATCGTCTCGGGGAGCGGTACGGGCGAGGGGGCGACCGGCGTCAGCCCGCTGGTCGCGGGGTGGCCGACCCGGCCGCCGTGCTGGAGCTGGAGGAACATCCGGCCGCCCGCGTCCCGCACCGCGTCCGTGACCTGCCGCCAGCCGGCCACGTGCGCCTGGCTGTGGACGGCGGTGATGTTCGGGTACGTCTGCCCGACCGCGTTCGGCGTCGCGGCCTCGGCGATGATCAGCCCGGCGGAGGCGCGCTGGGCGTAGTACGTGGCCATGAGCGGGGTCGGGGTGCCGTCGGCCTCGGCCCGGTTGCGGGTCAGGGGCGCCATCACCAGACGGTTGGGCAGGTCCAGCCCGGAGAGACGAGCCGGTTCGAAGAGTGCTGTCGTGTACTGCGTCATGCCCGTACGCTAGAACCTGACACCCATGTCAGATTCAAGTCCGGGAGTGGACGTGCGGATCGGTGAACTGGCCCGGCGCACCAACGTGAGCGAGCGGTCGCTGCGCTACTACGAGAAACAGGGGATGCTCACCGCCGAGCGGACGCCCGGCGGGCACCGGGAGTACCCGGAGGCGGCCGTGGACCGGGTCATCCGGATCCAGGAGCTGTTCGCGGCGGGATTGTGCAGCGAGAAGATCGTCCAGCTGCTGCCGTGCATGCGGGACAAGGACGGCGGGCCCTCGGCCCGCGCCACGCCCAACCTGGTCGCCGATCTCACCGCCGAGCGCGCCCGCATCGACCGGATGATCGCCGACCTGGTCCGCTCCCGGGACACCCTGGACGAGGTGATCGAGGTGGCCCGGCTGCCCTGAGAGCGTCGCCGCACGAGGGCGGGACCGTACCCCGAACGCCCCGCCCACCAGGAACCCTTCAGCGCTCCGTGCGACGGTGACCGTACCTCACGAACAACCGTACGGAGCCGCCATGGCAGACCTCCAGGACGACCTGGGCCCCATCGCCGCGGCCGGAGAGTTCGACGACCTGGCCGAGCCGTACCCCGATGAGGCCGTCATGGCGGCGGAGCCCTACAAGCCCGTCTCCGACCCGGACGACGCGCCGATGACCCGGGCCCACGCCATCCTCGCCGCCTACCCCGTCGCAGACGGCTACAACGGACTGCCCTGGGCGCTCAAGCGCCTGTTCCATTACGACCTGGAGGAGGGCGAGAGCACGGTCGACACGGACGTGCCCCGCCTGCGCCGCGGGCGGGTGGGCGCGCTTTTCTGGTCGCTGCATCTGCCCGAAGGCCTGGACGGCGACCGGGCCGTCGGCGCCACCCTGGAGCAGCTGGACCTGGCCAAGACCGTCGCCCGGACCTGCGACGCGGGACTGCGGCCGGCCTGTACGGCGGGGCAGGTCGCGGACGCCCGCAACTGCGGCCGCGTCGCCGTGCTCCTCGGTCCGGCCGGGGCCTCGGCCGTGGGTGACTCGCTGGGCATCCTGCGCCAGCTGAACTTCCTCGGTCTGCGCGTGCTGACGCTGACCGGGGTGTCCTGGGCGAGCGACGCGGGGCTGACGCGGTTCGGCGAGGAGATCGTGCGCGAGATGAACCGGATCGGTGTGATCGCGGACCTCTCCGGTGCCTCCGTGCCGACCGTCCGCCGTGTGCTGAGCCTCTCCCGGGCGCCCGTGCTGTTCAGCCGCTCCGCCGCCCGGGCCCTCCGCCCGCACCCGGTCAACCTGCCCGACGACCTGCTGGCGGAGCTGGGCTCGGCCAAGGGGCTGTGCCTGGTGCCGCTGACGGCCGAGCAGACCGGCCCGACCGTCCGGGACGTCGCCGACCATCTCGACCACATCCGGGGCGTGGCCGGTGCGCAGTGCGTCGGGCTGTCCGGCACGTACGACTCGGGCTCGGCCCACCCGCAGGAACTCGGCGACACCTCCTGCTATCCGCGGCTGATCGCCGAGCTGCTGCGGCGCGGCTGGGACGAGGCCGACGTGGCCCTGCTGACCTGGGGCAACGTCCAGCGGGTCCTGCGCGGCGCCGACTTCACGGCCCGCGCCGCCCAGCAGCGCCGCGAGCCGTCGACGGCGACCATCTCCGAGCTGGACGGGTGACCGGCGGGTGACTCAGACGGTGTGCTCGATCCGGCACAGGCAGAACGGATGCCCCACCGGGTCGGCGTACACCCGGAAGTCCTTCTTCTCGTAGTCCTCCCGGTCCAGCACCCGCGCCCCCAGTGCCAGCACCCGCTCCTCGGCCGCGTCGATCTCCTCCCAGGTCGACCCGCCGTCGAAGTCCAGGTGGAACTGCTGGGCGTCGCGGTTGGCCCGGGGCCACTCCGGCGGGGTGTACCCGGGCGAGCGCTGGAAGGCGAGCCGCGGCCCGTCGGGGATCCGCAGCACCACCCAGTCGGGGTCGTCGTCCTCGAGGGTGCCGCCCCCGACCTGCGCGTAGAAACGGGCCAGCTCGCGCGGGTCGGGGCAGTCGACGACGACGGAACGGAAACGTGCCACAGCAGGCATAGGGCCTCCCGGTGTCAGCCGGCGCAGAGGCAGAACGGGTGCCCGGCCGGGTCGGCGTAAACCCGGAAGGTCCGGGTCCGGTCCTCGGCGTCCAGCGGCTTCGCACCGAGCGCCAGCACGCCCTTCTCGGCCGCGTCCAGGTCCTCCACGTCCAGGTCGAGGTGGAACTGCTGCGCGCCGTCGGGCCCCGGCCACTTCGGCGGTACGTACCCGGGGGATTCCTGGAAGGCAAGCGCCGGTCCGCCCGGCACCTTCAGGTCGACCCACTCGCCCGAGTCGTCGGCCTCCACCGTGGGAGTGCCGCCGAGCACCTCGGCGTAGAAGCCGGCCAGTGCGCGCGGGTCGGGACAGTCCAGGACGACGACACCCAGCTTGGCGAGAGCCATGACTTCCTCCTCGAAGTCGCTGTTACCCGTCACTGTTACCTGCACAGCCCGGATAACCGGTAACCGTTACTCCATGCTGGCCCATTGGCGGTAACCTCGCAAGGGAAATCCGAGAGGTACGGTCCAGCCATGACGGAGAGATCGCCCGCGCCCGGCGGCCTGGCCCTGGTCGAGGCCCTGGTGAACACGCTGGACATCGAGTCGGGCGCCGACTCGCTGAACACGGAGGAGGGCCGGGCCCGTTTCGGGATCACGGGGGACGAGGTCGAGGACACCCGCGCACTGCGCGAGTCCCTGCGCGCGGTCCTGCTCGCCCACGCGGGCCACCCGCCGCACCGCGAGGTGATCCCGCTGGGCGAACTGCTGGCCGGGGCACCGCTGCTGGTGGCGGTCGACCGGGGGGACGGCTCGGCGACCCTCGCCCCGGCCGACGAGGGCCCCCTGCTCTCCCGTGTCGCAGCCGCCGTCGCCGAGGCGCTGGTCGCGGGCACCTGGAGCAGGCTCAAGGCCTGCGAGGCCGCCGACTGCCTCTGGGCGTACTACGACCGCAGTCCGGCCGGCCGGGGCCGCTGGTGCTCGATGCAGGTCTGCGGGGCCCGGGCGAAAATGCGCCGCTACCGGGCGAAGGGCTGACCTGCGCGAAGGGCTGGCCTACGCCTCCTCCTCCCGGGGCGCCCGGGCCGCCCGGGGTGCCTGGGGAGCGGACGCCCGGGAGCCGACCAGGAGCAGGCACAGCACCGCGACACCGGCGACGGTGCCGGTCAGCACGAGCAGGGGGTCGAGGGGGCGGGTGGTGGAGGCGGCCGTCCGGGTCTGCGGCTGCTGCGCGACCTGTGCGGCCGGGGACGTTGGGGACGCCTGCGGTGACTGGCCCGCGGCGGCAGGGGAGGCGGAGGTCGGCGACGAGGAGGGCATGCGCATCGTCGGCGGCCTGCTGCTCGGCGTGGTGCGGCTCGGCGCGGTCGCCCGGTGTCCCGAGGAGGAGCCGGTGTGCTCGTGCGTCGGTGCCGCCGTCGTCGCCGGTGCCGCCGCGCGGACCGTGATCCCGGCCGTCATGTTCGGGTGGACGGTGCAGACGTAGCCGTACGACCCGGCCGTGGTGAACGTGAAGCTCCAGCTCTGTCCCTTGTCGAGCATCGGGGAGTGGATCGAGACCGGGCCCGAGGTGGTCTTCACGTCGTGCGGTGCCGTGTCCTGGTTGGTCCAGGGTGGGCGCCGGGCCGGGTGGAGCAACGCGTGCTCGTGCTCAGCCACCGGCAGCAGTTCGAACCTCTTCATCGTCACGCTGTACGAGGCCGCAACCCCGTGGCGCGGCGTAGCAGCCGGTACTACAGCTGGGCGTGCCCCGTAGCGGAACGAAGGGTGTCCGGCGTCCTCCGGCACGGTGAGGGACGCGCCGCGCAGGACGGGCAACGGCAGCCGGCGGTCGGCGCCGTAGCGCGAGTGTGGAGGGGAGGGACGGTGGGCAGGGTGCCGTTCGTCATCCCGGTCTCCTTGGAAAGCGGTTCCCGAAGCATGGCGAGGGTGTGGAGAATGGAGCGGGCGCCGCTCCGGCCGGCTGAGCCCCGGCCGGAGCGGCGTCCACTCTGTTGTCGCGAACAGCGTCAGCAGTTGCCGGTGAGGAAGTCCGTCGTGGGCGTGAGCATCTGCCCGGCCCAGACCGTGTGCATCTTCACGTAGCTGTCGGCCGGCGTGCAGAACGTGCTGCTTCCGATCCTCGAGCGACTCTGCTCGGCGCACCCGCGTCCGGCTTCGGCGACCTCGACCGGGGCCTTGGTGTGACCCTGTGCGGCACGCTGTCGTGGTTGGTCCACTGGGCGGTCCGGCCGACCTCGACGACGACGGCATCTGTCGAGGCCAGGGGGCTGCTGCCCTTGGGGGACCCGGCCGAGCGCGGCCTCGACGCCTGGGCGCGACAGCGAAAGGCACACAGAGAATCCGCGCGGCCCTTCATCGATCCCCCGAGAATTCCCGAATCTCCCGCAAAGCCATCAGCAATTCACGGAACCCGGACCTGATTCGAGTGACCGACCGTGCTCAGACCATCGGCCTTCTCAGGTGGTCGGTCGAACTCAGGCGGTCGGCCGCCCCATCGCCCGGTACGTCCACCCGGCCTTGCGCCAGCGCTCCGGGTCGAGGGCGTTGCGGCCGTCGAGGATGATCCGGGCAGCGGCGACCTCGCCGAGCGCCTCCTCGTCCAGCTCACGGAACTCCCGCCACTCCGTCAGATGCAGCACGATGTCGGCGCCGCGTACGGCGTCCAGCGCCGAGTCGGCGTAGCCGAGGGTCGGGAAGACGCGGCGGGCGTTGTCCATGCCCTTGGGGTCGTAGACCGTGACCTGGCCGCCCTGGAGGTGGATCTGCCCGGCGACGTTCAGCGCGGGGGAGTCCCGTACGTCGTCGGAGTCGGGCTTGAAGGTCGCGCCCAGCACCGCCACGCGCTTGCCGAGGAACGGCCCGCCGCCCAGTGCCTGCCGGGTCAGCTCGACCATCTGCCCGCGCTGGCGCATGTTGATGGAGTCGATCTCCCGCAGGAAGGTCAGCGCCTGGTCCGCGCCCAGCTCACCGGCCCGTGCCATGAACGCACGGATGTCCTTCGGTAGACAGCCGCCGCCGAAGCCGATCCCGGCTCGCAGGAACTTCTTGCCGATCCGGTCGTCGTAGCCGATGGCCTCCGCCAGCTTGGCGACGTCACCGCCCGCGGCCTCGCACACCTCCGCCATGGCGTTGATGAAGGAGATCTTCGTGGCGAGGAAGGAGTTCGCGGAGGTCTTCACCAGCTCGGCGGTCGGGAAGTCCGTCACCACGAACGGCGAGCCCTCGGCGATCGGTGTGGCGTATACCTCCCGCAGCAGCTTCTCGGCCCGCTCGCTGCGCACGCCCACCACGATCCGGTCGGGGTGCAGCGTGTCGTCGACCGCGAAGCCCTCGCGCAGGAACTCCGGGTTCCACGCCAGCTCGGCGTCCTCGCCGGCCGGCGCGTGCGCGGACAGGTAGGCCGCCAGCCGGTCGGCGGTGCCGACGGGCACGGTCGACTTGCCGACGACCAGGGCGGGACCGTGCAGATGCGGGGCGAGCGAGGCGAACGCGGAGTCGACGTAACTCATGTCGGAGGCGTACTCGCCGTGCCGCTGCGGGGTGTTCACGCAGACGAAGTGCACATCGCCGAACGCGCCGACCTCGGCCCAGTCCTGGGTGAAGCGCAGCCGCCCGCTGGAGCCCTCGAAACCGGCGACATGCTTGCGCAGCAACTCATCGAGCCCCGGCTCGTACATCGGGGCCTCGCCGCGCTCCAGCTTCTCGATCTTCTCGGTCACGACGTCGAGGGCGAGCACCTCGAAGCCGAGCTCGGCCATGGCCGCCGCGTGTGTCGCGCCGAGATAACCGGTGCCGATCACGGTGATCTTCAGGGCCATGGGTGCTCCAGGGGTCTACGGCAGGTGCGCGCCCGAGCATATCCGGGGCATGGGAGCGCGCTTCACGGGGCAACTTTCCCGCTGTCGTCCAGCTCACGTATCCCTCCCGCGGGCGACCCCATAAACTTTTGATTACTTAACGGTAGTTAGCGTCAGCATCGCAGCGTTTTGGAGCGTGAGAGACCTTGGCCGGATCGGCTGACTTCGACCTGTACCGCCCGTCCGAGGAGCACGACATGCTCCGCGACGTCGTCCGCTCACTGGCCGAGGCGAAGATCGCGCCGTACGCCGCCGCGGTGGACGAGGAGGCCCGCTTCCCGCAGGAGGCGCTCGAGGCACTGGTCGCGAACGACCTGCACGCCGTGCACGTACCCGAGGAGTACGGCGGCTCGGGCGCCGACGCCCTGGCGACCGTCATAGTGATCGAGGAAGTCGCGCGCGTCTGCGCCTCGTCCTCCCTCATCCCCGCGGTGAACAAGCTGGGCTCGCTCCCGGTGATCCTCTCCGGCTCCGAGGAGCTGAAGAAGAAGTACATGGCCCCGCTCGCCAAGGGCGACGGCATGTTCTCGTACTGCCTGTCCGAGCCGGACGCCGGCTCCGACGCCGCCGGCATGAAGACGAAGGCCGTCCGTGACGGCGACCACTACGTCCTCAACGGCGTGAAGCGCTGGATCACCAACGCCGGCGAGTCCGAGTACTACACGGTGATGGCGGTCACGGACCCGGCCAAGCGCTCCAAGGGCATCTCGGCCTTCGTCGTCGAGAAGTCGGACGAGGGCGTCTCCTTCGGCGCCCCCGAGAAGAAGCTCGGCATCAAGGGCTCCCCGACCCGCGAGGTCTACCTCGACAACGTCCGCATCCCCGCCGACCGCATGATCGGCGAGGAGGGCACCGGCTTCGCCACGGCGATGAAGACCCTCGACCACACCCGCATCACCATCGCCGCCCAGGCCCTCGGCATCGCCCAGGGCGCCCTCGACTACGCCAAGGGCTACGTCAAGGAGCGCAAGCAGTTCGGCAAGCCGATCGCCGACTTCCAGGGCATCCAGTTCATGCTCGCCGACATGGCCATGAAGATCTCGGCCGCCCGCGCCCTGACCTACCAGGCCGCAGCCGCCTCCGAGCGCGGCGACGCCGACCTCACCTACCTGGGCGCCGCGGCCAAGTGCTTCGCCTCGGACGCGGCCATGGAGGTCACCACGGACGCCGTCCAGCTCCTCGGCGGCTACGGCTACACCCGCGACTACCCGGTGGAGCGCATGATGCGCGACGCCAAGATCACACAAATATACGAAGGTACGAACCAGGTGCAGCGCATCGTGATGGCACGCAACCTGCCGTAACAGGGCTCTTGCATGAGCGAGCGAGTCTCCCGCCCCGCCGGAGGCTCGCTCAGTCCTCGAAGCCCTCCGCCGCCCGCTTCTCCCGCAGTTCCATGATCGCCCGGCGACGGGCCAGACGGTGGGTGCGGCGGATCTGGGCCTCCTGGTAGCGGCGCTTGTCGCGTTCGGTTTCCGGGAGGACCGGGGGGACCCGGCGGGGCTTGCCGTCGGCGTCGACGGCCGCGAAGACGAGGTAGGCGGAGCCGACCTGCGTGGGCGGGGTGGACTCGTTCCAGCGTTCGGCCAGGACGCGGACGCCGACCTCCATGGAGGTGCGGCCGGTCCAGTTGACCTGCGCCTTGACGTGGACCAGGTCGCCGACACGGACCGGCTCCAGGAAGGCCATCTCGTCCATGGACGCGGTGACGGCCGGCCCGCCGGAGTGCCGCCCGGCCACGGCACCCGCCGCGTCGTCCACCAGCTTCATGATCACGCCACCGTGCACCGTCCCCAGAAGGTTCGTGTCGTTGTGGGTCATGATGTGGCTGAGGGTGGTGCGGGAGGCGGAAGTCGGCTTGCCCGGGATATCCGGAGTGCCGGAATCCGCAGCTGGGGCCTGGTCTGTCATGGCCCCTACCTTATGCCGAGGCGGCATGAGGGGGTTTGTGCTGGTACCGCTTGCCCGAGAGGGTGCGTGCATTGGCGAGTGTGAGAGCCGGTGCTGGCGACCAGGTCACAGCTTCACAGCTCGCTGAACGGGAGTTTGGGTATCGAATATGTGACCTTTGCGGCTGGGGCTCGTTGGGTGTGGTGACGGATCTTCAACATCGGGCCTGGGGGTGATGGGGTGGGCGGGCTACGGGAGGTTGCGGCGCCGTTTGTGGTCCCCGGCCCCTCGGGGGTGGCCGTCCGGGCCCGGCTGCGGGTCTCGGAGGCGGACGCGGCCGTGTTGGCCGAGGTCGGCACGTTCCTGGGCGCGCTGGCATCCCGGACCTCGCGGTGCGCTCCCGGCAAGGGCTGGCGCACGATGCCGCAGCATGGGCTGCTCGTAAGCGGGAGCTGACCGGGGGCTCGTCGGCGCGGTGGGCGGGCAGCATCACCAAGGCCACCAATGACCAGTGGGCGCTGGCCCGGCGCGGCCAGAGGGTGGAGATGGTGTGGCTGCGCGGGCAGATCGCGCGGATCGAGGCCCGGCTGGCGCGTCCGCTGAAGGCCAAGGCGGACAAGCGGGCCGGCCTGCAACGCGGATACGGCTCGCGGGCGGAGTGGCACGCCAAGGCCCGCCGCCTGCACGCGCTGAAGGACCGGCTGACGACTGCTGAGGCGGATTGGGCGGCGGGCCGGGTGCATGTGGTGCGTGGCGGCAAGCAGCGCGCCCGTCTGCGCCATCACCTTGAGCAGGCAGGGCTGGGGGAGGCGGGCTGGCGGGAGCGGTGGCGGGCGGCGCGGATGTTCCTGGCCGCCGACGGGGAGTCCGGCAAACGCTTCGGCAACGAGACCATCCGCATCACCGGCAGCGGGCAGGTCTCGATCAGGCTCACCGCGGCCCTGGGTCATCTGGCCAACGCCCCGCACGGCCGGTACGTCCTCGATGTCGCGGTGGTGTTCAGGCACCGGGGTGAGGAGTGGGCGGACCGGGTCACGGACAATCGGGCGGTGGCTTACCGCATTCACCACGACCCGGTGCGGCGCCGCTGGTATGTCACCGCCTCCTGGCAGCGCGCCGCTGTCCCGGCCCTGCCGATGGACGCGGCCCTCGCGCAGGGGGTGGTGGCGGTGGACATGAACGACGATCACCTCGCCGCCTGGCACCTCGACGCCCACGGCAACCCCGTCGGCGAACCTCAGCGCTTCTTCTACGACCTAGCAGGTAGTACCTCGCACCGGGACGCCCAGATCCGCCACGCGCTGACCCGGCTGCTGCACCACGCCCGCCGCTGCGGAGCTGCTGCCATCGCGATCGAGGATCTCGATTTCGGCGATGGCAGGACGCGGGAGCAGCACGGCCGTAACAAGCGCTTCCGCCGTCTGATCTCCCGCTTCCCCACCGCGAAGCTGAAAGCCCGCCTGGTTGCGATGGCCGCCGAGCAGGACATCACCGTTGTCGCGGTGGACCCCGCATACACCTCCCGATGGGGGGCTCAGCACTGGCAGCAGCCCCTTACCACCCCCACCCGCAAGACCACTCGCCACGATGCGGCAGCCGTGGCGATCGGAAGGCGCGCCCTCGGACACCCGGTCCGGCGACGGGCGGCACCGCCCCGTAACGACCAGAGCGATCGTTACGGGCATCGGACCGCCCAGGCCCGACCGGTGACCCGACGGCGTGAGGGACCCCGCCCCCGCCTACCCGGACCACGATCACGAGTCGTGCCGCCCGGACGCGGAGCGAAAGCGGGCGACCAGCGTGCCCAACACCGTTCGGAGCACGCGGCTGAGCATGAGCCCTGGCAACAGGGCCCACTTCCACTCAGTCATGAGGAACGGTTTTGTGTCAGCTTCGCCACAGCCGTGCGCTGATTTTCCGACGACTCTTGTATGGCGTACTACGGGGACCTGCACACTGGGGCGCATGAATGATTGGCCCGAGGGATTTTCCGGCGACAGCCGCGGCAACCGCTACGGACGCGGCAGCTCGAGCGCACAGCCCGAGAGTGCCCGCGTCATGCGGCAGGTCCGCCGCGGTCCGGCGCCGTCGCCCGGGCAGGCCGGCTACGGCGGCGCCCCGCCGTACAGCGGCGGCGTACCGCAGCAGCCCTCGTACGTCGACGGCGGCGGCTACGGCCCCGGCGACGGCTACGACAGCGGCTACAACACCGGCCAGGTCTACGGCTCCCCCGGCGGCAGAGGCCCCGGCGGCCCGGGCGACGGCATGTACGAGCCGCGCCCCGCGCCGAACTGGCGCCGCCGTATCAAGGTGACGGCCATCACGCTCGCTACGGTGCTGGTCGTGACGAGCGTCGCCACGTACTTCTGGGCCGACTCCAAGCTCAACCGCGACGTCGACCTGTCGAAGGTCATCGACCGGCCGGAGGCGGGCGAGGGCACGAACTACCTGATCGTCGGCTCCGACAGCCGCGCGGGCATGTCGGCCGAGGAGAAGAAGAAGCTGCACACCGGGTCCGCCGAGGGCAAGCGCACGGACTCGATGATGATCCTGCACACCGGCAGCAACGGCCCGACGCTGATCTCGCTGCCGCGTGACTCGAACGTCACGATCCCGTCGTACAAGGGCTCCGACTCCGGCAAGCTCTACCCGGCCACCGGCCGCCAGACGAAGCTGAACGCGGCGTACGCGGAGGACGGCCCTGAGCTGCTGGTCCGTACCGTCGAGGCCAACACGAACCTGCACATCGACCATTACGTGGAGATCGGCTTCGCCGGCTTCGCGAACATCGTGGACGCGGTAGGCGGCGTCGAGATGGACATCCCGCAGGACATCAAGGACACCAAGTCCGGCGCCGACTTCAAGAAGGGCAAGCAGACGCTGACCGGCGACCAGGCCCTGGCCTTCGTCCGCACCCGCTACGCGCTCAAGGGCTCCGACCTGGACCGTACGAAGAACCAGCAGAAGTTCCTGTCGGCCCTGGCCAACCAGGTCGCCACCCCGAGCACGATCCTCAACCCGTTCAAGCTGTACCCGACCATGGGCGCGGGCCTGGACTCGCTCGTGGTCGACAAGGACATGGGCCTGTTCGACCTGGCGTCCATGTTCTGGGCGATGAAGGGCGTCAGCGGCGGCGACGGCAAGTCGATGAACATGCCGATCGCGGGCAACTCCCCGAACGGCAACCTCCAGTGGGACACCGCGAAGCTGAAGACGCTGGTGAACCAGCTGAAGAACGACGAGACGGTCACCGTCTCGGGCAACTGAGCACCGGCACGCGTCGGGGGCACCCACGGGGGTGCCCCCGACCGTTGTGAGGCGGTCCTCACATCGTGGCGGCCGACATCGACCGGCACATCTCGGCACAGCGGCGACACGCCTCGGCGCAGCGCATCATCTGGGCGTCGTCCGGCATGGACATACACGCCTCGGCGCACATGTCACAGGCCCGGGCGCACATCGCGCACATCTCGGCGGACAGCGGCGAGCGGCGCATCATCATGTCGGCGCACATGCGCGTCATCTCGGCGCAGTCCATGACCGCGCGCATGATCTGCATCTGGGCCTGGCCGCCCATCTGCAGGCAGGAGCTCATGGTCTCCTCGCACACGCTGTGGCAGGTCATGCACGCCTGGACGCAATCCTGCATCTCCTTGCTCAGCGGGGGCATGGTGGCGGGCTGCTGGGTCATGATTCCTCCCGGGGGACGGCGAGAGCCGGGGTCGACCCTCGTGCCTTCCGTCCTACGCCTGCCCGGCCCCGACCGCCACGGGGCGGAAGGAAGGAATCCGCCAAGCGTGCGTCACGGCCGGTCAGCGCCCGTGACGAAGACCATGATCCCGGGATCCCGGGATCCCGGGACGGACGACCAGCACGTGCGAGTGGCTGACGTCCGAGCGCCCTGCCTCCTACGAGCACACCACCTCATCCCCCCGCACCACCCCGAACTCGCCTTGCCCCGGATCCTCGGCCCGTACCTTGCGTACGCGCTCGAAATCCGTGCCCGCGATGACCTTCAGGGTCGCGCCCAGGCCCATGACCGGGCGGAGTTCGCTGCCCGGCAGGGCCGTGGCGAGGGACTTGGCCGAGCGGTCCCAGCGGGGGTCGTGCGCGACGATCGTGCGCTTGACGTCGCGAGTGGCGGCGTTCACCGGGGCCCGGGTCGTCCGGAAGCCCGTCGAGGCCAGGGCCGCGTCCACCCGGCGGCCCAGCTCGGGCGTGCGCGTGCCGTTCTCCACCTGGACGCGGATCTGCTGGGGGGCGACCGCGACGATCCGTGCCGCGCCGCGCGGCCGGTGCACGGACAGCGGCTGGTCCTCGCGCAGGGCGTGGAAGAGCCGCTCCGCCTTCACGGGGTCCCACTTCAGCGTCGAGCCGACGCCCTCCACGGCGTATCCCATCCGCCCGATCGGGACGGTCGTGAACTCGGAGGAGGAGGGGGAGAAGTTCCGCATGGCCCGGCCCAGGTCCAGCATCTCGTCCGTGCCGAAGCCCTTGTCGGCCCGCACCGAGCCGAGCACGGCCCGCGTCACGTCCCGGAACTTCATCGGGTTGAGGAGGATCCCCGAGGAGGTGATCCGCTCCACGAGCGCCGCCATGAAGCGCTGCTGCCGTTTCATCCGGCTGAGGTCCGACGCCCCGTCGACGTGCCGGGCGCGCACGTACTGGAGCGCCTGCCCGCCCGCCAGCGTGTGCCGCCCGGCCGGGAGGTTCAGGCCGGTGTAGCTGTCCTTCAGGGGGTCCGCTGTGCAGATCTGCACGCCCCCGACCACGTCCACCGTCCTCATGAAGCTCGTGAAGTCGACCTCCACATAGTGGTCGATCTTCACCTTCGTCATGCTCTCGACCGTCCGCACGGTCAGCTGCGGCCCGCCCTCGGCGTACGCCGCGTTCAGCCTGATCGGGTGCCCCCGGTGCCGCTTGCCCGTCGTATGGTCGACGTGCGCGGGTGTCACGGCGTACGAGTCGCGCGGCAGGCTCACCACACTCGCCCGCTCCCGGTCCTCCGAGATGTGCACGATCATGATCGTGTCGGTGCAGTGGCAGGGAGCCCCGCCCAGCCGGTACTTCTGCCGCTCCTCCTTGCCGATCTCCTCGCGGCCGTCGGTGCCGACCAGCAGCACGTTCATGCCGTGGCTCCCTCGCGGCCGGTTCTTCATGTCCTTGAAGGGGTCGACCCGGGCGATGTCCGCGTCCAGGCTGGTCATCACCGCGTGCCCGATACCGGCGGACGCGAGGACCACCATGGACAGGGTCGTGATCACCCGCATGCCCCAGCGCTGCTTCCGGTGCCGTACGGGCTGCGCGGGCCTGCGCGGGGTGCGCCCGGGGGAGGGCTGCGGGCGGCGCTGCGGGATGGCGGTGGGCCGGGGGGACCGCGGCGGCGTGGGCAAGGGGACACCTCCGGACGACGGCCGCATGTGGGATCCGTGAAACCGTAGGCCGATATGATCTGCGGCCCGCGGTATCGCCCCGGCGGCGCGCACCGGTGTCCCCCGTTCGCGGTAACGTGAGGCCCCTATGAACGCCAATCCCGACGTGCGGCTCCCCGCCGTTTCCGTGATCATGCCCGTCCTCAACGAGGAGCGGCATCTGCGGGGAGCAGTCCAAGCGATCCTCGCGCAGGAGTACGCCGGCGAGATGGAGGTCGTGATCGCCCTCGGTCCGTCCACGGACCGCACGGACGAGATCGCCGCCGAGCTCGTGGCCGAAACCGCGTCTCTCACCAGCAAGCGCGTGCACACCGTCCCCAACCCCACCGGCCGTACGCCCGCGGCGCTGAACGCGGCGATCAACGCCTCCCGGCATCCGATCGTCGTCCGCGTCGACGGGCACGGCATGCTCTCCCCGAACTACATCGCGACCGCCGTACGGCTCCTGGAGGAGACCGGCGCGCAGAACGTCGGCGGCATCATGCACGCCGAGGGCGAGAACGACTGGGAGCACGCGGTCGCCGCCGCGATGACCTCGAAGATCGGGGTCGGCAACGCCGCCTTCCACACCGGCGGTCAGGCGGGTCCGGCCGAGACCGTCTATCTCGGTGTGTTCCGGCGCGAGGCGCTGGAGCAGCAGGGCGGCTACAACGTGGAGTTCATCCGCGCCCAGGACTGGGAGCTGAACTTCCGTATCCGTGAGGCCGGCGGGCTGGTCTGGTTCTCGCCCGAGCTGCGGGTGTCGTACCGGCCGCGGCCGAGCGTGAAGGCGCTCGCCAAGCAGTACAAGGACTACGGCCGCTGGCGGCACGTCGTCGCCCGCTTCCACGAGGGCTCGATCAACCTGCGTTACCTCGCCCCGCCGACCGCCGTGTGCGCGATCGGGGCCGGGCTCCTGGTGGGCGCGCTGCTGACGCCGTGGGGTTTCGTGGTGCCCGGCGGCTATCTCGCGGCGATCCTGCTCGGCTCGGTCCCGGCGGGCAAGGGGCTGCCGCTGAAGGCGCGGCTCCAGATCCCCGTGGCGCTGGCCACCATGCACATGTCGTGGGGCTGGGGCTTCCTGACGAGCCCGCGGTCGCTGGCGAAGAAGGTCATCGCTTCCCGGCGTCCGGCGGTCCGGGCGGACGCGACCGCCGGCTGACGCACACCGCACGCGTTCGGGCCCCTCCACCTCGGGAGGGGCCCGTTTCCGTCACCAGGTGAAGCCCGGGTTCACGTGCATGCAGGCCTTGTCGTCCGCGCCGTTGAGGGCGTCGGCCGACTTCGGGGTCTTGTCGTTCCGCTTCGGCGCCTTGTAGTCGGTGCCCTCCCGCCAGTCGGCGCCCACGACGAGCGTGACGCCGGAGACGTCGGTCGACCGTTTCACCGAACCCAAGGGAATTCCCAGGGCCTTGGCGACCCGCTGGGCGTCGCCCTCCAGGTCGGCGCTCGGGTAGCGGACGACGGTCCGCTCCTCGCTCCACGAGCCGGTGGTGTCGGCGACGGCCTGGGCGAAGCCCTCCTCCGTCAGCAGCCCGGCCACGGTGCTCGCGCGCCCGCGTGCAGCGGCCAGGCTGTCGGTCCGGGTGCCGTTGCGGACCTGGACGGGGATCTCGTCGTCGGCGGCGGCCGGGTCGGTGGAGGCATTCTCCGCCGCCTTCTTGCTGTCCTTGTCCTTGCCGTCCAGCGCGATGTCCTCCCGGACCAGCCGGAACAGCTGCTCGGCGTCCTCCGTGGGCTCCACGCGGGCGCCCACGTACCGGTTGGGCATCGTGGTCATGGTGATGCGCGCCGGTTCCACTTTGCGCAGCTCGTCGCTGAGGTCGTAGAGCTTCTTGACGGTGTCGAGGCCGGGGTCGACCGTCAGCGCCCGGGTGGCCTCCTCGGCCAGTCTGCGGAGCTTGTTCGGGCTGCTGAGGGTGGCGTTCTCGCGCAGCCGGCGGACCATCGCGTTCATGTACATGTGCTGGGCCTCGGCGCGGGCGAGGTCGCTGCCGTCCTCGAAGCCGTAGCGGGTGCGCAGCCACTGGAGGGCCTGCTCGCCCTGGATGTACGAGGTGCCCTTCTCCAGTTTCAGGCCCGAGCCCTTGCCGTCGGAGGTGCGGGAGTGGATGTTGGCGTCGACGCACACGGGGACACCGCCGACGGCGTCGGCCATGGACACCACGCCCGCGAAGTCGACCATGATGAAGTGGTCGATGTGGATACCGGTGAGCTCCTGCCAGGTGGCCACGGTGCAGCCCGGGCCGCCGTTCCCGAGGCTCTGGTTGGTCATCGTCCGCCCCTGGGTCCCCGGGTACACCTTCCCGTCGTCCGGGTCGGTGCACTTCGGGATCTTCACGAGCGTGTCGCGGGGCATGCTGATGACCGACATGTTGGTGCGGTCGGCGGACAGGTGCAGCAGCATCTGCACGTCCGCCAGCGGAGCGGCGCCGAATGTCTCACGGGCTCCGCCGAGTTTCTGGTTCTCCTCGGTGTCCCGCGCGTCCGAGCCGATGAGCAGGATGTTCAGCGGGGTCTGCCCGGCGGCGTTCGGCGTCGGCGCGGCGACCTTGTTGTCGCCGAGGTTCAGCGCGTCCTTCTTGATGTTGCCGTTGAGCTGCCGGTAGTAGAGGTATCCGGCCCCGGCCGTCCCGAGTATGAGGACGGCGAGCACGGCTGCGGACCACCGCAGCAGCCGCCGGATACGCCGAGGCCGGCCCTCGCCGCTCTGGCCGCCGGGGGTGTCGCCCGTCGCCGACGTGGTCTCACCCGGGCCCGGTTCCCGGCGGACGCCCTGCCGCGATTCGTTCTCCCGCACACCGCTCTGCGTCACTTCCCGGTCCTTCCCGCCCCCCGCACACGCGACAGGCCCGCCCTGCCTCCTGTTAGACGCATGACGGGCTTGTCAGTTGCCCTCAGCGGGTCAACTCGCGCACTTCACCTTGTCGGCGGTGGACTTCTCCACGTCCGCCTTCTCGACCGGGGCGTCGAGCTTCACGCCGGCGCCCTTGAAGTCCTTGCCGAGGGTGAGGGTCATGGCGGGTACGCCCTGGGAGTTGGTCACGCTCTCGCCGGGCTTCATCGCCGACCCGGACAGGCCCATGATGTCGGCGAGGCGGCGGGCCTGGTCGGCCTGGTCGGGGGCGTACTCCAGCGTGGTCTTCGCCAGTTCGGCGGGCGCGTTGCCGCCGTTCTCGGACTTGGTCACGCCCTCCTCGACCTGGAGGTACTGGAGGGTCTTCTGCGCGGCACCGGAGACGGCACTGCCGTTGAGGACCCGGACCCGGACCTCGGAGGCCGGTGCCTTGGTGCCCTTCAGCCGCGCGGCCTCGGCGTCCTTCTCCTTCTTCTGCTGCTGCTTGACCTCGGTGAACGAGACGTCGTTCTTGATCATGTCGAACACCTGAGGAGCCTGCGCCTCGTTGAGGACGACCGTCGCCTTCACCGTCTCCGCCGGGTTGTCCTTCACCGGGACGGTCGTGAAGGCGATGTTCTTCGTCGGCACCTTCTTCAGCTCCAGGGCGATGTCCTTGAGCGTGCCGACGTTACCGATGGCCTTGTCCACGGTCAGCGCCTTGGTCGCGGCCTCGGCCAGCTTCAGCAGCTTCGAGGCGCTGGTGAGGGTGTCACTGGAGGACATCTTGCGCATGAGCGAGCCCAGGAACTGCTGCTGCACCTTGATGCGGTCCAGGTCGCCGCTGTTGCCGAAGCTCTTGCGGGTACGGACGAACGCGAGGGCCTGCTCGCCCTCGACCTTCGACGGGCCCGCGGGCAGGACGAGCTTCGACTCCTTGTCGTTGACCGGCTTCTCCACACAGACGTCGACCCCGTCCACCGCCGTCGTCAGCGTCTTCACCGCGTTGAAGTCGGCCATCATGAAGTGGTCGACCTGGATGCCGGTGTTCTCCTTCACCGTGCGCATCGTGCAGCCCGGGTCCCGGCCGTCCTCCCCGAGGCTCCGGTTGAAGCGCACCTTCTGAAGCCCCGGAACGATCTTCTCCGAGCCGTCCTCCAGCTTCGTCGGGCAGTCGGGGATGTCCACGATCAGGTCCCGGGGGATGCTGAGCGCGGTCGCGTTGGAGCGGTCCTCGGCGACGTGCAGCAGGATCGTGGTGTCGGCGTGCCCGGAGCTGCCCTTGTCGCCGTAGCCCTCGTTGCCCTCACCGGTGCGCTTGTCCGTGCCGATGATGAGGATGCTGAAGGCCTCGTCCTTGCTGAAGTTGCTGGCGCCCGCACTGCCGACGTCGGTCGTCGTGACGTTGCCCTCCAGGTGCCGGAGGTAGAAGTAGCCGGCCGCGCCGACCCCGACCAGCACGAACGCCATCGTGCCGCCGGTCCACATCAGCGCCTTCCTGGCCTTCTTCGGCTTCCGCTGCACCGGCCGTCGCCCACCGCGCCGCGCGGACGGCGGCTCCTCGGGCGCACCGCGCCGCCGGCGCTGGGTCGGAACGTCGGTGCGGGTGGCGCCCGCACGGGAAGCCGGGTCACGGGGAGCCGCCTTACGCGGTCCCGCCGTACGGCCGCCCGCCCCCGCCGGGGGAGTGGATCCGCCTGCCCCGGACACCGGTGACTGCGCTCCGGATGGAGTCAGTCGCAGTTCGTATTCGCCGGTGTTCGGATTGAGTACCCACTGGTCTGCGGGGTCGATCTGGTCCCCCCGCCCACGGCGTTGCGCGTCCACGGTTGTCTGTTTCCTCCGTCGGGGCACGCGGCGCCCTCTCCCCCCGGAAGGCGCACGGGTACTTGTCATCACAGAAGCACTGGATCGCTCACACTATCCGCCCAGTTGAACGCCGGTGTGTACTGAATGACAAATTCAACGTCCATACATTTGGGCAATTCAGCCCAATTCCATGTAAGGAAGTGGAAGGAAGTCGTCGACCGGTGGCGAGTTGCTGCTCCGGTCGCTACCAGCGGTAGGGCGCGTACACGTCCATGCACTGCCCGGCGTCCGAGCCGTTGAGGGCGTCCGCGTCGCCGGGCAGGTCCCCGGCCTTCGGGGCCGGCTGCTTCGGATAGGCCGTGCCCGTACGCCAGTCGGCGCCCACGACGACCGTGACGCCGGAGACATCGGTCGACCGCCGCACCGAACTCGCCGGAATGCCCAGTGACTTGGCGACACGCTGCGCGTCACCCGCCAGCTCGGCGCTCGGGTAGCGCACCACTGTCCGCTCCTCGGACAGCGTGCCCGAGGTGTCCGCGGCGGCCTTCGTGAAACCCTTCCCCACCAGTGACCGCGCGATGGCGCCCGCGCGCCCGCTCACCGGACCGAGGGTGCTGGAGCGCGTGGCGTTCTGCACCAGGACGCCGATCGCGTCGTCCGCGGCTGCCGGATCCTTCGACACCTCGGGCGCCTGGGAAGTCTTCTCACCGGTCTTCTTCGTGCCCGGCTTCCCGCCCTTGCCGTCGAAGGGCACGTCGTCGCGGATCATGGCCCACACCCGGTCGGCGTCGGCGCCGGCCGGGACCAGGTGGTTGCGGTCCTGCGGGTCCTCGGTGGTGGGCAGCGTCGTCATGGTGATGCGGTCGGTCGGGACCGTCTTCAGCTGCATTCCCAGGTCGTACAGCTTCTTCACCGTGCCGAGTTCCTCGGACACGTGCAGGGACCTCGTGGCCGCCTCGGCCAGATCGGTCAGCCGGCCGGTGTCGGTGAAGACGTTCTGCGCCTTGAGCGTGCGGATCATCGAGTTCATGTACATGTGCTGCGCCCTGGCCCGCAGCGGGTCGCTGCCCCAGGCATGCCGGGTGCGCAGCCACTGGAGCGCCTGCTCGCCCTGGACCTTCTTCCGGCCGGCCGTCAGCTTCAGACCCGAGCCGCCGGGCACGCCGGGCAGCGCGCGGTCCCACACGTTCTGCCGCACGCACACCTCGACCCCGCCGATGGCGTCCGCCATCTTCACCACGCCCGCGAAGTCGATCGTCATCCAGTGGTCGATGTAGACCCCGGTGAGGCTCTCCCAGGTCGTGAGCGTGCAACCCGCTCCGCCACGGGCCAGCGAGGCGTTGATGATCGTGTTGACCGGCGGGTACGTCCGCCCGGTCTTCGGGTCGGTGCACTTCGGTATGTCGACCCGGGTGTCGCGTGGAATGCTCACCACGGCGGCGCTCTTGCGGTCCGCGGCCAGGTGGATGAGCATCTGCACGTCGCCCAGCGGCGGATTGCCGCGGTCCTTGCGGGCACCGCCCAGCTTCACGTTCTCGTCCGAGTTACGGCTGTCGGAGCCGACCAGCAGGATGTTCAGGGGCGTCTGCCCGGCCGCGTTCGGAGCGGTCTTGCGCGCCTTGGAGTCGCCGCTGCTGCGCAGGCCCTTCTCGATGTTGCCGTTCAGGTGCTCGTAGTAGAGGTAGCCGGCGCCGGCGGTCGCGAGGATCAGCACGGAGAGGGACGTCGCCGACCAGCGCAGGGCGCGGCGCCCCCGGCCGGGCCGACGGCCTCCCCGGCCGTCCCCACCGCCCGGCCCGGCGGGTCTGCCCGGGACCGGCTCGCTCGGGACGGCACCCGGCCTGGTCCCCTCCCCGTACACACTGCTGCTCTGTGCCATCTGCTCTTCCCACCCCCGCGTCCGCCGGACAAGGCCTGTCGTACGCCCTGTGAGACGTACGGCAGGCCTGTCAGGTCACTCGGCGCACTCGACCTTGTCCGCCGTGGACTTCTGGACACCCTCCGGCGCCTTCGACGGAGCGGTGAGGGAGGCGCCCGCACCCTTGAAGTCCTTGCCGAGGGTGAGGGTCATCGCGGGCAGCCCCTGGTCGTTCTCCACACTCTCGCCCGGCTTCATCGCCGACCCGGACAGGCCCATGATGTCAGCGAGGCGGCGGGCCTGGTCGGCCTGGTCGGGGGCGTACTCGAGCGTGGTCTTCGCCAGCTCGGCGGGCGCGTTGCCGGCGTTCTCCGACTTGGTCACGCCCTCCTCGACCTGGAGCCAGCTGAGCGTCTCCTGGGCGCTGCCGGGGTCGGCACCGCCGTTGAGGATCCGCACCCGGACATCGGAGGCCGGGGCCTTGCTGCCCTTCAGTCGGGCGGCCACCGCGGCCGCCTCCTTCTTCTTCTGCTGCTTGACCGCGGTGAAGGAGACGTCGTTCTTGATCATGTCGAAGACCTGCGGGGCCGTCGACTCGTTCAGTACGACCGTGGTCTTGACCTTCTCCGCCGGGTTGTCGATCACCGGGGTCGTGGTGAACGTCAGGTTCTTGGTGTCGAGCTTGCCCAGCTCCAGACCGAGGTCCTTGAGCTTGCTGATGCTGTCCAGCTGCGAGTCGACGGTCAGCGCCTTCGTGCCCGCCTCGGCCAGATCGAGCATCTTCGAAGGGCTGGTGAGCGTGTCGTTCGACTTCAGCTTGCGCATCAGCGCACTCAGGAACTGCTGCTGGAGCCCGATCCGGCTCAGGTCGCCGCCGAAGCCGACGGCGTGCCGGGTGCGCACGAACGCCAGCGCCTGCTCGCCCGCGATCGTGTGCGTGCCCTTCGACAGCTTCAGGTGCGAGTCCGGGTCGTCGATGTCCTTGCCCAGACAGACCTCGACCCCGCCGACCGCGCTGGTCAGCGTCTTGACCGCGTTGAAGTCGGCGACCATGAAGTTGTCCGGCTTGACCCCGGTCAGCTCGGTCACGGTCCGCATGGTGCAGCTGGGGGTACGGCCGTCCTGGCCGAGGCTGGTGTTGAAGCGGGCCTGCTGCGTGCCCGGGATCATCTTCTGCGACCCGTCCTCCTGCGTGGTCGGGCAGTCGGGCACGTCGACGATCAGGTCACGCGGGATGCTCAGCGCGGTCGCGTTCGAACGGTCCTTGGAGACGTGCAGCAGGATCGTGGTGTCGGCGTGCCCGACGCTGCCCGCGTCGCCGTACTTCTCGTTGCCCGCGCCCGTGCGCTTGTCGGTGCCGATCAGCAGGATGTTGATGGCCTTGTCCTTCTGGAAGCCACCGGTGCTCGCGCCGTCGTCGGAGACGGACGCGATGTTGTCGTTCAGGTGCTCGATGTAGAAGTACGCGGCACCCGCCCCGGCGACCAGCACGAACGCCATCGCGCCGCCGGTCCACAGCAGGGCCTTCTTCCCCTTCGCGGCCTTCTTGGCCGGCCGCCGCCCGCGCCGCCCCGGCAGCGGTTCCTCCGGTGCCCCGCGGCGCCTGCGCGACGGCACCGCACGGTCCGGCGTCTCGGGCCGCGGCCTCCTGGGTGTCTCCGTGCGGCCGCGCGCCGGCGGGTCCGCGTCGGGGGCCGGAGGCCTGCGGGGGCTGGGGACGCCCGACTGCGGAGGGGAAGGGGGCAGTCGCAGTTCGTATTCGCCGGTGTTCGGATTGAGCACCCACTGGTCTGCGGGATCGATATCGTCCGCCCGCCCACGGCCTTGCGCGTCCACGGTTGTCTGTTTCCTCCGTCGGGGCACGCGGCGCCTCCCCCTCCAAGGCACCAGGGTCTCGGTCACAGTGCGCGACCTCAGGACCGTCCTCAGAGCCGGGCGCACCGGATCGCTCACACTAACTGCCCAGTTCAGTGCCGAACGACGACGGTGACAAATTCCACGTCCCTACACCTGGGCAATTCGCCCATTTCTCAGGTGAAGAGTTCATTACCTTGGAGTTGCCTTGGCGTCCGCTTTACTCGCAGGTGTCCTCGGCTGCCGTGTTCCCCCGGAACGTCGGTGGAGGAGAAACGGTGACGGCGGGCTTCGCAAAGGGCCCCGGATGCGAATCCCCGTACGACCGGTCTGGCGAATCGGAAGGCCTCAGCGGGGCGGAACCGCGCGGAACGTCCCTGGCCACCGCCACGGGTGTGTCCGTACGCAGCCGCTCGAACAGCCTCTCCGCCTCGGGCTCCACGAGTTGGTCGCGATTGGCGTCGTACGCGTACGACGCCCGTGGAACGGTCAGGAATTGCACGCGTTCCATGGGGATGTCGCGCAGCCCGCGCACGAGTTCGTACAAACCGCGAAGACTGGCCAGATCCGGGTCGGTTGTGAGAGATGACGTGGCGGCGTCCAGCACGGGATACAGCTTCGCCGGATTCAGCAGGACGTCATTGCTGCGCACCTTGTTGACGAGTGCCCCGAGGAATCGTTGCTGACGCTCCATGCGCTCCGTGTCACTGCCGTCGCCGAGCGTCTTGCGGGCGCGGACATAACCGAGCGCCTGCTCGCCGTCGAGGGTCACCCGCCCGGCGGGGAGCCGGAGCTTGGCGGCCCGGTCGTCGATCGGCTCCCGCAGGCACACCTCCACGCCGTCGACCGCGTCGACCATCTCCTTGAAGCCGTGGAAGTCGACGACGACGTGATGATCGACGCGGATGTCGGTGAGCTTCTCGACGGTCCGGATGGTGCAGGCCGAACCGCCCACCTGGAAGGCCTGGTTGAAGGCGGCGAACCGCGGCGTGCTGCGCGACCCGTCCGGGCGCCGGCAGCCCGGCAGGTCCACCATCAGGTCCCGGGGCAGGGAGACGGCGGTGGCGCTGCCCCGGCCCGCGGACAGGTGCAGCAGGATCGTGGTGTCCGACCGCTCGGTCCCGGAGTCCCGCCCGTAGCGCGCGTTGTCGTCGCCCTCGCGCGAGTCCGACCCGATCAGCAGGATGTTCCGCGCGTCCTTGACCAGCGAGGTGGGCCGTTCCTTCTCGTACCGCGCGAGCTCGGCGGCGGCGGCTTCATCGGGCGTGATGTTCCCGCTGAGCTTCGCGTACAGGACCCACCCGGCCCCGCCGGCCGCGACGGCGACACCGGCGGCCCCGAACGCCCCGATCCGCATCCACCGCCGCCGACGCCGCCGTACCAGCCCCGGCCCACTGGCCGAGGCGCCGGCCCCCGGCCCGAGCCTCCCGGTGTCGCCCACGACAGAGACCACCCCTCACGTCGTACGAACGTGCGCGCACTGCTCATACGACTCTGGCCTGGATGGAGGGTGGGGGTGGGGTGGGGATGGACCGAACGGGGGAGAGGCGGTCGCCTTGGCCGCGGTGCCGCCTCAGGGCGCGAAACGGCCTACCGGGCCATAGCCGTGACCCGCTCACTCTCGACCCGCTTGTCCAGCACCCCGTCCCCCGCCCGCTCCAGATGCCGGCACAACACCACAGAACCCCCCGTGGCCAACGGCCCGTACAACCCCGCGTTCAGCCCCTCCCACGTGCCATACGGCAACCCCGACAGAATCCGCGACCCAGGTCCGGTCAACCCCAGCCCCGTCGCCTCCGCCCGAGCCCGCTCGACGACCTCCGCCCCGCTGAACTCCCGCCCCGCCACAATCAGCGCAGGCCCCTCCGGATCCACCGGCGCATACGGCACGAACCGGTCCCCCTGTCCCGGCACCTCCACCGCGTAGTCGACGAACCCCTCGGGCACCTGCGGAAACCGCCCGCCGAGCGGTCGCAGCGCCATCGCGACCCGCGCCCCGGAACACGCCCGCGCCGCCTCCAGCTCGTCCGGCCCGCTCACCACGACATCGGCCGCCCGCGCATCCCCCGCAACGTCCGCGACGACTCCCACCGACGAACACGCCAGCAGCCACACCGCCGTCTGCCAGTGCGCGGGCAGCAGCAGCGCCACCCGGTCCCCGGGCTCGACGGACAGCTCGTCCTGGAGGAGGTTGGCGGTCTTGGCCACCCAATTGGCGAAGGTGGCCACGGACAGTTCGACACGTTCGCCCGTGGCGTCGTCGTAGAAGGTCACCAGGGGACGTCCCGGATCCCCGGCGAGCGCGGAATTCAGCAGGTCGGCAGGGGTGCGATCGGTGGCGTTCACCCGCGCAAGCGTACGCGGCACCCAAGCCTGGACCCAACGGCCGGGCCACCGCCCCGCCGTGAATCCGCCACCGGTTCGGCCGAATCCCGGCCGACGGTCCGTCAACTCCCAAATGGACAGACTTATAGGACTATGTCCAAGATCAGTGGTATGCATGGACTTCTTACTTCTTCGATAGGTGTCACCTGTGCGGCCGCTCTGGCCCTCCCCCTCACTCCGCCCGCTGTCGCGGCGACGGCGAGACCGGTACCGACCACGGAAGCGGCCTCGACCGCGAGACCCGCGCCCCATGCGGGGACACCGGACACGACCATGACCGACCGGCGGGCGGCCGAACCGTACGCCCCCGGCAGCACCCAGTCCCTCCCCTTGGAACCTCTCACCGGCAACCGCGCCACCCCCACCGCCCCCGGTGCCCCCGAGCAGGGCCTGCCCCGCCGTGCCGTACGCCACTTCTCCCTCGTCGGCGTCGTCTGGGAGGACCCCGAAGCCGAACTGCACGGCCGAGTCCAGGTCCGCACCCGAGCCGCGGAGACCGGCGCCTGGTCGGGCTGGCAGGACGTCGAGACGCACAACGCCGACCACGCGGCCGACCGGGGCACCCCCGAGAGCACGTCGGGCCGCGTCCGCGGCGCCACGGCACCGCTGTGGGTGGGGGACTCCGACGGCGTGGAACTCCGGGTCCGCTCCGAACCCGAGAGTGCGGAAGCCGACTCCGCTGACCACGGCACGGGCGCCCGCAACCTGCCCGCCGCGCCCCCGCTCCCCTCCGGCCTCCGCCTCGAACTCGTCGATCCGGGCGATGACGCCCCGCCGTCCGGCGCCGCCGCGGACAACTCCCGCGCCGCCGGCCTCGCCCGCGAGCTGACGGCGCAGCAGCAGGCGAAGCCGTACGTCGGCCCGCGCCCGAGCATCGTCACCCGGCGCGGCTGGGGCGCGAACGAGGGGTTGCGGGAGCGGGGCTTCCGGTACACGAAGAAGGTCAAGGCGGCCTTCGTGCACCACACGGCCAGCGGCAACAACTACCGCTGCTCGCAGTCCCCGTCACTCATCCGCAGTATCTACCGCTACCACGTCAAGAGCATGGGCTGGCGGGACATCGGCTACAACTTCCTCATCGACAAGTGCGGAAAGATCTACGAGGGTCGCGCCGGGGGCGTGGCCAAGCCGGTCCTCGGCGCGCACACCCTTGGTTTCAACACCAACAGCATGGGGATCGCCGTCCTCGGGTCGTACGGCGCCAAGAAACCGTCGTCGGCCGCCGTCACGGCCGTCGCCCGGCTCAGCGCGTGGAAGCTGGGGCTGTACCGGATGAACCCGCGGGGAAAGACATACCTGACGTCAGGTGGTAGCAATCTCTACCGAAAAGGTAAGAAGGTACGACTGAACGTGATCTCCGGCCACCGGGACGGCTTCGCGACGGAGTGCCCGGGACGCAAGCTCTACGGCAAGCTCGGCTCGGCCCGCTCCAAGGCGGCCCGCTACCAGGGCCGCTGACAACACGTTCACCGCCGTCGAGGGGGGCAGGGGCGGAATGCCGCACGGCCGACGAAGGCGCCACGGAACGATCTGCATACACTGACCGGCCGAAAGACAGTTCGGCCGGTCCTGGCAGGAAGCAGAGACGACACGTGACAGAAGCGATCCTCCTGGTCGGCGGCAAGGGGACCCGGCTGCGCCCGCTCACGGTGCACACGCCCAAGCCCATGGTGCCGGCGGCCGGGGTGCCCTTCCTCACGCACCAACTGGCGAGAGCGAGAGCGGCGGGTGTCGAGCACATCGTCCTGGCCACGTCGTATCTGGCCGAGGTCTTCGAGCCGTACTTCGGTGACGGTTCCGCGCTGGGGCTGCACCTCGAGTACGTGACGGAGGAGGAGCCCCTGGGCACGGGCGGCGCCATCCGCAACGTGGCGTCGCGGCTGCACTCGGGCCCCGACGACCCGGTCCTGATCTTCAACGGCGACATCCTGACGGGTGTCGACATCCGGGCTCTGGTCGACACCCACGAGACCACGGGCGCGGACGTCTCCCTGCACCTCACCAAGGTCACGGACCCGCGCGCCTACGGCCTCGTACCCACGGACGACACGGGCAGGGTCCTGGCGTTCCTGGAGAAGCCGCAGACGCCCGAGGAGATCGTCACCGACCAGATCAACGCGGGGGCGTACGTCTTCCGCCGCTCGGTCATCGACACGATCCCGCTGGGCAGGCCGGTGTCGGTGGAGCGGGAGACCTTCCCCGACCTCCTCTCCGCCGGAGCGCACCTCCAGGGCATGGTCGACTCGACGTACTGGCTGGACCTGGGCACACCGGCGGCATTCGTCCGGGGCTCGGCGGACCTGGTCCTGGGCCGGGCCCCCTCCCCGGCGGTCCCCGGCCGCTGCGGCGACCGTCTGGTCCTGCCGACGGCGACGGTCGCGGCCGACGCGAAGCTGTCCGGCGGCACGGTGGTCGGCGAGGGCGCCTTCGTCGCCGAGGGCGCCCGCGTGTTCGGCAGCACGATCCTCCCGGGTGCCGTGATCGAACCCGGCGCGGTCATCACCGACTCCCTCATAGGCACCCGAGCCCGCGTCGGCGAACGCTCCGTCCTCACCGGCACGGTCATAGGCGACGGCGCGATCATCGGCCCCGACAACGAACTCCGCGACGGCGCCCGCATCTGGTGCGACGCCCGCATACCAGCAGCCTCGGTCCGCTTCTCCTCTGACCAGTAGCCTCTACGGGCTGCTGCCGCAGGCCGCCGCTGCGGGCAATCGTGCCGCCAAGGGCGGCACGATTGGGCGCTGGGGGTACCCCCTGCTCGAAGGGCTTGGGGGAGGCACCCCGCTCCGCCGGGCTGCGCAACGCCCCGGCCTCAGCGGCAGCGCCGAGCCCCTGGAAGCGGACGCCGGCAACAAAAGGCGCTGGAAACCGGACCGCCCATCACAACCCCCCGATATCCCACCGCGGCATCTTCGGCGCCCTCCGCCCCGGCCCCCTCCCACTCAGCAGAATCAACCGAGCCGCCCGATGCCGCTGCCCCGCGTACGGCTCCAGCAACTCCAGCATCACGGAGTCATCAGCGTCCCGTTCCCCGGCCAACGCCCACCCCACGATCCCGGGCAGATGCAGATCCCCCACGGTCACCTCGTCCGGCGCCCCATGACTTCGCTGCACCGTCTCGGCCGACGTCCACGGCCCGACCCCGGGCACCACCTCGAGCCGCGCCCGAGCCGCCCCCGGCTCCATCCCCACGGCCTCCTCCAGCCGCGCGGCGACCCGTACGGCCCGCAGAATCGTCGACGCCCGCTTGTTGTCGACCCCGGCCCGATGCCACTCCCACGACGGGATCAACGCCCACGTCCGAGGCTCCGGCATCACATACATCCGCCCGGGCGCAGGCCCAGGCGCCGGCTCTCCGAACTTCCGCACCAGCAACCGCCACGCCCGATACGCCTCATCGGTCGTGACCTTCTGCTCCAGAATCGACGGAATCAGAGACTCCAGCACCAGCCCGCTCCGCGTCAGCCGCAACCCCGGCCGCCGATGCCGGGTCAGCGCCACCAGCCGGTGCCGGGGCACGAACACGGACGGATCATCGGCGGCCCCGAGCAGCTCCGGCAACCGGTCCAGCAGCCACTCCGCCCCGGGACCCCAGGCCTGGCCGCGCACCCCACCGCCGTACGCGCGGACCCGCAGCGTCCCGGGCCCGGCGGGCGTACGGCAGGCCCGCCACACGGACCCGTCCGGCATCGCCCGGAACGTCGGATCACCCGGCCCGCGCCGCAGCGGCCCGAGCACCAGACCGAGATCCAGCGGCCCGTCCGGCACCCAGTCGCGCACCCGCCCAGGCCCCGCCGCCTGCCGCGGCACGCCTCCGGCGACGCCGTCATGCCCGCCGCGCACGGTCGTGGGGGCACCTCCCACGCCCTCAGGGCTGTGGGGGAGGGTGGGTCGAGGAGCGAACCGTCCTGCCATGAGTGAAGTCCCTGGGATACGAGAGGGGCAGCGTTAAGCGTAGGCGCCGGCCGGCGCCGGTCACCGCACCTCGATGAAAGCCTCCGCGTCCCGCTCCGGCCGCGCCCGCGGCTCCTCCGCCGGATGCCCGACCGCCACCGCGCCCATCGGATCCCAGTCCGCCGGCAGTCCCAGCACCTCACGCACCACGTCCCGGCAGAACATCGTCGAGGACACCCACGCCGACCCCAGCCGCTCGCCGGCCAGTGCGACCAGGAGGTTCTGCACGCCGGCGCCCGTGGCGACCACGAACATCTCCCGCTCGGCCCCGTCGCGCCGCGCGTCGCCGTAGGTGTGCGAACCGTCCATGACCAGACAGGGGACGACGAGGTACGGCGCGTTCCGCAGCACGTCCCCCCGCTGCACCCGCTTGGCGATGGACTCCTCCGTCTTGCCGTCCCGCCGCAGATCGGCGATCCACGCGTCACGCATGGCGTCGAGCAGCCGCGTCCGGGACTCCAGGGACTCCAGCAGCACGAATCGCCACGGGGTGGTGTGGTGCGGCGCCGGCGCCGTCACCGCCGCGGCCACCGCCCGCCGTACCGCTCCGGGGTCGACGGGCTCGTCCGTGAAGGCCCGGACCGTACGCCGCTGGGTCACCGCCAGCCGTATCGCCTCCGACGTGCCGAGCCGGAACATGTCGTCGCGCGCGCCGCGCACCATGGCCCGCGCTCCCTCTCCGTCGTCCTGCGCCAGCACGTGCGGCAGGCCGCGCACCACGGCGACGGGGAGCCCGGCCGCCTTGCCCTTGACCAGGTCGCCGGCCGCGGCGAGTTCGTCGGCCGTGGCGACGACGGTGGCGCTGAGCGGGTTGCCGTACGCGTCCGTGCCGCCGCGCAGATCGTCCAGTACGCGTACTCCGGCGGCGCCGATCGCGACGTCCGTGAGCCCCGCGCGCCAGGGCCGCCCGAACGTGTCGGTGACGACGACACCGACGTCGACGCCGAGGATGTCCCGCAGACCGTCGCGGATCGCTCGGGCGGAGGCGTCCGGGTCCTCGGGCAGCAACAGCACCGTCCCGGACGGGGTGTTGGACGCGTCCACCCCGGCCGCTGCCATGACGAGGCCCTGCCGGTTCTCGACGATCCGGAGACTGCCGCGCCGGGCGACCACCCGTACCGTCTCGGCGTCGATGGCCGCCTCCCGGTCGGTCGCCCGGACCGCCCGGCCCTCCGCCTTGGACACGATCTTCGACGTGACCAGCAGTACGTCCCCGTCGGCCAGACCGGGCTCCGCGGCCGCGATCAGCTTGGCCAGCTCGTCCCCGGCCGCGACCTCGGGCATCCCGCCCAGGGCCCACACCCGGTACCCGTCGGCACCCTGCCGGTTCTCCGGGACCTCGCCGCTCAAGCTCCCCGCACCTCCTCCGCCAGTGCCAGGGCCTCTCGCGCCATCTGCGCGGTCGCGTCGGTGTCGGCCATCATCAGCGGCACTGCCCGGCAGCGGATCCCGGCCGCCTCGACCCGCTCCACCGCACCGGCGTCCACCGTGTCGACGAGCCAGCCGTCCAGCAGGCCCGAGCCGTAGTGCTCGGCCACCGCCGGCGCGGTCGACTCGACGCCCACGGCGGCGAGCACCTTGTCGGCCATGCCCCGCACGGGCGCGTCGCCGACGATGGGGGACAGGCCGACCACGGGCACTCCGGCGTCGGCGATGGCCTCCCGGATGCCGGGCACGGCGAGGATCGTGCCGATCGACACGACCGGGTTGGACGGCGGGAAGAGGATCACGTCCGCCTCGGCGATCGCCTCCAGCACACCCGGCGCGGGCTTCGCCTGGTCGGCACCCACCGGCACGATCGCCTCCGCGGGCACCGAGGCACGCAGCCGCACCCAGTACTCCTGGAAGTGGATCGCCTTGCGCTCGCCGTCGATCTCGACGGCCACGTGGGTCTCGACGCGGTCGTCGGACATCGGGATCAGCCGCACGCCCGGCTTCCAGCGGTCGCACAGCGCCTGAGTCACCGCGCTCAGCGGATATCCGGCGCCGATCATCTGCGTCCGCACGATGTGCGTGGCGAAATCCCGGTCGCCGAGGCCGAACCACTCGGGCCCGACGCCGTACGCCGCGAGCTCCTCCTTGAGGTGGAAGGTCTCGTCGGCGCGCCCCCAGCCCTGCTCCTCGTTGATGCCGCCGCCGAGCGTGTACATCACCGTGTCGAGGTCCGGGCAGACCTTCAGCCCGAAGAGGTGGATGTCGTCCCCGGTGTTGCCGATGACCGTGATGTCCGCGTCCGGCGCGGCCCGCTTCAGACCACGCAGGAACCGGGCACCACCGATGCCGCCTGCCAGAACCACAATGCGCATGGAAGCCAGTCTTGCAGGCGCCTACGACAACCGGTCAGGCAGTCACGCCACCCTGTACGCTCCGGGCCTCGCACTGCTGGGCGGTGTGCATCGGCATCTCCGTCAGGCCCGGGTAGTAGACGTGCAGGCTGACCGCCGGCTCCAGCGCGTCGTTCACGACTTCGTGCACGTACCCCGGCGCGAAAACGCGCTGCGCGCCTGCCCGCAAGGCGTGTGTGCCCCCCTCCGTGCGCTCGGTCAGCGTGCCGTCCAGCACGGTCAGCACACCGGAGGAGCGGCCGTGGTCGTGCAGCCCGCTGCCCTGCCCGGGCACCCAGGACAGCAGCCACACCTCGTAGCCCGGGCCGGTGCGCAGCCGGTGGTACCAGCGGCTGGTCGCGTCGTACCGGACGAGGTGCTCCCACTGGGAGCGGTCGGCGGCGATGGAGCGGGCGAGTCCGACGAACTCGGCGACGGTGGCCGGGTGCTCGCGCGGGGTCTGGAGCAGGTGCGGGACTTCGAGGATGTCGCCGGCGATCTGGAGGTCGCTGTCGCTGTTCATGGGGTGCGGTGGTTCCTCGGCAAGGAGTGGAAAGTCGGTGGGGGGTGCCGCGTCGTGTGTGCCCGGGTCGCGGGCGGCGACGAGCAGTGCCCTGGTGGAGCGGGGACGACAGCGGCCGAGTCGTGGGTGACTCAGCGGCAGCCGGAGCGCGTTGGGCTCAACAGCTGGAACAGCAACAGCTACAGCGAGCGTGGGCAGCACCGAGGGACCCGGCGGAGCGGGTCGAGGTGAGTGCCAAGTTCGCGAGCATGCCCACTAGGACACCGGTTAACACCTTCACTGTCAACTCGGCACCCGGTATGTGGGATGTGGTTCACCTCATCCGGTCGTTCACTCAGATGAAAGGTTTGTTCATCGCCCGCCCGGGACACATGGCGTCCAACCGGGCGCACGAAACCCCGTTGCGTACTCGTGATCCGACTGTGATCCGTTTCGCTTCGGGGTGCGTGTCGGAACGAGATCGAACCTCTGGGCGTCCTTCTCCGTACAGGTCCGCAAGGGGTCCGGCGGACGGCGTGAACCCTGCGGGCTCCGTCGGTGTGTCAGGTTTTATGGTGATTTGAACACTTTCCGCTTGGGCTTGGTTCCGCAGAGTGAATAAGGGGCTCAATAGCAGATCTCGGCTTGACTCGCCCGGAGCAGCACACTTGTAATTTCACTCGTGTCGTTCAGCCGGAATCGGTAACGGCTAGATCACGGGGACGCGAAAGACAGACGAGGGGCGCACATGACCGAGACGGTGCAGCAACTGCTGGTCGACGACGCGGACGAGGAACTCGGCTGGCAGGAGCGCGCACTGTGCGCCCAGACCGATCCCGAGTCCTTCTTCCCCGAGAAGGGCGGCTCGACCCGGGAGGCCAAGAAGGTCTGCCTCGCCTGCGAGGTCCGCTCCGAGTGCCTCGAGTACGCCCTCGCCAACGACGAGCGATTCGGCATCTGGGGCGGCCTGTCCGAGCGGGAGCGCCGCCGGCTGAAGAAGGCAGCGGTCTGATCCCGGACGGCGCGATACCCGGACAGCACACATACGTACGTACGCACGGCTCGAACGGCCCGTCGCAGGTGGGTTATCCACAGGCGGCGGGCCCCCTTGTTGCGCAGCCGATAGTGTGGTCGCTCGTCCGAGACGCCCCGCTGCCCCCACCGGTCGCAGGCGTCCACCGCAGTCCACCGAACCGGGGCCCGTACCTCGATGTCCGTGCACAGCCACTCGGCAGCTCATCACCACAGCGCTGCCACACCTGAGTTCCCGCGTCATGTGGTGACCGCGGTCCTCGTCTCCCACGACGGCGCCCGCTGGCTGCCCGACGCGCTCGCCGGGCTGCTCGGCCAGGAGCGACCCGTCCAGTACGCGATGGGCGCCGACACCGGCAGCGCGGACGACTCCGCCCAGCTGATCACCGAGGCACTCGGCGCCGACCGCGTGCTGCACCTCGCCCGCCGCACCGGCTTCGGCCAGGCAGTCGAGGAGTGCGGCCGCACCGCCCCGGTCCTCACCCCGGAGCAGCTCCCGTACCTGAAGCGGCCCAGCGGCTGGGACCCGGTCACCCGCTCCTGGCGCGACGACGCGTACGACATGCCCGAGCTCCCGCACGGAGAGCCGGTGCAGTGGCTCTGGCTGCTGCACGACGACTGCGCCCCGGAACCGGACGCCCTGGCCCAGCTGCTGCGGGTCGTGGACAGCGAGTACGAGCTGGGCCGCGAGGACGTGGCCGTCGTGGGCCCCAAGCTCCGCGGCTGGTACGACCGGCGGCAGCTGCTGGAGGTCGGCGTCAGCATCGCCAACTCCGGCCGCCGCTGGACCGGCCTGGACCGCCGCGAGCAGGACCAGGGCCAGCACGACCACGTCCGGCCCGTGCTGTCGGTGTCCACCGCCGGCATGCTGATCCGCCGCGACGTCTTCGAACAGCTCGGCGGCTTCGACCGTCACCTGCCCCTCATGCGCGACGACGTCGACCTGTGCTGGCGCGCGCATGCGGCGGGGTACCGTGTCCTGGCCGCCCCCGAGGCGGTCGTCCGGCACGCCGAGGCGGCCTCCCGCGAGCGCCGCACAGTCGACTGCGTGGGCCGCACCGCCGCCTCCCCGCACAAGGTCGACAAGGCCGGCGCCGTCTACACCCTGCTCGTCAACACGCGTACGGCCGTGCTGCCCTGGGTGCTGCTGCGGATCGTGCTCGGCACACTGCTGCGGACCGTCGCCTACCTCGTCGGCAAGGTCCCCGGACAGGCCGTCGACGAGATCCGCGGCCTCATGGGCACGCTGCTCAGGCCCGAGCGAATCCTCGCCGGGCGGCGCGGCAGAGGCACACCGCAGATCGACAAGGACGAGCTGCGGCCGCTGTTCCCGCCGCCCGGCGCGACCGTCCGCATGACCGTCGAGCAGGTCGCGAGCAACCTCGTCGGCCGTTCCGACCCCGAGGTCGCCTCCGGCGCCGGACGGCACGGGGGTGCCGTCGAGTCGGGCCCCGGCGGCGACGACGCCGACTTCCTGGAGATCGAGCAGTTCGCCCGGCTCAAGCGCATCGCGCGCAAGCCCGGCCCGGTGCTCTTCCTGGTGCTGCTGCTCGTCTCCCTGGTCGCCTGCCGCGAACTCCTCGGCGGCGGCGCGCTCGCGGGCGGCGCCCTGCTGCCCGCCCCGGCCGACTCCTCCGAGCTGTGGGCGCGCTACCTGGACGCCTGGCACCCGGTCGCCGCCGGCGGCACCTCCTCCGCGCCGCCGTACCTCGCGCTCGTGGCGATGCTGGCGTCCCTGCTGTTCGGCTCGACCGGCCTCGCCGTCACGCTGTTGCTCGTCTGCTCGGTGCCGCTGGCCGGGGTCACCGCCTACTTCGCCTCCCGCCCGCTGGTCGAGTCCCGGCTGCTGCGCGCGTGGGCGGCCGTCGTCTACGCCTTCCTGCCCGCCGCCACCGGCGCCCTCGCCGGCGGCCGGATCGGCACCGCCGTCCTGGCCGTGCTGCTGCCGCTCATCGCCCGCGCGGGCATCGCCGCCAGCGGCCTGGCCAACCCCTCGGGGGCGCGTGGCAGTTGGCGCGCCACCTGGGCGTACGCGCTGCTGCTGACCATCACCACCGCGTTCACCCCGGTCGTGTGGCCCATCGCGCTGCTCCTCGGCGCCGGGCTGCTGGTCCTGCGCCGGGCCGACATCACGGCGTACGGTCTGCGGTTCCTCGCCCAGCTCGGCACGCCCCTGCTGGTCCTCGCGCCCTGGTCGCTGTCGCTGCTTCCGTTCGGCTTCTTCCAGGAAGCCGGTCTGGAGTACCGCCCCTCGGCCGCCTCCGCCCTCGACCTGCTCGGCGCCAGCCCGGGCGGCCCCGGCACCGTCAGCGGCCTCATGCTGACCGGCATCGTGCTGGCCGCACTCGCCGCCCTGCTCCGCTCGGAACGCCAGTTGGGCATCTGGACGGCCTGGACGGCCGCCCTGACCGGCTTCGTCTTCGCGGTCCTGTCCAACAGCTCCACCTGGTCGGGACCCGCGACCCTCGTCTACGGCATCGCCCTCCTGGCGGCCGCCGCGCTCGGCGCCGACGGGGCCCGCGCGCGCGTGGCCGAGCAGAGCTTCGGCTGGCGCCAGCCGGTCGCCGTGCTGATCGCCTTCGCCTCGGCCGCGGGCCCGCTGCTCGTCGCCGCGGGCTGGATGATCCGCGGTGCCGACGGTCCCCTGGAGCGGAGCGACCCGACACAGGTCCCCGCGTTCGTCGCCGAGGAGAGCGGCAGCAGCGACCAGGCCCGCACCCTCGTCCTCGACAGCGACTCCGCCTCCCACGTCGGATACATGCTGGTCCGCGGCTCCGGCGCCCGGCTCGGCGACGGCGAGATCGCCGCGGCCGACGGCGAGAACAGCAGGCTCGACAAGGTCGTCGCCAACCTCGTCGCCGGCTCCGGCGCCGACCAGGCCGACCAGCTCGGCGGCTTCGCCGTGCGCTACGTCCTCGTCCACAAGGGCGCGCCCCGCGACGTCACCCGCGTCCTGGACGCCACGCCCGGCCTGACCCGGCTCAGCCAGCAGGACGGCGGCGCGCTGTGGCAGATCGACCAGGAGGTCGCCCGCGCCACCATCGTCCCCGGCTCCGGCTCCGGCTCCGGCTCCGGCACCCCCCAGCCCGTCGCCGCCGGCCCCGTCGACATCCACACCACGATCCCGGCAGGCTCCGACGGACGCGTGCTGCGCCTGGCCGACACCGCCTCCGACGGCTGGACCGCCACGCTCGACGGCAAGCCGCTCACCCGCACCACGGTCGACGGCTGGGCCCAGGGCTTCGAACTCCCCGCCACCGGAGGCACGCTGGACGTCACGTACGACGACCCGGTCGGCCACACCGTGTGGCTGTGGGCGCAGGGCCTCCTCGCCGTCGTACTCGTCGTGCTCGCCCTGCCCGGCCGGCGCCGCGACATCGACGACGACCTGCCCGAGGAGCCGGCCGTCCCGGCCCAGCCGGTGGCAGGCGAGGGCCGCCGAGCCCGCCGTCTGCGCGCCCAGGCGGAAGCCGAGGCCGAAGGGGCGGCGCAGCCCGAGGAGTTCCCGCCGCCGCAGCCCGAGCAGCCGCCGGCCCCCGTGCCCCAGCAGCAGAGCCACGGGATGGGGGTCCCCCCGGGCGAGGATGTTCGAGCCTGGGGGAGGGGCGACGCCGGCTACCAGAGCGGCGAGTACGCGAACTACGGCGACCAGTACCAGGGCGCCCAGTACCCGGCGGACGCGTACGGACAGCAGTACCAGGCGGATCCGTACCAGAGCGGCCAGCACGACCCGTACGCGTACGGCGGCCGGCCCCAGAACCAGCCGTACCACCAACAGGGCTACGACCAGGCCTACCCCCAGGGCTACGGCACGCCGTACGACCCGGCGCAGCAGCAACACCCCCACGGCACGGGCAGTGAGCGTCCCGACGGGAGCCAGCAGTGAACCGCACGACCCTGTCCCTGATCGCCGGCGCGACCGCGCTCGCCGCCGTCACCGGATTCGCCGCGCTGTCCGCCCCGGACACCCCGGGCACGGACACCACCGCCAAGGCGGCGGCCCAACTGCCCGTGGAGCGCACGAGCCTGCTGTGCCCCGCGCCCAGCATGTCCGACATCGCGGAGACGTCCTACACCTCCTTCACGCCCGTCACGAAGGGCACCGGGAGCGGCGGCAAGGCCGAACTCCAGGTGGCCGCCCAGGAGTCGCGAGACGGCTCGGGCGCGGGTGGAGACAAGGGCAAGGACGACGGGAAGTCCGGCGAGCGGAAGACCGAGAAACCCGTGCTGAGCCCCAAGGAGCCCGGCAAGCCGGTCACCGGTGACAGCTCGGGGGCCGAATCGCCCGCGCTGGTCGGGACCGCGGACGGCAGGTTCGCGCCCGGCTGGACCGTCCAGGAGACGACGGAGGTCGCCGCGGGGACCGGGCGCGGCCTCCAAGGCGTCAACTGCACGGCACCGGACACGAGTTTCTGGTTCCCCGGCGCCAGCACCGCGGCCGACCGCACCGACTACGTCCACCTGACGAACCCCGACGACTCGGCCGCCGTGGTCGACATCGAGCTCTACGGCAAGGACGGCGCCATCCAGTCCACGGTGGGGGAGGGCATCACGGTCCAGCCGCACTCCAGCGAGCAGGTCCTGCTGTCCACCCTCACCGACGAGCAGCAGCCCAACCTCACGGTGCACGTGAACGTCCGCAGCGGGCGGGTCGGCGCCGCCGTGCAGGCCCTGGACGACAAGCTCGGCGGCGACTGGCTGGCCGCGTCCACCGACCCGTCGGGCAGCCTGGTCCTGCCCGGCATCCCCAAGGACGCCACCTCCGTGCGCCTGGTCGCCTTCACCCCCGGCGACGCCGACGCGGACCTCAAGCTGCGCCTCGCCTCCCCGTCCGGGCTGATCACCCCGGCCGGACACGAGACGGTGCACGTCAAGGGCGGCATGACCACCGCCGTCGACCTGGGCGACGTGACACGCGGCGAGGCGGGTTCCCTGGTGCTGACGCCGACGGACCAGTCCGTGCCGGTCGTGGCGGCCCTGCGGGTCGTACGCGGCAAGGGCGACAAGCAGGAGACGGCGTTCATCCCGGCCACCCGCCCCGTCGGCACGCGCGCGACGTCCGCGGACAACAGCGCCAAGGGCAGCACGCTCTCCCTGACCGCCCCCGGCCGCGCCGCCACGGTCGAGGTCACCGCTTCGGCGGGCAGTGAGGGCGGCACGCCGGTGTCGAAGACGTACACGATCAAGGCCGGCACGACCCAGGACATCGAGCCCCCGGCCCCCAGCGGCCTGAAGGGCACGTACGCGCTCACGGTCGAGCCGAAGTCCGGCGGCCCGGTCTACGGTGCCCGCACTCTGGCGGCGACGGAGGGCGGCGTCCCCGGCTTCACCGTGCAGACACTCCCCGACGACCGGGGGACGGTCGCGGTACCGGAGGCGGACGAGGACCTGGCGGTGTTGCAGAGGTAGTCGGGCCGGCCGCCGGCCGTCTCAGCCCTGGTCCTCGCCGTACCGCGGATCCACCGTCTCCGGCGTCAGCCCCAGCAGCTCGGCGACCTGCTCGACGACGACCTCGTGCACCAGCGCCGCCCGCTCGTCGCGCCCCTTGGTGCGGATCTCGACCGGTCGCCGGTAGACCACCACGCGCGCGGGGCGCCCCTCGCGGGCGCTGATCGTGCCGCCCAGCGGAACCGCCTCGTCGTTCCAGGTCTGGCCGGGCCCGTCGAGCCGCGGCACCTCCAGCACCAGGAAATCGATGTCGGCGAGCTGCGGCCACCGCCGCTCCAGGCGTTCCACGGAGTCCTGCACCAGGTCCGCGAACGCCTCCGCACGGCTGGCGGCGAGCGGCACCTGTGGCGGTGCGATCGGGCCGCGCATGCCCCGGCCGTGGCGGTCACGGCGGCGGGGCCCGGGGGCGGCGGATCGGGGCGTTACGGGCTTGTCCATCACTGGTGAAGGGTAGTCCTCGCCGCGCCCCAGCGCCCGGCACCGCACGGCGGTACGGACGGCTTCCGGCCGACCGGTACGGCATGTCGTTACATGACCATTCCAGCCAAGGTTGGGCTCGATTCCGTATCCCGCCGAGACCGGCAACCTCATGGCAATTGAGGGTTTTGTGACGACTCTTGACCGCTTGAGGGGTCGTTCGACACCCCGGACGACCGTGTCCGGGCAGGTCAGCGGGGTGTGCCGGAAGAGGTGTGTGGGGCGTTTCACAGCACGACACGGGGGAGTGACCTGGTGGAGAGTCGTCGCGGCCCGCTCAAGAGTGCGGTACCGTCCAACGTCGTGAGCCCTGTACGTCGCTGTTCGCGCACCGCCTGCGGCCGTCCCGCCGTCGCGACGCTGACGTACGTCTATGCCGACTCGACCGCGGTCCTCGGCCCGCTCGCCACCTACGCCGAACCCCACTGCTACGACCTGTGCGCCGAGCACTCGGAGCGCCTCACCGCCCCGCGCGGATGGGAGGTCGTCCGGCTCCTCGACGGCTCGGCCCCGGCGCGCCCCAGCGGCGACGACCTGGAAGCGCTTGCGAACGCCGTGCGAGAGGCGGCCCGCCCCCAGGAGCGGGCCGCCGGGGCCGGTGGCGGCGGGCGCGCGGCCGACCCGATGGAGGTCGCCCGGCGAGGTCACCTGCGCGTCCTCCGGTCGCCCGACAACTGACCGCACTCCCGGTTCCTCCCCGCGCGCACCCATTGACGCGGGCTTGGCGCGGACATGACCATTCCGTTTTGAGGTCGCGAGAAATCGCTTTCGCATGACGGAAACCGGGGAGGCGCCCGTGTACGTCCAGGAACTGGAACCCGTCGCCGGCTCACTGGGCCTGTCCGCCCTCGTGGCGGCCCTGCCTCTCGTGATCGTCCTGGTCCTGCTCGGCAGCGTCCGCATGAAGGCGCACCAGGCGGGCCTGATCGGCCTTCTCGCAGCCGTTCTCGTCGCCCGGCTCGCCTACGGCATGCCCCTGGGGCAGACGCTCTCCAGTGCCGCCCAGGGCGCCGTCTTCGGCCTCTTCCCCATCCTGTGGATCGTCGTCAACGCCCTGTGGGTGTACCGGATGACCGTCCGCACCCGGCACTTCGACATCCTGCGCCGGTCCTTCGGGCGGCTCTCCGACGATCCCCGCATCCAGGCACTCGTCGTCGCCTTCTGCTTCGGGGCGCTGTTGGAGGCACTCGCCGGCTTCGGGGCGCCCGTCGCGATCAGCGCGGTCATGCTGGTCGCCCTCGGGTTCGAACCGGTGCGCGCCGCCGTCGTCGCCCTGGTGGCCAACACCGCGCCCGTGGCCTTCGGCGCGATGGGCACGCCCGTCGTCACGCTCGCCCAGGTCACCGGGCTGCCGCTGGACTCCGTGGCGTCCGTGGTGGGCCGTCAGACTCCGCTGCTGGCCCTCGTGGTGCCCCTCGTGCTGGTCTGGCTGGTGGACGGCCGGCGTGGGCTGCGCGAGACCTGGGTGCCCGCCCTCGCCTGCGGAGTCGCCTTCGCCGTCGCCCAGTTCGCCGCCTCCAACCACGTCTCCGCCCAACTCGCCGACATCGGCGCCGCCCTGGCGGGCGCGGGCGCCCTGGTCGCCGTACCGCACGCGCGCGTGCCCGCCGCCGAGTCCGTACGCGCCTCCGTGCTGACCGGCGTACGAAGCGAGGAACTGGACGAGGAGGACCCGCCCCGCGAGGTCCTGCGCGCGTACGCCCCCTACGCGCTGATCGTCCTGATCTTCTCCGTTGCCCAGATCCCGGCCGTCAAGCACTGGCTGGACAAGGCCACCCAGGTCTACGACTGGCCCTTCCTGAACGTGCTCGGCTCCGACGGCGAACCGGTCGGCGGCAACGTCTTCACCTGGCCGATCGTGTCGACCGGCGGCACGCTCGTGCTGCTCGCCGGGATCTGCACGGCCGCCGTCATCGGGGTGCACACGCGCGTGGCGGTGAAGGAGTGGCTCGCGACTGTCCACGAGCTGCGCTTCGCGATCCTGACGGTGACGTCCGTCCTGGCGCTCGCGTACGTCATGAACCTCTCCGGCCAGGCGGCGACCATCGGCCACTTCGTGGCGGCGGCCGGAGCCGGTCTCGCCTTCCTGTCGCCCGTCCTCGGCTGGTTCGGCGTCGCCGTGACCGGGTCGGACACCTCGGCCAACGCCCTCTTCGGCGCCCTCCAGGTGACCGCCGCCCGCGAGTCGGGGCTGTCGCCCGACCTGCTGGCCGCCGCCAACAGTTCCGGCGGCGTCCTCGGCAAGATGATCTCCCCGCAGAACCTCACCATCGCCTGCGCGGCCGTCGGACTCGCGGGCCGTGAGGGCGACTTGCTGCGCAAGGTACTGCCGTGGAGCCTGGGCCTGCTGCTGGTGATGTGCCTGATCGTGGTCGGCCAGAGCACGTCCGCCCTGGGCTGGATGCTGCCCTGACCTGAGGCGACGGCTGGGAGTCCTCTTCGCGGCCGCCCAGCGCGCTGTCAGCGGCCGGGGGTAGTTTGTGCGGACCGACAGTACTTTCCAGGAAGGTTGGCCGTGGCTGCTGATCTGTCGCAGGTCGTGAAGGCGTACGACGTACGCGGGGTCGTCCCCGACCAGTGGGACGAGTCCCTGGCCGAGCTCTTCGGAGCGGCCTTCGTGCGGGTCACCGGCGCGAGCGCCATCGCGACCGGGCACGACATGCGGCCCTCCTCACCGGGCCTGTCGCGGGCCTTCGCGCGCGGGGCGGCGGCGCTGGGCGCCGACGTGACCGAGATCGGCCTGTGCTCGACGGACCAGCTCTACTACGCCTCGGGCGCGCTGAACCTGCCGGGCGCCATGTTCACCGCCTCCCACAACCCGGCCCAGTACAACGGCATCAAGATGTGCCGCATGGGAGCCGCCCCGGTCGGCCAGGACACCGGCCTCGCCGAGATCCGCGAACTCGTCGAGCGCTGGAGCGAGTCGGGCGCCCCCGGGTCCGCCGTGACGCCGGGAACCATCACCGGCCGCGACACGTTGTCGGACTACGCGGCGCACCTGCGCTCCCTGGTCGACCTGACCTCCGTCCGCCCCCTGAAGGTCGTCGTCGACGCGGGCAACGGCATGGGCGGCCACACGGTCCCCGAGGTCTTCGCCGGCCTGCCCCTGACGCTGGTCCCGATGTACTTCGAACTCGACGGCACGTTCCCCAACCACGAGGCCAACCCCCTGGACCCGGCCAACCTCGTCGACCTCCAGAAGCGGGTCCGCGAAGAGGGCGCCGACCTCGGCCTCGCCTTCGACGGCGACGCCGACCGCTGCTTCGTCGTCGACGAGCGCGGCGAGCCCGTCTCCCCGTCGGCGATCACCGCTCTGGTGGCCTCCCGCGAACTGGCCAGGCACGGCGGCAAGGGCACGATCATCCACAACCTGATCACGTCCTGGTCGGTCCCCGAGGTCGTCGCGGAGAACGGCGGCACCCCGGTCCGTACGCGTGTGGGCCACTCCTTCATCAAGGCGGAAATGGCGCGGTCGGGCGCGATCTTCGGCGGCGAGCACTCCGCGCACTACTACTTCCGCGACTTCTGGAACGCCGACACGGGCATGCTGGCCGCCCTTCACGTCCTGGCGGCCCTCGGCGGCCAGCCGGGCACCCTCTCCGCCCTCGTCGCCCAGTACGACCGCTACGCCGGCTCCGGCGAGATCAACTCCACGGTCACCGACCAGGCGGCCCGCCTCGCCGCCATCCGCTCCGCGTACGAAGGCCGCGAGGGCATCACCCTGGACGACCTGGACGGCCTGACGGTCTCCGCCACCGACTGGTGGTTCAACGTCCGCCCCTCCAACACGGAGCCACTGCTCCGCCTCAACGCGGAGGCGAGGGACCCGGAGACCATGGCCAGGGTGAGGGACGAGGCACTGGCGATCATCAGGGCCTGACCGGGCCGCGAGCCCCCTGGTGGGGTCAGAGGGGCGAAGCCCCTTCACCCCGCCCCACCGCACCCACAAGCACCCCCGCCTCACGCCACCCACCGGCGGTACCCTGACCAGGCACATCCGCACCACCCGAGCACCAACCACACCCCGCCCGACCCCCGAAGGGAACCCGCATGGCACTCGAAGCCGGCCTCCTCGAAATCCTCGCCTGTCCGGCCTGCCACGCCCCCCTCAAGGAGCAGGACACCGAACTGCTCTGCACCGACCAGAACTGCGGCCTGGCCTACCCCGTCCGCGACGGCATCCCCGTCCTCCTGGTCGACGAGGCCCGCCGCCCCGCGTAGGCCCCTCCCGGGCAGACACACTCGCGTGAACCCCCGGTGCACATAGCCCCCGGCACAACGGGCACGGATCGTAGGAACCCCAAAAAGCGGGGCCCGGAACGGACCCCGGCCATCGGAGGCTGCCGCCCATGCTCGACGAATCGCTGCTCGACTCCCCGGAGGGCCTCTCCGAGGCCGACCACCGCGGGCTGCTGCGCGGCGCCGCAGAAGCCGGCGCCCGCGTCCGCACGGCCGCCCGCCACTCCGCCGAGGCGGGCATCAACGACCTCAAGCCGGACGGCCGCCCCCGCGCCGTCCTCATCGCCGGCCCGGGCGCCGCCGCCACCCACGCCGCCGACCTCATCGGCACCCTCGCCGGCGCCGGCAGCCCGGTCACACGGCTGGCCCCCACCGGCGTCGCCCCCGCAGCGGGCGCCCTGCGCTGGGAACTGCCCGGCTGGGTCGGCTCCGTCGACCTCCTCCTGATCACCACCCCGGACGGCAGCGAACCCGGCCTGTCCCTCCTCGCCGAACAGGCCTACCGCCGCGGCTGCAACGTCGTCGCCGTGGCCCCCAGCCGCTCCCCGCTCGCCGACGCGGTGAACGGCTCGCACGGCCTGTTCGTCCCCATGGCGACCGCCCCGTACGACCAGGAGGAGCCCCTCGCCGCCTCCGCCCCCGGCGTCCTGTGGGCGCTGCTCACCCCACTGCTCGCGCTGCTGGACCGTACGGGAGTGCTCGCAGCCCCGCCGGACGCCCTCGGTAAGGTCGCCGACCGCCTCGACGCCGTCGCCGAACGCTGCGGCCCCGCCATCGCCACCTACAGCAACCCCGCCAAGACCCTCGCTGCCGAACTCGCCGACGCGCTCCCCGTCGTCTGGACCGAGGGCATCTCGGCCGGCCCGGCGGGCCGCCGTTTCGCCGCCGCGCTCGCCGAGCTGTCCGGCACCCCCGCGGTCGTCGCGGAGCTCCCCGAGGCCCTCGCCGCCCACAGCGCCCTGCTCGCCGGCCCGCTGGCCGCCAGCGCCGACCCCGACGACTTCTTCCGCGACCGCGTCGAGGAACCACCCGCCCTGCACGCGCGCGTGGTGCTCCTCCGTGACCGCCCCATCGGCGGCCTCACCGCCGCCCCCGGCGCCCGCGACCTGGCCCTCAGCCACGACACGCCGATCAGCGAACTGGAACCGGAGGAGGGCGGCGAGCTGGAGACCCTCGCGGAACTGATCGCCATCACGGATTTCGCCGCGGTTTACCTGGCGCTCGCTTCGAGGGCCTGATCATGCCCGGGACACCCTGACGCGCCCGCGCGCCCGAACACGCAGAGAGACCCCCATGGACCGCCTCGACAACACCATCCGCCCCTACGCCTGGGGTTCCCCCACCGCCATCCCGCACCTGCTCGGCACCGAACCGACCGGCGAGCCGCAGGCGGAGATGTGGATGGGCGCCCACCCGGGCGCACCCTCACGCACCGACCGAGGCACGCTCGTCGAGGTCATCGACGCCGCCCCGGAAAAGGAACTCGGACCGGCCGCCGCCGCCAAGTTCGGCCCCCGCCTGCCCTTCCTCCTCAAGATCCTCGCCGCCGGCGCCCCGCTCTCCCTCCAGGTCCACCCCGACCTGGAGCAGGCCAAGGAGGGCTACGCGGACGAGGAGCGCCGCGGCATCCCCGTGGACGCCCCGCACCGCAACTACAAGGACGCCAACCACAAGCCCGAACTGATCTGCGCCCTCACCGAGTTCGACGGCCTGTGCGGCTTCCGCGACCCGCTCGCGGCCGCCGACCTGCTCGACGACCTCGGCGTGGACTCCCTCAAGCCGTACGTCGACCTGCTGCACGCCCACCCCGAGGACGCCGCCCTGCGCGAGGTCCTCACGGCGATCCTCACCGCGGACCCCGAGGAGATGTCCCGCACGGTCGCGGATGCGGCCTCCGCCTGCACCCGCCTCGGCGGCGCCTACGCCCCCTACGCCGACATCGCCCACCACTACCCGGGCGATCCCGGCGTCATCGCCGCGATGCTGCTGAACCACGTCCGGCTCCAGCCCGGCGAAGCCCTCTACCTCGGCGCCGGCGTGCCTCACGCCTACCTGAACGGACTCGGCGTCGAGATCATGGCCAACTCCGACAACGTCCTGCGCTGCGGCCTCACCCCCAAGCACGTCGACGTCCCCGAGCTCCTGCGCATCGTCCGCTTCCGGCCCAGCGACCCCGGCGTCCTGCGCCCCGAGGCATCCCCGGACGGCGAGGAGCTCTACGAGACCCCCATCGACGAGTTCCGCCTGTCCCGCTACGTCCTCCCCGAGGCGGGCGGCGCCCACGACCTCATCCGCGCGACCCCGCAGATCCTGCTCTGCACCGCCGGCACCGTCCGGGCGGGCGAGCACGACCTGACCCCGGGCCGGTCCGTCTTCGTCCCGGCCGGCGAAAAGGCCGAAGTATCCGGAACCGGCACGCTCTTCCGCGCCACGGTCGTCGCCTGACCGCCCCGGCGACCCCGTGACGGTGACCTGACGCACCGCCGCCGCAGCGGGCTGCAACAATGGCCCACCGTCAAGCACGGGCAAAGTCGCGGGCGGCGCAGCAAGGCGAGCGTCCGGGCCCTGGAACGGCGTACGAAGGGACAACGCGAACATATGAGCGCGTCAGGCGGCACCAAGGCGATCGTGGCGGCACTGGCCGCCAACCTCGCGATCGCGGTAGCGAAGTTCGTGGCGTTCATCTTCAGCAACTCGTCGTCGATGCTCGCCGAGTCCGTCCACTCGCTCGCCGACTCCGGCAACCAGGCGCTGCTCCTGCTCGGCGGCAAGAAGGCGAAGCGCGAGGCCACCCCGCAACACCCCTTCGGCTACGGCCGCGAGCGCTACATCTACGCCTTCCTCGTCTCCATCGTCCTCTTCTCGGTCGGCGGCATGTTCGCCCTCTACGAGGGCTACGAGAAGATCAAGCACCCGCACGAGCTGACGCACTGGTACTGGCCGGTCGGCGTCCTAGTCTTCGCGATCATCGCCGAGTCCTTCTCCTTCCGCACGGCCATCAAGGAATCCAACGTCCTGCGCGGCCGCCGCTCCTGGAAGGAGTTCGTCCGCCACGCCAAGGCCCCCGAGCTCCCGGTCGTCCTCCTGGAGGACCTCGGCGCCCTCGTCGGCCTGATCCTCGCGCTCGGCGGTGTCGGCCTCGCCCTGCTCACCGGAAACAGCGTCTGGGACGGCATCGGCACCCTCTGCATCGGCATCCTGCTCATCCTGATCGCCCTGATCCTCGCCGCCGAGACCAAGTCGCTGCTGCTCGGCGAGTCCGCCGGCGTCGAGGAGACCCAGAAGATCGAGGCCGCCGTCGTCGACGGCGACACGGTCACCCGCATCATCCACATGCGCACACTCCACCTCGGCCCCGAGGAACTCCTCGTCGCCGCCAAGATCGCCGTCCGCCACGAGGAGACGGCCACCGAGATCGCCGCCGCCATCAACGCGGCCGAGTCCCGCATCCGCGAGGCCGTCCCGATCGCCCGCGTGATCTACCTCGAGCCGGACATCTACAGCGAGGCCGAAGCCGCCAAGGGCCCCGACCCCGAGGCAAGCCCCGGTGGCCCCACCCCGCACCCCACCGACCACTGACACCCCCTCGTACGACTCCTCCGGCCACGGGGCCCGCCGAACCACTCGGCGGGCCCCGCCGCCTTCCACCGCCCCCGCACCTCACCGACAGTCCCACCCCCGCCCGTCACGGGATCGGCTTGATGTGTTTCCCTGCGGACTGGGGATCGCAGGCGCCCCCGGTGTAGCTTGGGACGGAGCCAGACGTCGCTGCTGATGGCGGTCGGGCGGTCCACTGCGGACCGGCCGAGGGAGAGAGGGCCTCCGACGGACTGCGCTGCGCACACGCGGGCATGCCTGTGTCCTCTTTCGGGCACCCCTGTGTCCGCCGCCGCGCAGACCAGCCGTACCCACCTCGCCCCAACCCCGAGGAGCAGCTCGCAATGACGACTGTCGACAACCGACAGGACTTCAAGGTCGCCGACCTCTCTCTGGCCGAGTTCGGCCGCAAGGAGATCACCCTCGCCGAGCACGAGATGCCGGGCCTGATGGCGATCCGCAAGGAGTACGCCGAGGCGCAGCCCCTGGCCGGCGCCCGCGTCACCGGCTCCCTGCACATGACCGTGCAGACCGCCGTGCTCATCGAGACCCTGGTCGCCCTCGGCGCGCAGGTCCGCTGGGCCTCCTGCAACATCTTCTCCACCCAGGACCACGCCGCCGCGGCCATCGCAGTCGGCCCGAACGGCACGCCCGACAACCCGCAGGGCGTCCCGGTCTTCGCCTGGAAGGGCGAAACCCTGGAGGAGTACTGGTGGTGCACGGAGCAGGCGCTGACCTGGCCGGACAGCCCCACCGGCGGCCCGAACATGATCCTCGACGACGGCGGTGACGCCACCCTCCTCGTCCACAAGGGCGTCGAGTACGAGAAGGACGGCAAGGTCCCCGCCGTCGACACCGCCGAGAACGACGAGCACCGCGTCATCCTCGAACTCCTGAACCGCACCATCACCGACGGCTCCCAGAAGTGGACCCAGCTCGCCTCGGAGATCCGCGGCGTCACCGAGGAGACCACGACCGGCGTCCACCGCCTGTACGAGATGCAGCGCGACGGCACCCTCCTGTTCCCGGCGATCAACGTCAACGACGCCGTCACCAAGTCGAAGTTCGACAACAAGTACGGCTGCCGCCACTCGCTCGTCGACGGCATCAACCGCGCCACCGACGTCCTCATCGGCGGCAAGACCGCGGTCGTCTGCGGCTACGGCGACGTGGGCAAGGGCTGCGCGGAGTCCCTGCGCGGACAGGGCGCCCGCGTGATCGTCACCGAGATCGACCCGATCTGCGCCCTCCAGGCCGCGATGGACGGCTACCAGGTCACGACCCTCGACGAGGTCGTCGACAAGGCCGACATCTTCATCACCACGACCGGCAACAAGGACATCATCATGGCCGGCGACATGGCCAAGATGAAGCACCAGGCCATCGTCGGCAACATCGGCCACTTCGACAACGAGATCGACATGGCCGGCCTCGCCCAGACCCCCGGCATCGTCAAGGACGAGATCAAGCCCCAGGTCCACACCTGGACCTACCCCGACGGCAAGGTGATCATCGTCCTCTCCGAGGGCCGCCTGCTGAACCTGGGCAACGCCACCGGCCACCCGTCGTTCGTGATGTCCAACTCCTTCGCGGACCAGACCCTGGCCCAGATCGAGCTGTTCACCAAGCCCGACGAGTACCCGACCGGCGTCTACGTGCTGCCCAAGCACCTCGACGAGAAGGTCGCCCGCCTCCACCTCGACTCGCTCGGCGTGAAGCTGACCACGCTCCGCCCCGAGCAGGCCGAGTACATCGGCGTGCAGGTCGAGGGCCCGTACAAGCCGGACCACTACCGCTACTGAGCCGAGCAGCACAGCGCTGCCGGTCAGGTCCTCCGAGGCAGGCCCCCGCACCCCCGTGTCGGGGGCCTGCCCCGTTTGACGGGCCGGCGACCGGCCCAGCCCGTCAAGACCCAGGACCCCCATGCCCCGCGGCCGCTATTCGCTCCACGATCCGCACGATCACACCCCCCTCGCAGAAGAGCACTTCCACTGCGCCATCGGCCCCTCCGGCTGGCGCTACGTTTCCCAGCTGACCACCCCCTCGGGCGATCACCACGGCTCCGTCGACCTCACCCTCGACGAACTCGGCCGCCCCATCCGCCTCGAACTCCACGCCGCCGCCTGGCAAGTCCGCGGCGCCGCCCTCGACGGCGTCACCTGGGTCCGCACCGACCCCACCGGAACCGACGCCACCGAAGGCAATGTGCGCGCCCACGCCTTCACCGGCACCTCCCCGGCGTTCCTCGTCGCCACCACCCGTCTCCTGCGCCTCACCCCCTCCGCAGTCGGCACCCGCGTACGCCTCGTCGCCTTCACGGACCCGGTCCTCGCTCCGCGCACCGTGGACCAGTCGTGGACCTTGCTGAAAAGAGAAGCACACGCCACTGACAACGGCCCCCTGACCGTGGACGAATACCAGGTCACAGCCCTGGACACGGGCGAACGGCACGCCGTCCACATCGCCGGCGACGTGGTGCTCGCGGCCCCCGGCATCGAGCTCGAAGACCTCGAATCACCGCCGTCGGTGTTTCCCTGAGGACAGCCCTCGCTGATCGGGAAGCCCCGCCCTCCCCTACGCCGGCGGCACGAACCCGGTCCCGGGGCGATCGCCCACCGGCACCTCATGCGACTCCGCGGGCCGAGCCCCGCCGGACGACTCGCCAGCCGCACCAGCCGGCTCGGACGCCGCACCAGGCGGCACAACCGGCGGTCCGTACGCAGCGGATGCCGCGCCCACGGCCGAAGCGGTCTCGGTAGGTGAAACCGCATCGGCAGCCGGAGCGGCCTCAGCAGCCGGAGCGGCCGACCCGCTCCCGAAAGCCCGCCGAGCCTCCCGCGACTGCCGTTCATGCACGACCGCCGCCAGATAAGCCGCCGGCGGAACGCCCTGCGGCACCGGAACCCCCGTACGTTCGGCGAGATCCGACGCCAGCCGTTCCGCCATGGACCAGCCCACCTGCGGGTCCAGTTGCTGCATGCGCGTCAGGTACTGACGGACGGCGAGCCACAAACCGTCGGGCACCGCAGACAGATCGAGCCCCGAGAAGCGCCCCGCCATCCAGGGCGGCGGAGGCGGCACGTAACCGGTCCGCGCGACCGGAATCCGCTCCCGAACGACGAGCGTTCCCGCGAACACATCCCCCAGCCGTCGCCCACGCGCCGACACGAACGAGGCGATACAGGCGACGACCCCAAAGGTCATGAGGATCTCGATCACCCCGATCAAGCCCCTCACCAGCGCATGCCGGAACCGGATCGGCCCTCCGTCGTCCCGCACCACACGCAGACCGCACGCCATCTTCCCGAGTGAGCGCCCATGACTGAGCGTCTCCACCGCGATCGGCCCGCCGACCAGCACGAGAACGAACGTCGCGATCGACAGTGCCGTCTGTGCCGCCTCGTCAAGCGAGGCAGTGGAAACCACGATCGCGATGGTCACCGCGACGTAGACGGCCATGGCCACCACAAGATCCAGCAACACGGCCAGCGCCCTGCTGGGCAACCTCGCGGGGCGCAGCTCCAGCGCCACCGCCTCGCCCGTCACCAGCTCACTCACGCCCGCCGTCCTTCCCCTGCCCTGCCCCCGACAGGGCCAGTCTGCCAAGCTGAGGGCGCATCGCGCCGCAGTACGACAAGCTGATCCACGACGAGCCGCCGACGAACAGCCGAGGAGCAGGCACACCGATGGACCTCGACGTCTTCGTCTCCGCCCACCGAGCGGAGTGGGACCGCCTCGAAGCTCTGCTCCGTCGCCAGCGCCGCCTCAGCGGTACCGAAGCCGACGAACTCGTCACCCTCTACCAACGCGCCGCCACCCACCTCTCCCTGATCCAGTCCAGCGCCCCCGATCCCCAGCTGACCGGCCGGCTCAGCCAACTCGTGGCACGCGCGCGTAGTGCCGTGACAGGTACCCGACGCGCCTCCTGGCGCGACGTCACCCGCTTCCTCGCCCACGGCTTCCCGGCGGCCGTCTACAAGTCACGCCACTGGTGGGTGCCCACCGCCCTGCTGTCCACGGCGGTCGCGGCGCTCCTGGGCTGGTGGATCGGCACTCACCCCGAAGTACAGGCCTCCATCGCGGCTCCCAGCGAACTGCGCGAGCTCACCCGTCCCGGCGGCCAGTACGAGACGTACTACTCCAGCCACCCGGCCGCCAGCTTCGCCGCCCAGGTCTGGACGAACAACGCCTGGGCCGCCGCCCTGTGCCTGATCCTGGGTGTCTTCCTGGGACTCCCGGTCATCTGGATCCTCTTCCAGAACATGCTCAACCTGGGCATCGGCGTCGGCCTGATGTCCTCGGCCGGCCGCCTCGACACGTTCCTCGGCCTGGTCCTCCCGCACGGCCTGCTCGAACTGACCGCCGTCTTCGTGGCCGCCGGCACCGGCCTGCGCCTCGGCTGGACCCTCATCGACCCGGGCCCACGCACACGACGCACAGCTCTCGCGGAAGAGGGACGTGCCGCCATCGGCATGGCCATCGGCCTGGCGATGGTCCTCTTCGTGTCCGGCGCCATCGAAGGCTTCGTCACCCCGTCCGGCCTCCCCACCTGGGCCCGCATCACCATCGGAGTCGTCGCCGAAATGGCCTTCCTTGCCTACGTCTACGTCCTGGGCGGCCGCGCCGCCCGCGCCGGCGACACCGGCGACGTCGAGGCAGCGGAACGCAGCGCCAACGTCCCGATGGCTGCCTGAACGGCCCTGCGGCCGCCGGATGTGCGACCACGTCCGTTCAGCTGCTAGTCTCCTCTTCGCCCCACAGGAGCCGTTGACACGGCGCATGCGGGGAGGTAGATTCGAACAGTTGCCTGGACATGGGGTTCAGCCCCAGATCGGCGACAGTGAGCATCTGTCTGCTTCATGAATCGCTGATTTCATTGAAGCCCCTCCCGATGAATCGGAAATGAGTGGCCGGTCAATCCGGCCCGGAACCTCTGATAAAGTCGGAACCGCCGGAAAGGGAAACGCGGAAGCGGGAACCTGGAAAGCACCGAGGAAATCGGATCGAGAAAAGATCTGATAGAGTCGGAAACGCAAGACCGAAG
>NZ_JBVJJE010000010.1:0-349449 GCF_055585925.1 Streptomyces sp. NPDC052064
CACCTGCTAATGATCACGTCCTAGACCAGCACGAGCGAGTCAATCTCCACCCACGCCAGAGACCCGACCTGCGAGTTCAAGATGAAACGATCTCACTGGGTTACCAGGCAGTCCCCATGGGAGGCGTCGATGAGATGGTCCGGGAGCTCCGCGGGTCTGCCGCTGCTGATGGCGGCCATGGCCGTGGCGGCTGCGGCGTGCACGACGAGCAACAGCAGTGACGGCGACGGGTCGGCGTCCTGCGCCTACCGGATCCTGCATCAGGACCGGACATACGTGGACGTCGCGGACGTAACATTCACGGTCGGCGGAAAGCTGGGCACCGCCACCCAGCCCGCGTGCGACGACACAGGCGGCCAGGAAGAGACCCTACCGGCGGACACGATGACGGCCTACGAGGTGAACGGCGTCCCACCCGAGGTGGCCATCGCGGTCGGCGACACACCTGCGGACGCGCGGATCGTTGCCGTCTACTCGCACAAGGAACTGCCGCCCGAGGTGCGGAAACTGATCGACGGATCCTGACGCCGGTGCGAGCGGCGCCACCGCCCCGCACCAGCCCGGCCTGCTGCTGCGGCGCTCGAACACGGCGAGGATCACGCTGAGGGCCGTCGCCGAGTTCTCGATCTTGCAAGCGGCGCGCGAAGTGTCCAGCGCGTTCAGCACCGGTTCGTACTGCTGCAGCCCGGCCACCCACCGACGATCCGCCGAGGCCGTTGCCAGCGCCTGGTCGGCGCCGGCCGACTCGGCGGCGTACTCGAAGGCCGCCTCGTGGTCGCCGATGTCCAGCAGCCCGGCCACGGTTGTGCATACGGTTGGTGAATTCGTGCTGCTGGGCGCGCAGGGCGTCGGCCGGCCCGCGCACCGAGTCCAGTTCGCGCAGCAGCCCGATCAGCTCGGTGCGGTCGCGGACGGTGACCACCGCGCCCAGTTCACGGCCGTGCAGGGTCACCGGCATCCGGTTGACCACCAGGCAGTGGTCGTCGGTCAGCACGCTGAGGTCAGTGCCGGTCAGGGTGCCGTCCAGGGCGCGGCGCAGCCGCCCGTCGGGCAGCACGTCGTCAAGCCTGCTGCCGAGCGCCGTGCCGAGGCGGAGCAGATTGCGGGCCTCGTCGTTGACGACGGTGATCCGGCCGTGGGGATCGAAGGCGATCACGCCCTCCCGGATGCCCGGTCGAGGGCCTGATCGAAGTATCGAGTCGGTCAGCCGGAGGCCATTTCGTATCGATGGAGCGGTCAACAGGGCGCCAAGCAGTCGCCTCTGCCCGGCATGGTCTGCTTAGGCTCAGCTTGGCGCCGGTCCCTCGAACCGACACAGAAGCAAAAGCGCTGGGCCGTTCACCTGCACGAAGCCTTCTCACTCGCACGCACGGTCACGCCTCTTACGACCGACTCCGGCATGCGAATCTCACTGAAGGCAGCAAGGATGAGCGATTACCGTAGCGGGCCTCCTTCGCACAAGGACCCTGCGGGCGGACAGCCCGGGATGACCCGAGCGGAGATGCGCAGGGCCGCCCGGACGGTGAACCGGCGCTCGTCGCGCAGGACGACGGCGAGACACGGACCGAGCGGGCGATCGGCCGCTTCTTCCCGGCGCGGGACGTCCGGGAAGCGGCGGCTGATCGACTATCCGCGGGCCGGCAGACGCGGTCCGCGGCGCTGGCTGCCGTCCTGGAAGCAGGTGTTGACCGTCCTCATGCTGCTCTTCGGCGGCATGGCCGGCGCGGTTGGCTTCGCCTACGCGACGGTGTCCGTTCCGAGCGTCAATCCGAACACCCAGCTCCAGAACAACGTGTTCTACTGGTCGGACGGTTCGCAGATGGCCAGCGTGGGCCAGGTGAACCGGCAGAACGTCAACCTGTCGCAGGTTCCGTCCGATGTGCGGTGGGACTTCCTCGCGGCGGAGAACGCGTCCTTCTACACCGATCCGGGCATCGACCCCCAGGGCATCCTCCGGGCGCTTTACCACATGGCGGAGGGCGGCCAGGTGCAGTCCGGGTCGACCATCACGCAGCAGTTCGTGAAGAACACCTACCTCAGCCAGGACCAGACCCTGTCGCGCAAGTTCAAGGAGATCATGATCTCTTTGAAGATCGGAGCGAAGCTCAGCAAGCAGCAGATTCTCCAGGGCTATCTGAACAGCAACTACTACGGCCGCGGGGCCTACGGCATCGAGGCCGCCGCCCAGGCGTACTACCACCTCCCGGTGGAGAGGCTGAACGTCAGCCAGGGAGCGTTCCTGGCGGCCACGGTGAACGAGCCGAGCGTGATGATGAACGCCGACGACCCGCAGGCCCGCCCCCAGGCCACCGCCCGCTGGAAGTACGTGCTGAACCGGATGGCCGCCATCGGGAAGTTGAGCCCCTCACAGGAACAGCGGTATCTGCGGGCCGGCTTCCCGGTGCCGAAACCGATGACCCACTCCGGCTCGCTGAGCGGGCAGGTCGGCTACCTCGTCCAGATCGCGCAGCAGTACGTCGAGCAGCACTCGTCCCTCACCGACCAGCAACTGAACCAGGGCGGCTACCAGATCCACACCACGTTCGACAGGCACCAGGTCGCCGAACTGAGCGCCTCGGTGGCCAGGATGCGGGGGCGGCACCTGGACCCGCGGCACCGGCCGGCGGACCGGAACGTGCAGGTCGGTGCCGCCTCCGTCGACCCGGCCACCGGAGCGATCGTGGCCCTGTACGGCGGCGACGGCTGGAACAAGGGCCACTACACGGACAACGCCAACAGTTCCGGCGTGCCGGTCGGTTCCACCTTCAAGCCCTTCGATCTCGCCGCCGCCCTGGACCACGGCGCGGTCCTCTCCCCCGGGCAGCCGCCGTCGCCGATCACGCCGGAGAGCAGGTTCGACGGCGACAACGGCATCAAGATCAAGAACCAGCAGGGCCAGTACCTCCCGGACGGCAGCGACCCCACCGGGCTGCTCCATCAGCAGAACGACGTCTCCACCAAGTGGGGTTACATCACCCTGCGCAAGGCAATGGAGCAGTCGGTCAACACCCCGTACGTCCAGCTGGGCGAGTACGTCGGGTACGACACCGTGGAGAACGAGGCGCTGGCGGCCGGCCTGCTGCGCAGCAGCCTCCAGTACAACACCGCCGGCTTCTACATCGGCACCTCCACCCCGTCGGCCATCCGCATGGCCGACGCCTATGGCACCTTCGCCGCGGAAGGGGTCCACCACGAGCCCTACTCGGTCACCATGGTCCTCGACGGCGGGCGGCAACTCCCCGGTTTCACCCCGCCCGTCGGCGCCCGGGCCATGCCCGCCTCGACCGCCGACACCGTCACCAACGTGCTGAGGGACGTGGTGAAGCACGGCACCGGCACCAACGCCTTGGGCCTCGGACGACCCGCCGCAGGCAAGACCGGCACCACGGACGACTACAAGTCCGCCTGGTTCATCGGCTACACCCCGCAGTTGTCCACGGCGGTCACCATGTTCAAGGAGGGCTCCGGCAACTCGGGCCTGCGGTCCATGTCCGGAGTCGGCGGCTACAGCAAGGTCTTCGGCGCGGACATGCCCACCCAGGTGTGGCTCGGCTACATGTCCGCCGCCCTCCAGGGCCAGCCCGTGAAGTCCTTCCCTCCGGCACCGCCACTCGGCCAGGGAGCCAACGAGAACGGCGCTCCGTCCGCCACCCCGTCGGCCTCCCCGACCGAGTCGCCCTCGAGCACCCCCTCACCCACCACACCGGCACCGTCCCCGTCCGTCACGCCGTGCAGCGACATCCCCGGCGGGTGCACCTCTCCCACCGCTCCCACACCCTCCCCCTCGCCGACCAGTCCCGGCCTGACAGGAGGTCTCCTCGGCCCGGGAGGCGGCAAGCAAGGGAACGGTGGCGGGTCATCACCACACCGATGACCTGGGCTCCGGCTCCGGCCCCGCCAGAACGTCTCAGGATGAGGTGCGCAGGCGGCGGAGCCTGATCCTTACCGCTTTAATGCCCATAAGTGAAGAAATCATGACTAAACCGCAATAACCTATGTGCGTTCAGCGACCGTTGTCGGCTTTTGTAGGTGCTTGTCGGCGCTGTGAGAGGGCCCGCCCTGTCCACGTACGCCCGGGCGCCGCGGCGACACCGCATTCGCCGCCGCGCCGACATGCCGCTCATAGGCGGCGTCCGCCCGCCGGTCGCCATCCTGATGGTGCTTCTGCTCTCGGTCGCCGGACTCACCGTCTACGCCCTCGGCTCCATCCCAGGCGAGCAACTGCCGCTTGCGGTGCGGGACAGCGAGCAGCAGATCGCCGCGGACGCTGCCGTGTCGGTCCGGGGCTCCATGAGTGCGGAGGCGAACGGGAGTTTCACCCTCTACGACTGCCGTCCGGCGGCCGGCTGACCGGCGCGGTGTTCACCCCGGGAATACCTGCGCAGGAGCAGTCGTCTGGCCGGGCGTTCCAGACCCTCGTACAAGGCCCAGGACAACCCCAGCGCCACGGCGAACGCGACGACGGTGGTGGTCAGCGCCGGCAGCACGCCGAAGTGCGGAGAGGTGCCGAGCAGGTTGGTGCCGATCCGCAGCACCAGGAGATGGATCATGTAGAAGGCGAAGGAGAGTTCGCCCAGCCGCACCAGCCTTCGGTGCCGCCACATCGAGGGGAGGCCGCGTAGGTCGGCGACGGCCGCAGCCGGGATGAGCAGGGCGAAGCCGATGAGGGTGCAGGTGGTGGCCGGGTATCCGGCGGGGACGTGGGGGACGAGGAAGTAGCCGACGATCGCCACAGCGAGTGAGGCCTGCGGGCTGGGCCCGCGCCACTGGCCGAGACCGACGATGCGGGCGACAGCGGCACCGAGGACGAACTCGGGGAGGCGGGCCGCAGGGAAGGAGTAGAGCGGCTGGCCCAGCCAGTGGTGCGCGTCCGACCAGGCCAGCACCAGCACCGCCAGCACCGACAAACCGGCCAGGACGGCCGATCCCCGGGCTCCCAGGCGGCGCAGCCAGAGAGCCAGCAGCGGAAAGGCGGCATAGAAAAATGCCTCGCAGGCAAGCGACCAGCTGACGGGATCCAGCGTCTGCCACCAGGGGCGCCACCAGGAATGCAGCAGCAACACATTGGCCAGGGTCTGATACAGGGTGGGCTTCACCTGATGGGCCAGGGTGAGGCCCATGAACAGCGCGATCGCGGCGGTGACGAGGTGGACCGGATAGATCCGGGCGATACGCCGCCACCAGAACGCCGGTGCTCGGTCGCCCGGCCGTGCGGACCACATCAGGACGAAGCCGGAGAGGATGAAGAAGAACGACACCCCGGTGGCCCCGGCCCCGAACCCCCACGTCGCGATACGCCCGCCGGTACCCCCGAAGTATCCGAAGTTGCGCACATGCAGCCCGAAGACCAGCACCGCCGCCATCCATCGCAGTCCCGTGAGCGACGGCAGTGAAGGCGCCGGAGTTGTGGAAGCGGCCTCGACTGCGGTCGCTGTGGCGGGCAGCTTCCGGGTTGCCCCGGCCGCCGCCATCACGTCACCTGCCGAGTGTTGTGCATGTGCGGCATGCGCGTGAGCCTTGCCCGATCGTCGCCTTTCATTCCGGGCTCGTGGGGAGCATCACATCGGTGTGGGCCGTCCGCTCGACCTGTTCGGCAAGGGCCATTCTTTGATCATTGTTGACAGGACGAATGTGTTGGCCCGGCAGCCGCGAGGGCTAGCCTCGCCACGTCCGCACCCCCTGTACCCACCCCCCACCTGAGGTGGCGGACGCCCAAGTCCCCTTTCGCACTCAAGGAAGGACTCTGATGGCACGCACCATCAGACGGTGGCTACTCGCGGGGGTGGGAACCCTCAGCCTCGCGGCGGCGGGCGCCGTCCCCGCGACGAGCGCGGCCCACCAGGCCGCCTATCCGCGCGTACGGCCTACCGTGGCCGACTACACACAGGTGACCACCAGCCAGACCCCACCCACCCAGTCGCAGTGCGCCTCAGCAGGACGCCGCTGCTTCACCCCGCAAGCCATCCAGGCCGCCTACAACGTGGGCCCGCTGCACTCAGCCGGGGACGACGGACGCGGTCAGACGATCGCCGTCGTCGACTCCTACGGCAGCGACACCATGGCCCACGACCTGCATGTCTTCGACCGTGCATTCGGCATCGCGCCCATGTGCGGGGAAGAGGGCGTCAGCTGTGCGTCCGGCATGCCGACCTTCAGCGAGCTTCATCTTCAGGGCTCGCCCGCCACCAAAGCGCCACCGTCCACGAGCAGCGGCCCCGGGCAGGAGGACAAGAGCGCGTGGGCACTGGAGGTGGCTCTTGACGTCGAGACCGCCCATGCCATGGCGCCCGGCGCCAACATCCTGCTGGTGACCACCCCCACCGCCGAGACCCTCGGGGTACAGGGCTTCCCTCAGATGATGGCCGCCGAGCAGTACGTCGTCGCGCATCACCTCGCCACCGTCATCTCCCAGTCGTTCGCCTCCGCGGAGGGCGCCTTCGGCAGCGCTCAGTCGCTGGAGAAACTGCGCTACGCCTTCAAGTCGGCGGCACAGAACGGCGTCACCGTTCTCGGCTCGTCGGGTGACGACGGAAGCGCCGGCTCGGCCAAGACACCTGTGGGCCAGGGCGGGTCGACGCTCTCCGGTCCCGCTGTCGAGTGGCCGGCATCCGACCCGCTGGTCACCGGAGTGGGCGGCACGAACCTGTGCACCGACCCGGGCGCCACCAGCGGCAGGGTCGTCGACAGCGCCTCCCCGCCGGGGGCTTGCCAGAACGCCCCCGGCCAGTCGGAGACCGGCTGGACCGGTTCCGGCGGCGGCTACAGCAGCGTCTTCGCCAAGCCGGACTACCAGTCGGGCACGCTGCCGGCCGGCAGCACGGCCATCGGCGCCATGCGCGGCGTTCCGGACATCTCCCTGCAGGCGAGTCCGTCGACGGGAGCTCTGGTGTACCTGTCCCTCCCGCCCGACGGCCAGAGCGGGCTGAAGTGCGGCAGCACACCGTGCAGCACGGGCTGGTACGACATCGGCGGCACGTCACTGGCGTGTCCTCAATGGGCGGGCCTGGTCTCCATCGCCGCCCAGATCAACCACGGTGGACTCGGACGGATCAACCCGGCTCTGTACAAGCTCGCGTCCGACCCGGCCACCTACGCGGCCGACTTCAACGACGTCACCGTGGGCAACAACACCGCCGAGACGTCGGTCCCGGGCTATGCGGCCGGCACAGGATGGGACCCCGTCACCGGACTGGGGACGCCGAACGCGGCGAAGCTCCTGCCCGACCTCGTCAGCGCCGTGCACGGCGGCTGACCTTCCGGGCCCCAGCCGGGCATCGCGCCGCCGGCCGGCGGCGCGATGCCCGTTGCCTCCTGGATCGGCTGGACGCCCCTGGACGGTCGTTACGACCTGTGGGTGGTGCGGGCATGTCACTGGAACTGTGCGAAGAACCTCCAGATCTCCGCTTTGGTCCAGGTGGCGACGCCGCTTTCGCCGGGGGAGCCGTCGACCGGACCGGGTATGTGGCCTCCGTCAAAAGCGGCCCATTGGACCGGGTATCCGGCACGGCATCCCGAGTAGGTGGTGGTGATGTGCGTTCGGCTGCCCGGCGCGGGCTCGCGCGGCCTCTGCGGGGTGCAGCCGTTGTTGCTGACGAACTTGTCGCGCAGGGACCGTCCTTGCCCGATGTTGAGGACGGAGTCGCTGATGCCGTGGATTCCGAAGTAGGCGATGGGCTGATTGCCGCCGCTGCACCCGCTGATCTGAGCGCCGGAGATGACCGCGACGGCCCTGAAGGCGTTCGCCCGGCTGCATGCGAGTGCGTAGCTCATACCGCCGCCCCAGCTGAAGCCCGTGGCGAAGCGCTGTGCCGGGTTGACACAGAGGCCGCCCTCGATGCGCCGGATCATGTCGTCGACGAAGGTGACGTCCTCACCGCCCGAATTGGCCCAGCCGTTGCCGAGGCCCTGGGGGGCGACGAGGATCGCGCTGTTGTTCGACTGTTCCTGTTGGCCGTAGTAGGACCAGGCGTTCCCGCTCGTGCCGCCCGAGGCGACGTCGCCGGCGGTTCCGCCCCGCCAGTGGAACGCGAAGATCAGCCGGTAGCGGTGGCTGTTGTCGTAGTTGGCGGGAACCCTGAGGATGAAGCTGCGGCTCTTGCCGCCGCTCTGAATCGTGTGCGTACCGCTCGCCAGAGTCGGGGCACTGCCGCATCCGCCGCCGCCACCCGACGACAGCTTGACCATCTGCCATTGCTGGTTGGCGCCGCCCCAGTCGGAGTACTGGACGACGTTGCCGCCGTCGGCGGTGGAGGCGCCCTGCACCTCCACCGCCTTGCCGCTGGTGCGGTTGATCAGCCGGACGTGACCCGCGTCGGAGTCGGCCAGGCGGAACTGCTGGTTGGCCCCGTTGTGGTCGGCCCACTGCTGGATCGCGGCACCGTCTGCGGTCGAGGCGCCGGCAACGTCCAGAACCTTGCCCGAATGCCGGGCCTTGAGGCGGTAGAAGCCGCCGCCGGAGTCCACGAACTGCCACTGCTGGTTGGCTGCGTCGTTGCGCGTCCACTGGCTGACCCGCGCGCCGTCGGCGGTGGACGTGCCGGAGACGTCCAGCGCCTTGCCGCTGTTGCGATTGACCAGGACGTACCAGGCATTGGTGTCCACCGTCGCCGCCTCGGCGGGCGTCGGATTCACCGCGGTGAGCATGCCGATCGCGAGGGTCGCCGCCACCACGGCGGCGACCCGGGACCACCAGCGATGTCTGCGTGGAGGGGCGGGGGAAGCCGCACCGTAGGTCTTCATCGATTCACCCCTTCGTTTGGGCAGGTCCCATCAGGCGCGGGTCCAGCGTTGGTTGCTGCCGTTCGAGCAGGAGTAGAGCTGGATCAGGGTGCCATTGGCGGTGCTGCCTGAGACGGCGTCGAGGCAGAGGCCGGACTGGACGCCGACGATGGATCCGTCGGAGTTGAGGCGCCATTTCTGGTTGTCGCCGCCCCAGCAGCCGTAGATCTGGACTTTGGTGCCGTTGCCGGTGCCGGCGGCGTCCAGGCACTTGTTGCCGTAGACCTTGAGCTCGCCGGCGGCGGTGTACGTCCACTGCTGGTTGGTGCCGTTGTGGCAGTCCCACAGGTTGAGCTGGGTGCCGTCGGTGGTACTGGTGCCGGGCACGTCCAGGCAGCGGCCCGAACCGACGCCCTTGATCGGTCCGCCATCCGAAGGGGGCGTAGTAGAGCCGCCGTTGAGTGCGTTGAGGACGGCGGTGTAGGCGGGCTTCTTGCTGCCGTTGCCGTTGAACAGCAGCGGCGTCTGCTCCGCTCGCCAGGAGTCGGTGTCGCGCACACCCCAGACGGTGATGCCGAGGCAGCGCGGGACAGCCAGGCAGTCGTTGGTCACGTTGGCGTAGGTCGTGGCCGGGGCGCCCTGGATGTCGAGTTCGGTGATGGCCACGTCGACGCCGAGGGCGGCGAAGTTCCGCAGGGTGGTGCGGAAGTTGCTGTTGTAGGGGCTGCCGCTGTTGAAGTGCGACTGGAAGCCGACGCAGTCGATCGGCACGCCGCGCTGCTTGAAGTCCCGGACCATGGCGTACATGGCCTGGGTCTTGGCCCAGGTCCAGTTCTCGACGTTGTAGTCGTTGTAGCAGAGCTTGGCGGCAGGGTCGGCGGCGCGCGCGGTGCGGAAGGCGACCTCGATCCAGTCGTTGCCGGTGCGTTGCAGGTTGGAGTCGCGCCGGGCTCCCGAACTGCCGTCGGCGAAGGCCTCGTTCACGACGTCCCACTGGGCGATCTTGCCCTTGTAGTGGGCCATCACACCGTTGATGTGGCCGATCATCGACTGGCGCAGCGAGCTGCCGCTGAGGCTCTGCATCCAGCCGGGCTGCTGGGAGTGCCAGGCCAGGGTGTGGCCGCGCACCTGCTTGCCGTTCTGCACCGCCCAGTTGTAGACGCGGTCAGCGGCGGTGAAGTTGAACTGGCCCCGCTGCGGTTCGGTGGCATCGATCTTCATCTCGTTCTCGGCGGTCACCGAGTTGAACTCACGGCCCGCGATCGTCGTGTACGCCGAGTCGCCCAGCCTGCCCGAGGCGATGGCGGTGCCGAAGTAACGGCCGCTCTGCGCCGCCGCGGCGCCGAGCGTGTTCTCGGCGGCGTGTGCGGTCGGCGGCGCGACCAGTGCGGTGACCGCACCGAGGACGCCGACGACCAGCGCCAGCAGCAGGCCGCGGATCTTCCGGCGGACAACGGGTCTGGGAAGGGCATACGAGCCCATGACTGTGCCTCCAAGGTAGAAATCAAGGAAGGACTGAAGCGCAGGAATGCGTCGTCCGCTGGTGCGAACCTCACCGGTGCACAGATTGCCCAGGGCCGACGGTGGTTCGATATTTCGAACTAAGGCCGGGTTCTCAGACAGGGATGATTGAGGGATTGACGATGCATCGTCAATACTCCTCGCAAAAAAACTTTCGATTCCTCGCCCGAAACATTCGCGTGCGAGGCGAAGCGCTGTTTGTGGACAGATCCGTGACAGGCCTTGACCAAAGGGCCCCTCATTCCTAGCTTGTGGCGTCAAAGCTTCCGGGAATTCTTCGAAATGTTTCGAGATGGTTCCTCGGGGTCCCCTCACCCCGCCCCCAAAGGAGTGCCCCTGATGCGTCTGAGACGCTTACTCGCCGTCCTCGCGCCCTTGCTGCTCGTGGCCACCTTCCTCGGGGCCCAGCCCGCCGGCGCCGCGACCGTAGACCCCAACGCCTCGTACGTGCTGGTCAACCGCAACAGCGGCAAGGCCCTGGACGTCCACAACATGGCGACCGGCGACGGCGCCCGCATCACCCAGTGGGCCAGGAACGATCAGAACCAGCAGCAGTGGCAGTTCGTCGATTCCGGGGGCGGCTACTACCGCATCAAGTCCCGCCATTCGGGCAAGGTGCTGGACGTCCACAACTGGTCCACCGCGAACGGCGGCTCGATCGTCCAGTGGGCCGACCTGAACGCCACCAACCAGCAGTGGCGGCTGGCCGACAGCTCGGACGGCTACGTGCGGCTCATCTCGCGCCACAGCAACAAGGCTCTGGAAGTACAAGGCGCCTCCACCGCCGACAACGCGAACATCGTCCAGTACGACGACTGGGGCGGCGCCAACCAGCAGTGGCAGCTCGTCAAGGTCGACGGCGGCAACCCCCCCGGCTCGTGCAATCTCCCGTCGACCTACCGCTGGACATCGACGGGCGCGCTGGCGCAGCCCAAGGCCGGGTGGGCCTCGCTCAAGGACTTCACCGTCGCCCCCTACAACGGCAAGCATCTCGTCTATGCGACGACGCACGGCGCCGCGGGAACGGGAGCGGGCTGGGGTTCGATGAACTTCGGCCTGTTCACCAACTGGCCGGAGATGGCCTCGGCCGGCCAGAACACGATGTCGGCTTCCACCGTCGCGCCCACGCTCTTCTACTTCGCGCCGAAGAACATCTGGGTGCTCGCCTACCAGTGGGGCGGCGGGAGCGCCTTCTCCTACCGGACGTCGAGCGACCCCACCAACCCCAATGGCTGGTCAGCACAGAAGGTGCTCTTCTCCGGAAGCATCACCGGCTCCGGCACCGGCCCCATCGACCAGACGCTCATCGCTGACGGCCAGAACATGTACCTGTTCTTCGCCGGTGACAACGGCAAGATCTACCGGGCCAGCATGCCGATCGGGAACTTCCCGAGCAGTTTCGGCTCGAACTACACAACGATCATGAGCGATACGGCGGACAACCTGTTCGAAGCCCCGCAGGTCTACAAGCTCCAGGGCCAGAACCGCTACCTCATGATCGTCGAGGCGAGGGGCTCGCAGGGCCGCTACTTCCGCTCGTTCACGGCCACCAGTCTGAACGGCTCATGGACCCCCCAGGCCGCGACCGAGAGCAATCCCTTCGCCGGCAAGGCCAACAGTGGCGCCACCTGGACCAACGACATCAGCCATGGCGAACTGATCCGCACCAGCGCCGATCAGACCTTCACCGTCGATCCCTGCAACCTGCAGTTCCTCTACCAGGGACGCAACCCCAACTCCGGCGGCGACTACGGCCAATGGCCCTACCGTCCGGGTCTGCTGACACTGCGGCGCTGACGGCGTGACACGAGTCCGGTTTCCGGTAGGAAGCCGGCGTGGCGGGCTCGGCGGAAGGCCGAGCCCGCCCGGGTCACGCGACCACGTCAGCGGTCTCAGCCGCCACGCCGTACCCGGGCCGCTCTGCGGGCCTCCGCGAGCTTGCGGGCCTCGCTGCTCTTGCGGGACGACCTGCCGCCGGAACCGCCCTCGGCGTCCTTGGTGCTGCCCAGGCCGCGGAACGGGGCGTTGTGGTTCTTGGGGCGCGGTACGGCCGGCCCGCCGTCGAGCAGCTTTCCGGAGGGGGCCTTGGCACCGGTGATCCGGCTCAGCTCAGCCTCGCCGGACCGCACCTTGGTGACCTTGGGGGCTACATCGGCGTCCGCCATGACCTGGCTCGTCTCGCGGCGCTGTGCCGACAGGACGAGCGTCACGACGGTGCCGGAGCGGCCGGCCCGGGCCGTGCGGCCCGCGCGGTGCAGATAGTCCTTCGGGTCGGTGGCGGGGTCGACGTTGACCACGAGGTCGAGGTCGTCGACGTGCAGGCCGCGTGCGGCGACGTTCGTCGCCACCAGCGCGGTGACCTGCCCGTTCTTGAACTGGGCCAGGGTCCGGGTGCGCTGCGGCTGAGATTTCCCGCTGTGCAGGGCGGCGGCGGCCACGCCGCTGGCCCGCAGGTGCCGCGTGAGCTGGTCGACGCCGTGCTTGGTGTCCAGGAACAGCAGGACGCGGCCGTCCCGAGCGGCGATCTCCGTGGTCACGGCGTACCGGTCCGGGCCGTGCACGACGAAGACGTGGTGCTCGATCGCGAAGACCGCGCTGGACGAGGGGTCCACGGAGTGGACGGCGGGGTCGCGCAGGTAGCGCTCCACCAGTTCGTCGACGTCACGGTCGAGGGTGGCGGAGAACAGCATCCGCTGCCCGTCGGGACGCACTTGGTCCAGGATCTCGGTGACCTGCGGCAGGAACCCCATGTCACACATCTGGTCGGCCTCGTCCAGGACCACGATGCGGACCCGTCCCAGCCGGCAGCCCTTGCGCTCGATGAGGTCGTGCAGCCGACCGGGCGTGGCGACGACGATCTCCGCGCCGTCCCGCAGCACGGCGGCCTGCCGTCCGATGGACACTCCGCCCACCACGGTCGCGAGCCGCAGCCGCAGCGCCTCGGCATACGGGGTGAGCGCCTCACCGACCTGCTGCGCCAGCTCCCTGGTGGGCACCAGAACGAGCGCCAGCGGCTCTTTGGGCTGCGCGCGCCGCCCGGCCGTCCGGGCGAGCATCCCCAGGCCGAAGGCGAGCGTCTTACCGGATCCCGTGCGGCCCCGGCCCAGGACGTCCCGTCCCGCGAGCGCGTTCGGCAGCGCCGCCGCCTGGATGGGGAAGGGTACGGTCACACCGTGCTCATCGAGCGCCCGCAGAACCTCGGCCGGCAGCCCCAGCTGCGCGAAGGACGCCGCCCTGGGCACCACCGAAGTGGCGCCCGACGCCTCGGACACCTCGTCCTGCTGCCGGGCATCGGCACGTACTGATTCGCTCACAGAGAGCCTTCCTCCGAAGGGACCGTACCGAGGAAGGCGCGGCGGGGACGCGGCCACCAGCCAGAGACACCGAACGGAGACCGGCACAGCGACGCTGCAAACGCGCAACGTTAGCACGGTCCACGCCGCCCGGGCCTGACCTGGTTGCGCCGCTCACAACCAGGTCAGGCCCGAATGGAGGCCTACGGCAGGTCCCTGGTCGTGCTGGCGACCAGGCGGCCGGCCTCGAAGCCCTCCAGGTGGGCGGTGTGGGCGGAGGCGGCGCCGTGGACCAGCAGGTCGGCCTGGCTGCCGGTGAAGTCGACCGAGGCGCGGGGACGCTGGTCGAGGTAGACGTCGACGCGGTCGATGTTCTCCGCCGTGAGCTTCAGACGGAGCCCACCGTCGGCGGCGGCGGCCTCTGTGATCGTCACGGCGTGCGGAGCCAGACCCTGCAGGAGCCGGCCCGCGTGGTCCAGGAGATCGGTGTTGCCCTCCAGCAGGTCGCGGCGCGTCATACGATGCAGCTCGTCGGGGACGACTCCCAGGTCCTCCACCGGCGTGCCCGAGTTCGGGCCGACCCGCAGCGTGCGGCGTATCGACACCCGCATCCCGGCGCCCTTCGGCAGGCGCGTGTAGGGCGTGCCCGGGTCGTCCGCCAGGAACTCGGACAGCAGGTCGTGCGTCCAGACGTTGGCGCCGCCGGCGCCCGTGTTCTCGTCGGTGCCGAGCACGGGGCCGATGCCGTGGTCCTGGAAGCCGGCCGCGAAGATGTCCGTGGCCGAGTAGCACCGGGCGTTGGTGATGAGCACGACGGGCCCGAAGTACTGCTGACCGATGGCGTTGGCGCCGTTCTCGGGGCTGATCGGGAAGGCCCCGGAGTACACCGAGCCGGTCTCGACGGCCTGTTCCATGGACGGCACCCACGGGCCCAGATCCAGACCCGGACCACCCTGGAAGCGCCGGCAGATCCGCAGATTGAGCGGGGTGTTGACGAACTGCACCGGTTCGGGGGTGATCCGGCGCGGCGTCAGCGCCTGCAAGGTGAACTCGGCGGCGTGGATGTGCCCTCCGCCGTTGTCCCGGACGTCCACGATCAGACCGCCCTGCGGAAGTTGCCGGATGAGCCGGACGAACTCGGCGACGAACGTGCCGGGGCTGTCGACGTTGAACGTGAAGATGCGGATGTGGCCGAACGTTCCGGACGGCGTGGTGACGGCCCGGGCCCGGAACACCTTGGGCATGGTGGTGACGATCTCGCCCGCCTCCAGGTCCGGCAGGGGTTCGTCCGCCTCGGCTGCCCGCTCCTGGGCGACCACCCGGGGCGCGAACAGCAGCACCTTGGCCCGCTGGGTCTCGTCCCCGTCGAGGTCCAGGCCCTGGGACACGGCCGTGCCCCGGTCCGCGGAGACGAACGAGGGCAGGTTCTCCACGATCTGCCAGCTCTGCCGGAGTTCCCGGGCCGTTCCGGCGAGGTCGAGGTAGCTGACCGTCACCCACTCCTCCAGCGGCGGGAGATGGATGGTGAGCGGCCGGACGGTCAGCGACTGCACACCCCGGCTGCGCCGGGCCGCCGTGTTGCTGCCGGCGAACCGGGCCGCGTTGAGGTCGACGGCGTCCAGGACGGGGATGCCGCTCCAGTGGGTGATCTCGACCCCCGGCTCGAAGCCCGGCGCCGAGAAGCCGCTCGCCACGTGGGTGACCAGGAACCGGGTGCGGTCCTGGTCCGTGCAGGACTCGACGAGGAACGGCAGGAAGGCGATCTTGCCCTTGAAGGGGTCGGGCAGCAGGTAGTTGGTGTGCAGGTCGCGCACCGAGTGGAAGATCTCCGACATCTCCGCGTGGAACTGCCACTCCCTCGGCATGGTCTGCGGTGTCTGCCGCTCCATGCGCCGGCGCAGCAGCCGCAGCCGCTGGACCGGGTTGACGGCGTGCATCGCGGTCTTCAGCGGCAGGTGGACGTAGTTCTGCTCCAGCAGGAGCAGGGCCTGGTCGACGAGGAGCCGGCGGTCCTCCAGGGACAACTGGCCGGCGCCGTGCAGGAAGGCGGGCAGGGGAGCCGCACCGAGCAGGTGGTCGCGTACCGGTTCCGCCGCATTCTGCAGGAACTCGGGTGCGTTGTCATGAACCGGTCGGGTCATGGTGATGCACCAGTCCTTCGGGGTGTGTGATCGGGGGTTTGACGAGGGTGGTCAGTCCCACTGGATGTCGGCCGTGGTCTCCAGCGGCGCGCGGTCCGCCGCCGCCTCGGGCACACGCAGGGTGTCGCCCTTGTGGAGGGCGGCGGGGAAGCGCACCCGAGTGCGGTCCTCGACCTCGCCGAGGGTGACCTGGAAGACCCGGAACTCGTCCAGTTCCAGCGCTTCGAGCTGGTCCAGGTTCTGGGTGAGCAGAAACGCCCTGGCCTTCAGTTCTCCGTTCTCGGTGAAGGCGATGACCTTGTAGAACTCCCGGGCTATCCGCACGCCCCGGTAGACCCGGTCGTCGTCCTGGAAGACCGGCCCGCCGAAGACGCTGATCCTCAGGTCGTCGACGTCGACGTCGTCGAAGACGGCGTCCTCCAACGCACCCCACACCCCGTTCTTGGAGCTCTGGTTGAAGTCGTCCATCTGCGGGGTGATGTTCGTGTAGAAGAAGGAGTCGGTGTTGGCCTTGCGCGCTTCCGGCAGGCTGCCCCAGAGCAGGTCGGCGCGGCGGGCGATGTGTCCCCGGTCGAGCCGGTTGGCCTGGTAAAGCTCGTTGCCGACCTGCGCCGTGCCGGGCAGCCGCTGGTCCTTGACGAAGGGGATGCCGCTGCGGCTGAGCTTCTTCAGCGAGCCGCCGTCGACGTTCCAGGCCACCCAGAACGGGAAGCGCCGCTTCTTGCTCAGGGTGAGGGAGAAATGCGTGTACGGGATGACCGGCGAGCCGTCCAGGAGTGCGGCGTCGCGCGCGAGGTCGGCGTCCAGCTCCGGGGCCTCGACCCGTTCGCCGAGGAAGTCGGCGTCATAGCCGGCGATGATCTCCAGTTGTTCCGGCGTCGGCTGGCTGAGGGTGATGTCGAGCTTCTCGAACACCGAGGTCGACAGGCAGGCGAGGGCGTGCTCGTCCGGGTCACCGGTGCCTTCGCCGGCGAAGTGCAGGCCGGCCAGCACCGTGCTCACGCGGTCGTCGCCCTCCTTGAACAGCCACACCGCGCCGGAGTCACCGCCGCTGCTGACCTCACCGTCCGCCGACGGATGGTCGGGGTCCGGGCCGATCTCGAAGCACCCGATGGTCTGCAGGCCCGTCACTCCGCCGTAGTCGATCTTCGCTACGGTGTCGACGCGGCGGACGATGCCATGGGTGACCCCGGTGGACCGGCCGCTCTTGACCACCTTGTCGTCGAGCTCGGGCTCCCCCATGGTCCGGGGGGCGACGTCCAGTTCGAGGAACTCCGGTCGGAAGTCGCGGTCCTCGATGGTCGCCACCGCGCAGTCCCCGGCCACGCCCAGGTGGGAGCGCTTGAGCACGCCCATCCTGTTGCGGTCGATGCGATTGTCGTCCCGTGTGCCGGGCTGCACGACCTCGATCCCCAGCTCGCCGAACGGCCCGTGCAGCACATGCCAGTTGCTGAGCACGTACGGTGTGCCGTCGGCCCGGTCGAAGACGACGCAGCCGATGGTGCCGGCCGACACCGTCACGGCGCCGACGCTGGCCCCGGGCCGGACGGGATCCAGCCGGCTCTTGCGCGTCGGGCTCTCGACCTCGGCCACCATGTGGAAACTCGGCTTGTAGGTGCGCTCGATGACATCGGTGGGCACCTCGAAGCCGTCGACGGTGATGGTGGCCGGGATCAGCGAGGAGCCCAGGGACTCCAGCGCCTCCGGCTCGGCCTTGGTCGCCACGGTGAACTGCAGGGCCACGTCGCCGCCCGGCTGATCGCCGGTGACCTTGCGGCCGACGCCCACCGACGTGATGTTCGGGTCCTCCAGCAGGTGCGGGCCCCGGACGCGGATGTACTGCCGCAGCGACGAGATGAGTTCATCGTCGGAGGGGGAGCTCTTCTTCGCCGAGGCCGTCTTCGCGGCGGGCTTCGACGCGGACTTCGACGCGGCCTGCGGTCGCGGGGTCTTCGAGGTGGTCTTCTTCGTGTTCGTGGTTCTGGTGGCCATGCTGGCACGCATCCCTTCGTGGGCGAGACGGCACCGGAGATGCGCCGGGGGCTGGCCGGCACGGCGTGCTGGGGCCGCGCGCAGTCGCGGTCCGGGGCGGCGACGCCCGACAGCGATTCCGCTGGGATATGTCACCGGACCCGCATCGCTTCCCGGTGTTGGAGAACTTCAAGAAATGCGGCTTTTGCCCCTCATATCCATGATGGTCGAGCGGCACGAAGAGGCAAGTTGACATGCGAGCTACCGCTTCCGCACCACGCCAAGTCATCCCGCAGTCAACGACTTCCAGTGAAGCGTCAAATATTGAACTTATACGCAATGTTGGGCCGGCGCGCGGGGCTTGTGCCGGCCCTCGGCATGCGGCCGGTGGGTTCATGGCGCGGCATCGAGCCGCCATGACCCACCGGCCGGTGACCTTTGCGGACGGACCTAACGCCGGTGGTTTCCGATCACGACGATGCCGTTCGTCCTGGCGCCCGTCTTGTTGTCGTAGAGGACATCGCCGGTGGACTTGTTCCAGATCTTGATGCGGAAGGTGTCCGGGCCGTCGGTGGTGGTGACTCTGAAGGCGTAGCCGCTCTTGCCGTCCACCGTGCCGGTGCCCTGGTAGACGGCCTGGGATCCGTTCACCACGAGCCAGTCGGAGCCGGTCGAGCGGAAGGTGAGCCTGGCGGAGCCGAAGACGAACGTGGCCGTGCCGGTGGGGACAGTGGCTCCCTTCCGGTACTGGGCGCCCAGGGTGAACGCCGCCTTTCCGGTCAGCCCCGGCTTGGCCGGGTAGGCACCCGCCGGCGAGGTGATCGTGCCCGCGCCGGCAGCGGGGCCGGCGGCACGGTCGTAGACGATCAGCTCCGCGAGGGTGGTGGTGTCCGTGCCCTCGTCATCGTCGGTGACCGTGACGACCGGGCGGTGGATGCCCGCGTCGTCGTAGACGTGTGCGGCGCGGCAGCCGGAGTCGGTGACCGTGCCGGTCGTCGGCTGCTCGCCGTCCTTCCAGTCGACCGTGCAGGTGTGGCGGTCGGCCGTGCCCGGGTCGTCGAAGGACGCGGTGACGACGGCCGCCTTGCCCACCGGGAGGGGCGAGCCGGGGCCCTCGGCGGACGTGATCGTCGGGGCGGCGTTGGAGACCTTGACGGTCGTGGTGTCGGTCCCGCGCCCGCCGGTCAGCGTGACCTGGAAGGTGCCGTCGTCGGTGCAGGTGAGGGTCGTCCGGGCCGCCGCGGGGTCCTTGACGGCACACGGGGCGCCGTCCTGGACGGTCCACTTGGGGGTGCCCGCCCCGGAGACCGTGCCGGCGAGCGTGATCGCCTCGCCCTCGGCACCGGTGGCGTCCGGCCCGGCATGGATGACGGTGACCGGGTCGATGCCGCCGAGGGTGGGGACGACCTTCTCGATCAGTCCGTCGGAGTCGAACTCCAGCTTGTCGATGGTCGTTTCGCGGTGGGTGCCGTCACCGCCGGGGATGGCGAAGCGGTGGTAGGCGATGTACCAGTCGTCGGTGTTCGGGACGTGGACGACGGAGTGGTGGCCCGGGCCCTTGATGCCCTGGGACAGGTCCTTCTCCAGGATCACGCCCTGTTTGGTCCACGGGCCGGTGGGCGAGGGGCCGGTCGCGTAGGCGACGCGGTAGTTCTCGTCCCGGGTGTCGTTCTCCGACCACATGAAGTAGTAGGTGCCCTTGCGCTTGATGACGAAGGTGCCCTCGTTGTAGCCGCTCGGGGTGATGTCCGTGACCTTCGAGGTGTCGATGGAGGTCATGTCGTCGCCCAGCGGGACGACATAGGCGCGGCCGTTGCCCCAGTAGAGGTACTTCTTGCCGTCGTCGTCGGTGAAGACCGCCGGGTCGATCATCTGGCCGCGGAAGTCACCGGCCTTCAGCAGCGGCTTGCCCAGGGCGTCCTTGAACGGTCCGGTGGGCGAGTCGGACACCGCGACGCCGATGTTCGCGTCGGCGCAGAAGTAGAAGTAGTACTTCCCGTCCTTCTCCGTCATGGCCGGTGCCCAGGCCCTGCTGTCCGCCCAGCTGACGTCCGGCCCCAGGTCGAGGATGACGCCGTGGTCCTTCCAGTGGACCAGGTCCGTGGAGGAGTAGGCCTTGAACTGCGTGCCACTCCAGCCCTCGAAGCCGTCGGTCGTCGGGTAGATGTAGAAGGTGTCGCCGAAGCGCTCGATGTTCGGGTCGGCGTTCAGACCCGGCAGGACCGGTGTCTTCATGATCAGTGCCGACACGGTCCAGGTGCGCTTCGCGCCGTCGGAGCCGGTCACCTCGTACGTCACGGGCTTGGTGAAGTCCTGCACGCTGCCGGAGGCGGGGCTGATCGACGCACCGTGGGCGAGGCTGAACTCCGGTGCCAGCGCGGTGACGTCCGTGCCCGCCTTCAGCGGCAGGGTGACCCTGCTGTCGGCGTCGTCGATCAGTGCGTCGACCTTCAGCGCCGGGTGCGTCACCTTGGCGATGCCCGTCGTGTTGCCGCTGAGCTCCTGGACCTCCGCGGCCGACAACGCCCGGTCGTAGACGCGGAAGTCGTCGACCTCGCCGCCGAAGTACGGGTCCGCCCCGTACAGCGACTTGCCGATGTAGCCGCTGTAGTCCTTGTTCGCGTCGTACAGGTCGGCCGGCTTGATGCCGACACCGGTCGCGCGGGCCGCCTCGAGGCCCTCGACGTACAGGACCATCGTGCCGGTCGAGCCGTCGAGGGTCACGGTGACGTGCCGCCACTGCCCCGGCGTGAGCTGCGAGCCCGCCGTCACCTTGGACTCCGCCTGCCAACTCGCCTTGGTGATCGCCGAGTACAGCTTGGAGCTGCCGTTGGACGGGGTGGCGAAGAGGTACTTGTCGCTGTCGGGGCCCAGCCCGAACAGCCACTGGAAGCCGTCGCCGCCCTTCCACTTGGCGTACGTCGACACGGTCACGCTGTCGGCGTTCTTCAGCACGCCGTTCGGGATCTTCACGTACGGAGAGGTGGTGGAGCCGCCGGAACCGCCGGACATCTTGAACGAGCCGCCGCGCACGCCGCTGCCGAAGTCGGGCGTGCGGACGTAGGTGCCGTGGTAGCCGTGCCCGCTGGAGTCACGGGCGATGCTGCCGCTCGTCTCGTCGAAGTCGTAGTGCAGGAGCAGGCCGGCCGGAGCGTCGGAGCCCTCCTGCGACACGGTGACCTCGGCCCGGACAGCAACCGCGGCGCCGTTCGGCAGGCTGCCGGTCACGGTGAAGGTGCCCGGCTGTGCGTACGACGACGCCGGGACGTCCGCCCAGTCGACGGAGACGGGCCGCTTGACGCCGTCGGCGTACTCGGCGACGACCGTGGCCGGCAGGACCGGGGCCTCACCGACCCGCGTCTTCACCGACACGTCCTCGACACTCTTCACGAGCTGGTCGGGCTGGTAGGCGCGCAGCAGCCGGTCGTACTCGGCCTGGGTGACCGGCAGCACGGTGCCGTGGCGGGGCTTGGCCGGCAGGTCGTAGCCGGTGGAGGGGGTCCAGGTGCCGGAGTCGAGGTCCGTCGTCTCGAAGGGGATGTAGCCGCGGCCGCCGAACTCGTCGAGGAACGCGTACCACTTCTCCTCGGTGTTGGACTTGAACACCAGCGGTCCCTCGGCGGCGTTCATCGCGCCCTTGCCGATGCCCTCGGCGACGGCGGTCCAGGACGGGTTCAGGATCGAGTCGCTCTTCTCCTCGAAGATGAACTTGCTGTTGGGGGTGGAGGAGGTGTTGTTCCGCTCGTCCTTGGACAGGCGGTAGTACGTGCCGTCGTGCCGGATCATCGTGGAGTCGATGACCGAGTAGCCGCGGTCGATCCAGACCTTGGGCTCGCTGAAGGTGTAGAAGTCACGGGTGGTGGCGTACATCATGCGGTTGTACGTGTCGCCGGAGTGGTCGGCGTTGTCGTACAGCTTCGACGCCCAGAAGACGACGTACTCGCCGCGCTCGGCGTCGTAGAACGCCTCCGGCGCCCAGGTGTTGCCCGCGCTGTCGGGTGAGACCTTGACCAGGCGCTGGTTCGTCCAGTGGACCAGGTCGGTGGACTCCCAGACCATGATGGACTTGCTGCCGGTGCGCTGGGAGGCGTCCCAGTCGCCGTTGCCGTAGATCCTGAGGTCGGTGGCGATCTGGTAGAACTTGTCGCCCTCCGGGGAGCGGATGATGAACGGGTCGCGCAGGCCCTTCTCGCCGAGCGTGGAGGTGAGGACCGGCTTGCCGTCGTTCAGCTCGCGCCAGTGCAGCGGGTCGTTGCCCTTGCTGAGGGCTGCGTAGAGCTGTTCGCCGTCCGAGGTGCCCTCGCCGGTGAAGTAGCTGAACATGTAGCCCTTGAGGGCCGCCTCGGCGGGCAGTTCGGGCACCTCGGCCGTGAGGACACGGGTCGCCCGGGCCTCGCCCTTGGTGACGGTGGCGGTCAGCTCGACGGTGGTGGCGCCGTCGCCGTGCGCGGGGCGGTGGACCTCGCCGTCGGCGGAGACGACGTCCGGTTTCGCGGAGGACCAGGTGACAGCCGTGCCGTAGTCGCCGCTCCTCGGCAGGGTGAGGTTGCCTCGGACGTCGTCGAGGTTGTGGACCGTGAGCGCCTCGGCGGCCTTCCGCGTGGCGGCGTCGTCGTCGAGCGCGGGCCGGACCGTGACGTCGAAGGTCTTGGTGCCGGTCACGGTGCCCTTCTTCAGGGTGGCCGTGAGAGTGGCCCGGCCGTCCGGTGAGCCGGCCTCGGGGCGGGTCACCTTGCCGGTGTCCGACACCACGGACGGGTTGTCGCTGTGCCAGCTGATGGAGGAGCCACCGGCCGGGCCGGTCCTGGGCAGGTCCAGGTCGGAGGTGATGCCGCTGGTGTCACCGAGGCTGAGGGCCTCCTTGTCGTCGGCGACGCCCTGCGTGGCGACGGGGAGGGAGAGCTGCTCGACCTCCGGGGCGTCCAGTGCCCGGTCGTACACGCGGAAGTCGCGTATGCGGCCCTTGAAGAGCTTGTCGCCGTCGTAGACCGACTTACCGATGTAGTTGGCCTTGGTAGTGCCGGATCCGATGGCGCCCGGGGTGGTGGTGACCGCAGTGTTGCGGCCGACCTCGATGCCGTCCTCGTAGAGCACGCCCGTGGAGCCGGTCTGGGCGTAGGTGATGTGCTTCCACACCCCGCGGGTCAGGTTGTGGGAGTCGGACGGCTTGGTGGTCTGCTCGGTCGACCAGTTGCCCGTCGCGACGGAGGTCCGGAAGGAGTTACCCGTGGTGAACAGGTAACCGTTGCCGGTCCCCGCGCTGGTGTTGCCGAAGCCGTAGAGGAAGTAGGGCGTGCTCTGGGCGGAGTCGATCAGTACGTCCATGGAGACGGTGATCGCGTTCATGCCCTTCATGACGTCGTCCGGCGCCTTGATGTAGGTGTCGGACCCGTTGAAGGCGAGCCCCTGGCCGGATGCCGACCAGTCGGCGGTGCCACTGATCGTGCCGTTCCGGCCGTTGCCGGAGGCGTCGGTGACGGTGCTGCCGGAGCTTCCGTCGAGCTTGTACCACAGGGCCAGGCCTTCGGTGATGTCCGCGGCTTCGGCCGCCGGTGCCGCCGGTGCCGCCTGGGCGGAAGCGATGGGTCCGGCGAGGGTGAGCAGCATCGACGCGGCGGTCAGTCCGGCGAGATGGCCCGCCCGACGTCTCGCGCGGCTGCGAAGGCGTGCGACGTGCGTCATGTCGAGGTTCCCTGCTGAGGCATGGCTGATGACGGACAAGGCGGAACGCAAAACGAGGAGCCGACAAGGCGACGGCAAGTCCTTGCCATGAGCCTGCCGTTACACGCAGGTGACGTGTGTTGCGAGAGTCTCAGTCGACGCCCTGGGCAGCGTCAATAGGTTCCGAACAATGTCCGACGGGTCGAACAAATCCGTCCGGCTCGCGGTGGTCTACGGTGGTGAGCCGGGCATCCTGCGTGTGGGCTGGTCAGCGCCACAGCGATCACCACTGACGCGGTGCCGTCGACCACCCACGCCGAGCTCCAGGCCGTGATCGACGTCGGCGTCGCCGCGTCGGCGCCACCGAACGGCGTGGCCTCCGGCATCGTCTTGGCGGCCGCGGCCGCCCCCTCCTCGCCCTCACCCGCGGCGTCCTGGCCCACGCGTCCGCTCCGTACTCGGGCAGCCGCTCCCTCTTTGTGGCCGGGCTCAACCACGCTTCGAATTCGTCGAGCCCACCAACCCCCTCTCCCCCGCCCTGTGCGACGAACTGGAGGCGGTACTGGGGCCTGGCCCCGGCGCGATCGCCGTGGCCGGCCACGACCGCTGGCTGCGCCGACGGTGGCAGGGCCTCGAACTACGTCTGGAACCGGGTGGCGGCCGACGGGAGGAGGTGTCGTACGAACTCGAACACACTGCCACCAGGGAGAACCGTCTGGAGCGGTGACGCTCCTTGCACCCGGCAGGAGTCACCTGTCAAGGTGGTGATGTGAATCTTGACCATGTATTCGTATGCGGACACCCGGCTCTCGACTTCGCGGCCACCCTCCGGGCCCGGCGCTCGACCCGGTTCGAGATGTTCGTGACGCCGGAGCGGCTGAATGCCTGGTACCTGGAGTCCAGTCTGGTGGACACGATCACTCCCGGCGAGGAGGACGACGTCCGGGCGGCGACGACCGTACGCGAAGCCATCTACCGGCTCGTCACGGACCGCCGTCTCGGCGGGGAGTTCGACCGCGAAGCGCTCGCCGTGGTCAACGCCGCCGCGCGCAAGCCTCCCGTGACACCGCAGCTCACCCTGGCCGGACGGCACACCGACGCGACGCCGGAGCAGGCGCTGGCGACCGTCGCCCGGCAGGCCGTGGAACTGCTCAGCGGCCCGGACGTCCCCTTGATGAAGGAGTGCGGCAACCCCGAGTGCACCCGGGTCTACATCGACCGCTCCCGGGGCATGCGACGCCAGTGGTGCGGCATGGAGTCCTGCGGCAACAAGATCAAGGCCGCCGCATACCGCGCACGCAAGAAGACCGCGCCCGCCGCGACTGCACGCTGACACCCTCACCTGGGCGGCGCGCGGTCCCGGCGAATGCGGGGCTCAGTCGGCGGCGAGGTCTTTGAGGGCCTTGCGGAACACTCCGTCGAGGTGTTGATCCGGTGGAACCGCTCCTCGCCATCGAGGTTGCAGTAGCTGAACTCGCCGATCACCCGGCCGAGTTCCGCGGTTGCCGGAGACCGGTGTCGACAACGATGTTGTCGTCGTCCTGCTCCGGGCGCCGGAACGTCGCGTCCACGACGAACGTCGCCCCGTCTGGCGTTGACACCGGCTGGTCGCCGACTACACGGCGGCCTGACCGGTGCCACCCATCCCAGATAAGTCCGAACGAGCCGCGCACATCAGTCACTTGACGGTAGGTCCGGGGTGTGCGTGCGACCGCGACAGGAGTTCGGCTCGAAGCCGATGCGCGGGTACACGGTGCCCCGGCGACGGTCGCCTGCAGGGTGGCCCAGGTCAGTCCGGTGGCGCGGGAGCCCTCGTACAGCGCCTTGCGCGTCACCGTCTCGCCGTAGCCTCGGCGCTGCTGTCCGGAATCCGTGGCGACGAGCACGACGAAGAGCCGGCCCTGTGCCTCGACCGTGGCGGCGCAGGCGAGCGGGGCGCCGTCCCGCAGAGCCGGGTAGGCGTACGCCTCCCGCTTCCACAGCGCGGAGCCGACCAGACCGTCGCGGCCATCCTCCAGGGGGAAGCCGTAGGCGCGCGAGTTGATGTCCGCGCCCGCTGCTGCGCACACAGGTTCCGCCGGAGGATTCCGGCGGAACCTCTTCGTCCTCACGCGCTCTCACACAGGTCTCACCGACTGTGCGGACTCCCTCGGAATCCGAGGCCCTGTCACCCGAGTTGATCGTCAAGTACGCGACGGACCACCTGAACTGTGTCGGCGTTCACGTTCAGGGCGCCACGGCAGCTTCCGCACGGGCCAGGGCGACTTCCAGTACGACCAGCAGCGCATCGCGGACCGAGCCCGTCTTCCGCGCGTCGAAGACGATCAGCGGAACGTGCTCGGCGATGTCCAGTGCCCACCGCACCTCGTCGAGGTCGTGCTCGACCTCCCCGTCGAAGGCGTTGACGGCGACCGCGAAGGGGACGTCTTTGTGCTCGAAGTAGTCCACCGCCGCGTAGCAGTCGTCCAGTCGGCGGGTGTCCACGATCACCAGACCGCCGAGGGCGCCCTCCACCAGGTCGTCCCACATGAAGCCGAACCGGTCCTGGCCCGGGGTGCCGAAAAGGTACAGCTTGAGCGTCGGGTCGATGGTGATGCAGCCGAAGTCCATGGCGACCGTGGTGGTGGTCTTGCCCGGAGTGTGCGTCAGATCGTCCACTCCCGCCGCGACCTCGGTGATCGCGGCCTCCGTGGTGAGCGGCCGTATCTCGGAGATCGAGCCCACGGTCGTGGTCTTGCCGACACCGAAGCCGCCGGCGATGACCAGTTTGACCGGCGTCGGCGGCTGTTCAACTGGTGTCACGGAGTGTCCCCCGTGAGTCGGGGACGGCACGAAGACCATCGATAACCCTTCGCAGTACGGAGAGATCCTGGGCGGTCCCGGCGTTCGGCCGGTGGACCGTCAGATGCCCTGCGGCACGCAGGTCCTCGGCCAGCACGCGGACCACGTTGAGGTGCAGTCGCAACCCGGCGGCCAGTTCCGCCACCGACTGCGGCCGCCGGCAGGCCGCGATGATGTCGTGATGTTCGAAGGTGAGCGAGTGCAGGACGGAGAGCCCGGCCGAGGTCGACACGACCTGGGTCTCGACCGGGATCGGCAGCGCCGCGCCGCCCCCCGACACCCGGCCTGCGGTCAGCAGGAACGGCCGGATCGCGGGGGCGCGGCCGGCGGCCTGATCCGGCGAGCCCCCGGCGTGCCCCGCTGCGTCGTGTGGTGGTCCGCCGACGGCCATCACGATCCCTTTCCGATGTGCCTGTACCCGTGCCCCGGGCGGGGACGGTCAGCCGGCCGGGGCCGCGCCGACACTGTTCTTCAGCTCCAGCACCAGCTGGGGGGTGAGCGCGGCCCCGGCCCGGTTGGCGAAGAGGGTCATCTCGTAGGCGATGTTGCCCAGCTTCGCCTCCTTGGAGGTCACCACTCCCAGGACGGCGCCGCAGCCGATGGCCGACACCAGCACATGGCCACCCTCCAGATCGATGATGACCTTGTTGAGACCGCCGAGCCCATAGTTGCCGGAGGCGCCCGCGGCGAGACTCGTCAGGCCGGACACGATCGCGGCGAGCCGCTCGGAGTCGGCGTGCTCACGCAGTTGGGAGACGGCGATCAGCAGGCCGTCGGACGACACGGCGATGGCGTCGACCACACCGGCGGTCTCCGTGGCGAACCGGTCGAGCAGCCAGGTGAAATCGGCCGCGGCGGCTCGCAGATCGGTGGGTTCCGGCCGCTCGGAACTGCTGTCAGCTGTCGACGTGGTCACTGCCGGACTCCTTCTGGGATTGCTGGTGGTGCGATGGTGCTGATTTCATCCGGGCGTGAGCACTGTCCTGCTCTGCCCTGCGCACGGCTGCCTCGAACTCGTCGAGCTCCGAGCGGACGGCCTCGGCGTCGGCGGGCTGCCGCACCGTCGGCGCCCCCCGGTCCGCCCGCGAAGAGGTCATGGCGAGTGTCGCCCCCCGTACCCGCCGCCGCAGCGGCCGTGAGTCCTCCGCGGCACGCTGTTCGCCCGAGGCGGCCGTCCGCTCCCCTCCGGCGTCCTCGACGGTCCGTTCCGCGGTGGTCGGTCCCACGCCGGTGCGCGCCGGGCGGCGCCGGGGAAGCGCGTCGCGCGACGAGGGGGCCGCCGACCGCTCGGTGACACCGGTGGCGGAGACCGGTACGCGCGACGGCGCGGGCGCGGCGATCTCCTGCCCGGTCCTCACCGGGAACGCCGTTACGGCTCCGATCGGGCCCGTGTCCACGAGCTGCTCGGGGCCCTCGGCGTCCTCGGGACTCATGGTCAGCAGGAGCGCGGCGGGGATCCAGACGGTTGCGGTGACCCCGCCGCCCGGCGTACGGCTCAGCGACACGCGCACACCCCACCGCCGGGCAAGACTGCCGACCGCGAAGAGGCCGAGCACCCTGGTCGGCACCAGGTCGAGCCGTTCCCGGCGCACGAGCCGGGCGTTTTCCTCGGCGAGGCGCTCCGCGCTCATGCCGAGGCCGTGGTCGATGACCTCGATCAGCGCCCCGCCGTCCTCGGTGACGTCGGTCCCGGGGCGGACGGCCACCTCGACGGGCGTGTGGGAAGGCGAGAACGCGACCGCGTTCTCCAGCAGTTCGGCGAGCATCAGCGTCAGGTCACCGACGATGTCGGGCGTGACGGTGACCTCCGTCTCGGGCCGCAGAGACACCCGCTGGTAGCCCTCGATCTGGCCGAGCGACGCCCTGATGACGTTTGCCAGGGGGGTCGGCCAAGCCTCGACGCCGGTCTCCCGGATTCCGGCGAGCAGCATCAGGCTGTCGGCGTTGCGCTGGAGGCGTACGGCGATGTGGTCGATGCTGTACAGCCGTTCGAGCAGTTCGGGGTCGGTCTCCTCGCGTTCGACGGCGTCGATCAGCATGAGCTGACGCGTCGTCAGGTTGCTTACCCGCCGGCCGACGTTGCCGAACATCTCGGCGACGTTGCGCCGGCTGAGCACCTGCCGCTCCAGCAGTTGGGCGGCGGTGACCTGAACCTGGTTGAACGCCTCGGCCAGTTCGCCGATCTCGTCACGGACCGGGACCGGGATCGCCCTCGGCCGCAGCGGGGTGCTGTCGGCGGACTCGTCGTCGGAGACCCGGGCGAGTTCCTCGCCCGCCACGTCGGCCACCTCCTGGGCGGAGCGGGTCAGGGCCTCCAGGGGGCGCACGACCGAACGCCGGATCAGGACGCAGAAGGTCAGCCAGGCGGCGAAGCCGAGAACGGTCAGACCAAGCAGGTAGACGGCGTTCCGCAGGGCATCCGCGGAGACGGCGTCGGCCCGGGCGGCGGTCTGCTCGATCAGCGACCTGGTGATGCCGAGTCGGGCTTCGGACTGCCGGGTCCCGTCGGCGATCGCCTTGCGGAGCTGCGTCGGCGTCTGGCCCTGCAGTGCCCCGGGATCGATCTGGAGCTCCGCGAACCGGGCTTCGACACCGTACCGTTCGGCACTGCGCCGGATGCCGTCCATGCGCAGGACCTGCGCCGGTGTGGCGGTGCGCTCGAACCGGTCCAACTGGTGGTCGTAGAGCTTGCGAGCGCCGACCGCCCGGCTGTACTCGGTGAGGGCGTTGGCGTCCCTGGTCTGGGCGGAGAACACGGCGCTCTCGAAGGCCGCGTGGGACGCGTCGGCGCGCAGCACCGTGTCCAGGAGTGTCACGACCGAGGACGACGAGGTGCCGGAGTAGCGCCCCAGGCCGATGCCGTCGATCAGGTACTCGACCGCGGAGGCGTACGCGGGGTCGATGTTGGCGGCGGGGACATAGCCCCGCTCGAGCTTCTCGCGCAGGACACCGAGGCCACGCATGTAGTCGAGCGCCTGCGTCTCCTCAGGCGGCAGGCCGGAGGCGAACGCCGAACGCACGGCGGCGACCTGCGCGTCGGTGCTCCGCTGTGCCCGACGGTAGTCGGTGATCGGCGGCAGCGGGACTCCGGGGCGGGCCGAGTCGTAATGCACGGAGAGCAGGAGCGCCTGCCGGTGTTCGGCCTGTACGTCGTTGATGAGCTGCGCGACCTGTTCACTGTCGCGCACCAGGTCCGCGATCCGGCCCGCGTCCCGGGCCTGCCGCACCTGGCCGTAGGCGCCGACGCCGAGCAGTACGCCGACGACCGCGATGGGCGCGATCACCAGGACGTTGAGCTTACGCCGGAAGGGCCACCGGTCGAGAACGGTCGCCACCTTGCGGCGAAACCGCGGAGTCCGGCGGGCATGCCTGGGCGGGTCCGGTGCGTGCGGCGGGTTCCCTGTGGTGGCGGACACCCGGGCCTCCTTCGACGTGCTGCTGAGCGGTGACGGGGGTGTCGTGTTCACGGACCGCCGACCGGCCGGCACCGGACGTGACACTTTCGCGGCCTTCATCGCTGATAGGAACGAAGAGATCGCGCCAGGTGTCTGGAACCAGCTGGGCGAGAGTATCGCCTTTACCATGACATGACAAAGTTTGGGTCATAAAGAATCGATGACGGAACGTTTGCGAAGTATCTCCCAAGTACAATGCTTCGCCCGATGAGGCGCTCGTCCTGCTGCACACCGCTGATCGATCCACGGTGCTCAGTGCGGACGTTGACGCGGACCGACCAGTCGAACGCGCCCCTCGGCTCGGGCACGCGCTGCCTCCCCGAGCCACCCGAGCCACCGCCGGGCATCACCGCCCGCAGGCCTCGCGGGCCTCTCCTCCCGCCGCCGTCCTGATCCTCACGACAGTGGCCACGCGCGGGAACCGTCGCCGACCCCACGCTCCGCCTCCCCACCCAGCCCTGCCCTCTCTCGCACCGTGTTGGAGACCCCGTGCACCCCACCCGCAAGGCGGCCGTCACGGCCACCGCTCTCCTGGCCTCGGCCACCATCACCCTCACCACCGGCTGCGAGAGCGGTTCTCCCACCGGCGGATCCGTCGCCGCCTCCCCCAGCGGCTCGGCCAGGCCCGGCTGCCCCACCGCCCTCGCCGAGGCCAAGCGGGCCGTCAAGACGGCCGAGGACGTCAACGCCCCCTGGTCCGGACCGACCAGCGGGCCCCGGGCCGTCCCCGACAAGACCATCGTCTACATCGCCCAGACCCTGACCAATCCCGGGGTGGCGGGCGTCGCCAAGGGCGTCCAGGAAGCCGCCGGCGTCATCGGCTGGCGCGTCCGCACCCTCAACGGCCAGGGCACACCCTCCGGAATCAAGGCCGCCTTCGCCGAGGCCCTGGCCCTCGAACCCGACGGCATCGTCATCGGCGGCTTCGACCCCACCTCCACCGCCGCACAGGTCGAGCAGGCGAACGCGGACGGCATCCCGCTGATCGGCTGGCACGCCGTCGCGGCTCCCGGCCCCAGCGAGCACCCGAAGCTGTTCAGCAACATCACCACCCGGGTCGAGGAGGTCGCGAAGATCAGCGCCGACTGGATCATCGCCCGGTCCAACGGTCGCGCGGGCGTCGTCCTGTTCACCGACGCCTCGATCCCCTTCGCCAAGCGCAAGTCGGATCTGATCAAGAAGGAACTCGCCACCTGCTCCGGCGTCAAGCTGCTGAGCTACGAGAACGTCCCCATCCCGCAGGCGGGCAGCCTCACCATCAAGAGGGTGTCCTCCCTGGCCTCCCGCTTCGGCGACAGGTGGACCCATTCCGCCGCCATCAACGACCTGTACTTCGACCACGCGGGCCCCGCCCTGCGTGCCGCAGGCAGGCAGGGCGACGGCACCCCGCTCAACATCGGGGCCGGTGACGGAGATCCCTCGGCCTTCCAGCGCATCAACAGCAAGGAGTTCCAGGCCGCCACCGTGCCCGAACCGCTGTCCGAACAGGGCTGGCAGATCATCGACGAGTTCAACCGTTCCTTCGCCGGCAAGTCGGCCAGCGGATACGTCGCCCCCGTCCACGTCACCACCGCCGCCAACAGCGGCGGCGCACTGTCCTGGGACTCCGAGGGCTACCGCGAGGCTTACCGCAGGATCTGGGAGAAGTAGACGCACAGCAGACCGGCGACCGGCTGGACCCGTGTTGTTGAGCCGTTGGGCGCCAAGGCCGGTGCTGACCCACCCTCCGGCGCCCTCGTCGCGCAGGACCAGGACGAGTACCAGCACGTCGTGGTACGGGCCATCTCGAGGGCGCCGGTGTGGTGGCGGCGGGGGCAGGTTTTGAACCTGCGGTCTGGGTTGTGAGCCCAGCGAGCTACCGAGGGTGCTCCTGCCCGCGCCATTACCCACCAGCGTTCGTTCGAGTGCGCGTCGGCCCAGGTCAGTCCCTCTGTGCGCCCGTCGGCAGGGTGCGCAGCCGCATGGTGCTCGCCGAGCTGGTGCCGAAGGCGTAGTCCAGCAACTTGGCAGCGTCTGTGTAGCGGTACTGGTCGTTGAGCAGCACGCCGATGACCGTCTTCTCGTTGCGGGTCGCGGCGAAGACGAGGCAGGGGCCGGACGGCGTGTTGGTGCCCGTCTTCACGCCGATCGCGCCGCTGTATGAGCCCAGCAGCTGGTTGGTGTTGTACCAGGTGTACGTGCGGGTGCCGCCGGTGCTCGTCGTCGCGTACTGCACGGTCTTCGGCTTCTTCACGATGCCCGCGAACGTCGAGTACTTCATCGCGCTGCGCGCGAGCTTGGCGAGGTCGCGCGGCGTCGTGTAGTTCGTGTTCTGCGTCGAGTTGCCGTCGAACGAGTCGAAATGCGTGTTGGTCAGGCCGAGGGTGTCCGCCTTGGCGTTCATCTTGCTGATGAACGACTTGGTCCGCGCCGAGATGGTCGTACCGGTGCCGAAGGTGTCCGCGAGGGCCATCGCGGCGTCGCAGCCGGACGGCAGCAGCATCGCATGGAGCAACTGGCGGATGGTGACCTTGTCGCCGGTCTTGAGATCCGCGGTGCTCGCGCCCTTGGCAGTGACGTAATCCCGGTAAGCCTGCTTGATGGTGACCTTCCGGTCGAGATTCAGGTCGGGGGTGCTCAGCACGACGCGAGCCGTCATGATCTTGGTGGTGCTCGCCATGGGCCGCTTGGTGTCCGCGTACTTGCTGTAGAGCGTGGAGCCCGTCGCGCTGTTGAGCATGAACGCGCCCTTGGCGCTGACCGAGGGCGCGGTCGCGGCCTGCGCGGGCGCGGTCAGGGCGCCGCCCGCGAGCAGCGCGCCGGTGGCGCCGGCGACAGCTACGGCTCTGCGGATGCGTACACCCTTGATGTCGGTTATCACTATGAACGCTCCGAGTGTGCCAAATGCCAGACGGCATTTGCGAAATGAAGCGGGGGGAGGCTCTAGGGAGACTCACGGGGCACACCGGGGGTTGTACGGCGGGCGGAAGTGATTCCGGGAGACCTGCGAGCGGCCGCTGCGGCGGACGCGTCCCGGATCAGCGTGCTGAACGCGCGGCACCCCGACGAGGCGGTCGGCGTCGCCGCACGGTTGAACGTGAACCGCACGCCGACAGCGGAGTGGCACGCGCGGCATCGACCGACGTCGCCCGCCATGTGGGGCGCGGTACCCGACGGCGGGCGGCGACCCCTGCCTCGACTGCCTCGACTGCCTCGACCTCGCGCTCCGCGGCCGCCGGGCCCGGAAAGCGGTGCGGCAGCCGGCCCAGTCCGTACATCTCCCGGCGGTGCGGTTCCCGCTCCGACGCGGGCAGGGCCGCCGAAGATGGTGGTGCGGGTCCAACCGCCGACTACCTGCCGGCGACCGTCGACGTGATGGCGTGGGCCGACATCACGTCCTGCGCGGTGTGCCGGCGCGCCTGGCTGCCGCCGTGCACTAGAGCGACGACGTGCGGATCCGCCACCGTCCTGAGGGGCCAGAGCGGCGGATCCACACCGCGAGAGCGCCCAGCGGGCCCGCACCAGTGGGGGCCCTCCGGTGCGGGCCGCCGGTCAGGAAATGGTGCGGCTGCCCCAGCCCGAGCCGACGCGGACCCGGTTGCCGAAGGTGCCGCGGCCGGTGCCCGGGTTGAGCCAGGCCACGCCGTCGGAATCGACCGAGAGCAGATCGGCTTTGGCGTCGCCGTTCAGGTCGGCGGCGCCGAGCACCTGGCGGTAGGTCTTGCCCCAGTCGCGGAAGACCAACACGCGGTCGGCGAGCTTGCCGGTGCCGGTGCCGTTGTAGCGCCACAGCTCGCCGGAGCTGTCGAGGGCCAGCACGTCTCCGTGCCCGTCACCGCTGAGGTCCCCGGCGCCGATCACGCGGGTGTACTTCCAGCCGGACCGGATCTTGACGCGCGGGGCGAATCCGGCGCTGCCGTCGCCCGCGTACAGGTAGATGTCACCGGTCGAGGCGGAGCGGGCCAACAGGTCGGTGCGGCCGTCGCCGGTCAGGTCGCCGGGGGTGGTGAGGACGTTGTAGCCGCGCCAGTCGGTGCCGGTCTTCCGGTACGGGGAGCCGGGGGCGGGCACTCGGCCCGCCGGGGTCTTGTACATGCGTGCCTCGCCCGTGGGCAGCACGGCGAGGACGTCGTTGACGCGGTCCCCGTTCAGGTCGCCGAAGCCGGTGAACCGGGTGCCGGTGGGCCAGCCGGTGGCGACCGCGCCGCTGTGCACGGAGCCCGCGGCGAGGTGGCCCGCGGCGTCGCCGTCGTACCGGGTCAGGGTGGTGCCCCCGGTCAGGGCGAGCACGTCGGCGCGGCGGTCGTCACCGTAGTCCCGGACGCGGGGCAGCGGGCGGGTGGTGCCTGAGACGGTGTGCAGCGGGCCGCCGACGGCGGAGCTGTCGTACCAGAGCGCGGTGGGGCGGGTGCCCGCGACCGTGAGGGCGCCGCCCACGGTCCGGTTGTCGGTAGTGGTGGCCAGCGTCTTGGGCGCCGACCAGCCGCCGCGGGTACGGAAGCCGGAGACGAACCGGTACTTGCCGTTGCCGATGGACACGGCCCATCCCGCGTGCACCGTACCGTCGGAGGCGATGCCGGAGCTGACGGCGTAGCCGGCCGAGCCGAGGGGACGGCGATCGTCGGCCTGCTCGACGGCGCCCCAGACTCCGGAGCCGGCGGAGCGGGTGGTGGAGATCACCGCCTTGTCCCCGCCTCCGACGAGGGTGACGTCGCCGTTCGGGGCGGTCAGCGGACGGGGAAGGGCGCGAGGGGCGTACCAGCCGGTGAGCCCCGTCTGCTCGGTGGCACTCCACACTTCACCGGGGGCGTCCTTGCGCGCGAAGCGGACGGGGCCGCCGACGGTCGCCCACAGGAGGGTGAAGCCGCCGGCCGGGTCGGCGTCGAGGCGGAGGGCACCGGGCTGGGTACCGGTGACGGCGGTCAGGTCCTCCGCGTCGCCCCACGCGGTCGCGCCGGCCTTGCGCTCCATGATCCGGGAGTAGTACGAGGGCCCGGCCGTGGAGGTGACGCCGCCGCCGTCGCGTGGGCGGTCGTCGAGATTCCATGCGACGGCCGCGTTGCCCGCCTTGTCGATGGCGGCGTGCAGCCCGGTCAGGGACCACTCTCCGTCTTCGGCGTCGCTCGTGACGGTGTCGAACACGGTGGGCTCGGACCAGGCGCCGCCGGAAGCCGGCCGCTCGGACATGCGCAGCTCGCGGCCGCCGGGGATCCGGACGTCCCAGACGGCGGTGAGGCGGCCGGTGGCGCTGCCGAAGACCAGGGGGTGATCGGCCCAGGAGGAGAGGGTGGCGACGGTGGTCGGGTCGGACCAGCGAGTGGCGCCGGAGGCCAGGGTGGCGGCCTTCAAGAGGCTCTTGCCCTCCGGGAGGCGTTCGCGCCAGTAGGCGACGAAGGAGCCGTCGGCCTGCTGGGCGAGGGTGCTCGCGTCGAGGGGGTGGTCGGCGGCGGTGGACAGCGTCTGGGGCGCGGCCCAGGTGGTGGTGCCCGCCGGGCGGACCTGGACGGTGAGCCGACGGACCTCCAGGGTCTGTGTCGGGTCCTGTGGCTGGTCACGCAGGGCGACCAGGGCACCGTCAAGGCGGGCCTGCAGGCTCAGGACGCGGTGCTGAGCGGCAGGGGCGAGCTCGGTGGCCGTGCCCCATACGCCGGGCTGTACGGGGTCGGTGACCACGGCGGCCGCCCCCACCGTCGCCCCGGCCGCGGTGCCCGCGGTCGGCACGGACGCTGCCTCGGCGGACAGAGCCCCCACCAGGCTCCCGCTCAGCACGAGCGCGAAAGCCCCTCTGATGACATGCGAGTTCACGATCCGGTCCCCCCCGGTTCCAGACTGGGTGATCAAAGTGGGTGGATCTTATATGACCGGAGTGAAACTCCGACATCCCGACGGCCGGGCCCGCGGCAGTCGGCGGGCCACCTCCGCCGGTGAGGGCCGAGTCGACAGCCGCCACACGGGTGAACCCGCACGCCGGGCCGCCTACGGATGGAAGCCCCCCTCGCCCTCGACGCGGACGCCCGTCTCCTCTCCGGGGCGGATCGAAACCGAGCCCACCACGCGGATGCCGATGGGTGTGTCGTGGCCGTCGACAGCCACGGTGACCATGGCGTCGTGGCCGTAGTGCGAGACGTCGGTGACCGTCCCTCTGACCGCGCCCGCACAGTCCGCGTCGGTGAGGCGGAGTTGTTCCGGACGGAGCAGGACCGTGCCGGTGCGGAGACCCCCGGGCGGGGCGGCCAGGGGCACCGTGCCCAAGGCGGTCCGGGCCGTGTTGTCGGCGTCCACAGTGCCGGGGAGCAGGACGGCGTCGCCGACGAAGCCGGCGATCCAGGGATCCGCAGGGCGTCGGTAGAGGTCCTGCGGGGTGGCGCACTGGGCGACCCGGCCGTCCCGTACGACGGCGACGAGGTCCGCGGTGGACAGGGCCTCCTGCTGGTCATGGGTGACGAGCACGGCCGTGGCGCCGCTCGCCCGCAGCGCGGACCGTACGTCCGCCCGCACTCCTGCCCGCAGCGCGCTGTCGAGGGCGCTGAACGGCTCGTCGAGCAGGACGAGTCGAGGTCGCGGGGCGAGCGCGCGGGCCAGGGCGACGCGCTGCTGCTGACCGCCGGACAGCTCGTGCGGCATGCGGTCGCCGTATCCGGTGAGGCCGACCAGTTCGAGCATCTCGTCCGTGATGCGCCGCCGTTCGGTTCGGTCGACGCCGGTCAGGCCGAAGGCGACGTTGCGGGCCACGCTCAGGTGCGGGAAGAGGGCGCCCTCCTGGGGCACGATGCCGATACGGCGCCGCTCCGGCGGGACGTGGACGTCGGGCCCGCTCAGCAGCCGGTCGCCGAGTCGGACGGTGCCCGCGTCGGCGCGCAGGAAACCGGCGACGACCCGCAGCATGGTGGTCTTGCCGCAGCCGGAGGGGCCGAGGACCGCCGCCAACGCGCCTGCGGGGACGGTGAGTTCGAGTCCGCACAGGATCGGCTCCCCGGCTCCGTAGGACTTGGTGAGTCCTTCGACGTGCAGTTCGTTCATGTCCGGTGCCTGCCTAGGAGGTACGAGGGGACTGCGGCCAGCAGGATCAGCGCGGCGGCGTACGGGGCGGCTGCCGCGAAGGAGCCGGCGCCGGTCTCGGTCCACAGCCGGGTGGCGAGCGTGTCCATGCCGGTGGGACGCAGCAACAGGGTCGCCGGGAGTTCCTTCATGCAGACCACGAAGGTGAGCGCGGCCCCGGCGGCCACACCCGGGGCGGCCAACGGCACGGTGACCTCCCGCAGCACCTGCCAGGGTCGTCGCCCGAGTGAGCGGGCCACGTCCTCCAGGAGGGCGGTGCTGCTCAACAGCCTGCTCGACCAGGGGAACGACCGCTTCGACTGGGCCTACTGGTTCGTGGAGGCCCTGGTCTACTTCCTCGTCGTCCTCGCCGCCCTCATGGCCGTACCGCTGCTGGACCGGCTGGAGCGGCGGTACGCGTTCGGCCTGCCGCTGGCCCTCACGGCCGTCGGCCTGGTCGGCCGCTACGACATGCCGGGCCTGGCGTCCGCCCGTCCCCAGCTGAGCCCCACGGTGGTGTTCTGGCTGTTCACGCTGGGATGGGCGGCCGCGCGAGCCAAAACCGTACGTCAAAGGGCCCTGCTGACGGCGTTGCTGCTGCTCACCGTGCCAGGCCTGTTCCAGGACCAGCCCCTGCGCACGAGCATCGTGATCGTCGGCCTGGCGCTGCTGATCTGGGTACCGGCCCTGCCCAGCCTCAGCCCGCTCAACGCACTCGCGGGCGTCCTGGCGAGCAGTTCCCTCTACATCTATCTGACGCACTACCAGGTCTACCCCTACCTCCAGGAGGACTTCCCGCTCACCGCCCTGTTCACCTCCCTCGTCGTCGGCGTCGGCTACGGGGTGGTCGTGACCCGGGTGACGCGGCACTCTGCCGCACGACTCGTCAGTCTCACCCCGTAGACGCGGCCTTGAGTTGGGTCCGGGTCGGTGTTCGACTGCCGTTCTGTCACCGAGCAAGGCGCTGGTGGTGCTCGGCAGAAGTTTTGTCCGGCGTGCCGATGAGCTCTTGCGGGCTGTTGGGTCAGTAAGGGCATGACTGCTATGAACACGCCGCCGGTCGTCTCCCGCTCGGAGTGGCTGGCCGCAATCGACGCCCTGCGCGCCCGGGAGAAGGCGCACACCCGGGAAGGCGACGCGATCGCCGCCGCACGGCGCCGGCTGCCCATGACCGAGGTCGACCCGTCGACTCCGCTCGTCGGAGGCAACGGAAAAGTCCCCCTGATCGACGTCTTCGACGGCCGTACCCAGCTGTTCGCGTCGTATCACATGTGGCACGACGGCCGCCCCGCCGCCGAGCAGTGTGAAGGCTGCACCTTCTTCACCGGCCAGGTCCGTGAACTGTCCTATCTGCACCAGCGTGACGTCACCTTCGCCGCCTTCTGCCAGGGCCCCTACGAGGAGTCCGAACGCTACCGCCGCTTCATGGGCTGGGAGCTGCCCTGGTACTCCGTGCCCGCCGAGTCCCACGAACGGCTCGTCGCCGGTCGTCGTTTCGGCATGAAGGCGTGCTACCTCCGGGAGGGGGGCCGCGTCTACGAGACGTACTGGACCACCGGCCGAGGGGTCGAGCCCATGGCGCCCTCCTACGGCATCCTCGACATGACCGTCTACGGACGGCAGGAGACCTGGGAGGACTCCCCTCCGGGCTGGCCGCAGCCGTACGAGCCCCGCGGCCAGCAGTTCCGCGAGGACGGACGGCCGACCTCCCAATGGGCACGGATCGCCGCCGGGCACGACGACGACCTCCACGGCGGACAACCGAGCGCGGGCACCTCGGGCTGCTGCGGCTGAACCCGGTCCCGCCAGCCACAGCGGAGCCACCGTCCGAAGACGGCGGTGGGCACACCACGTGTGCCCACCGCGGTCCGCTCTCCGGCGGTGAGGCGTGCCAAGGCACCCACGGGTTCGCCGCGCCGGCCGGCTCACCGCGTCCACCTTGCCGCCCTCAACGCTGCCGCTGCACGGTTCCGGCTCCTCCTCGGACGCCTTCGACGAGGTCGCGGCGCGGCTTCGCCCGACCTACGAGGTGATCCGGCCGGACCTGCCGGGGTGCGGACTGTCCGGGCCCCGGACGGACCGGGACTACCGCATCGAGTCGTATGTCACCTTCGTCGCCCGTTTCCTCGACGGGGAGTCCGTGGACACCTGCGCGGTCGCAGGAAACGGTGGCCCCGAGACGGCTCCAGGTCAGACGGGAAGCTCCTTGATGTCGGACGGCTCGTGCGGCTCGATTCCGTTGAGGCGATGGCGGAACTCGCTGGAGCCGGGATAGGCGTCGCGGCGGGAGCGCATGATGGAGCCCAGCGGACGGTGAGCCTCCAGGGCGTGCACGAACTGAAGGACAGCACGTCGTCGGCGTAGCGGCGGCGGGCGTCTCCGCGTAGTGCACATCGGTCACAGCGGAGACGGCAGCGACCGTGGGGATCGTCACCTGGCCGTCGCAGGTGACCGTGATGAGGTTGTCGGCGCCCATGTCGAGGTGCTCGTCGAGGTTGACCGGCGGGACCACGAACGGGCCGATGGCCGCGGGCGTGAGGTCGACGGTCTTCTTGCCGTACGGTGCCGGCTTCTGGGCGTTGGCCAGGTCTGCGCTACACGGGTGCCTCCGCGACGTTCATCCTCGCGAACACACTCGGCGGCGGCTTCGCCCCGCTCAGCCACTGGGCGTCGCCCCTGGCGCTGGGTGGCTACGCGGGCGGGCTGTGCCTGGTCATGGCGTGTGTGCTGGCTCTGCCGGAGACCCGGGACGGGGAATTCGACCTCTGACAGCCACCTCTCAAAGGCATGGGTGCCGGCCCCGGCGCGACGTGCGCGCCGGGGCCGGGGTGCCGGGTCAGCCGATGCGGTCGGTCCAGCCGACCTTGAGGTAGGTCGTGCGGATGAGCGGGGCGGCGCCGAGTTCGCTGGTCTGCTCCAGTACGCGGCTGGTTTCCGGGTCGATGAAGTAGTAGGGGCCGTCCACGTGGGTGAGGGAAGCGGCGGAGTGCTCCGCCTCCAGTTTCTTCTTGGGAACCTTGCGGGGGAGGTTGATCACGGTGCCCGGACGGCCCTGGCTGTCCTTGACGTTCTGGGTCATGGTCACGCCCGGGGTGTCCGCGACGATCTGGAACAGTGCGGAGCGCAGCCGGGGGCTCGCCGGGGACTCCGCGAGCAGCGACATGATCTGGTCGAACCGCTGTGTGGCGTCCTTGGAGAAGTGGGCCTTCAGCGCTTCCGGGTCGGTGGGCAGCCGGTCGAAGTCGGTCCAGGACAGGCGTCGGTCGCCCACGGGCCAGTCGGCGATGTTGTGGCCCGACACGGTCATCTTGCCGCTGGGGTGCCGAATCCAGGTGGTGCCCGACCGGTCGCTGTAGACGGTCACCGTGGCCGTCGCCCGGCCGTCCTTCGCCCAGTAGTGGGACATCCAGTACTTCCCCTGGGGCGTCGGGACCTCGGTCGAGACCTCCGCCATCTCGTTCAGGAACCGGGCGGCCGCCGAGGCCGTGGACGCGGGCTTGCCTCCCACGTCCAGCACCGGATACACGACCGCGCCCGCAGCGAGCACCGCCACCGCCGCGCCCGCGACCACCAACCGCCGGCGGCGCGGGCCGCGGCTTCGCCGGCTCCCGGTCCCCGACGGTTCCTCCCCGTCCCGCCCGTGCTCTGCGCGGCCGATGACCCGTGGTGTCTGCGGAGGGGCCAGGTACGCCGTCGGACCGTCCCGTCGCGCGACGGCGGGCGGCAGCATGGCGTCATGAGCCAGGGCGGTGCGCGTGTTCGTGGTCTCGCGCTCCGCGAGGCGTGCCATCAGTTCACGGACGGCCGTGAGTTGGTCCGCCCGGGGCGGAGCCACGGCTCCGGCCGCTATGAGTTCGTCGGCGCCCGGGAAGTCGAGAATGTCGTGGCGTTCGTTCATCCTGCCCGTCCCGTCCATCCGGTGATCTCCGTTCCTGCTGTTCATGCCGTTCACTCCTTCTGTGTCCGTCACGTCGGGCCACCTGTCAGGTCGCAGGAGGCGCCGGAGCGCATGCGGTTGCGGGCGCGGTGCAGTCGGGTGCGAGCCGTCGCGGCGGGTATGCCGACCACGGCCGCGGCCTCGCTCGGCGTCAGCTGCTCCCAGGCGACCAGCAGCAGCAACTCGCGTTCGTCCGGGGGAAGTTCGGCGAGTTTCGTGCGCAGTCGTGGGGCCATCGCGGCGGCGACGAGCCGGTCGTCGACCGCCTCCCAAGGATCGTCGGCGCCGCTCGATCCCGCCGAGCCTGGCGGCCGGGGTTCCGCGAGCCGCCTCCAGTGCGCGGACAGGACGTTTCTGGCCACGCCGAACAGCCAGGCCCGTACGGACCCCCGATCGGGATCGAAACCGTGGCGCGTCGCGTACGCCTGGAGCCACAGCTCGGCGAGCAGGTCGTCGGCGGCTGACGGCGCGCGGCGCGCGAAGTAGCCGTGCAGGCCCTCCGAGTGGCGCTCGACCAGCGACTCGAAGGCTGCCGGATCGAGCGCTGTACGGGTCGGCACATGCTTGTCGTTCAGGTCCTTGGTCACCGGACCTCCGTCTCAGGACCTCTGCCGGCGACCGCCGGTCGGCGGTCTCACCCTCTACTTGGCGGAAACCGGCTCAAGCGTTCGCGAGCCCCGGTGGTGCCGTCGCCGTCGCCGACGAGCAGGGCGGGGACAGGGTGCGAGGTTCATGGTGCGTCACCGGTCCTGGGACAGGGAGACGAGTTCCGCGAAGAGTCCTCCGGCGTTTGCCAGGTCGTCGTACGTGCCCTGTTCGATGACGCGGCCCTGGTCCATGACGAGGATGCGGTCGGCGAGCTTCGTGTTCTCGAGCTGGTGGGTGACGACGATCGTCATGCGCTCGGCGGCGATCCGCTTGATCTCCAGGAAGATGGCGTGCTCGCCGCGGGCGTCCATCTGCGAGGTCGGTTCATCGAGGATCAGGAGCGGGGTCTGCCTGTAGAGGGCGCGGCCGCACGCGAGGCGTTGCCACTGCCCGCCCGACAACTCGGCGCCGCCCCAGAGCTCTTTGGCCAGGAGGGTGTCGAGCTGCTGGGGCAGTTTCTCGATGGCCTCGCGCATGCCGACGGCGTCGACGACGTCCCACACCGGTCCGTCGCCGTCCGTCCGTGGCTGGCCGAGGGTGACGTTCTCGCGGGCCCGCAGGGGCCAGGCGGCGAAGTCCTGCGGGACGAGCGCGGTGCGTTTCCACACGGCGTCGGGGTCGGCCTGGGCGAGGTCGGTGTCGTCCCACAGGACGCGGCCCTTGTCGGCGAGCAGGACGCCGGTGATGAGTCTGGTCAGGGTCGACTTGCCCGAGCCGTTCTCGCCGACGACGGCAAGGATCTCGCCGCGCCGCAGCGTGAGCGATACGCCCGCGACGGCGGGTTCCTCCTTGCCCGGGTACTGGTAGACGACCTCGTCGAGGCGGATCCGGTCCACTCGTTCCGGGATGGCCAGGTCCCCGCGCCTGGGCGCGCGTTCACCCGCCATGTCGAGGAAGGACCGCATGTCGGCGAGGTAGAGCGAGGTGTGGAACATCGCGGCGCCGTGGATGACGAACTGGGAGAGCGCGGCCAGTGTGGTCTGGACGGCGACCACAGCGGTGGCCGCGACGGGCAGGGCGATGCGGCCGGTGGCGGCCAGCCAGGCGAGCGTTGCCCAGGTGCACAGCAGGAAGATGCCGCCCAGGGCGCTGGTGCCGAGGGTGATGCGCAGCATGCGCGGGGCAGCGGTCAGGGTGCGCTGGTCGATCCGGTCGGACAGGGCGCGGTACCAGTAGGTGAGGTAGCCGGTCATGCCGTTGGCGCGGACCTCGTCGCCGAAGCGGGAGTAGGTGGCCCACCAGCGCATCATGGAGCGCACATTGCGGTCGCCGAGGTTGAGGTAGTGGGTCTCGTAGTCGACGCGTGCCGACAGGACGGCTCCGGCGCCGGCCGGGAGGACGGCCAGCAGGAGCAGGGGCAGCAGCAGCGGGTGCAGCGTCGTGACGACCCCGCTCGCGGCGGTCATGCGGATGAGGGCGGACATGAACCGCTGGGCGTCCTGCACCATCAGCCGGGTCCGGGTGACGCCGATTTCGGCGGCCTCCTGCCGGTCGGCGAATCCGTCTTCGCCGTAGGCGCTCGACTCCACGCGGCACACGGCGGTGACGAGCGCGATGTCCGCTTCGGTCGTCAGCAGCGGGGTGATCCGTCCGTCGGCATACGAGGACAGGGCTCCGCTGATTCGGCCGATGGCCGCCGCCGTCGTCACGACGATCAGCGCGGGCAGCGCGGCGTGCAGGCGTTCGGACACGGTGCCGGTGCCGAGGATGTGGGTCATCGCCTGTGCGGTGAACGCGAGGACGAAGGCAGCCGCACCGCCTGTCAGCAACTGGCAGGCGAGGAGCAGCACGACGCCGGTCCTGTCGACGCTCCACGCCATCCGGGCCGTATGCCCGAGCACGGAGGGCAGACGTCGGCACATCGCGGCGAAACTGGCGTCTGCCAGCGGGTTCTTGCCGAACTTGCCCTCGAAGGTGATGGCGGCCGGGGGTGGAGGGGGTGGCGTCTTCGCGTTGTCCGTCGAGGCGTCAGTCACCGTCACCTGCATCGCTCCTCGGGTCGTGCCGCACCTGGTCGGCTCGGCGGTGCACGGCATAACGACGCAGCACGGGAATCGAACACGATCGATTCCGGACGCCTGCGCCCCCAGACACAGCAAGGGCGCGAACGGGTGGACGCGGTACTGAGGCCACCCCCGGACGGCTTGAGTTGGCCGAAACGCCGAGGTCTGAAACGGGAGTGACGGATGAGGTTCACGGCTTCCTGAGCCGGCTTCGCCGGAGCGGAGTCGTACGGCGGTGACGTACGTATGGGATCGCGCCGCGACGGGTGCACGCCGCGGCGCGATCAGGGCTCGGCGAGGGAGCCGGTGCGGGGTCAGAGCTTGAAGACGAGCTCCGCCTGGTCGCGCTTGGTGGTGTGCAGTTCCCAGTAGAGGGGGGAGATCTGCTCGGGCTCGGCCACCTCCAGGCCGGGGATGACGGAGACGCCGATCGACGCGTCGATGCCGACGTGGGCGGCCTGGATGCCGGTGCCGGCGTCGGCCAGCTCCTTGTGCAGGTTCATCGCCCAGTTGCGCAGGGCCGCGGCGGCGGCGTTGACGTTGGCGACCCTCGGGCCGGGCCAGATGGATCCGGCGCCGGTGGTGTAGAGCAGGGTGCCCGCGCCGGCCTCGCGCATCGCGGGCAGTACGGCCTGTGTGGCGGCGATGGCGCCGTACAGCTGGAAGTTCATGTCGTACTCCACGTGAGACGGCTCGGTCCCGGCCGGAGCGGTCAGCGGGGTGATGCCGAACGTGCCCACCGGGGAGTACTCCAGTACGTCGATCCCGCCGAACCGCGTGGCCGCGCCCTTGAGCGTCGAGGCCGTGGGAGCCGAAGGTGCGGGCGATGGCCAGGCCCAGCTGGGGGCCGGCTCCGACGATGGCGATGCTGGTCACGGCGAGTTCTTTCGTAGCGAAGGAAAACAGTCACGGGAATCGGATGGCAGATATTCCGATGAACGTCCTGTCGCCCGTGACCGCGCTGGTCTCCGCCGCGCTGCCCGCCGGTGTGGGCCTGCCGCAGGGCGAGCACCTGCCCGCCGCGGGACCGGTGGGGCTGCCGCTCGCGCTGGTCGCGGTCGTGCTACAGCGGATTGGCCCCGCTGACCATCGGCCGGGCGGTCTCCTCGGCCGTGACCCTGGCCGCGGCGGGTCTGATGCACCGCAGGCTGGGCAGCGAGCGGCCCGCGTACGCCGTGTCGGCAGCCGCGGGTGCGCTGGACTCCGTGGCGAACCTGCTGTTCCTGTCGGCCGCCCGCAGCGGGGACCTCTCCGTCGTCGCCGTGATCACCGCCCTCTACCCGGCCGGTACGGTCCTGCTCGCCCGGGGCGTGCTCGCCGAACGGATCCACCGCGGCCGGCTCGGCGGCCTCGGCACCGCCGCCGTCGCGGTCAGCCTCCTCGCCCTGACCTGAGCAGTCCCCGCACCTGTGCGCCACCGAACACCTCTGCACCACCGAACCAAGGCCCGCCCCGACGCGAGAAACGGAATCCCGCCATGCCCACTTTCCACCTCACCCCCGACGTCGCGGACGCCTTCCCCGACACCCTCATCGCCCTGGTCACCGCCACCGGCCTGCGCGGCCGCGAACCCTGGCCCCACACCGCCACCGCAGTGGAGGAACTGGAGCGGCAGCTCTCCGACGGCACCTGGCAGCCCGCCGACGAGACCGACCCGCGCATCGAGGCCTGGCACACCGCCTACCGCTCCTTCGGCACCAACCCCCGCCGCATCCGCCCCAGCGTCGATGCGCTCGGCCGCCGCCTCGCCAAGAAGGGAACCCTGCCGCGCATCAACCCGGCCGTCGACTCCTACAACGCCGTCTCCGTCCGCCACGGCCTGCCCGCCGGCGCCTTCGACCTGGCCCACGTCATCGGGGACATCGCCATCCGCTACGCGGACGGCACCGAGTCCTTCACCCCGCTCGGCGAACCCGACACCGTCGAGCACCCCAAGCCCGGCTAGATCATCTACGCGGACGCCACCGGCGTCCTGACGCGCCACTGGAACCACCGCGACGCCCACCGCACCCACGTCACCCAGGACTCCACCCACGTCGCCTTCGTCCTCGAAACCCTCCACGCCACCCGCGACGGCGACCTCCTCAAGGTCGCGGCGGAGGAGTTGCAGGGCCTGCTCGCCCCGCACGCCGCGCAGACCGCCGCTCACTACCTCAGCCCGGCCGGGCCCCGGGCCACCGCCTGAGACCCGGCCGCGTGAAAGGCTGCCCATGTACCTCCCCAAGCACTTCGTCCCCGACGAGGCCGCGGTCCGTGACCTGCTGGCCAACCACGGCGCGTCCGACCTGATCACCATGACCCCCGAGGGCTTCGTGGCCACTCCGCTGCCTTTCGACTACGACGCGGACGCCGGCGAACACGGCGCCCTCATCGGCCACCTGGCGCGCGGCAACGACCAGTGGCGCCGGCCCGTGCAGGGCGAGGCCATGGTGATCGTCCGCGGACCCGAGGCGTACGTGACGCCGTCGTGGTATCCGGCCAAGGAGGAGCACCACCGCGTGGTGCCGACCTGGAACCACATCACCGCGCACGTGTACGGGCAGTTGGTCGTGCACGACGACCCGGCCTGGACCGAGAGCCGGATACGCCGCCTGACCGACCGGCACGAAGCCGGGCACGCCGAACCCTGGTCCGTCGACCATGCCCCGGCGAAGTTCGTCGAGCGGCAACTGCGCGCCATCGTCGGCGTCGAGGTGGTCATCAGCCGTGTCGAGGCCAAGTTCAAGCTCAGCCAGAACCAACCGCAGAGCAACATCGAGGGCGTCGTCGCGGGGCTCGAAGCGCGCGACCGGCCCGACGACGCGGCCGTCGCGGCAGCGGTACGCGCCCACACCCCGCACACCGACGGGGTCGGTCGTCGAGAGCGCTGAGGCGGGACCGGACCCTCAGTCGGCGTCTGTGCCCGAGAGTCGCCTGGTGACGAGGCCGAGTGCGTGGGCCAGTTGTTCGCGGTGATCGTTCAGCACCCCGGGGGTGATGCCCCGGCCGGCCGTCTCACGGGCGAACTCGTCGGCTGCGACCTTGAGTACGGCGTTCATGGTGGCGGCCTGCACGCGCACCTCGAACGTCTCGGGGGGCATGCCCATGCGTTCGGCGAGCACCTCGGTGAACGTCTCTTCCGCGCGCTCCCGGAGCACGAGGTAGGCGGCGCGCAGCGCGGGTTCGTCATGGGTCATCCGGACCACGGCGAGAACCGCCTCGACGTCCTCGCCGGATGTCGAGGCGAGGACGGGCCGGTAGGCCGCGCGCAGGTGCTCGATCAGGCCGGCTTCGGGCGGCCAGGTGTGCAGGACCGTCCGGAAGGCGTCGAGCATCTTCGTGAGCAGCGGCTCGACGCAGCTCTCCTTGGTGGGGAAGTAGCGCCACAGCGTGCGTTCGGAGACCCCGGCGGCCCGCGCGATCTGCTCGCCGGAGGTGGCGGCCACACCCTGCTCGGCGAACAGCCGGACCGCGCGGCGGGAGATGTCGAGGCGTTGCCGCCCGCGTTGCTCGTCGCTCACCGGCGGCCGGCCCCGGCGGGGTGTACGACCGCTGTCCACCATGAAGTCCTCCATCTGGCGATCTAAACACGCGCGCGACATGGGACGACTGTCCGAAACTTTAATGACAGTTACTGCCAATAAACTGCTACGGTCAGAGCGGCTCGAAGATCGCATGCGGAGATCACAGGAGGAGCGCCATGAGCGTTACCGCCGAGCGACAGCAACTGCCCTTCCCGAGGCCGAACGTTCTCGACCTCGCGCCTCTCTACGACGTACTGCGCCGCGAGGCGCCGGTCACGCCGGTCACCACACCGGCCGGTGACCCCGCCTGGCTGGTCACACGCTTCGAGGAGGTGCGCGACCTGCTCGGCGACAAGCGACTCGGCCGCTCCCATCCCGAGCCGGAACGGGCCTCACGCCTGACGTCCGCCGCGGTCATGGACGGCCCCACGGGCAACTACGACACCGAGGAGGCCGACCACACGCGGATGCGGCGGCTGCTGACCCCCGCGTTCTCGGCCAAGCGGATGCGGATGCTCTCCGACCACGTCCAGCGCCTGGTCGACACGTGCGTCGACCGGCTGATCACCGAGCACACCGCCGCCCCCGACCGGGTCGTCGACCTCCAGGCCGGGCTGGCCTTCCCGCTGCCGGTCGCCGTCATCTGCCGACTGCTCGGGGTGCCCGAGAGCGACCGTGAGCGCTTCGCCTCGCTGTCGGAGCGCATGTCCGACTACACCATCGGCGACGCAGCCCACCAGGCACGGGACGAGTTCAACGAGTACATGACCGGTCTCGCCGAGACCAAGCGCGGGCGGCCGGGCGAGGACGTGATCTCCGACCTCGTCCATGCTCAGAGCACCGACGAGGACTACGACTACGCCGACATGATCCAGCTCTGCGTCGGGCTGCTGTTCGCCGGCCACGAGACCACGGTCAACCGCATCGGCCTGGGCACGCTCTTCCTGCTCACGCGTCTCGACCAGTGGCAGGCGCTGACCGCCGATCCAGACGGCCGGGTCAACGCCACCGTCGAGGAGATCATGCGCCTGGGCGCGCCCGGCGATCTCGGGCTGCTGCGGTACGCGCACACCGACGTCGACGTCGCCGGTGTCACCATCCGGCGCGGCGATGCCGTGATCCTGTCGGTCAACTCCGCCAACCGCGACTCCTCGGTCTACACCGACGCCGAGACCTTCGACCCCGACCGCCCCGAACGCACCCACCTCGGTTTCGGCCACGGCGTGCACTTCTGCATCGGCGCGAGCCTGGCCCGGGTGGAGTTGCGCATCGTGTTCGCCACGCTGGCCCGCCGCCTGCCCGGGCTGCGGCTCGCCAAGGAGCTGGACGAGCTGGAGGTGCGCACCACCCTCACCGGTGGCGTCACGGAGCTGCCCGTGACGTGGTGAACCCCCGAGGTGACCGGCTGTCAGTGCGACTCACGGGTCACCTCGGATCCGCTGGAGCCGACGAGGAAGTCGAGGTCGGCTCCGGTGTCGGCCTGGAGGACGTGGTCGACGTAGAGGCGTTCCCAGCCCCGCCGGGGCGCGGCGAAGCCGGTGACGGTGGCCTTGTCGGGTGCCCTGCGGGCGAGTTCGCCGTCCGGCACGTCGACGTCGATACGGCGGGCCTCGACGTCGAGGGTGATGAAGTCCCCGGTCCGTACGAGGGCGAGAGGGCCGCCGGCTGCGGCCTCGGGCGCCACGTGCAGGACGACCGTGCCGTACGCGGTGCCGCTCATCCGGCCGTCGCAGACCCGGACCATGTCCCGGACGCCCTGGGCGAGGAGCTTCTTGGGCAGGGGCATGTTGGCGACCTCGGGCATGCCCGGGTAGCCCTTGGGTCCGCAACCGCGCAGGACGAGGACGGAGTCGGCGTCGACGTCGAGCCCTGGGTCGTCGATACGGGCGTGGAAGTCCTCGACGCTGTCGAAGACGACGGCCCGGCCCCGGTGCCGGAGCAGGTGCGGAGAGGCAGCGGCCGGACGATCGGGCTGCTGGTGGCGATGTTCCTGCGGGCGTCCGGTGCCGAGGCGCATCTCATGGGCACGACCGAGAGCTCCCTCGCCTTCGCCCGCTCCCTGGGCTTCGAGCACGTGTGGACGGAGGACTCCGTGCCGGACGTGCCCTTCGACGCGGTCGTCGACGCCTCGAACGCCGCCCGGCTGCCGGATCTGGCCCTGGAGCTGGTCGAACCCGCGGGCCGTCTCGTGTACATCGGGCTGGCCGGCGAGCCGAGCAGGATCGACACCCGCGCACTCGTCCTCAAGGACGTGACCGCGACAGGTGTCCTCTCAGCCTCCCCCGGCCTCGACGCCGCCATCCGGGCGTACGCCGCCGGATCGGTCGATCCCAGGCCGCTGGTCGCCGCCACCGTGGGCCTGGACGAGGTGGGCCCCGTCCTCGCCGGCGAGCGCCCGGCCGGCTCCGGGCCCGGCCCCAAGATCCATGTCGAACCCTGAGGGGCCGTCGCCGGGTCACCCGTCGGGTCACCGACTGGCGGCTCGTGCCGTGGCGGAAGGTGTGCGCAGGGCCAGGAGGGCGACGTCGTCCTCGTTGTCGGCGGGGCGGACGCGGCGCAGCAGGTGGTCGGTGAAGGAGGACAGGGGGCGGTGGGCGAGGGCGGCGGCGTGCCGGCGCAGCCGGTTCAGGCCCTCGTCGAGGCTGTGGCCGGGTGCTTCGATCAGACCGTCGGTGTACAGCACGAGGGTGGACCCGGGCGGGAGCAGGATCGTGGCGTCGGGGCGCGGGGTGCCGGCACTGGTGCCCAGCAGGATGCCGTGGCCGTCGGTGAGGTAGCGCGCCAGGCCGTCGCGGCTGATCAGCAGGGGCGGCGGGTGGCCCGCGTTGGTCCAGGACAGCTGCCACTGGCCGTCGTCGTCCGCCGCCTCGATCCGGGCGAAGATCATCGTGGCCATGTCGACGTCCGTGATGTGCTGGAGCGCTTCGTCGAGCCGTGTGACGATCCGGCTGGGCGGTTCGTGCTGGGACCAGGCGTAGGCACGGAGCATGTTGCGCACCTGCGCCATGCCGGCCGCCGCCTCGAGGTCGTGCCCGACGACGTCCCCGATGGCCAGGGCGGTCGATCCGTCGGACATGGGGAAGGCGTCGTACCAGTCGCCGCCGACCTGTGAGGCGTCGGGTGCGGGCAGGTAGCGGACGGTCATCTGGAGACCCGGAACTCCCGGCATCTGGGGCAGCAGATGGTTCTGCATGGTCTCGGCGACCTTGCGCTGGCGCTGGTACAGGCGGGCGTTGTCCAGGGCGAGGCCGGCGCGGCGTGCGATGTCCTCGACCAGCGGGAGATCGGCGGCAGTGAAGGCGACCGGGTCCTCGGCCCGGCCCAGGGTCAAGGCCCCGAGGACCGCGCGGGTGCTGCGGATGGGCGCGATGGCCGCCGAGTGCATCCCCGTGGCGTCGAACAGCCGGCTCTGCTCGACCGCGAGGCCGGAATCCGGTTCGCGCTGGTAGGTGTCGGGTCCGGCCACCGTGGAGGCCACGCCGCGCAGGGCTCTGGACAGGGGCATCGGGGACGCCTCCGGGACGGGCGGCATCGGGCCCTGAAGGTCGTCCCGGCGCACCAGGGTGCCGCCGTCGGCGTGGACGACCGCGGTACGCCAGACCTCGTCGTGCTCGGTGATCAGATCGATGATCACCCAGTCCGCCAGCCGGGGCACGACCAGGCTCACCAGGCGTTCCAGCGCTTCGTCGACGTCGAGCGTGGAGGTCAGCCGCGTGGTGGCGTCGGCCAGCAGGGCCAGCCGTTCCAGCTCGGGCAGCGGCCTGCCCGTCGGTTCCGGCCGCGGGCCACTTTCCGGCGCGGGTTCGACGGTGTGGAAGAGCACGAGCGTGCCGGCCCCCTCGTCGCCGATGTCGTACGGAGTGACCAGCCAGGCGATGGGCAGCAGGGAACCGTCTCCGCGTGCGAAGTAGTCCACCTCGGCCTGGGCGGTCCGCCCGGCGTGGAAGGCCTGCCGCATGCGGCAGGCTGTCCTGGGCAGCGGCTGCCCTTGGGCGTCCCGGTGCAGCAGGTCGTGCGCGTCATGACCGAGCAGGTCCTCGGTGGACCGGGCCAGTGCGTTCCGGGCAGGGGTGTTGGCCGCGAGGATGCGGCCCTCCTCGTCGACGACGTAGGCCCCGGTTCCGATGGCGTCCAGCCTTCGGGTCAGCGAGGTGTCGAGTACGGCCACGGACCGCTGCGCGGCGGTCTCCGTATGCTCCGGCCCTGCCATGTCGTCGCCTCCTCGCTGATCGGCCGCCCGTGCCGGCTGTCGGCCCGTCCGCCGTGGGATGCCCTTCGGTGTGCATCCCCGTGTGCCCCGTGGCGTCGGAACCAGCCCCCGCGTGGCTGCTGCCGCTGGGAGCGGTTTTGCTGAGAACGCCCGGAGACTGCCCTGGTATGCGTGGTCCACGCCCGGGTAAACGCAGGACGACAGAGCCACCCCGGTAGGGGCGAACACAACGAAAGAGCATCCGTATGGTCCTCCCGCTTGGGAAGCAGGCGGCAGATCGACCGGGCGCGGACGAGCACGCCACGCTGCGTTTTGGCACGGCGTGGGCCGATGGCGCGGCAAGCGCCGTCGACGCGCGCCTGGCACTGCGCGCCTTCCTCGCCCGCGGCCCGCACACCGCCCCCGCCCCCGCCCTCGCCCCGATTCCGGCCTCTCTGGCCGTGGACGCCGAACTCGTCGTCAGCGAACTGGTCACCAACGCCATCCGGCATGCTCCCGGGCCCTGCGAGCTGATCCTGCGACTGTTCCGCGGACAGCTGGCCATCACCGTGTGGGACACCTCGGCGGAGCAGCCCACGGTGCGCAAGGGTGACCGGTTCCGTGTCGGCGGCCACGGACTGCGCCTGGTGCACACGGTCAGCGACCGGGTCGCCGTGGCACCCCGCCCCACGGGGAAGCAGATCACGGCCTACCTGCGGCTGGCCTCGCACGACCACGCGGGCGCCGGTGCCGGTGCCGGTGCCGGGAGGACCGTGCTGGCCGTCGGCTGACGTCGGTCCCCCGGACGCGGCCAGCGATCTCAGTACTCGGTGAGCGCGCCGCGGAATCAGTTCTGCCGGGCGTGCATGGGGCTGTTGGCGACATCCTCCGGACACTTCCCGTGCCGCTGCCGCGACCGTCGGTCGCGCCTCCAGTCGGACGTCGCGAGGGCCAGGGAGGCCAGCATGCCGATGAGGGCGGCGCCCAGGGCGGTGGCGAGGGCGCCGCGGTAGTCGTCGCCGCTGCCGAGCACCAGGTAGAAGAGGCCGGGCAGGGCGGCGGTGCCCACCGCGGCGCCGAGCCGCTGCCCGGTCTGCAGGGCGCCGCCCGCCGCGCCCGCCATGTGCACGGGCACGTCGCGCAGCGTCATGGTGATGTTGGGTGAGATCACGCAGCCGCTGCCGACGCCGCCGAGGAACAGCACCGGGGCGGCGATCCAGGGCGCGATGTCGAGGGGCGCGAAGCGGAGCAGCAGCGCGGTGCCGCCCAGCCCGGCGATCACGGCCGTGAGGCCGCCCACGGTGAGCATGCGGCCGAGCCGGTCCACCAGTCGGCCGGCGACCGCGGCCGCGCAGGCCGAGCCGAGGGCGAAGGGCGTCACGGCGAGGCCGGACCGGAGCGGGGAGAAGCCCAGGCCGTCCTGGTAGAAGAGTGCGAAGACCAGCCAGACGCCGCTGAAACCGATGAAGTAGAGCGTGCCGACGCCGGCGCCGACGGCGTAGCCGCGCACGGTGGTGAACAGGCGCGGATCGAGCAGCGGCTGGGTGTCCCGCTCGACGAGGCGACGCTGCCACCGGGTGAAGCCGAAGAGGATCGCGGCACCGGCGAAGAACATCCACCACAGCCCGCCGAAGCCGCCGGAGCCCGCCTGGACCAGCGGATACATCAGCGCGAGGACGCCGAGGCCGAGGAGCACGACGCCGGGCAGGTCCACGTGCTGCCGGCCGGACCGCCGGGTGCGGGGCAGCAGGCGGCGGCCGAGGAGGATGGCGAAGATGCCGATGGGCACGTTGACGTAGAAGATCCACCGCCATCCCTGGTCGCCGGAGGCCAGGGCGAGGATCATACCGCCGGCGAGAGGGCCGACGGCGGACGATATGCCGACGGTGGCGCCGAAGAAGCCGAAGGCACGCCCGCGTTCGGCACCGCGGAACATCTGCTGGATGAGCGCGGAGTTCTGGGGAGCCATGAAGCCGGCCGCCAGGCCCTGGGCGAGGCGGGCCACCACGAGCAGCGTGATGCTGGGGGCCGCCCCGCAGGCCGCGCTGAAGATCACGAAGCCGCTGAGGGCCAGCAGGAAGATGCGGCGCCGGTCCAGCGCGTCTCCGAGGCGGCCGGCGGTGACGAGTGCTAGAGCGAAGGCGAGGGCGTATCCGGACACCACCCACTGCACCTGCGTGGGAGAGGCGTCCAGGCCGCTCTGGACGGAGGGCAGGGCGACCGCCACGATCGAGACGTCCAGCAGGCTCATGAAGCCGGCCACCAGGGTGACCCACAGGGCCCGCCACCGATGCGGATCCGGCTCGTATCCGGCCTCCTGCGCGCCCTGGTCCCGGTCGCCCGCCGCTGACGCTGTCACATGGGCTCCTCTCACCGGGTGGGCACCGGCGAACCAAGTTCCCCTCCGGGGCACGGACACACCACAGCCGGCAGGCAGCGCGGCTCTCACCGCAAGCACCCGACCGTCACCCTCCGTATCCACCAGGGCACCGCTCGAAGGGGTTTGTTTGAGCGCGCGAGATCTGTACAGGCGTGGTGGTCGGGATAGATGACCGGCGAAAGGAACGACGTAATGGCGGCGCCCGACAACGACGAGTCGGTGAATCCGGCAGCCGTGAGACGACACCGGGTGCTGTTCCGGGCGATCGAGAAACGACGCCACCCGAAGCTGCGCCGCAGCGACATCACCGTGACCGACGAGGCGGCGGTCAAGCGCGCCACGAAGGCCGCCGCCCTCGGCAACGCGATGGAGTGGTACGACTTCGGCATCTACAGCTATCTGGCCTCGACCATCGGGAAGGTGTTCTTCCCCTCGGGGAACGACACCGCCCAACTCCTCAGCTCCTTCGCGACGTTCGCGGTGGCCTTCCTGGTGCGGCCCCTCGGCGGAATGGTGTTCGGGCCGCTCGGCGACAAGGTCGGCCGCAAGCGCATCCTCTCCCTCACCATGATCATGATGGCGGTGGGGACCTTCGCCATCGGCGTCGTCCCCTCGCACGCCGTCATCGGTCTCTGGGCCCCGGCCCTGCTGATCTTCTTCCGGCTGGTGCAGGGCTTTTCGACCGGCGGGGAGTACGGGGGCGCCTCGACATTCATCGCGGAGTACGCGCCCGACAAGCGGCGCGGCTTCTTCGGCAGCTTCCTGGAGCTGGGCACGCTCGCCGGCTACGTCGGGGCCTCAGGCCTCGTCGTCCTCCTCCAGACCCTCCTCAGCGACGACCAGATGTTGGCGTGGGGCTGGCGCATCCCCTTCCTGGCCGCGGCCCCGCTCGGCCTCATCGGCCTCTACCTGCGGCTGAAGCTGGACGAGACGCCCGCCTTCCAGAAGCTGGAGGGCGGCCAGGTCAAGGCGAGCGAGGCCGCCGAGGCCGTGGAGACCTCGGCCGCCGCCGACCTCGGCAAGATCTTCACCCGGTACTGGCGGCCGCTGCTGCTGTGCCTCGCGCTGGTCGCGGCGTACAACATCACGGACTACATGCTGCTCTCGTACATGCCGACGTACCTGTCCGACGAACTGGGCTACGAGACCAACCACGGGCTGCTGATCCTGCTGCTCGTGATGGTGCTTCAGATGTGCGTCATCAACCAGGTCGGGCGGTTGTCGGACCGCTTCGGGCGCAGGCCGCTGCTGATGGCGGGGATGCTCGGGTTCCTCTTCCTGTCCGTGCCGTCCTTCCTGCTCATCCGGCAGGGCAGTGTCGTCCTGATCGCCCTGGGGCTGCTGCTGTTGGGGCTCTCCCTGGTGACGATGCTCGGCACGATGTCGGCGGCGCTCCCGGCGATCTTTCCCACCCACGTGCGGTACGGCTCCCTCTCGGTCGCCTACAACCTGGCCACGTCGGTCTTCGGCGGTACGACTCCCCTGGTGATCACCGCCCTGATCAGCACCTTCGACTCGACCCTCATGCCGGCCTACTACTCCACGGGTGCCGCGGTCATCGGCGTCATCGCCGTCCTGTGCATGAAGGAGACCGCCAACAAGCCCCTGGCCGGCTCCCCACCGTCCGTCGAGACGCAGGCCGAGGCCGCGGAGATCGTCGAGGCACAGGCCCCGCGGCCCAGGTTCTGACGCTCCGTTGGCAGGACTGAGGTCCTTCGCCTCGAAAGCCCGGGGCAGCGGCGGCGGTTCGAACCGTACCGCCGCTGCCCCGGGGCGCAGCCCTGCTGTCGGTGCCGATGCCCGGGACTAGGAACTGCGACCCGTCGTGGAGGCGAAGCCCAGCCAGGTGTGCCGGTTGTTCCACCAGCACCAGCCGACCTTCGGGGCGTTGCGGCGCTCGCGGCCGTCGCGCCCGGTGCCGTTGCTGATCCAGATCGCCGGGGTGCGGGCATCCATGCTGCCGTTGGGCTTGCGCAGCCGGGACCCGATGGTCATGAAGCAGCGGTTGCGTTCCAGCACCGCCGGCTCCTGCAGCACCCAGTGGATGCCCTCGGTGAGCAGCAGCGGCGTGCGGTCCTCCTTGGTGAGGACGGGCAGTGCCTCGTCCGGGCTCCAGTTGGCCATGTGGTCACCGCGGTCGACGCCGGTGACGACGTAGAGCGGGGTGTCGGGCAGTTCGACGGCGGTGGGTCTGAACTCGTCGACGTCGGGCATGTCGAGGACGACGAAGCCCGGTTTGCCGTCGCGGCGCAGCAGCGTCGCGAGGGCGGAGGCGGGGGCTCTGTCCGGGTGCACGGCCAGCAGGGCGCCCTCGCCGTCGGCCTCGGCGGCGAACGTACGGATCTCGTCGGCGGACAGCCCGGCGATCTCGTGCACCCCCAGTTCGATCAGCCGCTCGGCCTGCGCGCTCAGGGCCGGGAGTGCGGGGAGGACGGTAGACGTGTCGGGCGTGGCGTCGGGCACGATGCTCCCATGGTCGGTGGTGTGGACGAACTCATGTGCAACGAGCCGGTCTGCCGGGGCGTTCCCGCGACGGATCACTTCTCCAGGAAAGCGAGCAGCGCCGCGTTGACCTCCTCCGCGTGGGTCCAGAGCAGTCCGTGCGGGGCACCCTCGATCTCGACGTAGTCGGCGGCCGGGAGAGCCTTGTGGAACGGCCTGGCGGTGCCTTCAACAGGGAGGATGCGGTCGCCCGTGCCGTGCAGGATCAGGGCCGGTACGTCGATCGCCGGGATGTCGGCCCTGAAGTCGGTGTACCAGGTCGACGGCGCGGCGGCCGCCGCGAAGGAGCCGCCGCCCGCGGCGACGTTCCAGCTGTTGCGGACGGCCTCCTCGCTGATACGGCTGCCGAGGTTCTCGTCGAGGTTGTAGAAGTCCTTGTAGAAGTGGGTGTAGTACGCGTAGCGGTCGGCCTTGACGGCCGCGACGATCCCGTCGAAGAACTCCTTCGGGGCGACCCCCTGCGGGTTGTCGTCGGACTTGAGCAGGCAGGGCTCCAGCGAGGCGAGGAAGGCGACCTTGGCGATCCGGCCGGAGCCGTACCTGGACACGTACCGGGCGACCTCGCCGGTGCCCATCGAGAACCCGACGAGGACGGCGTCCCGCAGGTCGAGGGTCTCCATCACGGTGTTCAGGTCGGCGGCGAAGGTGTCGTAGTCGTAGCCGGTCGTCGGCTGGGCGGACTGTCCGAAGCCGCGCCGGTCGTAGGTGATCACGCGGTAGCCGGCGTCGAGCAGCACGGCGGTCTGCCGCTCCCAGGAGTGGCCGTCGAGCGGAAACCCGTGGATGAGGACGACCGGCTGACCGGATCCGTGGTCCTCGTAGTACAGGTCTATGGCGGTGGAGTTCTCCTGGCCCACGGTGATGTACGGCATGCGCTGCTTCCTCGTTTCCGGGTGGCTGGTGAGGGACCTGGCAACGTTAGGCCCGGAGCCGTGCGGCCGGTTGCCGGTGAGCGCACCGGTTCTTGACCGGGAGCGCACAGGAGCATTCGTCCGGAGATCGATATCCGGTCGCACCGACGTGACCTGCGTGACACCATCGCCGCATGGAAGGGTTTTTGACGTCTGATCAGATCGAGGCCCGCACGTCCCGCGCTCTCGCCGCGGCCGTCGCCGCGGGTCGCGATCTGGGGCTCACGGTGACCGACGCGAGGGTGCTCTACGACGTGTTCTCCGTCGTGGTGCACCTCGCTCCGTCGCCCGTGGTGGTGCGGGTGCCGACGGTCCTGCCGTCGTACTCCGGCCCCGAGTCCCGGGCGGCGCAGCAGCGGCTGGAGCTCGATGTGGCGGGGTGGCTCGCGGAGCAGGGGCATCCGGTGATTCCGCCGAGTCCGCTCGTGCCGCGGGAGCCCGTGCAGCGGGACGGTTTCTCGATGACGTTCTGGCAGTTCGTCGAGCTGGACCAGAGCGTCGAGCCCGATTACGTGCACAACGCCGGCCTGGTCGCCGACCTGCATGCCGCGCTGCGCTCGTACCCGGGTGAGCTGCCGTTCCTGTCGGCGGCCGAACCACGGTTCGTCTCCGAGGGACTTGCCGCGCTCGAAGGGCGGCCCGATCTCCTGGACCCGGCCGACCTCGACCGCGCGCGGCGCGAGTGGGACATCCTGGAACCCGTCATCAGCTCACGCGCGGGGTTCGAGGCGGCGTTCCCCGGCATCGAGTTCCAGCCGGTCCACGGTGACTCCCCCGCGGCCAACATCGTCTCCGCCAAGGACGGCGAGCTGTACTCCGACTTCGAACTGGCCACGTTCGGACCGGTCGAGTGGGACCTGGCGGCTCTCGGCCCCGAATGCGAGGCCGCCTACAACGCGGCCGCCGGGCGGCGGGGTCTGCGGCGGCTGGACGAGGGTGTGCTGCGTGTCGTCAACGCCGTGGGCATGTCCCGCGCGGTGGCGTGCCTCGCACTCGCCCCGCAACTGCCCATGCTCGTGGATGCGTTGAAACCGGCCGTGGAGCAGTGGCGGACGATGCCGTTGGCCGGTGGTCTGGGCGGCTGAGCGAGAGGCGGCGGCTCTGCTCACTCGGGCAGGGGCCGGTCGTCGACGACGTGTTTCATGACGAGGGTGGAGTTCAGGCGCTGGACGCCGGGCAGCCGGGCGAGCTGCTGGTCGTAGAGCCGCTGGAAGGCGGCCAGATCGGTGGTGGCGACGCGCAGGAGGTAGTCGGGGTCGCCGAACAGGCGCTGGGCCTGGAGCACATGCGGGACCTCGGCCACACCTTTCTCGAACGCGGAGACGGTGTCGGCGTCCTCCCAACGCAGGGTGACGAAGACGAGCGCCTCGAAATTGAGCCCCACGGCGGCCGGGTCCACGACCGCCCGGTAGCCGCGGATCGCGCCCTCGCGTTCGAGGTCGCGCAGGCGGCGGTGGCAGGGCGAGACGCTCAGTTTCACGCGGGCGGCCAGCTCGGTGACCGTGAGACGGCCGTCCAGCTGTAGCTCGGTAAGAATTTTCCGGTCCAGGGCATCCATGGAGAAGATTCTGCCCCAGATGGCACGATCAAGGAGTAAAGAAGGGAACACTTTCGGGCAGATCCGACCTAGCCTTCCTCTCGCGACAAGGCACGTGAGAGGGAAACGATCGATGGACACGACGACGCTGGCGGCATTCCTGACAGTGGATCTGCTGCTGGTGTTCACCCCCGGCGCGGACTGGGCCTATGCGATCACGGCGGGCGTCAAGGGCCGCTCGGTCGTCCCCGCGGTCGCCGGGCTGGTAGCCGGATACGCCGGATACACCCTGCTCGCGGTCGCGGGCCTGGTCGTGATCGTGGCGAACTCGGCGACCCTGCTCACCGCGCTGACCCTGGCCGGGGCCGGCTACCTGGTGTGGCTCGGCTGTGGCGTGCTGAGGCAGCCTGCCGTCCTGACGGCCACCGGGGACGAGGCGGACTCCTCCCGCTTGCGGATCATGCTCAGGGGAGCCGGGATCAGCGGCCTGAACCCGAAGGCGCTGCTGCTGTACTTCTCGCTGTTCCCGCAGTTCATCGACCCCGCGGGCGGCTGGCCGGTCGCCACGCAGACCGGCCTGCTCGGCACGCTGCACATGACCGCCTGCGCCGTCGTCTACCTCGCCGTCGGAGTCCTGGCCGGCACCGTCCTGAAGACCAGGCCCTCGGCAGCCCGGGCGGTCACGCGCGTCTCCGGAGCGCTGATGATCGCCATTGGCGGGTTCCTGCTGGTGGAACGCCTGGCCGGGTGACGATGCGTGATCGGCGTCGGGCGCACGCCGGTACGCGAGGCGCTCAAGCGGCGGCGGCACGGCTCGCCCGCGCTCACGTCGAGGGCTTGGAACGGGCGATCCGCGCCGCCAGCTGAGAACACGACCACCCGGCCGGGGCCGTGACCGGAAGCCGGAAGCCGGAAGCCGGAAGCCGGAAAGGGGTACCCGACGGCCCTCCCTGAGATGATGAACGAGGAAGCGGCAGGGGGGTCGATCCGGAGGCACCGTGCAGGGACGCGTACCGGAGGACCTGGCGGTCGTCGTCGATGCCCGTGGGCTGATCACGGTGTGGAGCGACGGCGCTCGACGGCTGCTCGGATACGAACCCGACGAGATCGTGGGCCGGGCCGCCACGCGCCTGCTCGCCGCCGACCTGCCCGGTTCCACACGACGCCACGTCGCCGACGGGCGGCGCTGGGCCAGTGAGATGGCGCTACGGCACCGGGACGGCGACCGTGTCGTGGTCCGGCTGCAAGGCACGCCAATGCTGGACGCGGACCGCGGACGGCTCTGGCTCGTCACCGGCACCGCACTGGCGCACACGTCCAGGCGCGCCGGGCACGGAGCCCTGACCCTGTGGGACCTCGCGCTCGCACAGCTCCCCGTGCCGGTGGCGGTCTACGACCGTGAGGCCCGGCTGGTGGCCGCCAACGAGATCATGACGCAGATGATGGGCAGGTCCGAGGAGGAGATGAAGGGCCTGACGCTCTGGGAGATCGAGCCCAGACGGCCTTTCGACGAGTACGACCGCCTTCAGCGTGAGGTCCTGCGCACCGGCGAGATGATCTTCCACGAGGAGCACGGCCAGGCCCCGGGCGAGACCCGGCCGCGTGCCTGGTCGATGTTCATGTCGCCGCTGAAGGACGAGACCGGTGCGGTCCAGGGCATGTCCGCGACCGTGTTCGACACCACGGAGCAGTACTGGGCCCGCCGCCGGCTGGCGGTCCTCAACGACGCCGGCCTGCGGATCGGGAGCACCCTGGACGTGACCCGGACGGCCGAGGAGCTGGCCGAGGTGGCCGTGAGCGGGTTCGCGGACTTCGTCACCGTGGACCTGCTGGAGTCCGTCGCCCTGGGCGACGAGCCGGAACCGGTGCCGCCGGACGTGCCGGTCACCGTGCGGCGCACCGCGCAGCGGTCGGTGCTGGAGGGCTGCCCGGAGTCGGTGGTCGCCTCGGGCGACGCCACGTTCTACCCCGTGGACACGCTGCCGGTGCGGACGCTGGTCGCCGGCCGGGGCTCGCGGCACCGGCCGGGAGATCCGGGGCTGCGGGAGTGGATCAGGTCCTCCCCTGCCCGCGCGGAGTCGGTGGCCAGGCACATGATCCACTCGGTGATGATGGTGCCGCTGCGCGCCCGGGGCGTGACCCTGGGGCTGGTGCACTTCCTGCGGCATCGGACGCCGGAGGCGTTCAGCGAGGACGATCTGCTGCTCGCGGAGGAGATCGTGGCCAGGGCGGCGGTGAGCGTGGACAACGCCCGCCGCTACACCCGGGAACGCCGGACGGCGCTGGCACTTCAGCGCAGCCTCCTGCCCGACCGGCCGCCGGACCTGGCGGCGATGCAGGTCGCCTACCGCTATCTGCCGGCCGGTTCCGGAGCGGACATCGGGGGCGACTGGTTCGACGTGATCCCGCTGTCCGGCACCCGGGTCGCCCTGGTCGTGGGCGACGTGGTGGGACACGGCATCCAGGCCTCGGCCACGATGGGCCGGCTGCGGACCGCCGTGCGGACGCTCGCGGATGTCGATCTCGCCCCCGACGAGCTGCTCACTCAGCTGGACGACCTGGTCATCCGGATCGACCGCGAAGAGGGCCCGGAGGCGCGCGGGCGGGCGGCGGAGGCGTCGGGGCAGGTCGGCGCCACCTGCCTGTACGCCGTCTACGACCCGGTGTCCCGCCGCTGCACGATGGCCCGGGCCGGGCATCCGCCGCCCGCCCTGGTCACGCCCGACGGCGCCGTACGGTTCCTGGATCTGCCGGCCGGGCCGCCGCTGGGTGTGGGCGGCCTGCCGTTCGAAGCCGTCGAGATGCGGCTGGAGGAGAACAGCCTGCTCGCCCTCTACACGGACGGGCTGATCAACGCCGCCGATCACGACATGGAGGCCGGGCTCTCCCTTCTCCGCGAGGCGCTCGGCAACCCTGCCGGGGAGCTGGAGGAGACCTGTGAGCAGGTGCTGCGCACGGTGCTGACCGGCCGTCCCGCCGACGACATCGTGCTGATGCTGGCCAGAACCGCCGCGCTCGACGCCGGGAAGGTGCGCACCTGGCAGCTGCCGCCCGACCCCGCGGCCGTGGCCCGGGCCCGCAAGACGGCGGGCGAGCAACTGGCCGCCTGGGGACTGGCGGAAGCGGAGTTCACCACGGAACTCATCGTCAGTGAGCTGGTCACCAACGCGCTGCGGTACGGCGGCGCACCCATCGAACTGCGGCTGATCCGCGACTCGGCCCTCATCTACGAGGTGTCCGACGGCAGCAGCACCGCACCCCACCTGCGCCGGGCCCGCGTGTTCGACGAGGGCGGACGAGGACTGCTGCTCGTCGCCCAGCTCTCCGAACGCTGGGGCAGCCGCCAGACCCCCACCGGCAAGACCATCTGGGCGGAAATGCCGCTGCCCACGGAGCCATCCTTCTGACCAGCGGCTAACGCGTGTCGACGATGCCGCCGGTCACCGCGATGACCTCGCCGACGGTGTAGCTGGAGTCCGCGTCCGAGGCGAGGTAGACGTACGTCGGTGCGATCTCCTCCGGCTGGGCCGCGCGTTCGAGCGGGGCCTCGCTGCCGATGTGGGCGAGCCCGTCCGGCGGCATGTGCGGGTCGGCCTCGTTGAGCGGCGTCCAGGTCGGTCCCGGCGCGACCACGTTCGCGCGTACGCCGCGCTTGGCCAGGTGCACGGCGACGGACTTGGTCAGGGTGATCAGCGCGGCCTTGGACGCCGCGTAGTCGATCATCGTCGTGCTGCCCTTGAGGGCCTCTTCGGTCGCGGTGGCGATGACGGCGTCGCCGGGCTCCAGGTGGGGCAGCGCCGCCATGAGCAGATGGAAGTACGCGTAGACGTTCGTCTTGAACGTCAGGTCGAAGTCCTCGGCGGTCAACTGGTCGAGTTCGAGCTTGCTGTTCAGGTACGCCGCGTTGCTCACCAGGATGTTCAGCCCGCCGAGCTCCGCCGCCGTCCGCTCGACGGCCTCGCGGCAGAACTCCGGGTCGGTGAGGTCGCCGGGCAGGAGCAGGCAGCGCCGGCCCTGCTCCTCCACCTCGCGGCGCACCCGCTCCGCGTCCACCCGCTCCTCGGGCAGATGGACGATGGCGACGTCGGCGCCCTCCCGCGCGTACAGCAGCGCCACCGCCCGTCCGATACCCGAGTCGCCGCCGGTGATCAGGGCGGACTTGCCCTCCAGCTTCCCGCTGGCCCGGTAGCGGCTCGCCCGGTAGCGCGGCGAGGTGCGCATGTCGGCCTCGAGGCCGGGCCGCTGCTGCTTGTCGGAGTCGTAGGGCGGGTCGGGCTCGGACACGACCTGCGGTGCGGACCGTTCCTGCTCGGGCTGCACGGGCTTTCCTTTCGCCGGTGTCGTCCACGGCGCGGCCGTTCGCCCGGGCCACGCCGTTCCTTCCCCCGCACGGGGTGCCCACAACGGCGGCAGGCATGTTCCCCGTCGTCCCACCCGAGCGCCGCGCCGACCGGCATGGCCGCACCCGCAAGGGGTACTCAGTCGATCTTGGAAGGCCCGGCCCGAGAGCCGGCTGTCGGAAGGAGATCTGTGTCTGACGAGACGGTGAAGAACGTCTTCGTGATCGGGCTCGACGAGGCCAATCTGCCGACGATGCGGGAGGTTCCCGGAGCTGATCGGCTGCGCTTTCACCCCCTGCTGACCGTCGAGGAACTCCAGGTCGGCGAGGTGCACCTGCCCACGCTGTTCGACAAGGCCACGGGGGTGCTGGACGCCTTCGACGGGAGCATCGACGCGATCGTCGGCTACTGGGACTTCCCGGTCAGCACCCTCGTGCCGATGCTGAGCGAACGCTACGGAACGCGGAGCACGAGCCTTGAGTCGGTGGTCAAGTGCGAGCACAAGTACTGGAGCCGCCTCGAGCAGCAGAAGGCGACCGACCGGCACCCGCGCTTCGGCAAGGTCGACCTGTCGGCCGAGCCGCCTCGTCCGCCCGAGGACGTGACCTTCCCGATGTGGGTCAAGCCGGCGCTCTCGTACTCCTCCGAACTCGCCTTCGGAGTGGATGACGAGGAGGAGTTCCGCTCGGCCGTCGCCGAGATCCGCGACGGCATCTCCCGCATCGGCCGCCCCTTCGAGCACATCCTCGAACGCATCGACCTGCCGCCGGAGATGGACGGCGTCGGCGGCCGGGTCTGTCTGGCGGAGGAGGCGATGTCCGGCGTCCAGGTCGCCGTCGAGGGCTACGCTCACCAGGGCGAGGTGACGATCTACGGAGTTCTTGACTCCATCCAGTACCCGGACTCCCCCTGCTTCCTGCGCCACCAGTACCCCTCGACGCTGCCGCCGGCGGTCATCGCGGAGCTCCACGACGTCTCGGAGCGGGTGATGCGGCAGATAGGAATGGACTCGGCCACCTTCAGCATCGAGTACTTCTACGACCCGCGGACGCAGTCGATCAACCTGCTGGAGATCAACCCCCGGCACTCCCAGTCGCACGCCGAGCTGTTCCAGTATGTCGACGGCGTCCCCAACCACCACTGCATGGTCCGCCTCGCACTCGGCGAGGACCCGCGCATGCCGCACCGCGAGGGCCCGTACGCGATGGCGGCGAAGTGGTACCACCGCTGGTTCACCGACGGAGTGGTGCGCCGGGTGCCGGGGCCCGAGGAGATCGCCCGCATCGAGCGGGAAACGCCGGGCGTGCGCATCGAGGTGGTCCCCGAGGAGGGCACCCGGCTCTCGGAGCTGCCCGGACAGGACAGCTACAGCTACGAGTTGGCGCACATCTTCACCGGCGGGGCGGACGAGGCGGAGCTGCGGGAGAAGTTCGACCACTGCGTGGCGGCCCTGGGCCTCGCCTTCGACGAGCCCCCGACGGAGTGAAATACCCGCCGGAGTGAACCCCCACGAGAGTAAGGAGCACGTGGGTTCCATGCGTTACGTGACCAACCTGCCGTACGCGACGAAGGAAGAAGAGCACGTCACGATCCCGATGTCCGACGGGGTCCGGCTCTCCGCGCACATCTGGCGTCCCACCTGCTCGGACCAGGAGCCGGTGCCCGCGGTGCTGGAGTACATCCCGTACCGCAAGCGCGACCTCACGGCCGTGCGCGACTCGATCCACCACCCGTACCTCGCCGGACACGGCTACGCCTGTGTCCGCGTCGACCTGCGCGGCACCGGCGACTCGGAGGGCGTGCTGCGCGACGAGTACCTGGAACGGGAGCAGGCGGACGCGGAGGAGGTCCTGGCCTGGCTGACGGAGCAGCCCTGGTGCGACGGCGGCACGGGCATGATGGGCATCTCCTGGGGCGCGTTCGCGGCGCTCCAGGTGGCGGCCCGGCAGCCGCCGGGCCTGAAGGCCATCGCCATCGCCTCCTTCACCGACGACCGGCACGCCGACGACATGCACTACATGGGCGGCGCCCTGCTGTCGGACAACCTGGCCGAGGCGGGCACGATGTTCGCCTACGGCACCTGTCCGCCGGACCCGGCCGTGGTCGGCGACCGCTGGCGCGAGATGTGGCAGGAACGGCTGGAGCACACCGAGCCCTGGGTCCTCCAGTGGCTGCGCCACCAGCGCCGGGACGACTACTGGCGGCACGCCTCGGTGTGCGAGGACTACAGCAGCGTGCGCTGCCCGGTCCTGGCCTCCAGCGGCTGGGCGGACGGCTACTCCAACGCCGTGACCCGGCTGCTCGGCCACCTGGACGTGCCCCGCAAGGGGCTGATCGGCCCCTGGTCGCACAAGTTCCCCCACCTCGGCGAGCCCGGCCCCGCCATCGGCTACCTCCAGGAGCTCGTACGGTGGTGGGACCACTGGCTCAAGGGTGTCGACAACGGCGTGATGGACGGGCCCATGCTGCAAGCGTGGATGCAGGACAGCGTGCCGCCCTCCACCGCGTACGAGGAGCGGCCGGGACGCTGGGTCGGCGAGCCGGACTGGCCTTCCCCGCACATCCGGCAGGCCGTTCATCCGCTCACCCGGCACACGATCGGACCTCCGCGGGAGGCCACGGGCGAGGGGAACGCCCCCGACGGCGACGCGATGACCGTGCAGTCGCCACTGTCCGTGGGCCAGTTCGCGGGCAAGTGGGCCTCCTACAACGCGCCCCCGGACCTGCCGTACGACCAGCGCGAGGAGGACGGCGGCTCCCTCGTCTTCGACACCGAGCCGCTGACCGAGCAAGTGGAGATCCTCGGCTCACCGACCGTGGAACTCGACCTGTCGGTCAGCGAACCGGTCGCCATGGTGGCCGCGCGGCTGTCCGACGTGAGCCCGGACGGCGCCGCGACCCGTGTCTCGTACGGCATCCTCAACCTCACCCGCCGCGACAGCACGGAGTCCCCCGAGCCGCTGGAGCCGGGCCGCCGCTACCGCGCCACCGTCCCGCTGAACGGAGTGGGCCAGGCGTTCCCGCCCGGCCACCGCATCCGGCTCTCCCTCTCCACGTCCTACTGGCCGCTGGCCTGGCCACCGCCGAAGCCCGCCCTGCTGAGCGTCCACGAGCACTCCAGCACGCTCACCCTGCCGGTGCGGCCGGTGGAGGAACCGGACGAGGTGCCGGCGTCCCCCTTCGGCGAACCCGAGGGCACTCCCCCGCTCGCCATGAGCCAGGTGACGCCCCCCGAGGAGCGCTGGGAGGTCAAGCGGGACCTGGTCGGCTACCACTCCGAGCTGGACATCGTGAAGGACCGGGGCACGGTCCGCTTCGAGGACATCAACCTGGAGGCCGGGCGCCGCGCCCGTGAGCGCTACACGGCGGTCGCCGACGACTTCACCTCGGTCAGCGGCGAGTCCACGTGGACCATGCGGTTCCAGCGGGACGACTGGGACGTACGGGTGGTGACGCACACCCAGTTGAGGTGTGACGACACGGACTTCTTCGTGGACGCGACCCTCGACGCGTACGAAGCCGACCGCCGGGTGTTCTCCCGTACCTGGAACGAGCGGGTACCGCGCGACCTGCTGTAGCGGGACCAGGGGGGCAGCAGCCGTGTCCTCCCGGCCGAGAGCCTTCTCCGGCGGACAGCCGCACCATGTGACGAGGCACCGCGCTTCGTCGAGTGGGGCAACGGGCATCGGGACTACTTCTTCCGCTCCCGTGAGTGACCCGCCGCGAGGCGGCCGCCGAGGGCGCTCTCGGTGTGGGCGACGAAGTCGTCGAGGAGCCGGTGGAGGAACACGGCGAGCTGCCGCAGTCCCCCGGGCGACCAGGCCGACAGCGCCATCTCCATGCCCCGGCGGCGGGCCTCCTGGATGCGATGGACCGCGTCCAGGCCGGCTTCCGTGAGCTGAACGCGCTGGGCGCGCCGGTCGTCCGGGTCGGGGACGCGGGTCACGTGGCCGGTGCGCTCCAGTTGCCGTAGCTGCCGGGTGACGTGGGACGCCTCCACCGACAGCCGGGCGGCCAGCACCCCGGGGCGCAGCGGGTCGCTCTCGGCGATGTGCAGCAGGACCGTCGCGGCGGCCCGGTCCAGGGACAGTCCCGACCCGGCCATCAGGCGCTCGTGCTGCCGGGCCCGGCCGGCCAGGTACGCGATGCGGGTGAGGGCTCGCTCGATCTCGATCAGATCCGTCGAGACGGGCGCCGCCGTGGGCCGTGGGGACATGGCACGACCCCAGATGCGCTATCAGATCGTGGCGGAGCTGGGCGCGGAGGGTTACGCGGCGCAGGGCGTGCCGGCCGACGTCTCCGACCGTGCGTCGGTCGAGCGGCTCGCCCGGACCGCGGTGGAGCAGGGGCGGATCACCGCCGTGGTGCACTCCGCCGGTGTCGCCGCCGCGACGGCCTCGGTCCGCAGGATCCTCGACGTGGACCTGCTCGGCACGGTGTACGTGATCGAGGCGTTCGAGAAGGTGGCCGTCCGCAGCACCTCGCAGGTCTGTGTGGCCAGTCTGGCCGGGCACATGGCCTCGATCGACGGCGAGGACGAGGCCGCCCTGGCGACTGCTCCCGCCGAGGAGTTGCTCGGGCTGAAGGCGGTCACGGCCCTCGGCGACGACCCGACCGCCGCCTACATCCTCGCCAAACGCGCCAACCACGTACGGGTGCAGGCCGCCGCCCTCGCCTGGAACCGGCTCGGTGCCCGCGTCAACACCATCAGCCCCGGTGTCATCGCCACCGCCATGGCGAAGACGGAGGCCGACTCGGGCGCCGAGGGGCACATGCTCGGGATGCTCGACGCGTGCGGCGCGGGCCGGCCGGGCACGCCCGGCGAGATCGCCGACGCCGTGGCCTTCCTCACCGGCCCCGAGGCCCGGTACATCACCGGCAGCGACCTGCTCGTCGACGGCGGGCAGGCGGCCTGGATCCGCCGGCACACGCGGCGTCCGGGATGACGGTGGCCGGATCGTCCGCCCGGCCGGCCTGGACAGGGCACTGCGGCGGCCCTGCCGTTCGACTGTGTCACCCTCCGCCTGGTCGGCAGCGACGACCTCACCGCCGTGGCCGCGCCCTGGTCACCGTCCCGCAGTGACGCGGTACGCCTGTCGGCGTGACCGGGTCGGATACTGTTCGGCGGTGCCGCGGGTGCAAGTGCGGCGCTGTGGAAAGGTGTTGTTGTCGAGGCAGGAGGGTGAGGGACATGCCGCAGGGGGTTGTCGTCCGGTTCGACGACGTCAAGGGATACGGCTTCATCGCGCCGGACAACGGCGGGGAGGACGTGTTCGTCCACGTCAACGACCTGACCGAGCCGGGCACATCGCTGGCCGGTGGCACGCGGGTCGTGTTCGACGTCATGGACGGCGGGCGTGGCCTCAAGGCCTACGACGTGTCGCTGGCCGATCCGGCGCAGGCGACCGGTGGCCGCGGCACGAACGGCAGGGGTGCGCTGCCGCACGGCGGTGGTCCGCTGCCGAGCGGTGCGCTCGACATGTCGCGGACGACCACGGTGACCGTGGAACGCGGCGCCGAGTCCCGGCCGGAGGACACCTGCGAGGTCTTCTCGCGGGGCGAGTTCACCCAGCTCGTCACCGAGCTGCTGGTGACCCGTGGCCCGGACCTGACGGCGAAGCAGATCGTGGAGCTGCGCACGGCACTGGCGGGTTTCGCCACGGAGCACGGCTGGGTGGTCGACTGACGCCTGGCCGGGTGCGCCGTGGTGGGGGCGGCCCGGGGACGCCCCCGGGCAGTCCGACGGCTCGCTCAGCGCGGCGCGACAGCGGGCTGGGTCAGCCGCTCGCGGATGAGGCGGATCACGTCCGGCGCGTGGTCGACGAGGAAGAAGTGCCCGCCGGGGTACCGCTCCATCTCGAAGGCGCCCTGGGTGTACGCGCTCCAGGCGCGTACCTCGTCATGGCTCGCCTTGGGGTCGTCGTCTCCGGTTAGCGCGGTGACGGGGCTGCGGAGCCGGTGGTCCGTCGCGCACACGTAGGTCTCCGCCGCGCGGTAGTCGTTCCGGACGGCCGGGAGGACCATACGCATCAACTCGTCGTCCCCGAAGACCTGTTGGTCGGTGCCGCTGAGCCTGCGCAGTTCGGCGATGATCCCGGCGTCGTCGTGCTGGTGCACCTGCTCGTCGCGGTGGCACGACGGTGCGCGGCGCCCCGAGACGAAGACCCGCTCGGCGACCAGCCCCGCCTGCTCCAGCCGTACGGCGACCTCGAAGGCCAGTGTCGCGCCCATGCTGTGCCCGAACAGGGCGAAGGGGCGGTCCACCGCGCCCGTCACGGCCCGGCGCACCTGGTCCGCGAGGCCACCGATGGTGTCGATCATGGGCTCGTGGTGCCGGTCCTGGCGCCCCGGGTACTGGACGGCGAGCACCTCGACACGGGGGTTCAGCGCCTGGGCCACCGGCCGGAAGAAGGACGCCGAGCCACCCGCGTGCGGCAGGCAGACCAGTTGCACGGGGGCGTCGGGGCTCGGGAAGTAGCGCCGTATCCACGGATCGGTGGCGGTCATGAGACCTTCCTGTTCTGTCGCGCGGGACTGCGGCGACGCCAGCGGCCCGGGCGGGCGCCGCCGTCTTCTCGGTGCTGGGCCGTGCATCCGCCAGCGTATGTGCGGGCGCCCCTTGCTGGACACCCCGACAGCCCCCTACACATAGGCCGACGGACACCGGAGAACTCGGTATACGAGCCCGGTTCGGCACCGGACCGGGCACCGCCTGGAGGTACGCCATGACCGACTCACCCGCCCCCGAACCCGGGGTGCCGCCGACGACCGCCCGCACGGGACGTGTCGAACTCACGCCCGCCGCCGAGGACCTGCTGCTGCGGCTGACCGGGACACACGGGCCGGTGATGTTCCACCAGTCCGGCGGCTGCTGCGACGGCAGCGCCCCGATGTGCTACCCGCGCGGAGAGTTCCGGGTCGGTGCCGCGGACGTCCTGCTGGGGCACGTGGCCGGGGACACCCCGTTCTGGATGAGCGCGGACCAGTTCACGTACTGGTCACACACCCATCTCACCGTGGACGTGGTCCCCGGCCGTGGCAGCGGCTTCTCCCTGGAGGCCCCGGAAGGCGTCCGCTTCCTGCTCCGCTCCCGCCTCCTCACCGACGAGGAGCTGCGGCGCATCGAGTCGGAACCGCCACTGCCGACCGGGGCGGACCAGGTCGCCTAGGGGATGTCGACCCCGCATGGCCCTGGAGAGTCTGGCCCGGTTCGTCGAAACCGGCCGGGACTTTTAAGGCGCGGCGCACACGGACGGCAGCGCCCGCCCGAGCCCCTTCAGGTGCAGTTCGTCGAGCCGGTGGGTGTACGCGGACCAGCCTGCGGCGGTGGCCAGCCGCGGACCGCACGACGGCAGGGTCCGGGCCCGTTCCGTGTCGTCGAGCGCGGTCAGCAGCTGTGTGGTGATGCGGTCGAGGGCCGGGCGGACCTCCTTGGCCAGGTCCGGCCGTTCGGTGGGGCGCTCGCCGGGGTTCGCGTCCCAGCGGGCGTACAGGCCGCGCTGCACCAGCTTGTTCGCCTCGATCTGGTCCCGGAACACGGCGGCCACGGCGTCCGGGTCGAGGCCGAGGCCGGTCGCCCGGGCGCGGACGTCGTCCAGGATCCGCGCCTCGCGCTCCGGGTCGTCGATCGGCGTGTCCGTGCCGTACTTGGCGGCGGCGACCTTGTCGGCCAGCAGCAGCCGTTGCGCGAGCAGTTCCGTCACCGACGCCAGGTCGTGCGCGGCGGCAGCCGTGTGGCGTACGGGAGCGGGCCGCTCGGCGGCGGTGGCCGGGCCGACCGTACCGGCCGTACCGAGGGCCAGAGTTGCAGCAGTCGTCAGGGTGCTGAGGAGAGGGAGGGCGGACCGGAGACGTCGAGGGCGCACAGGGGTGTCCTTCCGTGGGGGCGAGGCGCCGGACCGCGGCGCTGTCCGGCAACCTATCGATCGCCGTCAGGCTCGTGGTTCGCCGAGGTCCCAGAACAGGCCCGCCATGATGCGCAGTCCTTCGCGGGCCACGGACCCCAACAGGTGTTCGTCAGGGGCGTGTTGGGAGCAGGAGGGGTGGGAGTGCGGGATCCACACGGTGGGCAGGCCGAGGACGTCCGCGAAGGCGTCGTTGGGGAGGGTGCCGCCGAGGTTCGGCAGGACGGCCGGTTCCTTGCCCGTGGTGTGCCGCAGGGAGCCCACGGCCCAGCGGACCCAGGGGTCGTCAGGGCTGAGGCGGGTCGCGGGGACGGCCTGGAGCACCTCGACGTCGACCGTGGACAGGCCGTGGGCGTCGAGGTGGTCGCGGACGATGCGTTCGAGGTCGCGCCAGGGCGTGCCGACGACGAAGCGGAGTTGGACGTCGGCGTGGGCGGTGCCGGGGATGGCGCCGACGGGCTTGGCGGGATCGCCGGCGGCCAGGGCGAGGATCTCCAGGGTGTTCCAGCCGAAGACGCGTTCGGCCGGGCTGAGGCCCGGCTCGCCCCAGTCGGTGTCCACCTCCGGGTCGCCGTCCCCGCCGCCCACGGTGAGGTCCGCCAGGGCGGCCGCGACGGGCCCGGGAATCGCCGGCGGTCGCAGTCCCTCCACCAGGATGCGGCCCCGGGAGTCGACCAGGGTCGAGAGGGCTCCGGTGAGCACCGTGGCGGGGTTACGCAGGGCGCCGCCCCAGTTGCCCGAGTGGTGGGCGCCCTCGCGCAGGGTCACGCGCAGGCGGAAGTTGGCGGCGCCCCGGGAGCCGAGGAACAGGGTGGGGCGGCCGGCCGCGAGGCGTGGGCCGTCGGAGGCGATGAGCAGGTCGGCGGCCAGGTCGTCCTTCGTCCGGCGGCAGACCTCGTGCAGGCCGGGTGAGCCCGACTCCTCCCCCGTCTCCACGAGCACCTTCAGGTTGAAGCCCAGCCGGCCTTCCCGAGCGGCCAGGACCTGTTCGAGCGCCGCCAGGTTGACGGTGTGCTGGCCCTTGTTGTCGGCGGTGCCGCGCCCGTAGAGGCGGTCGCCCTCGACGACGAGTTCCCAGGGGGACAGGCCGGTGCGCCAGCGGCCGTCCTGGCCGGGGACGACGTCGCCGTGGCCGTAGACCAGGACGGTGGGCAGGCCGTCGGCCTCGTGCCGGTGGGCGAGCAGGAAGGGGCCCGCGTCCGGCACCGGATTGTCGACGATCCGTACGGTCGCGCCCAGGCGGCGTACGGCGGGGGCGAGTTCGTCGGCCAGGTAGGCGCGCAGCGGGCCCGGGCCGTCCGGCGGCGGGCTCTGGGTGGGGAACGCGACCCGGCGCCGCAGGTCGGCGAGGAAGCCGCCGGAGTCGAAATAGGCCTCGGCCAGGCCGATGGCGGTCTCACGTGTCGTCATGCCGTCCACTCCCGGGGTCCGTCGGGCCGGGTACGGCGGCCAGGAGGCCGTCCTCCCGGTCGAGCCAGTGCCGCCGCAGTGCCTGGAGCACGACGGAGACGTCGAAGGAGATCACCCCGGGAAGCTCCGCCAGGTCCCGGGTGAGGAACGCGGCGAGACCCTCCTCGTCGCGGAAGACGCCCTGGTGGACGACGGAGAAGGTGCCCGCGTTGGTCGACACGTACCGGGCGGAGGGATGCCGGGCGAGCGTCCGGGCCCCCTCGCACACCCCGCTCGGTGACACGGTCAGGGCGACCACCGCCTCCAGGGCGTAGCCCAGCAGTGCGGGCTCGATCTCCACGCGGGGGCGGACGAGTCCGCGCTGGAGCAGCGACTGGGTGACGCGGTAGGCGGTGGACTGCCCGATGCCCAGCTCCCGGGAGACCTGCGCGGCGGTCATCCGGCCGTCGGCGGCGAGCAGGCGCAGGGTGCGCAGTTCGTCACCTGTGGGGCGGGCGGGCCGGTCCGTGCCGCCCGGGTCCGTCTCGCGTTCCTCCGCCGTGTACGTGGCGAGCAGTCGGCGCTGGTCCTCCGTCAGGCGCGGCAGCCGCCAGGCGTCGGACTTGGTGTCCGCGCGCAGGACGAGTTCGGTACGGGTGGACCGTATGCCGGGGAGGCCGGCGATGCGCCGGGTGAGCAGGTCGCGGGCCTCGGCGCGGCGCGCGGGCTGGACGACGCAGTAGACGTCCGCCTGCCCGGCGGTGATCGCGACATGGGCCGCCTCGGGCAGTTCGACGAGCCGCCGGGCGACGTCGACGGCCCGTCCCGGCGCGGCGGCGACCCACACGTGCCAGGGGGTGCCCTCGCCGGACACCGACAGGTCGACCTGGCCGATCACCCGCAGCAGCCGGTTCGACTCCAACCGGGCCAGCCGCCGTCCCACGGTGCTCGCCGACACGCCCAGCGCCTGGGCGAGCAGGCTGAGCGGGGCGCGTGGTGCGCGCTGGAGCGCGGCGACCAGGTCGAGGTCGTCGTCGTCCAGGGCGTTCTCCATGCGCCCCATTCTCCTTTGAAAGAATCCGTCAACCAGCGACTTCACACGACCGATACGACCGCAACAACCTTTTTACTTGCATGATTTCATCAAGCGGTCGTCAATAGGGGCGTGACCACCGCCACTTCGCCCCCGCCGCCCGACGTCCCCTCGAAGCAGCTCTCCCGGTTGCTTGCCGTCCTCGGGCGCATCGAGCGCCTCGGCAACAAACTCCCCCACCCCTTCTGGCTGTTCGGTGTGCTCAGCGTCGTCCTGGCGCTGGTCAGCTGGCTCCTGTCGGCCACCGGAGCCTCGGCGCTCAACCCCGCCACCGGCGAGACGGTGGGGGTGCGCAGCCTCGTCTCGGGTGAGGGGCTGCGGATGATGATCTCCGACGCGGTGACCAACTACGCCACGTTCCCGCCGCTCGGCACGATCCTCGTGGTCATGCTGGGCGTGGCCGTCGCCGACCGGTCGGGGCTGCTGCCCGCGATGCTGCGGGCGGCCGTCGCCCGGGTCCCGGCCCGGTGGCTGACGTTCACGCTCGCCTTCACGGCCATGGTCGCGCACGTCGCGTCCGACGCGGCCTACGTGGTGCTGGTGCCGCTGGGGGCGATGGCGTTCCGGGCGGTGGGGCGCAGTCCGATGCTGGGTGCCGTGGTGGCGTTCGTGTCGGTGTCCGCCGGGTACGACGCGAGCCCGCTGGTCACCCCGACGGACGCGATCCTGGCCGGGCTCACGACGGCCGCCGCGCACACGGTCGACCCTTCGTACGTGGTCAATCCGCTGTCCAACTACTTCTTCTCCGTGGCCTCGTCGGTCGTCCTGGCCATCGTGGTCACCGTCGTCACGGAGAAGGTCATCGCCCGGCGGGTGGCGGCGATGCCGGAGGAACCGGAGCCGGAGGACGCCCCCGAGACCGCCGGTACGGAAGCCGGGGGACTGACGCTGCGCCCGGAGGAGCGCAGAGGCTTGCGCAACGCGGGTCTCGCGCTGCTGGTGTACGCCGCGCTGGTCGTGGCGGCGATGATCCCGGCCTCGTCACCGTTGCGGGGCGAGGGCGGCAGCATCGTGCAGTCGCCGGTGCTCACCGGCATCGCGGTCGTCCTGGCGGTGGCGTTCCTGATCGTGGGCGCCGTGTACGGGCGCACGGTCGGGACTGTACGGACCGGCCGGGACATCCCCGACCAGATGGCGAAGGGCCTGCGCGAGATGGCGCCGATCCTGGTGCTGTTCTTCGCCATCTCCCAGTTCCTGGCGTACTTCAAGTGGACCGGCGTCGGCGAGGTCCTGGCGATCCGGGGCGCCGGCCTGCTGAAGTCGGCGGGCATCACGGGCCCGATCGCGTTCCTGGGCGTCCTGCTCGTCTGCACGGTCATCAATCTGCTCGTCACCAGCGGCTCCGCACAATGGGCCCTGGTCTCCCCGGTGTTCGTGCCGATGTTCATGCTGCTGGACATCCCGCCCGAGGTGACCCAGGCGGTGTACCGCATCGCCGACTCGTGCACCAACGCGGCGACCCCGATGAGCGCTTACTTCGTGATGACCCTGGGCGTCGTCCAGCGCTACCGGCGCTCGGCCGGCATCGGCACGCTGCTGTCGCTGACCCTGCCGCTGTGCCTGGTCATGCTGGCGGCCTGGACGCTGCTGTTCTACGCCTGGTGGGCGCTGGGCATTCCCCTGGGCCCCGGAGTGCCCGTCCGCTGACCGCCCGGCCGCTTCCGTACGTACGAGGAGGACCGCCCATGCCCCTGACCCGTGCCGAGTCGCTGGCCCGAGCCGCCCTGCCGGAGATGACCGGCGACCTGCGGATGCTGGTCGAGCTGGAGACACCCAGCGACGACAAGGAGTTGCTGACCGCCGGGCTCGCCGCCGTCGAGGCCTGGACACATCACCGGCTCGGCCCGCCGGACGAGTCGCGGCGCTACGACGGCGGTCCGCACGGCGACATGCTGGAGCTGCTGTACCGGGGCACATCGCCGACGGTGGTGCTGGTCCTGTGCCACTACGACACGGTGTGGCCGGCCGGCACCCTCGCCGAGTGGCCCTTCCGGGTGAGCGAGGACGGGCGGGCCACCGGTCCGGGCGTGTTCGACATGAAGTGCGGCCTGGTGCAGGCGGTGTGGGCGCTGCGACTGCTGCGGGAACTGGACCTGCCGCGCCCGTCGGTGCGGCTGTTCCTGAACGGCGACGAGGAGATCGGCAGCCCCGCCTCCCGGCCGCACATCGAGCGGCTGAGCGAGGACGCGACGGCCACGCTCGTGTGCGAGGCGTCGGCCGGGCCGGAGGGGGCGCTGAAGACGTCCCGTAAGGGCGTCGGCCTCTTCGAGGTGACGGTGGAGGGCGTGGAGGCACACGCGGGCCTCGATCCGTACCGGGGCGCCAGCGCCGTGCACGCCCTCGCCGAACTGGTCACCCACATCGCGGGGCTGGGTTCCCGGGAGCGGGGCACGACCGTCAACGTCGGCCTGATCGGTGGCGGCACGGGCCGCAATGTCGTCGCCCGCCGGGCGAGCTGCGGAATCGACGTACGGATCCCCGACCCCGCCGAAGCGGCCCGTATCGACGCCGCCCTGGCCTCCCTCGCGCCCTCCGACCCCCGTGTAAGGGTCTCGGTCAGCGGCGGCTGGAACCGTCCCCCGATGGTGCCGGCGCCCGCCTCACGGCTCCTGTTCAAGCAGGCGCGCGCGGCGGCGGAGGAGCTGGGGTGGTCCCTGCGGGAGACGGCCGTCGGCGGGGCGAGCGACGGCAACTTCGTCTCCGCGCTCGGCCGTCCCGTCCTCGACGGCCTGGGCGCGGTGGGCGACGGCGCCCACGCACGGCACGAGCACGTCCTGCTGGAGCATGTCCCGCCGCGCACGGCGCTGTTGGCGGGGCTGCTCATGGCCGGGGCGATGTAGCCGCGGAACGGCCGGGGCGGTGGAGCCGCGGAACGGCCGGGGCCGGTGGAGCCGCGGAACGGCCGGGGCCGGTGGAGCCGCGGACGCCTTCCCGACCTCTGGACGCCCTCACGCGGGCTCGCCTAGGGTGCGACGGCAAGCGCTTTCTAGCCTGCCCATGCCAATCCCACGTGCGCGCAGCCCCGCCGACGGCCCGGACGAGGAACCGACGCGGGTCTGACGCGGAAAGGCAGTCCCCTGTGTCGCACAGATCTTCGTCTCCGCCGCCGCAGAGATCCTCGTCTCCGTCGGTGACCCGCAAGTCGTTCTTACGGGGAATGACAGCCGTCGGCGCCGCGCCCCTGCTCCCCGCCGCCGTACTCCCGGCCGGCACCGCCGAAGCCGCCCCCTCCGCCCGACCGGACTTCCCGCTGCTCCGGAACGGCACCCCTGCGAACGTGTTCGTGGACGCGGCGGACGACCCGGCCGTGATCCGCGCGGCCGGTGACCTCGTGGCGGACGTGGAGCGGGTCGGGGGCGTCAGACCACGGCTGCTGCACACCGCGCCCCAGCGGGCCGAACTCCTGGTCGTGGTGGGGACCATCGGCGCGAGCCCGGTGATCGACCGGCTCGTCCGGCACGGACGCCTGGACGTCTCCCGGGTGCAGGGGCGCTGGGAGGCGTCCGTCACCCAGGTCGTGGACCGTCCGCTGCCCGGCGTGGACCGCGCCCTGGTCATCGCGGGCAGCGACCGGCGCGGCACGGTCTACGGCGTCTACGACACCTCGGAGCGCATCGGCGTCTCGCCCTGGTACTGGTGGGCCGACGTCCCGGTGGTCCGCCGCGACACGGTGACGGTCCCTGCAGGCCCCTTCGTACGCCACGAGCCCGCCGTCCGCTACCGCGGCATCTTCATCAACGACGAGCAGAACCTCACCACCTGGTCCCACCGCACCCAGGAGCCGGACAAGAACATCGGCCCCCGGACCTACGAGCGGGTCTTCGAGCTGCTGCTCCGCCTCAAGGCCAACTACCTCTGGCCCGCGATGCACCCGTACTCCGACTTCTTCAACAAGCACCGCGAGAACCCCGAACTGGCCGAGCGCTACGGCATCGTGGTCGGCTCCAGCCACCCCGAGGCCATGCTCCGCAACGGCGTCCACGAGTGGGAGCCGTGGGCCGAGGAACACCGGAACCCCGACGGCACCCTGCCGCTCTACGACTACACGGTGAACCCCACGGTCATCTCCGACTACTGGCGGGCGCGGGCCCGGCAGAACGCCGGCTACGAGAGCAGCTGGACGATCGGCATGCGCGGTCTGCACGACTCCGCTCTGGAGACGAAGTACGCCACCACGATCCCGGAGAAGGTCGCGGTGATGAACGACATCATCGCCGACCAGCGCCGCATCCTGGCCGAGGAGGTGGGCGAGGCGGCCCAGCCGCAGATCTTCATCCCGTACAAGGAGGTCCTGGAGCTGTACAACGCGGGCGTCCAGGTCCCCGACGACGTCACGCTGATCTGGCCGGACGACAACCACGGCAACATGCGCCAGCTCCCGAACGAGGCGGAGCGGCGGCGCGCCGGCGGCAACGGCATCTACTACCACCTCTCCTACTGGGGCCGCCCCAGGAGCTATCTGTGGCTGGACACCACGCAGTTGAGCAAGGTGTGGCAGGAGCTGCGCCGGGTCCACGACCACCAGGCCGACCGGATGTGGATCTTCAACGTCGGTGACATCAAGTCGATCGAGACGGGCCTGTCCTTCTGCCTGGACATGGCATGGGACGTGGACCGCTGGGGCGCGGGGAACGTCGAGGACTTCCTGGTGGAATGGGCCGGGCGCCAGTTCGGCCGGCGTCATGGCTCGGAGATCGCCGCCATCCGCACGGAGTACTACCGCCTGGCGGCGGAGCGGCGCCCGGAGTTCATCGACAAGGCGATCTTCTCGACGGTGCACCACGGAGACGAGGCGGGCCGCCGGCTGGCCGCATACGAGCAATTGCTGGACCGGGTGCGGAAGCTGGGCGCGAAGCTGCCCGAGCCCTACCGCGACGCCTTCTACGAGCTGGTCGCATACCCGGTGCACGGCGCCTACTTGATGAACCTGAAGTACTACTGGGCGGACCGGAACGCGCTCGCCGTCCGACAGGGGCGCGGCGCGGGCACCAACCGCTTCGCGGACCTGGCCGAGGCCGCCCACGCCGAGGAGCAGGTGATCACCCGCCGCTACAACTCGGAGATCGCGGGCGGCAAGTGGGACGGCATCGTCAACCCCTACCCCTCCCAGATCCCGAAGGCGCCAGGTCGTCCGGCCGTCACGCGGGTACCCCGCCAGGAGACCTCGGGCCTGGGGCTGGCCGCGGAGGGCAACGAAACGGGAGCGAGCCGCCCGCTGTCCTTCTCCTCCTACACCCGCGACCGCCGCTTCGTGGAGGTCTTCAACACGGGTTTCCTCCCGCTGGAGTGGCAGGCCGAGCCGAGTCACCCGTGGATCCGGCTGAGCGCGGCGGGCGGCGAACTCACCGACCAGACACGGGTGTGGGTGGAGATCGACTGGACGCGGGCACCGGAGGGCACACACCTCCCCACCCTGACCTTCACGGGCGCCGGCACGACCGCCGAGGTGACCCTGCGGGTGGTCAACGACGGCGAACGGGCCCGGCAGCGCGCCCGCGGTTTCGTCGAGGCCCACGGCTACGTGTCGATCGACGCCGCGCACTTCGACCGCCAGGTGGCACGCGGCGGCGCCCGGTGGCGGGTGGTACGCGGCCTGGGACGCCGCACGGCCGCCGTCGAGGCGGTCCCGACGACCGCACCGCCGATCACCGAGGACCTGCCCACCCGGTCACCGGAGCTGCGCTACCGGGTGCGCTTCACCAGCACCGGCACCTTCCCGGTGACCGTCTTCCGGCTGCCCTCCCTCGACGAGCGGGGCAAGCGCCGGCTGGCGGTCGCCCTCGACGACCAGCCGCCGACGGTCCTCTCCGGCCAGGCGATCGCCACCGGCAACCGGGGGGATGCCTGGGCCCGCAACGTCGAGGAGGGCATCGAGAAGCTGACCGCCACCGTGATCGTGACGGAGCCGGGTGAGCACGTCCTGCGGCTGTTCATGGCCGACCCCGCGATCGCCGTGGACCAGCTGGTCATCGACACGAGTGGCCTGCCCGCGAGTTATCTCGCGCCACCGGAGAGCTACCACCGCCACTTCAATCCCGACCCCACCGACGCACCGGGCGTGGAGGCACCGGACCAATAGGCCGGTCACCGGACCGATCGGCCAGTCACCGGCAGCCGCCTGGCTGTTCCCCGGGCGTGACCTCCATGTCCATGCCAGGCGCCTGCCGCGACTCCCGTGTTCTTCGGGAGCACTGACGGGCGCACAGGTTTCTGCGTGCACAGAAGAGCAATAAAAAGCTGAGTGCATGCAGCAACCGTGATTCACTCGACGCCCCTACGTGCATCCGTGCGCCCCTACGGAGAAAGGATTCGGCGAGCCGTAGGCAGATTCCACTGGGCAGGACATGAGGCGAGCATCAAGTCGGTGCGACCGCACCAATATCCCGTGTGCCAACTGAGGCAGGTGGTATTCGATGAGCGGCTCCGTTCCCGGACCGGCCCGAGATTGGACAGTGGGCACTGCTCCAGGCATATTCCCATTCATCGGCCACGGTATCGATTTGGTCCGTCGACCGCTGGCTTTTTTGAATTCTTTACCCGGTCACGGGGATCTGGTCGAGATACGACTGGGCCCGCAGCGTGCCTGGATGGCGTGTCACCCGGACTTGGTCAACCAGGTGCTCAGGGATCCGCGCACGTTCGACAAGGGCGGCCCGCTCTACGACAGGTTGCGGATGCTGCTGGGGGACGGTGTCGGCACCTGCCGCCATCAGGATCACCGGCGCCAGCGCAGGATGCTCCAGCCCGAGTTCCGCAAGGCCCGCGTCGCCGACCACGTGCGCATGATGGGCGAGGAAGTGGAGTCGGTGTGCCGCGCATGGCAGGCCGGGCAAGTGGTCGACGTCAGCGCGGCCATGCTGGACCTGTCCACACGCGTGGTCAGCCGCGCCCTCTTCTCCGACTCGCTCGGCACCGCGACGGCCGCCGAGATGCGCACGTGCCTGGCCACCGTGGTCCGCGGCATGTTCGTCCGGACGGTGATGCCGGTCGACGCCCTGTTCCGTGTTCCCACGCCGGCGAACCGGCGTTACCGGCGCGCTTCCGACCGTCTGCGCGCGATCGTCGACGCGGCCATCGCCCAACGTCGGCGAAGCGCTCCCCATGACGACCGCGACGACCTGCTCGGGACCCTGCTGGCGGCCACGCGGGCCGACGGCGGGGAGACGGCGATCACCGATCAGGAAGTCCACGGCCAGGTGATGACGCTGATGTTCGCCGGCGCCGAGAGCACCGCCCTGTGCCTCTCCTCCGCCTTGGAGCTCCTGGGGCGGCATCCCGAGGAGGAACGCCGCCTGCACTCCGAAGTCGACGCCGTGCTCGCTTCAGGGCAGCCGCCCGGCCCCGACGAGCTGCCGCGCCTCGTCCACACCCGGTGCATTCTCACCGAGACCCTTCGCCACCGCCCGCCCGGCTGGCTCTTCACCCGCGTCACCACGCGGGAGACGGAGCTCGCCGGGCACCGTCTCCCGCAGGGCGCCACCGTCATGTTCAGCCCGTACCTCCTGCACCACGACCCCGCCCTGTTCTCCGACCCCGATCGTTTCCTCCCCGACCGCTGGCTGTCCGGGCAGGCCGTCGCGGCCCCGCCCGGAGCGATGATTCCGTTCGGTGCGGGCAGCCGGAAATGCATCGGAGAGACACTCGCGCTGGCGGAGGCCACGGTGACCGTCGCGTTCATCGCCCGGCACTGGAGGCTGCGTCACCTGCCCGGCTACACCGAACGGCTGCGCCCCGCGGCGTCGTTGGGGCCGAGGGGACTGGTGATGGTCAGCGAACCCCGAGCGAGGCGGCCGGTGGGCACACCGCCTCGGGCGGATTCCCGCACACCCGGGACAACTGTCGTGCCCGTCATCACAACTCCCGAGCGGCAGGTGGCCAATGATGTCCGCGACGCATGAGGAAATCACGCTTGCCGCGCAGGACGGAGTTCCGGTCGTCGATCTGAGGGACCTGATCGACGCGAACCTCTACATGCCCTTCCCTTTCCAGCGCAATCCCCACGCGTCCCAAGCTGCGGCAGGCGTCGAGGAATGGCTGAGCACCTGGGGGCTGACCGATGACCCGGCGGTGGCGGCCATGATCTCCTGTACACGCCCCGCCGAACTCGCGGCCTACAACAGTCCGACCATGGATTCCGGGCTCCTCCAGATCATGGCCAACCAGATCGCCTACCAGTTCATCTTCGACGACCGTGCGGAGGATGTCGGCCGGCACACGCCGGGCCGGCTGCTTCCCATGCTGTGCGAGAGCCTCGCGATCCTGCGGGACGGCCAGCCGCCCACCACCCGGCTCGGGGCGGCCCTGGCCGACCTCCAGCGACAGGTACGGGAACGGTGCACACCCGCTCAGGCCGCACGATGGGCCTGGAACAGCCGTGAGTACGTGCACGGCCTGCTGTACGAAGCGGTGGCCCAGACCCAGCCCGCCTCGGTGGGAAGCGGGCTGTGCCGGTCCATTCGCTCCCTCATCGCGGGCGTCGAGCCGTTCTACCCGCTGTGCGAGGCCGCGCAACCGTGCGAACTGACGCCGGAGGAGATCCATCACCCCGACATGCGACGCCTGAGCCGGCTGTCGGCCGACGCGGCGGTGTGGATTCCCGACCTCTTCTCCGCGGTGAAGGAACAGCGGGCGGGCGGCGTGATCAACCTGGCCCTCGCCTACCAGCGGACGCACCGGTGCTCCCTGCCGGTGGCCGTCACGCTGGCCACATGGCACATCAACAGCACGATCCGCGAGTTCGAGGAACTCTACGGTGAGCTCAGGCCGGAGTTGACCCCGTCCGGAGTCGGCTACGTGGAGGGCATGGCCGGCTGGATCCGCGGTTGCTACTTCTGGTCCCGCACCGTGCCGCGGTACGCGGACACGATGGCGGCACCCGCGGTGCTCTGATCCGGTGCCCGACCGGTCGTTTCCACCACAGGGGTCCCGAGAGGGGTGGAAACGCAGCAGACTACCCGAAAGGCTAAGACCCGAACCGCTCCTGCGGGAAATTCACCCTCTCTGTCGACCTGCTGTTCCTACCCGGCCAAGGGGCGTGCACGAGGGCGTACGCTCGCCCCGTCCGGCGGGGAGCAACGACAGGAAGCGGTAGACCACATGGCCCATGGGCTGCGGCAACCGATCAACGATCACCGGCCGCTACTCGAACGCGACGAGGAACTCCGGGCCACCGAGCACGCGTTGGCGGAGCTCCGTGACACCGTCGACGGCGTGCCCCAGGTACCGCGCGGCGGGATTCTCGCCTTCACCGGCGAGGCCGGGCTGGGCAAGACGACACTCATCGCGGCGGTGCGCGCCCGCGCCGCCGCCCTCGGGTGCACGGTGTTCTCCGGCAAGGGTGGCGAGAACGAGCGGGGGATGGCGTTCCGCGTCGTCCGCCAGGCCATGCAGCCCATCCTGGCCAGGATGAGCGAGACGGAGCGTCGGGATTTCCTGGGCAGCTGGTACGACATCGTCGGCGCCGCGCTCGGTCTCGAGGCGACGGACCCTGCTCGGATGCCGGACCCGACCGGAGTACGCGACGGCCTCGACTGGGTCATGACGCGCCTGACGATGTTGAACTCGCCTGTCGTTCTGCTCCTGGACGACCTGCACTGGGCCGACGCCGAATCCCTGGACTGGCTCGCCTCCTTCGCGCCCCGGGTCGCGGACATCCCACTGCTGATCGTCGTCGGCTACCGGCCCGACGAACTTCCCTCCGAGGCGACCTCTTTCCGTACGCTCGTCGAACGCCACGAGCAGCGCCCGCACGTGCTGTCTCCGCTCGGCGAGGCCGGTGTGGCGCGGATCATCAGGGACGAAGTGGGTGAGGAAGCCGAGGACGAGTTCTGCGGCGAGTGCTGGACGGTCACCGGCGGAAGCCCCTTCGAGGCCGTCGAACTGGCCATCAGGCTCCGCGAGCGGAAGGTGAGGGGCACCCAGGACGAAGTGCCCGTGATGCGGGACCTCGCCGCGGCGGTCAAGGGCCCCGGCCTGATCGAGCGCCTCAAACGGCTCGGTCCGGGCACCGTCCGCTTCGCGTGGGCCGGCTCTGTCCTGGGTGGGCCCTTCTCACCGGAGGTTGCCGCCGACCTCGCGGTGGTCGGCAGCGAGGAGGCCGCCGAGGCGGCCGAGAAGCTGCGCGCCCGCCGCATCCTCAAGGACGCCGACGAGCCCGCGGGCGGCCTGGAGTTCGTCCATCCGCAGATCGCCACGACGATCTACCGCGACATCCCTCCGAGCCTGCGGGTCGGCATGCACAACGCGGCCGCCCATGCCGCCCAGGTGGTCGGGGCCGACCCCACCGTTGCCGCCCGGCACCTGCTGGAGGTTCCCTGCGACGGCCGGCCCGAGGCGGTCGCGTGCCTGCGCGCCGCCGCGCGTGAGTACCTCCGCGCCGGGGCCCCGGAGGCCGCCCGGCGCGTGCTGACCCGAGCGCTGCGGGAACCGCCCCCTGCCGAGGACCGCGCCGCCCTTCTCCACGAGCTGGCCTGCTCCACTTTCCTGATCGAGCCCACGGCCACGGTCAGCCATCTCCGGGAGGCGCTGACGGAGCCGGGAATCGACCCCGACCTGCGCGCCTCCATCGTCTACCGGCTGACCCAGGCGCTGGCCCACACCGACCGGCTGACCGAGGCCGCGACCGTGGCCGCCGACGAGGCGCGGCGCGCCACCAATGCGCGCGTCAAACTGCGCATGCAGGCCGATCACTTCGTATGGAGCGCGTTCCGTGCCGACGAGCCCGACTCGTCCGCCCGCTCGCGCCGGCTGGCGCGGCTGGCGGACAAGCTGACCGGCCGAGGCCTGGAGGAGCGCCACATCCTCGGTCTGCGGGCGTGGGACGCCCTCGTGCGCGGCGAGCCGCGGCGGACCGCCCTCGGTCATGCCGAGGATGCCCTCCGCGGAGGGATGAGCTGGACCGACGAGAACCGCGGCTTCGAAGTGCCCGTCGCGGTCGCCCTGCTGTTCATGTACTGCGACCAGCCACGGCGGGCCGAAGAACTCTTCGCCGAGGGTATGGCCGAGTGCGAGCACATGGGGTGGCACGGCTCCCATCTGGCGCAGGGCCGGACGCTCCTGGGCTATATCCGCTACCGCCGTGGCTGCCTGCCCGAGGCGGAAGAACTCGTCCGGGCCGGGCTGCACACCGCCGAGCGCGTCGAAGGAGCGGTGCCCGCCCAGTGGTTCGCCATCGGCATTCTCATCCAGACCCTGCTGGCCCGTGGGCGGACCGGTGACGCGCGCCGACTCGCCGACAGCTACCACTACGGCGACGTGGTCCCCAACGCCGTCATCTTCCCCGATCCCCGCACGGTGTACGCCGACCTGCTCCTGGCGGAGGGGCGTCTCACTGAGGCGGCGTGGCTGTTGTCCAAGGTCGGGAACTGGCTGGAGGCGCGGGACTGGCGCAACCCCGCGTGGTGCCCCTGGCAGCTGGGACTGGCCTCGGCACTCGCCCGCACCGCGCCCGACGAGGCGGTTCGCCATGCCCAGGACGCCGTCAGGCGGGCCCGCGACTTCGGTGCGGCGTCCGCGATCGGCCAGGCGCTGCATGTCCAGGCGGAGGTGACGGGCGGGCAGGCGGCGCTCGATCTGCACACACAGGCCGTCGACCATCTGGAGCAGTCACCCGCCGCGTACGAATTGGCCCGTGCCCTGGTGGGCCACGGTGCCGCGCTGGCCCGCAACGGCCGTCTGCACGACGCCGCCGACCGGCTCTACCAGGGTTTGGAGGGCGCGGTGCACTGCGGTGCCGAGGGTCTGGCCGCCCGGGCCAGGCGGGAACTCTCCGCCGCGGGACTGCGCCCGCTGCCCCTGCGCTACCCACAGACGGACATGCTGACGGCCCAGGAGCGAAAGGCCGCCGAGATGACGGCACTGGGCCACCCGGCACCGGTGGTCGCGAAGGACCTGCGGCTCACCGAGCAGGGCGTACGGCAACTGCTGTCCGCCGTGTACCGAAAACTCGGCACGGACGCATCCGGCCTCCCCGACGCCCTGTCGAACCGCTCCCGACACGAGCGGTAGCGGTCGGGAGCCCGGCCACTCACCCCGGCTGTCCACCGGCGCCCGACCACACGTCCCGACCGCCGGTTCGCTCACCGCACCTTCGAATTGTGCTGCGCCCGATGCCCCATCGACTCCCAGAACCTCCGCAGCTCCGTGAGATTCGTGCGGCGTTGCCAGGGGGCCTTGGGCCGCCGGAACGGGGAGCGGGACAGGAGGGTGGACTGGGCGCGGCAGAAGGCCTCGCCGAGTTCCACTCGGTGGCCGTCGAGGTCCTTGGACGGGTACGGGCACAGTTCGAAGGCGCAGTCGTCGCGGCAGTTGGAGCCCGCCTGGGAGGACGCCGTGCGCGGCGCGGTGGTGCGGACCGGGTCGAGTGGCGAGCGGTCCAGGGTGAGGCAGGGCGGCAGGTCGGGCCGGGCGGTGTGCTGGAGTCGCCGGATGCGGTCGGTGGGCCAGTCTCCCCGTTCGGCAATGTTCAGGAGCAGCAGCACGTCGGCGAGGAGTTGCTGCGCGCTCGGGTGCAGGGCGCTCCAGCCCGTGGACGGCGGGATCCAGAGGTTGTGCTTGCGTTGCTCGCCCCGGGCCGTCTGGGAGCCGACGTGGGCGGCGACGCCCGACTCGTCGATCCACAGGAACCGTTCCGGCTGCCCGGTCTCCAGGGCCCAGACGCACAGTTTCCCGGCCGCCGTGACGAACGGGTGCTCCGGCTCTCCGTCCGGGCGGGCCAGCCACTGACGGACCTGCTGGGCGGGATCGGACCCGTGACCGCGGAAGGGATGCCCGGCCGCAGCGCCGTCGGGCAGGTCCCACAGGGTCAGCGCGTGCAGCAGCGTGAGGCGGGTGAACCAGAACCGGGCGCGCTTGAGCATGTCCCAGGCCTGCTCGCTCAGGTACTCGCGGGCTTCGGGCCGGGCGTGCGGATGCCGGTGCCTGCGGTTCGCCGCGAACTTGAAACCCTGGGCCAGTGCCACCTCCACGTTGAGGTCGAGCGCTTGGGACGCGTCGGCGCTGTCCTCCGGGACGCCCACGCGTCGTACCCAGCTCTCCAGGAACGCGTACGGGGTGTCCTGGTGCCGGTGGGTGGTGACCGACCCGACGAGCAGCGGGATCAGCCAGGCGCACAGGGTGTTGTCCCGCCACTGCCGTTCCTCGGCCTCGCGGTCCTCTCGCTCACGTCGGCGCTCCTGGCGTCGCTGCTGCTCACGCTCCTTCAGTTCCCTCTTCATGCGGGCGACCTGGCCTTCGCCCTGCCGGCGGAGCCTGGTCTCCTGCTCCCCCACCTCCTCCGGCTGCTGCCCGTCCCAGAGTTTCTCCCGCCAGTCGGGCTCCCGCTCCATCCGCAGGCCCTGGACGATCTGCGGTCCGCGCAGCCTCGGCTGGAGCGCGGTGAAGGCGAGGTCCCCGCCGGCGCCGATCTCCTGGGCGATGGCCAGACGGACGGCGTAGGAGGGTTCCAGGCGGGCGATCTCGAACAGTTCCAGATACGCGGGGCGGAGGGTCTGCCGCTGTGCGACCCCGCGCATGGCTTCGCCGAACCGGGTCACGAGCAGGGCCTTCGCGGTGCGCAGGGTGTGCGGGTCGCGGGCCCGCAGGTCCGGCCAGGACGTGCACAGTCGCATGGCGATCAGGTGCTGGTCCGGCTGGGCGTCGACGCTGTCGATCTCCAGGGCGGCCGCGTACAGCTCCAGGGCCTTGCTGTGCAGGGTGCGGCCGAAGAGGGGGCGTACCTGGTGCTTGTCGTCGTTGTCGTGCCCGGTGTTCCTGACCGTCTGCGCCTGGCAGGCGGCCTCCATCAGCAGGTCCCGCGCGGCGCTCACCGGGCACCACGGTGTCCCGTCGGAGCCCGCCGCGCCCGGCTCCTCGTGGACGCACGCGCCGTCGGGCAGCCGGGAGTGCAGCACCATGGCGATCAGCAGCTCCCGGCCCGGTCTTTGCAGGGCCGCCGGGAAGTACGAGCCCTCCGTCGGCTGTGCCGGGACGTCCGGGTGGATCACCGCGTTCAGGAAGCGGGCCCCCAACTGGGCCTGGATCACGCTGTGCTGGAAGCGGACGCGGTCACCGCCGAGCTCGACCAGTTCCATCCGGGCACCCCAGTGGGCGGCGAGCCTGAGGTCGATGCCGCTGTCACCGACCCTGCGGGCCAGCTCCCGGACGATCTCGGGGAAGCGGGAGCGGGCCGGATCGCGCTCGTCGACGACGTCGGCGAACCGGACCTCGGAGGTGTCGAGGGCGAGTCCCACGCACGCCAGCGCGGAGAGGTAGTGCACGGTCGACCGGCGCTCCTCCGGGGAGAGCGGCAGATGCGGCCCGAAGCGGCCGCTGATGAGGGCGCTGAGCCAGGTCTCGAACAGGTGGAACCTCAGCGATGCCCGGTCGCCGCCCCGCGTCTCGACGGCCTCCTCCTCCGCGGGGCCGGCGAGGGCGCGCTCCAGCAGTCCCTGCTCGTGCAGTTCGGCGGCGATCTCCAGGTAGGTCGGGGCCTCAGCGATGCCGGCCCGTTCGACGATCCAGTCCAGCCGCTGCCGGTCCTCACCGGCGCTCCCGGACGAGATGTAGGTGAGGGCGGCCTCCTCGCTGAGCGGTTCCAGCTCGGTGAGGGACGCCTCCATGCCGCGCAGCGAGTCGTGCGGCCGGGAGGTGATGATCAGCGGCAGCCCCTCCTCGTTGGCGCGGCGGATGGCCAGCCGGATGATGGTGTCGCGTTCCTCGGTCAGGTCCTCGGCGGTCAGCGCCTCGTCCAGGCCGTCCGCGAGCACCACGATCCGTCCCTGCTGGCACAGCCGCCGCCACACCTTCTCCGCCTCGGCACCGGAGCGGATGTTCGCCTGCACCTCCCGGCAGAAGCGTTCGAAGGCCAGTTCGCGGAAGTCGAGGCTCGTGTCGGCGGCGCGCAGCCGCAGCGGCACGGGCACCGCCCCGCGCTCCGCGAGCCGCTGCGTCAGCAGCACCACCAGCGCCGTCTTACCGGTGCCGATACCGCCGACGACGACGTGCGTACGACGGAAGCGGCAGTCCCGCAGATCCTCCATGAGGACGGAGCAGAGCTGGTCCCGGCCCACGACCCGCCCGAAGATGCCGCCTGCGGTCTCCACGAGTGCGTGGGGCTCCTGGCGTGCCTTCCGCAGGTAGGCCCGGCGCACATGGCTGAACCGGAAGAACAGGTAGGTGACGGTGGCCAGGGCGAGGGTGAGGAAGGGCATGAAGAGGGACTGGAGGACGGCGCAGCTGAAACCATCCTTTTCGCACTGTTTGTCCACCCATGCGGTGGGTGACCCGAAACTCTCTTCCTGCGACAGCGTGATGATGGCCGTGACAACCAGGAGCAGCAGGAGCATCGCCCCGAGGAAGGTCAGCACCAGCAGCGTCACGTACCCGCCGCTCTTGCGGACACGCCAGGTCCTGGTCCGGCCGTAGCCCTGCCGCATCAGCCGGCGCCGGTGCAGCGCGCGGCGCGCACCGAGCCCGTCGCGGAACATACGCCCGAGCGGTCGCGACAGCCCTCCTCCTTCGCGTCGCGGGGCAGCAGGACCCTGGGGAGCACGCGTACCACCGTTCACCCTGTGAGGGTTCCGCGCCGACGGGTTCCCGGGCGCCCGCGGGCGGCAGATTCACCCGACGGGAACCTTCGGGGCCCCGCCACCCGGCCGTATGCCGTCACACCGGCACGCGCGCAACTTTCGCCGGTGCAGGACCACTTGACGCTGAACCGTTTCACTGGTTCCCTCGAAAGGCTGCCTATGGGAGCGCTCCCATCCACCCCCCACGTGAAAGGGACCCCGTGCAGACCTCCCCCCATCCCTCCCCCAGACGCGCCCTGCCCGCTCTCCTCACCACCGTGCTGCTCGCCTGCCTGCTGTCCCTGGCGGGTGGCTCTCCCGCGCAGGCCGCGGCGGGAGACGGCTCGGTGTCCGATCCCAACATCGCGTACGTCGGGCGCTGGGACACCTCCTCCGGCACCGCGGCCGTACCCAACTGGACCGGCGCCTACCTCCAGACCGGCTTCACCGGTACCACGGTGAAGGTCAAGGCCAGGAACGCGGTCAATTTCTACGCCAGCATCGACGGTGGCCCCGACGTCTTCCACGCCGGTGTGCGCGGCACGGTGAACCTCACTCCCCGGCCGCTCTCCCCCGGCACCCACACCCTGCGCCTGTCCTACCGCTCCGGTGACACCGTCTTCCAGGGTCTGGTCTTGGACTCCGGTGCGCGGACCGTCGCCGCCGGCGCCCCGTCCGGGCTGGTCGAGTTCGTCGGCGACTCCATCACGGCGGGAGCCCTCACCGACCGGCTGGCGCTGGACTCGTACGCCTGGAAGACCGGGGAGCGGCTGGGGATGCGGCACACGCAGATCGCCCGGTCCGGGTACTGCCTGGTCGCGCAGTCGGGGTGCACCGGTCTGAGCGGGCAGTTCTTCAGGACGGCCAGCACCGGCGGCGTGGCCTGGGACTTCTCCCGGTACCGGGCCGACGCGGTCGTCATCAACCTCGGAACCAACGACATCGGGCACGGCGTGTCCGGCGCCGCCTTCCGGTCGGCGTACACCACGTTCCTGCGAGACGTGCGCGCCAAGTACCCCACGGCGCACCTCTTCGCGGTGCAGACGCTGAAGAAGCGCTACGTCACCGAGACCAGGGCCGCCGTCAGCGCCCGCAACGGCGCCGGTGACGCCCGGGTGCACTACGTCGACACCACGGGCTGGCTCACCGACGGCGCCCACTACGAGGACGGCAACGGGCATCCGAACGAGGCGGGTCACACCAAGTTCGCCGAGCGCCTGGCCCCGGTCATCGCCGCCCGGCTCGGCAGCGGCGCCACGGTGAAGGCGGCGGCTCCGGGGCAGCCCGGCGACCCGAACATCAAGTTCGTCGGCCGCTGGGACACCACCAGTTCCGCCACCGCCTACACCCCGTACTGGGCGGGCGCCTACTACCGGGTCGGCTTCACCGGCAGGACCGTCAAGCTGAAGCAGCGGGGCACGATCGACCTGTGGGCGCGGATCGACAACGGGCCGGTGAAGTTCTACGACGACGTCAAGGGGACGGTGAACCTGACTCCGACGGCCCTCGCCGCCGGCAATCACACGCTCCAGGTCAACTACCAGGTGGTCGCCGGTTCCTACCGGGGCGACGCGGTGTTCCAGGGGCTGGTCCTCGACAGTGGTGCGACGACCTTCGCACCGCCGGCCCCGGCCAAGCTGGTCGAGTTCGTCGGCGACTCGATCACCGTGGGCACGACGTCCTCGCAGAACGCCCGTACCGCGTACGGCTGGCTGATCGGGGAGCGGCTGGGTGTCGAGCACACGCAGATCGCGCAGGGCGGGGCGTGCCTGGTGGCCGCGGCGGACGGCTGCGTGGGTCTTGAGCGGCAGTTCACCAAGCTCAACCCGAACGCCGCGACGCCCGACTGGAACTTCTCCCGCTACCGGGCCGACGCGGTCGTCATCAACCTCGGAACCAACGACGTCGGGCACGGGGTGAGTTCCGCGCAGTTCCAGTCGGCTTACAGCAGTCTGCTGCGCAAGGTCCGTGCGGCGTATCCGCAGGCGTGGATCTTCGCGCTGGAGACGTTCCGCGGGCGCTACGTCCCGCAGACCGAGGCCGCCGTGAAGGCCGCCGTCGACGGCGGTGACGCGCGGGTCTCCTTCGTCGACACGACCGGCTGGCTGGGCTCGGGCGACCTGACGGACGCGGTGCATCCCAACGACCGGGGGCACCGGGTCATCGCCGACCGGCTGGCGCCGGTCATCGCCGCGAGGATCGGGGCGTAGCGGCCCCGGGGGCGGGCCTCACATCGAGCCGGGGCCCGCCCCTCCCTTGAGGCGTTCCAGGTCGGAGGGGCGGACCTGGATGACGATCAGGGCGATCAGCGCGGCGACGGCGGTGAAGATCGCCGCCATGATGAAGGAGGCCGAGACGCCGGCGGTGAGGATCTCGTCGGACCAGGGTTTCGGCAGTTGCCCGGTGCGTTCGAAGCGCAGACGCTCGGCGGGGGTCGCCTGCTGGAGGAAGAGCGGGATCTGCTTCTCCGCCTCGTTGGTGCTGGCCGTTCCGTACATGGTGACCAGGATGGACAGGCCGAGGGAGCCGCCGACCTGCTGGGTGGCGTTGAGCAGCCCGGAGGCCGCGCCGGTCTCCGGCGTGGGCACGTTGGACAGCGCCATGAGGGTCAGCGACACGAACTCCATGCCCATGCCGAGGCTGAAGACGAGCATCGGGCCGAGGACGCTGCCCGCGTAGGTGGAGTGCACGTCGGTCAGGGTGAGCCAGGCCAGCCCGGCCGCGGCCAGGATCGCGCCGATCACCATGAACGGCTTGGGGCCGTAGACGGGCAGGAACCGCGAGGCCAGTCCGGCGCCGATGGCGATGACCGCGCTGACCGGCAGGAAGGCCAGTCCGGCTTCGAGAGGGCTGAACTCCAGCACGTTCTGCACGAAGAGCGTGAGGAAGAAGAACATGCCGAAGATCGCGGCGGCCAGGCACAGCATGATGCCGTAAGTGCCCGCGCGGTTACGGTCGGCGAACATGTGCAGGGGCGTGATGGGCTGTCTGGAGCGCCGCTCGATCAGGATGAAGCCCACCAGGACGACGACCGCCGCGGCGAACGAGGCGAGGGTGAGTGCGTCGCGCCAGCCGTCCTGCGCGGCCCTGATGAAGCCGTAGACGAGCAGCACCATGCCCACGGTGGAGGTGAGCGCGCCGGTGATGTCGAAGCGCCCGGGGTGGCGTTCGGACTCCTTGATCCAGCGCGGGGTGGCGAGCACGATGAGCAGGCCGATGGGCACGTTGACGAACAGCACCCACCGCCAGTTCAGCCACTCCACCAGCATTCCGCCCGCGAGCAGACCGATCGCACCGCCGCCCGCCGAGACCGCGGCGAAGACCCCGAAGGCGCGGTTGCGTGCCGGTCCTTCGCGGAAGGTGGTGCTGATCAGGGCGAGGGACGTCGGGGAGGCGATGGCGCCGCCGACGCCCTGGAGGGCGCGTGCGCCGAGGAGTTGACCGGAGTTCTGGGCGAACCCGCCGAGCAGGGAGGCGAGTACGAAGAGCAGCACACCGAAGATGAAGACGCGCCGCCGTCCCAGGATGTCGCCCGCTCTGCCGCCGAGCAGCAGCAGGCCGCCGAAGGTGAGGGTGTAGGCGTTGACCACCCAGGACAGGCTCGTGGTGGAGAAGTCGAGCGAGCTCTGGATGTGCGGCAGCGCTATGTTGACGATGGTGATGTCGAGAACCACCATCAGCTGGCACGAGGCGATGACGAACAGCGCCATCGCGTTCCCGCCACCACCGGATTCCCTGGTGGTGGTCGCCTGTGGTGAAGCCGGCTGCGGGCTGCTGCCTGCGGTGTCCACCGTTCGACGGTACGCCCGCGTCCTGGGCCTCACCACTCGGCTGAGCGCGGCCCTCGCGGCCGTCCCCGACCCGGCCCGCGGCCCGAACCGGAAATCCCGGAGTATGCGGTGATGATGATCCGTTCACGGCGGTCCGGCGGGCCGCGACGGCCGAGTGAGAGCGACAGTGATCCGCGTTCACGTGGCGTGCCGTAGGGCGAGGAGGTCGCCGTCCGGGGCGAGCTGCGGGTGCGGCTGCCGGAGTGCCGGATGCCGCTGATGACGTTCGCCGATCCCGAGTTCGCGCCGGCCTCGCTGGGCGCCGGAGCGCACCCGCCGCTCCCGCGCGAGGTGGAGGTGCTGCTGCTGACCGCCGACGGCACTCCCACCCGGGAGATCGCCGAGCGGCTGTGCGTGTCCGTGGCGGCGGTCCGCAACCACCTGTCGGCGATCACCAGGAAGACGGGCGGAGGCAATCGGATCGATGCGATCCGGATCGCCGCGGAGTCGGGCTGGGTGTGAACCGGGCAGGTCATCGAGGTGAACCTGCCCGGCCCCCGCGGGCCCTCGCGCCCTCGGCCTCCCGGTCAGCGGCCGCCGCGGATCAGGCCCGTCAGATAGCGCCACAGCGAGGAGCGCTGCCGGGCGGACGGGTCCGGAAGGACCTCATCGGCCACCTGCGCCCCGGGACCGTCCGCCGACGGCGGCGCGGGCGCAGCGGAGAGTTCGTACCGCACGGGCAGCGAGCGCAGGCCGCGCATGAACGGGGAGGAACGCCAGGGCAGTTGGTCGGCGGGCAGAGCGAGGTCGAGGTGGTCGAAACGCTCGAACAGCCGCCCCACACCGGCCGCCGCGACCGTCGAGGCGAGCTCCCGCGCCGGGCACTGGCGCGGTCCGGCTCCCCAGGACAGGTGCGCCCGGGTGCTGATGGTGGTGCCGGAGGCGACGTGGTCGGCGAAGAGCGGGTCGGCGTGCGCGGCGGCCGAGGAGACCCACACCGGGTCGCCGGCCCGGATCGTGTAGTTGCCGAGCGGGGTGTCCTCGGCCGCGAAGCGTGGGACGAAGTTCACCAGGGGCGGCTTGCGCATGACCACCCGGTTCATGCTCTCCCTGACCATCCCGGCGGACAGGCTGGCGCGCACGCTGCCCTCACCCGAGATGACCTCCACGACGGTGTTGGAGATGAGGATGCCGACGTGGTCGGAGGTCATGCCCAGCAGCATGAACAGCTCGCGGGCCAGCTGGTCGAGCGACAGGTCCGGGTGCGCGGCCAGCAGGTAGGAGGGGAAGTCGTCGCCCGGCTTCTCCAGCTTCGTCGCGGCCAGTTCCGCCAGCGTCGCGAGCAGGCGCTCCAGTGCGGCTTCCGCGTCCGGGCCCGCGTCGAGCACGCGCCACATGTCCATCAGCGCGTCGTCGCCCTGCGAGCCGGGGAAGCCGAGCAGATGGCTGGCCACCATCAGCGGCAGCGGCCGGGAGAACTGCGCGGACAGGTCCGCCACGCCCGTCTTTCCGCCCTGTCCGACCAGGGTGATCAGCTCGTCGGCGTAGGCGGTGACGGCGGCCTTGAGGCGCTTCGCCTGGGGGTGGCGCGGGTCCTGGAACGGCTTGAGGGCGACGTCCCACGCCGTCCGCAGTGGCCGGTAGCCGGGGCCGCCCTGGATCAGGATGTGGTTGACCTCCAGGGACGGGCCGAGCGGCCAGTCGGCCGGCACCCGGCCCTCGGAGCGGGCCCGCCAGTTCTCCAGCCCCTTCGGGAAGCCGTCGTTGTCCTGGAGGACCTGGAGCGCCTCGCGGTAGCCCAGGACCAGCCAGGCGGGTACGCCGAGCAGATCGACCGGTGCGACCGGGCCGTGCTGCTGCCTCAGCCGCTCGTACACGAGCGCGGGGCGCGTCTCGTAGTCCCGGGTCAGCAGCGGTTGGGGACTCAGCGTCTCCAACCGCGTGTCGTCCAGGTCCACGGATCCGCCGTCACCCCACTGGGATTCCATCGTCTTGCCACCCTCCGACACGCCCCGTACCGGCACACCACCAGCCGGTAACCGGAAACGGTGGGGACCCTACCCCAGACGCGACCGGCGGGTAACGACCGGGGGGGTGGATCAAACGGGGTGGCCCTGCCCGTGTCGTGGATCAGGCCGCGGTGTAACCGAGTTGGCGCCGCATGTAGGGCGTCATGAGGGTCTTCGCCTTGGCCAGGGTGGTGGTGCGGCTGCCGAGGACCGCCGACTCGCCGCCCGGTACGGGCAGCACGGTCAGTCCGTCGGCCGGACCGAACGGCACGATGAGCGGGGTGCGCTGGATCGGCCGGTAGAAGCGCGGCTCCTTGCGATGCTTGCCCGAACTCTGCAGGTAGGCGCGGATGTTGTGGGCGGCGATGTCCGCCTGGGCGAGGGCGGCGGGTGTGATCTTGAGTTCGCTGACGTCGTTGACGTCGCCGACGGCGAACACGTCCAGCCTGCCCTCGACCCGGAGCGTCCGGTCGACCTTTACGTGTCCGTCCCTGTTCAGCCAGTCGCCGTGTCCGGCCAGGCGGAGCCAGAGCGTGTTGGGTGTGGTGCCCGTGGCCCAGAAGGACAGGTCGGCCTCGACGATGTTGCCGCGGCCGTCGCGGTAGGTGCCGAAGTCGTTGCCGGGCGACATGAACGAGTCGAGCCGTACCTCGATGTCATGGGATTCCAGCCACGCGAGGGCCTTGCGTCCCGGCCGCGTGCTGCCCGTGGAGTCGAGCAGCGCCGGTCCGGAGTGGGCGAGCGTGACCCGGGCGTCCGGCCGGGCGAGGCGGACCTCCGCGCTGAGTTCGACGCCCCCGGGGCCGCCGCCGACGACGAGGACGTGCTCGGCCGTGGCGACGTTGCGCTGGTGTTCGGCGAACGACTTGGCCGCCTCCTCGACGGTGGTGCCCACGAAGCGGGCCGGCTCGGGATAGTCGGCGCCGGTGGCGATCACGACCACGTCGTAGGGCAGCCGCTCGCCCGTGGCGAGGACGACCTGCCGCTCCGCGGTGTCGATCCGGACGGCCTTGCCCGCGACCACGCGGCCGTGGTGCAGCAGCCGGTCGAACGGAATGAAGGGCGTGTGCGTCCACTCGGGGCGCACCCCCGCGCGCAGGGAGGCGACGCGGTGGAAGAAGACCTCCTTGCGGTCCACCAGCGTGACCCGGGCCGTCCCGTCCAGCCGCTTCGCCAGCCGGACACCGCCATAACCGCCGCCGATCACGACTACATCGCCGTCGTACACACCGAGTCTCCTGTGCCTGGTGGGGGGTGCGAGTGCCGCCGCGGAACGGGCCCCGCTCGGATCGACCCCCGGCGGCCACTCGACTGACGGTGAGATTAGCGCTTGAAAATTAAAGGAATCCCGAGGTTCCGTGCATGTTCCGTGAAGAGATCGGCACCCTGACCGGACGTCACTTCCCCCAGATCTTCCGATACGCCTCCCGGTAGCCCGACGGATCCCACGCCGTGGCGCCTTCGCTGTTACCGGCCGTCGCGATGTGGACGGGGGCCGTGTACCCGCTGGCCGGGCGGCCGGAGAAGGCGCGGTTGAACTCGTCGACGATCTGCCAGCCCTGGAGGGACAGCGGTTCGGGCACGGTGGCGGCCTGGTACTGCCTGCTGTTGATGCGCTGGAAGGCCGACGGGTCGCCGTCGCCCGCGCCGATGTTGTAGGGCGGCCCCGAGCCCTTCTCGCCGGCCGCGCGGAAGGCGGGGGCGGCGTCGGCGAAGTACAGGTCGTTGATGGCGACGGAGTGGGTCCACCGGTCCCGGAACCGGGAGAGCAGCGAGGAGATCTCCCGCGGGGTGCGGCTGCTCGCGTCCGGGATCGGGATGTTCTCGACGGAGAGCAGCCGCACTCCGCGGCAGCCGGCGAGTTCCTTCCTGATCAGGTCGGACTTGTTCCTGGCGAAGGGGATCGACGCGTCGGTGATGAGCACGACCCCGGCGCGGCCGTCCGAATCGGAGATGATCCACTGCGCGCTGATGCGGGCCACGTCCTGGACGCGGGTGGTGACGTTGGTGAAGAGGTCGGGCTGCCGGCTGGGGCCGGGCTCGGGGACCGCGTGCCAGCCGATGAGCGGGATGCGCTGCGCGTTGGCCCTGGCGACATGCTGTGCCGTCGAGTCGGGGTCGAAGCCGCCGATGACGATGCCCGAGGGCCTGAGGGCCACGGCCTCGCTCATGGCCGCCTGGATGCCGGCCGGGGTGCCTCCGCCGTCGATCACCCGGACGTTCCACCCGATGACCCGCGCGGCTTCCCGCACCCCGTTCGCGGCGCCCGCGACGCCGGGGTTGGTCATGGTCTGGGCGACGTAGACGATGGTCTTGCCGGACACCGCCTCCGGGCCGCTGGTGGGTCCGCCCCAGGGAGTGTCGGTCCGCTCCGCCCGGGCGACGGCGGCCTGGGCCCTGGCGTGGACGTCGGGGCAGCCGCTCGGGCCCGTCGTGGTCTCGTCCGCGCCGTCCGACGAACCGCGTTCGCAGCCGACGAGGGCGGTCGCCGCCGCCAGCAGGGCGCAGCAGGCGAGCCGCGCGGTGCGGGCTCCGGGGGCGGCCTTGCGGTTGTGGTGCACGGGGGACGCTCCTGTGAGGGGATCGGCGCGACGGGACGTGCCGAGGGGTCAGCGGGGTGTGCCTGCCGTGCCGCCCTCCGGTGGCGGGGAGGACGGTGGCGGAGGTGGCGCGGCGGGTGTGTCGCGGGCCGCGGCGCCGCCGCGCAACCGGCGGCGGGCGGCGTATCCGGCCAGGCCCACGGCGATGAGCAGGGTGCCGCCATGGAACAGCGGCACCGTCCAGAAGTCGGCGCCCAGCTGGGCGATGCCGGTGAGGCCGACAGCCAGGACGGCGACGGCGACGAGGGTGCCGAGGGCGTTGGGCCGGCCGGGTTTGACCGCCGTGGAGCCGAGCAGGGCGCCGACGAAGGCGGGCAGCAGGTAGTCCAGGCCGACGCTCGGGTTGCCGATCTGCTGCTGGGCCGCGAGCAGCACACCCGCGAAACCGACGATCAGCCCCGAGGCGGCGAACGCGTAGACGGTGTAGGTGCGGGTCGGGATGCCGACGAGGTCGGCCGCGCGCGGATTCGATCCGACGACGTACAGGTACCGGCCGAGCGGCAGTCGCTCCAGCACCAGCCAGAGGACGCCCGCGAGGGCGAGCACGTAGAAGGCGGGGACCGGCAGGCCGAGGAACGCGGAGTCGTAGAGGTCGGTGAACGCGGGCGGGAGGCCCTGCGGACCGGGGACGATCCGGCTGCCGTCGGTGATCCAGCCGGTCACGGCATACATCATGCTGCCGGTACCGAGGGTGGCGATGAAGGAGTCGATCCGGCCGAACACGACGATGACGCCGTTGAGGACGCCGACGGCCAGCCCTCCGGCGAGCACGGTGAGACAGGCCAGCGGCCAGGGCCAGCCCCCGTCGACGACGAGCTGCATCACCATGACGTGGGCCAGCCCGAGGCCGTAGCCGATGGAGAGGTCGAACGCGCCGGTGACGATGGGCACCATGGCGGCCAGCGCGAGGACGGCCGGGATCGACTGGGTGGACAGGATCGAGTCGACGGTGTCCAGGGTGGGGAAGGTGTCCGGCAGGGCGAGGGAGAAGACCAGGTAGAGCAGGGCGGTGAGGGCGAGCAGGCCGTAGGCGCCGATGTGGTGTCCGCCGGGGGCGCGCAGACGCCCGGGGCGGGCCGGTCCGCCCGGTCGGCGCCGTCGTGGTGGGGGCGAGGAGGGGGAGGGCGGTTCGGTCATGGGTTCGTCGCGGCCGTGGGCGGGGGCACGGCCGAGGCCGCCCGGGTGAGTCCGGTTACGGTGAGGGCGCCGCCGCTCAGCTCGGCCGTCACGGACCCGCGGACGAAGACCAGGGTGCGCCCGCACACGCTCGCGACCTCCTCGAAGTCGGTGGACAGGAGCAGGACCGCGAGGCCCGCCGACAGCCCCTCGTCGAGCAGGCGGTGGATCGCGGCCTTGGCGCCGATGTCCACGCTCGCGGTCGGCTCCTCGAGGATCAGCAGCCGCAGCTCCGTCCGCAGCCAGCGGCCGATCATGACTTTCTGCTGGTTCCCGCCGGAGAGGGTGGCGATGGGGGCCTCGCTGTCGCGGGGGCGCACCGAGAACCGGTCGATCAGGGCGGCGGCCTGGGCACGTTCGCGGCGGGGACCGAGCCAGCGCGGCGCCGGCCGGCCTCCCGCGCGGGGATTGGCCAGGAGGTTCTCCCGCACGGTCAGCTCGGCGAGACAGCCCTCCCGCAGCCGGTCACCCGGCACGAAGCCGACGCCGAGAGCGACGGCCTCCGCGACCGTGCGGGGGTGATAGGGCTGCCCGTGGAGTACGGCCCGCCCGCCGAGAAGGGGCCGGGCCCCGGCGAGGGCACGTCCCAGGTCCGTGTGACCGGCATCCGAGAGGCCGACCAGGCCGAGGACCTCTCCGGCAGCCAGTTCCAGGCTGACCGGTCCGGCCAGGGGGGTGTGCACGGAGTCGAGGGTCAGGACGGGTGGTGTGGCTGCCGGGGTTGTGGCCGGGCGGGCGGCGGCCGGAGTGGCGGCGTGATCGGTGGCCGGAGTGCCGGCGGAGGGGGCGGCAGGTGAGGTCCGGGTGGGGCGGGTGGCAGGCCGTTCGTCCTCCTCGCCGACGATGTCGTGGACCAGGCGGGCGGGGCTGTGGCCCGCGAGCCGGCCGTCGCTGACGAGGCGGCCGTCGCGCAGTACGGCGAAGGTGTCGGCGACCTGGTAGACCTCGTCCAGGCGGTGGCTGACGTAGAGGATGGCGTGGCCGCGGTCGCGCAGGTCGTGCAGGACGCCGAAGAGCCGGGCGCTGTCCGCGGCGGGCAGGCGGGCGGTCGGCTCGTCGAGGACGATGAGCTTCGCGCGGGCCGCCAGGGCCCTGGCGATCGCGACGAGCGAGCGCTCGGCCGGTGCGAGCCGGGAGACCGGCGCGTCGGGGTCGAGGTGCCCGGCGACGATCCGCAGCGCGCCGACGCAGCGCTCGCGGGTGCGCCGCCAGGAGATCAGCCCGGCCCGGCGGGCGTATCCGGTGGTCAGGGCGATGTTCTCGGCGACCGTCATCCACTCCACGAGACCGAGGTCCTGGTGGATGAACGACATGCTCCGCGACGCGGCAGGGCTGCCGAGGGGCTCGCCGTCCACGGTGATCTGTCCGGCGTCGGCGGGGTGGACGCCAGCGAGGACCTTGATGAGCGTGGACTTGCCGGCGCCGTTGGGCCCGAGGAGGGCGAGCACGCTGCCGGCGTGGACGTCGAGGTCGACCCCGGCCAGCGCGACGGTCCCGCCGAACCGCTTGCCGAGCCCGCGGATACGGAGCAAGGGCTCCGGCCCGAAGGGTGAAGCCGCCTTCACCGGCGTCTCAGGAGCGTCGCACACCCGATCAAATTACATCATTTCGGGCACCTTTCGGCCGCTGTGGCTCCCACGCGGGTCGGCGGACGCGTCACGCGGCGTCGAGCCCGCATTCGGCCCAGATGACCTTGCCCTCAGGGAGGTAGCGCGTGCCCCAGCTCTGCGAGAGCTGCGCGACGAGGAACAGGCCGCGTCCGCCCTCGTCGGTGCTGGCCGCCCGGCGCAGATGGGGGGCGGTGTTGCTGGCGTCGGAGACCTCGCAGATCAGGGTGCGTCCGTACAGCAGCCGGACCCGGATGGGCCCGGTGCCGTGCCGGACGGCGTTGGTGATCAGCTCGCTGAGGATCAGCTCCGCGGCGAACGCGGTCTCGTCGAGCCCCCAGTCGGACAGGCGGCGCGTGGCGGAGGCCCGGACCTCGGCGACGAGCGCCGGGTCGGCAGGCAGCTCCCAGCCGGCGATCCGGTCGGGGTCCAGGGCGTGGACGCGGGCCACGAGCAGGGCGATGTCGTCGTGCGGGTGCGCGGGCGCCACGGTGTCCAGGACCGCCTGGCAGGTCTCCTCCGGTGCACGATCCGGATGGGCCAGGGCCACGCGCAACTGCTCCAGGACCACGTCCACGTCGCGGTGCCGGTCCTCGATGAGTCCGTCGGTGTAGAGCACCAGCTGACTGCCCTCGGGGACGTCGATCTCGACGGTGTCGAAGGGCAGGCCCCCGAGACCAAGCGGGGGCCCGGCCGGGAGGTCCGGATAGGACACGCTGCCGTCGGGGCGGACGAGTGCGGGCGGCGGGTGGCCGGCGCGCGCCATGAGGCACCGCTGCACGGTCGGGTCGTAGACGGCGTACAGACAGGTCGCGCCGATGACCCCGGCGCCCTTGCCGTCGGGGTCCTCCCGGTCCAGACGGCCCACGAGGTTGTCCAGGTGGGTGAGGACCTCGTCCGGGGAGAAGTCGAGCTCGGCGAAGCTGCGTGCGGCCGTGCGCAGCCGGCCCATGGTGGCCGCGGAGAGCATGCCGTGCCCGACGACGTCGCCGACGAGGAGCCCGACGCGGGCGCCGGAGAGCGGGATGACGTCGTACCAGTCCCCGCCCACGTCGGACTCGGCGGGCAGATAGCGGTGGGCGACCTCGACGGCGTCCTGGTCGGCCAGCCCGTGCGGGAGGAGCCTGCGCTGGAGGGCCAGGACCATGGTGCGTTCGTGGGTGTAGCGGCGGGCGTTGTCGATGGACAGGGCCGCGCGGCTGGCGAGTTCCTGGGCCAGCGAACGGTCGTCGTCCCCGAAGGAGCTCCCCGCGCGGTAGAAGCTGGCGATGCCCAGGACGACACCGCGCGCGAGCAGGGGCACCGCGATGAGGGAGTGGACGTGGGCGAGCAGGCGTGCGGTGTGCTGGGGGTCCTGGGCGAGCCAGCCCGCGGCGGCCTTCAGGTCCGGTTCCAGCACCGCCTCGCCCCTGGTCAGGCAGCGCAGCTGGGGCGCGGTCGGGCCAAAGTCGATGCGCTTGCCGGGCGGCGTGAAGGGCAGACCCTCGCGGACGCCGTGCAGCACCGTGCGGCGCAGGTCTGCGAGGGGGTCGGCGGACTCCTCGCCGCGCAGGACGGCATCCGGCAGGTCGATGGTGACGAAGTCGGCCAGGCGCGGGACCGCCGTCTCGGCCAGCTCCTCGGCGGTGCGGCGCACGTCCAGGGTGGTGCCGATGCGGGCGCTGGCCTCGGACAGCAGCTCCAGGCGCCGGCGCGCGGCCAGGGCGTAGGCCCCGACGTGCGGCTCCCCCACCATCACGAGCCCCCGGGCCGGGAACGGGGAGCCGAGGCGGTCCTCCACTGCGCCCCTGCCGCCGTCGGCCGGACCCCTGCCGCCGTCCGCAGCACCGCTGTCGCCGTCGGCCGTGGCGGCGACACCGGACTCCACGGCCCCCCGCTCACCGCCGGCAGAGTCCCCTCCGCCGCCCGCAGCGCCCCTGCCACCGTCGGCCGCGACGGTGACACCGGACTCCACGGCCCCCCGCTCACCGCCGGGCGCGACGGCCGGAACAGCCGCGGCAGCGAGGTGCCCGGGCGGCAGGATGATCGACGGTCGTGCGGGCCGTGGGGCGGTCGAGAGGGCGGCGAGGTCCGGCAGCTCGTTGGCCTGGTGCGGGAGGACGAGGGACTCCCCCGCCGAGGCACCGGACAGCACGGCCTCGATGGCGAAGCCCCGCACCCCGGAGGCGCTGGTCATCGGGCGGCTCACAAGCGTCACCCGCCGGCCGCCGGGCAGGGTCACGTCGACGGCGGCCTGTTGCCCGCGGGAGATCAGCTCGGCGGCCCTCTCCCTCAGGATCGCCTGGTCACGGGGGTGGAGATCGTCGGCCAGTGCGTCCAGGGCGACGCCGTGGTGCAGGCTGGCCTCGCCCGCGGTGGCCCAGTACGTCCGCAGCAGGGCGCGCTCGTGCGCGGAGCTCTGCCCCAGCAGCCGCCGTTCGATGTTCTCGGCCGCCCGGCGGATCGCCGCGCTCAGCGCGGGCTGCTCGAAACCGCGCGGATAGCCGAAGCACAGGACGCCCTCGATGCGTCCGCTGAGCGGGTCACGGACGGGCATCGCGACGCAGGCGCTGCCCTGGGAGCGTTCCGCGAAGTGCTCGGCACCGTAGACGCGGATGAGCTGCCGCTCCGCCAGGGCGAGGCCGATGCCGTTGGTGCCGGCGACCTGCTCGGCGAAGACGAATCCCGGGACCCGCTGGATCGCCGGGAGCCTCCTGGCCATCGCCGGGTCCCCGAAGCGGCGCAGCAGGACCGTCCCGTTCGCGTCGGCGACCGAGATGTTGACCTGGCTGCCGGAGAACGCGTCCTGGAGCCGGTCGAGCACGGGCACGGCCGCGCGGACGATACGGCCCCCCGGGTCGAAGTCCTCCCGGTAGGGGAGGTCGGTCTGGTCCGGCGACAGACCCAGGGACCGGGAGCGCTGCCACGAGTTCAGGATGGACGTCCGTACACCCGCGTCGATCGGCTCGCCCTGGAGAAACCGCTCGCGAATCCGGGCGGGTCCCGTGCGGTCAGTCGCACGCCCCGCCTGCTTGGGTTCCTCGCCGGACCGAACCACGCTTCGCCTCGCTTGCGCCCGCGATCATCCGCTGCTCGGAAGAGAATCTGGCATTGTTGAGGATACGGGCATTAGGGGCAGGCGTCACGGTGCGCCAGATCCGTTCGGGCACCGCACGGGACGGCTCCGGCCCGGCGGACCACGCTCACCCCAGGAAACTCAACCGCACCTTGCGCTCGGGATTGTCCCTGTTCGTGTCCACGAGGCACACCGACTGCCACGTCCCGAGCTCCAGCCGGCCGCCCAGCACCGGCAGGGTCGCGTGCGGTGGGACGAGGGCCGGCAGGACGTGGTCGCGACCGTGGCCGGGACTGCCGTGCCGGTGCTGCCAGCGGTCGTCGGCGGGCAGCAGGGTGTGCAGTGCGGCAAGGAGGTCGTCGTCACTGCCGGCGCCGGTCTCGAGAACGGCGATTCCGGCCGTCGCATGCGGGACGAAGACGTTGAGGAGGCCGTCACGCCCGGCCGCCGCCTCCCGCAGGAAGGACTCGCAGTCGCCGGTGATGTCGACGACCCTCTCCGTGGAACCGGTGCTGACGTTCAGAACTCGGGTGGTGAAGACATCTGACATGCCCCCATCCTGACGCACTCACCGGGTTGCACCCGGCCACCCCCGCCCGGGTGGCGGTACAGGCGTCCACTGGACGAGACGCCCGTTGACCGTGCGCATGCCACCTGGCTAGATTCAGCCGCATGTTGCGTTCAGCCCTGCTCACCACGCGCGGTCACATCGACCTGCTGCGGGTGGCCTCCGCCGCGTGTCGCCGCGGCTGCTGACGCCCTCCCTCTCCTCACTTTCCGGTTCCCTCGCCCTGGTTCCGCCTGCCCGCTGAGCACCCCCGCTCTCGCGGGTGCGGCGGCGGCGAGGCGCGCCTCTTCCCGCCCTCGCTCTCCCCGTGGAGCCTTCATGAGCATCAGCCATGCCCCGCCCACGTCATCAGAACCCGATATTTCGCCTATATCGGCTCACGACCTCGATCTCCAGCCCCTCGTCCCCACCTCCTCCCGCCGCACCCGCGTCCCCCGCTGGCTGCGCCGTACCACCGGCCCCGTCCTGCTGCTGGCGTTGTGGCAACTCCTCAGCGGCACGGGCGCGTTGCAGCCGGATGTGCTCGCCTCGCCCGGCCGTATCACCCAGGTCGCCGGGGACATGGTGGCCGACGGTTCGCTGCCCGCGGCCATGGGCACCTCGCTCCAGCGGGTCGCGGCCGGGCTGCTGCTCGGCCTGGTCATCGGCACCGGACTCGCCCTGCTCTCGGGCCTGTTCCGGATCGGCGAGGACCTGGTGGACGCGCCCGTGCAGATGCTGCGGACCGTGCCGTTCGTCGGTCTCATCCCGCTGTTCATCATCTGGTTCGGCATCGGCGAGGCCCCCAAGGTCGCCATCATCACGCTCGGCGTGACCTTCCCGCTCTACCTCAACGTCTACGCCGGCATCCGGGGCGTGGACGCCCAGTTGATCGAGGCCGGGGAGTCCCTCGGGCTGTCGCGCTGGGGACTCGTCCGGCACGTCGTCCTTCCGGGCGCGCTGCCCAACGCCATGACCGGTCTGCGCTACTCGCTCGGCATCGCCTGGCTCGCGCTGGTCTTCGCCGAGCAGGTCAACGCGGACTCCGGCATCGGATTCCTCATGGTGCAGGCGCGGGACTTCCTGCGGACCGACGTGATCGTGGTCTGCCTGGTCGTCTACGCCTTCCTCGGTCTGCTCGCCGACTTCATCGTCCGCTCTCTCGAAAAGGCACTGCTGCAATGGCGACCGACGTTCACCGGCCGGTGATCCCCCAGGCGGTCCACGTCGAGGGACTCACCCGTTCCTTCGACGGCCGCGCCGTCATCGACGACCTGCGACTGGACGTCCGGCCGGGCGAGTTCGTGGCCCTTCTCGGCCGCAGCGGCTGCGGCAAGTCGACGCTGCTGCGCATCCTCGCCGGGCTCGACCGCGACATCGAGGGCACCGTGCTGGTGCCGCGCCGCAAGGCCGTCGCCTTCCAGGCGCCCCGGCTGATGCCGTGGAAGAAGGTGTGGCGCAACGTCCTGCTCGGCCTGCCCGGCAAGCCCGAACGCGCCGTCGCCGAGCAGGCCCTCGACGAGGTCGGCCTCGGCCACCGCTCGCACGCCTGGCCCAAGACCCTCTCCGGCGGCGAGGCCCAACGCGCCTCGCTCGCACGGGCGTTGGTGCGCGAGCCGGATCTGCTGCTGCTCGACGAGCCGTTCGGCGCGCTGGACGCCCTCACCCGCATCAAGGCCCAGCGGCTCGTGGGCGAGTTGTGGCAGCGCCGGGGCTGCGCGGTGCTCCTCGTCACCCACGACGTGGAGGAGGCCGTGCTCCTCGCCGACCGCGTCCTGGTGATGGACGGCGGCGTCATCGCCCACGAGCAGCGCATCGACCTCGACCGTCCCCGCGACATCACCGACCCGCGCTTCGCCGCACTGCGCGCCGGCCTCCTCGAACGCCTCGGTGTCGAGGCGACGGCCGCCGAAGCCGCCTGACCCTTCCGCATACGCGCCAGACGTACGACCACACGCACGACCCACACGAACGGAACCGCCATGCGACGACGCCTCGCCCCCGCCGCCCTGCTCCTCCCCCTCGCCCTGCTGCTCACCGCCTGCGGCGGGAACTCGGCCGCCAGCACGCCGGACGGCGGCACCGACGGCCATGGCTCCGTCACGATCGACGTCGGTGACCAGAAGGGCGGTTCGGAGGCCATCCTGCGGGCCGCCGGGGAACTGAAGAACCTCGACTACAAGATCAAGTGGTCCACGTTCACCTCCGGGCCACCCCTGCTGGAGGCCGTCAACGCGGGGGCCGTCGACATCGGCGGCGTCGGCAACACCCCGCCGGTCTTCGCGGCCGGAGCGGGCTCGAAGATCAAGGTCGTGGCCGCCTGGCACGGCACGTCCAAGGGTGACACCATCCTCGTCCCGAACGGCTCGTCCCTGAAGAGTCCCGAGCAGCTCAAGGGCCGGTCGGTGGCCGTCGCGCAGGGTTCGTCGGCGCACTACCAGCTGGTCGCGTCCCTGAAGAAGGCCGGGCTGAAACTGAGCGACATCAAGGTCAAGTACCTCCAGCCGGCCGACGCGCTCGCCGCGTTCACCGCCGGCAAGGTCGACGCCTGGGCGGTGTGGGACCCGTACACCTCGCAGGTGCTGAAGGCCAGGCAGGGCCGGGTCCTGACCGACGGCGACGGCGTGACCAACGGGCTCACCTTCCAGGTCGCGGCACCGGACGCGCTGAAGGACAAGAAGAAGGCCGCCGCCGTCAAGGACTACCTGGAGCGGCTGCGGCGCGCCTACAGGTGGGTGTACGACCACGAGGAGGAGTGGGCGAAGGTCTGGGCGAAGGAGACCGGGCTCCCCGAGGACGTGGCGCTGGCGGCGGTGAAGCGCACCTACACGACCCGGATCGCGGTCGCCGTCGACAAGCCGCTGATCGCCTCCGAGCAGGAGATCGCCGACACGTTCACGGCGTTGAAGCTGATCCCGCGCAAGGTCGACTTCGCCGGCTTCACCGACACCCGGTTCAACGGCGACCTGCCGCCGTCGACGACCGCGGTCCGGCCCTCGGAAGGCTAGAACCCGCCACCTCCGTCAGTCCGGGAAGATCCACGATCCCGGCACGGTTGGCAGAAGCGTGAACAACACACGCGAGGTCGCAGCAGTCGTCATAGGCGCCGGTCAGGCCGGTCTGGCCGGCGCCTATCACCTGCGGCGATCCGGTTTCGAGCCGGACCGCGACTTCGTCGTGCTGGACCACTCCCCCGGTCCTGGCGGCGCCTGGCAGTTCCGGTGGCCGTCGCTGACGTACGGCAAGGTGCACGGGATGCACGCGCTGCCGGGGATGGAGCTCGAGGACGCGGATCCGGCCCGGCCGTCCGCCGAGGTGATCAGCGACTACTTCGACCGGTACGAGCGGACCTTCGACCTGCGGGTGCGCCGCCCCGTCGACGTGCGGGCCGTGCGCGAGGGGCCCGGCGGGCGGCTGTCGGTGGAGACCTCGGAGGGCGTGTGGTCGACGCGGGCGCTGATCAACGCGACCGGCACCTGGGACCGGCCGTTCTGGCCGCGCTATCCGGGCCAGGAGACCTTCCGGGGGCGGCAGTTGCACACCGCGCAGTACCCCGGGCCGGAGGAGTTCGCCGGGCAGCGGATCGTCGTGGTGGGCGGTGGCGCCTCGGGCACGCAGCATCTGCTGGAGATCGCCTCGTACGCGGCCGCCACCACGTGGGTGACCCGGCGTCCGCCCGTCTTCCGTGCGGGCCCCTTCGACGAGGAAGCGGGCCGGGCGGCCGTCGCGCTCGTCGAGGAACGGGTACGGCAGGGGCTGCCGCCCAGGAGTGTCGTCTCGGTCACCGGGCTGCCGCTCAACGACGCGATCCGGCAGGGCATCGAGGACGGGGTGCTCGACCGGCAGCCGATGTTCGACCGCATCACGCCCACGGGGGTGGAGTGGAAAAGGGGGTCCCCCCTGCTCGAGCGAAGCCGAGAGCTCGGGGGTGGCCGGCACGCCGACGCCGACGTCATCCTCTGGGCCACCGGCTTCCGCCCCGCCATCGACCATCTCGCCCCGCTACGGCTGCGCGCCCCGGGCGGTGGCATCCGCATGGAGGGCACGCACGCGGCCGCCGACCCCCGCGTCCATCTCGTCGGCTACGGCCCGTCGGCCAGCACCATCGGCGCCAACCGCGCCGGCCGCGCGGCCGTACGGGACATCAGGCGGCTGCTGGCGCGGGAGCCGGTCGCCGCGTGACACAGGGCCGGGCCCCCGGCCGTCGAGGCGCCACCGGCCGGGCCGCCCGGCCCTGCGCGCCACCCGCTGGAACACCCGCCCCCGCACGGGTCACCGTCACCTCAAGTCGCCGACCGAGTCACCCGGCCGCCCGCGCGGCGCTGCTCTTCCGGCGGGCGTTGAACGCGGCGAGGTTGCGCTGGTGTTCGCTGTAGTCGGCGGTGAAGCGGGTGTCGCCCGGCCTGACCGTGACGAAGTACAGCCAATCGCCCGGGGGCGGGTTGATGGCGGCGCGCATGGCCCCCTCGCCGGGGTTGTCGATCGGCGTGGGTGGCAGCCCCATGCGCTGGTACGAGTTGTAGGGGCTGTCGATCCGCGTGTCACTCGCCGTCGTCCGCCGGGGGGAGCGGCCCAGTGCGTAGTTGATGGTGGAGTCCATCTGGAGCGGCATGCCGCGTTCGAGGCGGTTGAACACCACCCGGGCGACCTTGCCCATGTCGGCCCTGGTGGCTGACTCCGCCTGGACGATGCTCGCGATGGTGACGGCCTGGTAGACGTTCATGGCGTTGCGCTGCGCCCCCGCGGCGATGGGAGCACCGTTGAACTTCTCGTTCGCGGTGTCGACCATCAGTGCCAGGAGCTTCTCCGGAGTCGTCTTCTCCTGGAGCGGATAGGTCGCCGGGAAGAGGTAGCCCTCCGGGTTGCCCTCGGCGTCGTTCGGCAGTTTGAGGGCGGCCTTCGCCACGGACTTCTTCGTGCTGCCCGCGGGCAGGGCGAGGGCCTTGTCGACGGCGGCGTAGACCTGGCTCGCGCGCCGGCCCTCCGGGATCACCAGGGTCGTGGGCCGGCTGTCCTCCTCGGGCGCCAGGGTCAGCAGCGGCACCGCCACGGCGGTGCCCACCACGACGGCTCCGGTCGCGACGAGGGCGATACGGCCCCGGTACGTCAGTCGAATCGTGCTCCGTGGCGGAGTGTTCTTCTGCATGCGGGCACGGTAACCCGCATATCGTCATAAACCCGGCATATTTTCATCTTGTCGGTTCCAGTTGGGCGTCCCGGCGTACGAGCGCCGCGTACCGGCCGTGCCGCTCCAGCAGTTCCTCGTGCGTGCCGAGTTCGACCGCGCGCCCCGAGTCGAGGACCACGATCTGGTCGGCGCCCCGGACGGTGGACAGCCGGTGGGCGATGGTGAGCGTGGTGCGGTCGGCCGACAGCGCGTCGATGGCGTCCTGCACGGCGGCCTCCGTCCGGGTGTCCAGGGCGCTGGTGGCCTCGTCGAGGATGAGGACCGGCGGGTCGCGCAGGATCGTGCGGGCGATGGCCAGGCGCTGCTTCTCGCCGCCGGAGAAGCGGTGGCCGCGCTCGCCGACGACGGTGTCGTAGCCGTCGGGCAGGGACGCGATGTGGTCGTGGATCTGTGCCGCCTTCGCCGCCTGGTACAGCTCCTCGTCGGTGGCGTCGGGCTTGGCGAAGCGCAGGTTGTCGGCGACCGAGGCGTGGAAGAGGTACGTCTCCTGCGAGACGACGCCGACCGCGCGCGCCAGGGTGCCGAAGTCGAGGTCGCGGACGTCGACCCCGTCGAGGGTGACGCGGCCGCCCGTCACGTCGTAGAGGCGGGGCACCAGGTAGCCGAGCGTGGACTTGCCGGCGCCGGTGGGTCCGACGATCGCGAGGCTCCCGCCGGCCGGGACGGTGAGTTCGATGCCGTCGAGGACCGGGCCGCCCTTGTCGTCGTAACCGAAGGAGACGTCCTCGAAGCGGACCTCGCCCTTGACCCGGTCGAGGCGGACCGGGTCCGCGCGCTCGGTGATGTCGATCGGCAGGTCGAGGTATTCGAAGATGCGCTGGAAGAGGGCGAGCGAGGTCTGGATCTGCACTCCGGTCGACAGCAGGCTCACGGCCGGGCGGAACAGGCCCTGCTGGAGCGAGACGAAGGCGACGATCGTGCCGATGGAGACCTCGGGGCCGCCCAGCTGGAGGGCCATGCCGGCGGTCCAGTAGATGACGGCGGGCAGGGCGGCCATGACGATCGTGATGACGGCCATGCGCCAGCGGCCGGCCATGTTCGACCGCACTTCGAGGTCGACGAGTTCCTCGGACTCCGCGGAGAAGGACTTCGTCAGCGAGTCGGAGCGGCCCATCGTACGGCCGAGCAGGATGCCGCTGACGGAGAGCGACTCGGTGACCGTGGCGGCCATGGCGGCCATCTGCTTCTGGCGCTGGGTGGTGATCTTCCGGCGTTCATTGCCGACACGACGGCTGATCCACACGAACACCGGAAGCAACAGCATCGAGACGACGGTCAGGCGCCAGTCGAGGGCGATCATCGCGACGATCGTGGCGATGACGCTGGTGAGGTTGGAGACCAGGGACGTGGCGGTGGAGGTGACGGTGGCCTGCATGCCGCCGATGTCGTTGGCGATGCGGGACTGCACCTCGCCCGTGCGCGTGCGCGTGAAGAACGCGAGGGACATGCGCTGGAGCCGGCCGTAGACGGCGGTGCGCAGGTCGTGCATGACGCGCTGGCCGACCGTCGTGGAGATCAGCGTCTGGAGGACGCCGAAGACGCTGGTGAGGACGGCGCTGAGGATCATGCCCAGGGCGAGCAGGCTGAGGAGGCCCGTGCGCCCCTCGGGGATCGCGACGTCGAGGATCTCTTTGAGCAGGAAGGGCGTGGCGACCGAGACCAGCGACGCGGCGCCGACCAGCAGGCCGACGATCGCGAGGCGGCCCCGGTAGGGGCGGAAGAGCCTGAGGATGCGGCGTACCTGCCGGGGCTGTTCCTTCGCGTCGGCGGGTGCGCTCCAGGAGGCTTCATGGTCGGGATGCATGGGCTCCTTCGAGAGGGCGATACGGGCGGGGCGAGGGATCGGATCGTAGCTCATTGTTACCTATACTCACAATGAACGTCATCCTGATATTGTTCCCGTATGACCTCCCCCGACTCCGACGGCCTGCTCGCCGAGCAGTTGCTGCGGCTCACCCGCCGGGTGCACCGCATCCAGAAGCGCCATCTGGAGCACAGCGACCTCGGCATCACACCGGCCCAGTCCCGGCTGCTGCGCACCCTCGCGCACTGGGGTTCACCACCACGCATGGCCGACCTGGCCGAGCGCCTGGAGGTGGTGCCGCGGGCCGTGACCACGCTGGTCGACGGCCTGGAGGCAAGCGGCAAGGTGCGGCGGGTCCCGGATCCGGCGAACCGGCGGGTGATCCGCATCGAGCTCACGGACGACGGCCAGGGGGCACTGCGCGAGCTGCGGGCGGCGCGCAGGTCGGCCGCGGAGGAGATCCTCGCGCCGCTGACGGAGGACCAGCGCGAGGCGCTCGGGGGGTTGCTGAACACACTGATCGACGGGGCGCCGGTTCGGCCTTGCTGAGGGCCTGGAACGCCTAACGGGCCGCGGCCGCCGCTCGTCCTGCTGGAGCGGTGGCCGCGGCCCGTTCGCTTCGGGTCAACTGGCGTCGGGGGCGGGTTCCTTGGGCTTCTGAGTGGGGATGCCCGGGGCCAGGGGTTCGGCACCGACGCTCGTGCCGCCGTCGCCCTCGACACCGTCGTCCGGTGCGGACGTGTCCTCCCCGTCGAGCGTCCTCTTGGCCCGATCGATGTCCAGCGCACCCTCCCAGCGGGACACCGCGAACACGGCGACGCAGTTGCCGAGCAGGTTGGTGACGACGCGCATCGAGTCCATGATGCGGTCCACGCCGAGCAGCAGGGCGACGGCTCCGGCCGGGATGGCGCCGAGGGACGAGGCGGTCGCGGACAGGGCGAGGAACGCCGAGCCGGGGATGCCCGCCATGCCCTTGCTGGTCAGCATCAGCACCAGGACCACGGTGATCTGCTGACTCAGGCTCAGATCCACGCCCACGGCCTGGGCGATGAACAGCGTGCCGATGGACAGGTAGAGCGAGGCGCCGTCGAGGTTGAAGGAGTAGCCCGTGGGCAGCACCAGACCCACGGCGTCGTCGCGGGCACCGGCCCGGCGCAGCTTCTGCATCACACGCGGCATGACCGACTCGGTGGACGCGGTGCCGAGCGCGAGCAGCATCTCCTCGCGGATGTAGCGGAGGAACTTCCAGAGGCTGAGCCCGGTCACCACCCGCAGGGCGACGGCGAGCAGCACGACGAACAGCGCGGCCGCCACGTAGCAGAGCACGATGAGCTTGGCGTACGTCTCCATCACGCCCAGCCCGTAGTTGCCGACCAGGTGGGCCATCGCGCCGAACACCGCGAGCGGGGCGAGTCGCATGATGAACCCGACGACCGTGAAGATCACGTCCTGGGCCTGGTCAATGGCGGGCAGGATCTTCGGCACCTTGGTGTGCCCGAGATGCAGCAGGGCGGCGCCCACCAGGCAGGCCAGGATGAGGACTTGGAGCAGTTCGTTCTCGGCGAAGGCGCCGACGAAGCTCTCGGGCAGCGCGTTGAGGACGAACTCGGTCGTCGAGGGCAGCTGACCACCGCCCGTCGACTGGTCCACCGCGGCGGCGTTCAGCGAGGACGGGTCGACGTTCATGCCCTTGCCGGGCCCGACGACGTTGGCGGCGACGAGACCGATGACCAGGGCGGCGGTGGAGGCGACCTCGAACCAGATGAGGGCCTTGACCCCGATCCGGCCGAACGCCTTGAGGTCACCGGCCTTGGCGATGCCGACGACGACCACGCAGAACACCAGGGGCGAGATGACCGTCTTGATGAGCCGGGTGAATCCGTCGCCGAGCGGCTGGAAAGCTGTGGCCGTATCCGGCCACAGCTTCCCGACGACGATTCCGAGGACGAGCGCGCAGAGTACCTGCGCGAAGAGTGAGGTACGCAGGGTGCGTGCGACGCGCCGCGGTAGGGACGGTACGGACGGTGGCACGGGGCCTCCTAGGGGAACGGGACACACAGAGGCCGGAGGGGACTTCTGCGATACGGAAAGCGGCTTCCGTAGCCGTACACTCTGGAGGTTGTCTTGATCGCGCACAAGACCGCAACGTTTCAGCCAAGTAAAAGCGTCCTAAGTGACACAGGTCACATGCGTCACGCAGACCCCCTCAGCAACGACGGCGGTCCCCCGTGAGCATCCCCTGCACGGTGGTCAGCGTGCGGTCGTGGCAGCCGTGCGAGCCGTACAGCCGGTAGCGCTCACTCGTCACGCCGACCGCGTGCCGCTGGTCGCGGGGCACGTTCGCCGTGTACGTGGCGTCGCCCGTGTAGGAGTCGTCGAGCCGTGACCACGCCGTACGTCGGCCACCGCGCGTCTCGACGACCGAGGCGCGGTCGCCGAGGGTCAGCACGGTGCGCAGCCGGTCGCCCGCGCCGAGGGTGGTCGTGCCGTCCATCGTGTAAGTGCGGTGGGTGCGGGTGGTGTGGTCCGGCCCGCGTCCGTCGACGGTCACCGACTCGTCGTCGGACCAGGCGGCCGTGAGGGCGTCGGTCGTCTCGCCGTCCGTCCAGCGGTGCTCGGAGGTGTGGGCGAGCGAACGGCCGACGGTGGTCGTGACGCGGCCGTGCGAGGTGTCGACGTATCCGGCGACGGTCAGCCGGTGGGCACCCTCGGTGTCGACCCGGTGCTCCGAACCGGGCGTGTACACCGAGGAGTCGGCGCGGTCGCCCACCTTGTGCACGGTCAGCTTTCCGGGAACGTGGGCACGCAGCTCGTCCTGCCAGACGAGGACGTTCACGGGCGTGCTCCAGCCGGTCTGCCCCTCGGGCACGCCGACGACCGAGACCTCGACCCGGTGCGGTCGGCCGTCGTTGAGGAGCCCGGCGAAGGGGGTGAGGTCGTAGGTGATCGGCTTGATGTCGAAGGCGCGCGGGCCCGGGATCACGTACCAGAGGAACGGGTTGGACCAGCCGCCGGTCCACACGGTGGGGAACGGTGCGGCGGTGCCCGCGAGCCGGCCGTCCACGCTGATCCGCACCTCGCGGTAGGGGCCTTGGCCCGCCTTGCAGGAGTACGGCGCCGGGTCGGGCACCGTCAGGTACCAGTACTCCTCACAGCCGCCGCCGGAGCCGGTGGCGTACACCTCGGCGATGACGCGTTCGCTGTTGCGCGGGGTCGTGAGGGTGGTCGCGCCGTCGGTGCCCCGGCCGAGGGTGAGGACCCGGTCGGGGGTGCTCTTGCCCTCGACGCGGCCTTGGTAGAACGTCAGCGTGACCTTGACGTCGAGGACACCCGTGTAGGTGTCGTCGACGACGTTCCCGATGAGCATCTCGACGTCCTGGCGGCTGCGGAAGGTGTCGCTGTAGCGGGTGACGTCCTTCTCCACCGACCACTCGATGCCGTCGGGCGAGGGCTGCGGTGTCGACGTACGGAAGATCTCGACCCCGCCGACATGCAGGTAGCCGAGCCGGTCGTACTGGCGCCCTTTGACCTTGCCGTCGAGCCGCAGCACCACCTGGCTCCAGCGACCGCCGCAGTCGCCGGGCGGCGTGTACGAGCCCCGGTACGGGGTGAAGTCGCGGAACTGCGCCTGGGCGACGGTGACTTCACAGGACTTTCCGCCGGGCTTCGTGACGGCCGGGGCGGCCGTGACCGGGTCGTGCCAGTCGGTGCCGAACTCGGCGGGGACATCGGCCGCACGGGCGGGACCGGTCCCGAGGAGGGTGCTCGCAAGGAGGGTCGCTCCGGCAAGCATGGACATGGCGATCCGTCTCTTCATGGGCGGTGTTCTACGGGCAGTCCGTCACCTCCGCAATGAGCACCGGCCCGCCGAGCCGCCCTGTTCCCACCCCTGTCGGCCGGTTCCGTTCGGTGCGTCGAAAACCGGTTGCCTCCGACCACGTGGCGAGGCGAACCTGTCACGGTTTGTTGCCGTCGGCCGAACCCCATCCCCCCTGACACGAGCCACTGGGACGTCATGCAGATTCAAGACCTTCCGTACCCCGACCCGGGCGTGCCTGACGCGCGTTCGGGTCCCCGATTCCTGTGGTGGCTCTTCCGGAATCAGCTGGGCGGGCAGCTCAAGTCGCTGGCCTGGGGGCTGCTGCACTTCGCCTCCGTCGCCGCGCTGCCGTTCTGCGTCGGTGTCGCCGTACAGGCCGTCGTCGACCGCAACGGCGGGCACCTCGCCCTGGCGGGCGGCCTGCTGGCGCTGGCCTGCGTCGGCAACGCGGTCGGCGACACCTTCCTGCACCGCACCGCCGTCACCAACTGGATCACGGCGGCCGCCCGCGTCCAGCAACTGCTCGCCCGCAAGGCCGCCCGGTTGGGCCCGGCGCTGACCCGGCGCGTCGCGGCCGGTGAAGTCGTGGCGGTCTCCACGGGTGACGTCGAGAAGATCGGCTGGTTCGTGGAGGCCTGGTCGCGGTTCACCGCCGCTCTGGTCACCATCGTGCTGGTCTGCGCCGCCCTGCTCGTCTACCAGCCCGCGCTCGGCGTGGTCGTCGCCGTGGGCCTTCCCGTGCTGGCACTCGCCGTGCTGCCCCTGCTGCCCCGCGCCACCCGGCGCGCCGACGTGCAGCGCGAGAAGGCCGGACGCGCCACCGAACTCGCCTCGGACACCGTCGCCGGTCTGCGCGTGCTGCGCGGCATCGGCGGTGAGGAACTGTTCCTCGACCGCTACCGCCGCGCCTCCCAGGAGGTCCGGCACGCGGCGGTGCGCAGCGCCCGGATGTGGTCCCTGATCTCCGCGATCCAGGTCCTGCTGCCGGGGCTGCTCCTCATCACCGTCGTCTGGTACGGCGTGCACCTGGCGCGCCAGGGCCGGATCACCGTCGGCGAACTGGTCACCGTCTACAGCTCGGTGATGGTCCTCACCTATCCGCTGCGGCACTTCGAGGAAATCGCCATGGCGTACTCCTTCTCCCGGCCGTCCGCCAAACGGGCCGCGGGCGTGCTGGCGCTGGAGCGGGCCACGGACACCGCCGGGTCGCGCGGGGCCGAGCTCCCGTCCGGAGACCTGTACGACCCGGACACCGGGCTGCTCGCGGAGGCCGGCCGGCTCACCGCCGTGGTGTGCGGCGACCCGGACGCGGCGGGCCGGCTGGCGGAACGGCTGGGCGGGCACCCGCCGCAGGAGGGCACCTCGGTGCTGCTGGGCGGCGTGCCGCTCGACGAACTCCCGCTGGACTGTGCCCGTACGGCCGTCCTCGTCCAGGACAAGGACCCGGTGCTGCTGTCCGGCTCGCTGCGCGAACTGCTCGACGTACCCGCGTCGGGCGCTGTCGAACCGCGGGGGGCCCTGGCCGCCGCGCAGTGCGACGACGTGCTGGCGGCACTGGTGCAGGGCTCGGTGGACGCCGCCGACCCCATGGACGCCCGGATCACCGAACGCGGCCGGTCCCTGTCCGGCGGGCAGCGCCAGCGGCTCGCGCTCGCCCGGTCGCTGATCACCGACCCGGAGGTGCTCGTCCTGGACGAGCCGACCTCGGCCGTCGACTCGCACACCGAGGCACGGATCGCGCAGGGTGTGCGGGAGTTGCGCGCGGGGCGCACGACCGTGGTGTTCACCTCCTCGCCGCTGCTGCTGGACCGCGCCGACCGGGTCGTGTTCCTGCACGACGGCGAGGTCGCGGCGACCGGCACCCACCGCGACCTGGTCCACACCGAGTCCCGCTACCGGGCGGTCGTCACCCGCGAGACCGACGAGGAGACCGCCCTGCCCGAGCAGTCCGGCGGGGTAGTGCTCGACGACGTACTACAAGAACGCGACGTACCGCAAGAACGCGACGTACCGCAAGAACGCGACGTACTGCAAGAACTGGAAGAGATCGAGGAGAAGGCATGATCGGCGTGGCGCCACCGGCGTACGACCCGGCGGCCCCGACGACGGCGAACACCCTGCCGGTCGGTGCCCCCACGACCGTCCGCGCCTATGTGGCCGAGCTGCTGCGCCGACACCGCCGCGCGTTCCTGCTGCTCGTCGGCGTCAACACGGTCGCCGTCGTCGCCTCGATGGCCGGTCCGTGGCTGCTGGGCGGAGTCGTGGAGCGGGTGTCCGACGGGGCTCGGGACCTGCGGCTGGAACTCACCGCGGGGCTGTTCGTGGCGGCGCTGGCCGTCCAGGCCCTGTTCGTCCGCCAGGTGCGGCTGCGTGGCGCGATGCTCGGCGAGCGGATGCTGGCCGACCTGCGCGAGGACTTCCTCGTACGGTCGGTCGGGCTGCCGCCCGGCGTGCTGGAGCGGGCCGGGACCGGCGATCTGCTGTCCCGGATCACCACGGACATCGACCGGCTGGCCAACGCCATGCGCGAGGCCGTACCTCAGCTGTCGATCGGCGTGGTGTGGGTGGTGCTGCTGATGGGCGGGCTGATCGTCACGGCGCCGCCACTGGCGCTCGCCGTGCTGCTCGCCCTGCCGCTGCTGATCGTCGGCTGCCGCTGGTACTTCCGGCGGGCGCCGGCCGCCTACCGCTCGGAGGCAGCCGGGTACGCCGCCGTGGCCGCCGCGCTCGCCGAGACCGTGGACGCCGGGCGCACCGTCGAGGCGCACCGCCTAGGCGACCGGCGCGTCGCGCTGTCGGAGCGCCGGATCCGGGAGTGGACGGCCTGGGAGCGCTACACGTTGTGGCTCCGGTCGGTGCTCTTCCCGGTCGTCAACGTCACCCACGTCACCGTGCTCGCCTCGGTCCTCCTGGTCGGCGGCGTGTTCGCCCTGCACGGCTGGATCGACGTCGGCCAGCTCACGACGGGCGCGCTGATCGCCCAGATGCTCGTCGACCCGGTGGGCATGATCCTGCGCTGGTACGACGAGCTCCAGGTCGCCCAGGTGTCGTTGGCCCGGCTCGTCGGGGTCCGGGACATCGAGCCGGACGCCGGCGACCCTTCCGTGGCCCCCGACGGACGCCATGTGCACGCAGACCGGGTGCACTTCGGCTATCTGGAGGGCGTGGACGTCCTGCGCAAGGTGTCCCTGGAGGTCTCCCCCGGCACCCGGCTGGCCCTGGTCGGCCCCTCGGGAGCGGGCAAGTCGACGCTGGGCCGGTTGCTCGCCGGGATCTACGCTCCCCGGGACGGCCGGATCACCCTGGGCAGCGCCGAGCTGTCCCGGATGCCGGCCGAACGCGTCCGTGCCCACGTCGCCCTCGTCAACCAGGAGCACCACGTCTTCGTGGGCTCCCTGCGCGACAACCTCCGGCTCGCCCGGACGGGCGCCGGCGACGCCGAGCTGTGGGCCGCGCTGGGCGCGGTCGACGCGGACGGCTGGGCCCGGACGCTCGACGACGGCCTGGACACCGAGGTCGGCTCGGGCGGCCTGACACTCACCCCCGCCCAGGCCCAGCAGATCGCCCTGGCCCGCCTGGTGCTGGCGGACCCGCACACCCTGGTCCTGGACGAGGCGACGTCCCTGCTCGACCCGCGCGCCGCCCGTCACCTGGAACGATCTCTGGCCAAGGTCCTCGACGGCCGCACCGTCGTCGCCATCGCCCACCGCCTCCACACCGCCCACGACGCGGACGTCATCGCCGTCGTCGAGAACGGCCGCATCAGCGAGCTGGGCAGCCACGAGGAACTGGTGGCGGCGGACGGGGCATATGCGGCGTTGTGGCGGTCGTGGCACGGGTGAGGGGGCGTGGGCTCGGGGCGGTGGAGTCGTCGGGTCCGTGGCGTTGCGCGGTCCCGAGGCGGGGTGGAAGGCTGGAATCAGGCACCGGCTCGGGGGACCGCCCGGGAACCGCGGCAGCGGCTCGGCGGCGGGCGGCGTCAGTGCTCCGTGTGGCGGCGGCCCGGCGCGGGCCCCGTGTGAGCGGGCCCGCCCCACCCCCTGGAGGTACCCGTGAAGAGCTCCGACGGCTGGGGCGACGACGTCTACCAGCCGGAACCATCCGAGCAGAGAGAGGACACGGGGCTGCTCGACGCCGAGGACACCCTGGAGTACGACGGCGTCGACGATCCCCTCGACCGGGGCTGGTCCCCTCCCGAGCGGCCCTGGGCCGTGGAGCACAGCGGCGTCACGGCGGCGGAGCGGCGGCAGGGCGAGACGCTGGACCAGCGGCTCGCCGAGGAGCTGCCGGAGCCCGTCGCCCCGGACGGTGACGGTCTCGGGGACTGCCAGGGCACCGACGGGGAACTCCTGGACAACGAGGTCGGCGCCGCCCGCTCCGGCCGGCTCGTGGCCCCCGACGAGGGCGCGCACGAGGACGAGGAGAGCGCGCTGGTCGCGATGGACGTGGGCATCGACGGCGCGGCGGCGTCGGCCGAGGAGGCAGCCGTGCACATCGTCGACGAGGACACCCTGCCCGGCTGATCCCAGCACCGGCCAGAGCCGCACCAGGAGCATCCATGCAGCAGGACAAGCACCCCGATTACCACGCCGTCGTCTTCCGCGACCGGGCCGCCGGTTACGCGTTCCTGACCCGGTCCACCGCGACCAGCGACCAGACCATCGAGTGGGACGACGGCGAGACCTACCCGGTCGTGGACGTGGAGATCTCCTCGGAGAGCCACCCCTTCTACACGGGCAAGGCCCGCACGGTGGACTCGGAGGGCCGGGTCGCCGCGTTCGAGCGGCGGTACGGCGGCCGCTGAGCCCTGTCCTCCGGCTCGGCCGACGGTCAGATGACGTTGAGCGCCGCCGCGCAGCCCACCCCGCCGAGCAGCATGAACACCGGCATCAGCACCTTGAGCTCGACCCAGCTGCCCGCCCGGAACCGCATGAACTTCGGCGGCCCGACCGGGTACCAGCGCTTGCGCCCGACAGGGATCGGCCACAGGATCGGGCAGCCGGAGACGGTCAGCGCGTCCCCGATGTCGTGCACGATCGCGCCCAGCACGACCGGCAGCCCCAGCCACAGGTACTCCTGTCCCGGCGACGTGAACAGCCAGTCCGCGCCGTTGCCCGGCTTGTCCAGGACGCCCGCGAGGATCCACGCGGTGGCCGCGGCCAGCAGCCACACCAGGACCTCGCTGCTGGAGCCGCGCGTCGCCCGCCACAGCAGACCCTCGATGGCCAGCACCATGTGCACGAAGAGGACCGCCAGCACCCCCCAGCGGTCGCTGGTGATCGCCACGACCGAGGTGCCCGCACCGATCAGGACCGCCCACAGCCAGGTGTGCGTGAGCGTTCGGTGCCCGCCGGAGCGACGCGGGTCGCCCTGCTTCTTGGTGGCCTTGTAGACGGCGTACGACAGCTTGTCGACGACCTCGCACAGCCAGCGCGACAGCGGTCCGAAGGACCGCGAGATGGTGGCCGCCTTGTGGTCGAGGTCCGGGGCGAGCGCGGCACCGGCGCAGATCAGGGCGCCGACGAGGAGGACCGGCCAGGGCATCGGGTGCCCGGCCGCGGCGGCCGCCGCACCGACGCCGAGCCAGGCGGCGGCCCCCGACAGTGAGTGTGCTGGTCCCATCATCGGCGTTGCCCGCCCCATTCCTCGTGTACCGCTGTCCAGTTGACCGGCGCGCTGACATCCCGTCGGCGACACAGCGTAGCGTTCGCGATCTTCGTGCCCGCAGCCGATTCCCCCATCGGGCAGGAGGCCAGGCAAGATGGGGGGCGTGACCCTCATCGATCAGCTGCCGCGGACCGCCGACCCCGACGCCCTGTACGAAGCCTTCGAGTCGTGGGCCGGTGAGCGGGGTCTCACGCTCTATCCCCACCAGGAGGAGGCGCTGATCGAGGTGGTCTCCGGCGCGAACGTGATCGTGTCGACGCCCACCGGGTCCGGCAAGAGCATGATCGCGGCGGGCGCGCACTTCGCCGCGCTGGCCCGGGACGAGGTCACCTTCTACACCGCCCCGATCAAGGCACTGGTGTCGGAGAAGTTCTTCGAACTGTGCAAGATCTTCGGCACGGAGAACGTCGGCATGCTGACCGGCGACGCGTCCGTCAACGCCGACGCCCCCGTGATCTGCTGCACCGCCGAGGTGCTCGCGTCGATCGCGCTGCGCGACGGCAAGCAGGCGGACGTCGGCCAGGTCGTGATGGACGAGTTCCACTTCTACGCGGAGGGCGACCGCGGCTGGGCCTGGCAGATCCCGATCCTGGAACTGCCGCAGGCGCAGTTCGTGCTGATGTCGGCGACGCTCGGCGACGTCTCCTTCTTCGAGAAGGACCTCACCCGCCGCACGGGCCGCCCCACGGCGGTGGTCCGCTCGGCGACCCGCCCGGTGCCCCTGTCGTACGAGTACCGCTACACCCCGCTCACCGAGACGCTCACCGACCTGCTGGGGGCCCGGCAGGCGCCCGTCTACATCGTGCACTTCACGCAGGCGCAGGCCGTGGAACGGGCGCAGGCGCTGATGAGCATCAACATGTGCTCGCGCGAGGAGAAGGAGAAGATCGCCGAGCTGATCGGCAACTTCCGCTTCACCACGAAGTTCGGCCGCAACCTCTCCCGTTACGTCCGGCACGGCATCGGCGTCCATCACGCCGGCATGCTGCCCAAGTACCGCCGGCTGGTGGAGAAGCTCGCGCAGGCCGGCCTGCTGAAGGTCATCTGCGGCACGGACACGCTCGGCGTGGGCGTCAACGTCCCCATCCGCACGGTTCTGTTCACGGCCCTCACCAAGTACGACGGCACCCGCGTCCGCACCCTGCGGGCCCGGGAGTTCCACCAGATCGCGGGGCGTGCCGGTCGGGCCGGTTACGACACGGAGGGCTTCGTCGTCGCGCAGGCGCCCGAGCACGTCGTCGAGAACGAGAAGGCGCTCGCCAAGGCGGGCGACGATCCGAAGAAGCGCCGCAAGGTCGTCCGCAAGAAGGCCCCCGAGGGCTTCGTCGCGTGGTCGGAGCAGACCTTCGAGAAGCTCATCGCCTCCGAACCGGAGCCGCTGACCTCCCGGTTCCGGGTGACGCACACGATGTTGCTGTCGGTGATCGCCCGCCCCGGCAACGCCTTCGAGGCGATGCGCCACCTGCTGGAGGACAACCACGAGCCGCGCAAGCAGCAGCTGCGGCACATCCGCCGGGCCATCGCGATCTACCGCTCGCTGCTGGACGGCGGCATCGTCGAGAAGCTCGACGAGCCGGACGCGACCGGCCGCGTCGTCCGCCTCACCGTCGACCTCCAGCAGGACTTCGCGCTCAACCAGCCGCTGTCCACCTTCGCGCTCGCCGCGTTCGAGCTGCTCGACCCCGAATCGCCGTCGTACGCGCTCGACATGGTGTCCGTGGTCGAGTCCACTTTGGACGACCCGCGGCAGATCCTCGCCGCCCAGCAGAACAAGGCGCGCGGTGAGGCCGTGGCCGCGATGAAGGCGGACGGCGTCGAGTACGAGGAGCGCATGGAGCGTCTCCAGGACATCACGTACCCGAAGCCACTGGAGGAGCTGCTCTTCCACGCGTACGACACGTACCGCAAGAGCCACCCCTGGGTCGGTGACCATCCGCTGTCGCCGAAGTCGGTCATCCGGGACATGTACGAACGGGCGCTGTCCTTCACGGAGTTGGTGTCCCACTACGAGCTGGCGCGCACCGAGGGCATCGTGCTGCGCTACCTGGCCAGCGCCTACAAGGCCCTCGACCACACCGTCCCGGACGACCTCAAGTCCGAGGACCTGCAGGACCTGATCGAGTGGCTGGGCGAGATGGTGCGCCAGGTCGACTCCAGCCTGCTGGACGAGTGGGAGCAGCTCGCCAACCCGGAGGAGATGACCGCCGAGGAGGCCCAGGAGAAGGCCGACGAGGTCAAGCCGGTCACCGCCAACGCGCGTGCCTTCCGCGTCCTGGTCCGCAACGCCATGTTCCGCCGGGTCGAGCTGGCCGCCCTCGACCAGGTCGGGGAACTGGGCGAGATGGACGCGGAGTCCGGCTGGGACGCCGACGCGTGGGGCGAGGCGATGGACAAGTACTGGGACGAGTACGACGACCTCGGCACCGGCCCCGACGCGCGCGGCCCCAAGCTGCTGATCATCGAGGAGGAGCCGGAGAACGCCCTGTGGCGGGTCCGGCAGATCTTCCACGACCCGAACGGCGACCACGACTGGGGCATCAGCGCGGAGGTCGACCTGACCGCCTCCGACGCGGAGGGCCGCGCGGTCGTCCGGGTCACCGACGTCGGCCAGCTGTGAACGGCCCGGCAGCAGCGAGCACAGGAGATTCCCACCCATGACGACGAATCCGGCCGAGAGACTGGTCGACCTGCTCGATCTGGAGCAGATCGAGGTCAACATCTTCCGTGGCCGCAGCCCGCAGGAGTCCCTCCAGCGGGTCTTCGGCGGCCAGGTGGCGGGCCAGGCGATGGTCGCCGCCGGCCGCACCACGGACGGCGAACGTCCCGTGCACTCGCTGCACGCGTACTTCCTGCGCCCGGGCATCCCGGGCGTGCCGATCGTCTACCAGGTCGAGCGGGTGCGCGACGGGCGGTCGTTCACGACCCGCCGGGTCACGGCCGTGCAGCAGGGCCGCACGATCTTCAATCTCACCGCCTCCTTCCACAAGCCGGAGGAGGGCAGCTTCGAGCACCAGCTGCCACCGGCCCGCAAGGTCCCGGACCCGGAGTCGCTGCCCACGGTCACGGACGAGATCCGGGAGCATCTGGGTGCGCTGCCCGAGCAGTTGGAGCGGATGGCCCGCCGCCAGCCCTTCGACATCCGCTATGTGGACCGGCTGCGCTGGACCACCGAGGAGGTCGCGGACGCCGAGCCGCGCAGCGCCGTGTGGATGCGCGCGGTCGGGCCGCTCGGCGACGACCCGCTCGTGCACACCTGCGCCCTCACCTACGCCAGCGACATGACCCTCCTGGACGCCGTCCGCATTCCGGTCGAGCCGCTGTGGGGCCCGCGGGGCTTCGACATGGCGTCACTGGACCACGCCATGTGGTTCCACCGCCCGTTCCGGGCCGACGACTGGCTGCTGTACGACCAGGAGTCGCCCATCGCGGTCGGCGGCCGCGGTCTGGCCCGGGGCCGGATCTACGACCGTGAGGGCCGGCTGGTCGTGTCGGTCGTGCAGGAGGGGCTCTTCCGCAAGCTCGACTGACCTGGTCATGTGCCGGTCGGGGCCACCGTTCGGGGTTCCGATCGCGGCCGTGCCCGGTTCCGGCGACCATGGCAGGAGGAGGCACTTCTGCCGGCGTCACACGCCCGCCGATCCGGGAGGTGGCCACGCTGCACACCGTGCTCCCCGTCGTGTTCGCGGTCTGCGCGGCCCTCAGTAACGCCGTCGCGACGGTGTTGCAGCGCAAGGCGGCGCTCACCGTGCCACGCTCCCAGGGACTCAGAGCCGGGCTGATCGCCGACCTGCTGCGCCGGCCCGTCTGGCTGGCCGGCATCCTCGCGGTGATCGGCGCCGCCGTCTGTCAGGCGCTGGCGCTGGCGACCGGGCCGCTGACGATCGTGCAGCCGCTGTTCGTGCTGGAGCTGCCGCTGACCCTCATCGTCGCGTCGCTGCTGATGCACCGGCATCTGCCGCGCACGGGCTGGCTGGCCGTGACGGTGGTGGTGGCCGGCCTGGCGGTCGCGCTCGCCGCCGCGTCACCCACCGGCAATCGCACCCATGTGGAGCTGGACCGCTGGATCCCCGCGCTCGCCGTGTGCGCGGCGGCGGTCACCGGCCTCGCCGTCGCCGCCCTGCGGCGGCCTGAGGGGCGGGCCCGGGCCGCGTGCCTGGGTGCCGCGACGGCGATCAGCTACGCGGTGACCGCGGCGCTGATGAAGGCCGCCACCCACATCCTCGACGAGCAGGGACTCGTGGGGTTCCTCACCGCCTGGCAGACCTACGCCTTCGCCGCGACCGGCGTGTGCGCGCTGTTCCTGCTGGAGAACGCGATGCAGGCCGGCCCACTGGTCGCCTCGCAGCCCGCGCTCACTCTCGGTGACGCGACGGTGAGCCTCGCCCTCGGCATCACCCTGTACGAGGAGACGGTCCGCACCGGGTGGTGGCTGCTGCCCCAGCTGTTCGGCGTCGCCCTGATCGCCGCCGGAGTGCTCACCCTGTCGCGGATTCCGTTCACGCGGTCGCTCGTGGCACCGGACGAGGAACACCGGACGGCGGGAGTGCCATGAGGGCCAGGGCCCTGAGAATCAGGAGTGCCATGAGTGCCGGGACCGCCCTGAGGACGAAGGGAGTCGCCGACTGACCTGGCCCGGTCCGGTCCGGGCCGGCCCGGACGCTGTCCTGACGTCCGGCGACTGACCGGTCCTGGCCTGACGGATCACCCCTCCGGCTGACACCGCGGGCACCACACCGTGCCGCGGCCCGCCATGCGGGACCGGCGCAGACCGCTGCCGCAGCGCGGGCACCTGGGGTCGGGGTCGTCACGACGCCCGGTGAGCCAGGAGTCCCGCGGCGGCACGCAGCCGGCGCTGACGGCAGATCGCAGGGTTCTGCGCATCTCGCTGTACAGGCGACGACGGTCGTCCTCGGTGAGCTCACGCGTCCGGCGGTCGGGACGCAGCCGGGCGCGCCACAGGATCTCGTCGGCGAGCAGATTGCCTAGGCCGGCCAGGACGGACTGGTCGGTGAGCGCGCTCTTCAGATGACCTCGGCGCGACGAGAGCACGGCCTCGAACTCCGCACGGTCCACCGCCATCGCGTCGGGGCCCTGCCTTCCGAGCAGCCGATCGAGGGCGGAGGCGTCGTGCGCCAGCCACAGGCCCTGGAGCTTGCGCTGGTCCCGGAAGCGCAGCTGACGGTTGCCGCTCAGGGTGAACAGCACACGGTCGTGGGCCTCGACGGCGTCATCGGGACGAGAGCAGACCAGCCGGCCGGTCATGCCGAAGTGCAGCACCAGGGTGGGGCCGCCGGTGCGGGCGAGCAGCCACTTGCCGTGCCGCTCCGGTGTGCCGAACCGCCGCCCCTCCAGCGCGTCGCGCAGGCCCCGCACCCCGACCCCGCGGAGTACGCCCGCGTCCCGCACTTCGACACGCCGCACGACCCGTCCCTTCGCACAGGACTCGAGCACCTGCCGGAAGCCCTCGACGTCGGGCAGCTCGGGCATGACCGGCGGGTCAGGATTCCTGGAGGACGGACAGCACGTTCCCCGCCGGGTCGGTGAACCACGCGATCAGCGGGCCGCCACCGCGGAAAATGCCCTTGTCGTCCGCCTTGAGGTGGTCGTAGCGCTCGAAACGCACCCCCCTTCTGCTCAGCTCGTCGACCGCCGCCTCGATGTCGTCGACGGGGAAGTTGAGAATGGTGTAGGTCGCCGGGGTGTGATCCTCCTTCGGGTAGACCAGGATGTCCCGGCCGCCCGCGATGTGCAGGATCAGCATGCCGTGCTCTTCCGAGACGCGGAGCCCCAGCGTGTCGCCGTAGAACTTCCTGGCCGCCTCGATGTCGTTCACGGAGAAACCGCTGTACGCCTTCGTCGTTCCGAACATGATCGCCTCCCGGACATAGTCTCCTCACAGGTCGGACCGGGATGCATCCGGAAACTCATCGCTTATCGGGCGAACGGCAGCGGCGCGCCCTCGCCCAGGCGGGTCAGGGTCACCCCGTAGGGCGCCGGCCTCTGCGGCGCAGCCAGCCCAGGAGGCCGCGGGAAGGCGTGTGATCCGGGGGCACGGACCGGTCTTCCGCCGGAGCCGCGACCGGTTCCGGCGCCGTGGTCGGGGCCGGAACCTGCCCTGGGGCCGGATCCGGGGCCGGGCGTGGTGCCGGGTGTTGCCTTCGGGCCGATTCCATCGTGTGGGCGAGGTCCGCACGGAAGCAGGCCACTTCGTCCGGCTCGCTCGCCGTCATGAGCTCCTGGGCCCGGTCGGCGGCGGGTGAACCGGGCACGCCGTGTGCCGGGAGCCGGGGGCGGCAGCGGTTCAGGTGGGCTCGCTCGTACGGGTCCTCGACGACGTCCGCCACGTCGGCCGGATCGAGGAGGCAGGCGACGGCCGCCGCGTGCGCCCACAGGTCGTCTCCCGCCTGCCGCAGCAGGAACCCGATGTGCCGTCCCCGCCAGTTGCGGGGCCGCCGGTCCAGCCCCGCCTTCAGCCCTTCCCGCACCTCCGCGGGTGTGCGGCCGGTCAGCAGCCGGGCGTTGCTCTCCTGGGCCGCGAACTGCCGTAGCTCCTCGACCGGATAGAGCCAGACGACGGTGCGGTAGCGGTTCAGATGGAAGCGCACGGGCACGAGCAGGCCGAAGCGCGCGAGGCTCGTGAACCTGGTGGGCGTCACGCCCATGAGCTTGGCGCCCTCATGGGTGCCCGCGGTCGCGACGCGCTCGCGCAGTGCTTCCGGGAAGCCGGCCTCGGCGCGCAGCCGGTCGATCTCACCGCGGGCGACCCGTCGGCCTCCGCCTCCTGCGTCGAGAACGGTCCGGATGAGTCCGAGATTCACTGCCAGGTCGAACTCGCCCCGCCTGAGGTCGAGTTCGCGGGCGGCCCGGCTCGGGGGGCAGGTGAGGCGGTCGGGTTTCGCGATGGTGCCTGACATGGTCGGTCTCCCCCGTGGAGTCAGCGGCTCACGCCGTGTGCGGTCGCCGTGAAAAAACCGTAGCCGCTTCGGCGGATCTCGTGGCGAGCCTGTGGATAACTCCGCGGGGGATGACGAACATGCAGGTCAGATGCCTGTTTCCGATTTCCGTTCAGGCTGGCGCGCATCCACATCGAGGTGCTCGCCGACCCGGTTGACCAGAAGGGTCATCTCGTATGCGATCTGGCCGATGTCGGCCTCCGCGCCGCTGAGGACGCACAGACAACTGCCCGTGCCGGCCGCGGTGACGAAGAGCACCGCGTCGTCGAACTCGATCATCGTCTGGCGTACGCTGCCCGCGCCGAAGTGCCGTCCCGAGCCCTTGGCAAGGCTGTGCAGTCCGGACGACACGGCCGCGAGATGCTCCGCGTCCTCGCGGCGCAGTCCGGTGCTCGCCCCTGTCACCAGGCCGTCGTTGGACAGGACCAGTGCGTGCCGCACCTGGTGGACTCGCTCGGTCAGGTCGTCCAGCAGCCAGTCCAGTCCCTGGTTCTGCGCCATGTTCCGATCTCCCCGTTTTCTCCCCGTGCGATTCTCCTCCTGGCCGGAGGATCTCCACGTCAGCCTTCCCCACGACCGCTGCCGGGGCAAGGAGGATGGGAGCCATGGCAGAGAAGATGACCGACGCGCAATGGCGGGAGTTCGTTTCCTACGGCACCCGCACCGGAAAGCTCTCCACGGTACGGGCCGACGGTAGCCCGCACGTGACCCCGATCTGGTTCGTCCTGGACGGCGACGAGCTGGTGTTCAACACCGGCAAAGACAGTGTGAAGGGGCGCAATATCACCCGTGACGGCCGGGTCGCCCTGTGTGTGGACGACGACCGGCCGCCGTACTCCTTCGTGGTGGTGCGGGGCCGTGCCAGCGTCTCGGAGGACCTCGACGAGATACGGCACTGGGCCACCCGCATCGGCGCCCGGTACATGGGCGAGGAGCGCGCCGAGGAGTTCGGCGCGCGCAACGGCGTCCCGGGCGAACTCCTCGTCCGTGTCGCCATCGACAGGGTCCTGGCGGAGCGGGACGTCGCGGACTGACAGAGAGGCACCCGGTCAGCCGACCGAGTCGAGGAGCCGGGCGGTGTGCATCCGCCCGGCGTACTCGACGAGCCGGATCAGAACCTCCTTCCCCGAATCGCGGTCACGGGCGTCGCACAACACCACCGGTGTGCCCCGGTCGAGGTCGAGGGCGCGCGAGACGTCCGGGGCGCCGTGCCGCCGGGCGCCCGCGAAGCAGTTGACAGCCACCACGAACGGGATGCGCCGGTGCTCGAAGTAGTCGACCGCGGGGAAGCAGTCCTCCAGGCGACGGGTGTCCGCGAGGACCACCGCGCCGAGCGCCCCTTGCGACAACTCGTCCCAGAGGAACCAGAACCGGTCCTGGCCCGGCGTGCCGAACAGGTACAGGGAGAGGCCGGAGCGGATGGTGATGCGTCCGAAGTCCATGGCGACGGTCGTGGTGGTCTTGTGGACCACGCCGTCGGTGTCGTCCACCAACCGGCCGGCTTCGCTGAGCAGTTCCTCGGTGCGCAGCGGCCGGATCTCGCTGACGGCGCCCACCAGGGTGGTCTTGCCCACGCCGAACCCGCCGGCGACCAGTATCTTCAACGCCAGTGCGGAGCTCTCGTCGCCGGTGGCGTCGGAGTGCTCGGAGACCATTGATCACTTCTCTCGGGAGTGCCGGCAAGGGGTGAGGTGAGTACGTGGGTGGTGTGCCGGCGTCTACAGCGCCCTCAGTCCCGCGATCACCTCGCGCAGAATGCGCTCGTCGGGCAGCTGTGCCGGTGGCACGGGGCGGCTGACGGTGACGCAGCCGAGTTCCAGGAGGTCGCCGAGGAGGACCCTGACGACGCCCACGGGCAGGTCCGCGCCCGCGGCGAGTTCGGCGACCGACTGGGTCTCCGTACGGCACAGGTCGAGGAGGGTCCGGTGTTCCGGACCGAGCGGGACGTCGTCCACGCCGGGCGCGGCCGGGTCCAGCGTGACCAGGGCGATCAGGTCGAACCGCACGCCGGTGGGGCCGGGCCGGGTGCGGCCGCCCGTCATGGCGTAGGGCCGGACGAGCGGGCCGGCCTCGTGGTCGTACCACTGGCTGCCCTGCTCGGGCGGGGTGCCCGTCATGTCCTCGGTCATCTGCGCGGACCGCCCTCTCGGTTCATCCGGCGGCGGGCGGCCGGGCGCCGACACGGGGCGCGGTGCCGAGGTGCTCGCCGACGCGTTTGACCAGCCGTGCCATCTCGTACGCCACGAGGCCGATGTCGGCGGTCACGGCGGTGAGGAGGGCGAGGCACGATCCGTCGCCCGCCGCGGCCACGAACAGGAAACCCTCGTCCATCTCCACCATGGTCTGGCGGACACCGCCGGCACCGAAGTGCCGTCCGGCTCCCTTGGCGAGGCTGTGGAAGCCCGAGGCGACCGCGGCGAGGTGCTCGGCGTCCTCGCGGCGCAGGTCGGTCGAGGCGCCCACGGCCAGGCCGTCGTTGGACAGCACCACGGCGTGCCGTATCTCGCTCACGCGGAGAACCAGATCGTCCAGCAGCCAGTCGAGTTCGCCGGAGCTCCGGGCGGAATGCGTGCTCGGGTCCTGGATCATGCGGGGTCTCCTTCGAAGCTGTCGCTGCCCGTCGGGCCGGGAGTGGTTCCGCGGCCGGGTCGCCTGCCGCCGCCGCGCGTCCAGCCGTCGCGGTACGCCGCCATGCGGTCCCGGACGAGCTCGGGGGTGCGTTCGTCGTCCCGGGGTGCGGGCGAGTGCGGTGGCTCCTCGGGGCGCCCCTCGCGCAGTTGGGGTGCGAGGCTGGCCTGCCGTACGCGACGCGGGAGGTCGTCGGAGCTTTCGGGCTGCTCCTGGGGCCGGTGCAGTCGCAAGGTGGCGACTCCTGGGGGTGGGGTGTGGCTCGTGGTCTCCGCGACGGCCGGGACGGGAGCCACCAGGGCGCGCCGGTCGGCCGGTGCCGGGACGGCGTCGGGGACGGTGTCCTGATGCGGGATGCCGTCGGGCACGCGCGCGTGGGCGCGTTCCTCGGGCTGCCGCGCGTGCACCTCTTCGCCGTGGGCACGTTCCGCCGCCCCGGTGTGCAGCAGGGCGGTGGGCACCAGGACGACCGCGGTGGTGCCGCCGTACGGCGAGGTCCTCAGGTGGACCTTGATGCCGTGTCGGGCGGCGAGCCTGCTGACCACGAACAGGCCGAGCCGGTCGCTGTCGAACAGGTCGAGCGCCTCGGACTGCTCGATGCGGCGGTTGGCCTCGGCGAGGGTCTCCTTGCCCATGCCGAGGCCGCGGTCCTCGACCTCGACGGCGTAGCCGTTGCCGACGGGTTCGCCGGTGACGCGCACGCGCGTGTGGGGCGGCGAGAATTGGGCGGCGTTCTCGATGATCTCGGCGAGGAGGTGCGTGAGGTCGGCCACGGCCGCGCCGACGACGGCCGCCTCGGGGAGTTGCCGTACCTCCACGCGCGCGTAGTCCTCCACTTCGGAGACGGCCGCGCGGACCACGTTGGTCAGGGAGACGGGCCTGCGCCAGGCCCGGCCGGGGGCCGCTCCGGAGAGGATGATCAGGCTCTCCGCGTGGCGCCGCATACGGGTGGTGAGGTGGTCGAGGCGGAAGAGGTCGCTCAGTTCGTTCGGGTCGTCGGAGCGGCGTTCCATGCTGTCGAGGAGACTCAGCTGCCGGTGGACGAGGATCTGGCTGCGGCGGGCGAGGTTGACGAAGACGCCGGAGATGCCGCTGGCCAGTTCGGCGCGCTCGACGGCGGCCCGCAGCGCGGCACGGTGGACGGTGCCGAGGGCCTCGGCGACCTGCCCGGTCTCGTCCTCGGCGGCCGGTCCCGGCGGTGCCTCGGCGCGGATGTCGATCTCCTCGCCCGCGCGCAGTCTCCGCATGGCCTCCGGGAGTTTGCGCCGGGCGATCTCCAGGGCGCTGTTGCGCAGGCTCACGAGCTCCACCACGAGTCCGCGGCCGATGCGTACGGAGATGACGAGCGAGGCGGCGACGGCGGCGAGGCCGAGCAGGACGGCCGCACCGGCCGGGGTGAGCAGTCCCCGGGTGAACGGGTCGGCCCGTTCCGCGACGCCTCGTGCGGCGTCGTCCTCGATCGTGCGCATACCGTTCTGCACACGCCCGTGGGCGGTGTTCCAGGTGCTTTCGGGTGTCGCCTCGATCGCCTTCGCGCCCGGTCCGCCGGCCAGGATCCCGTCCTCGGCGTCGCCCAGCCCGGCGTAGGCGCTGCTGTCGGCTAGGGAGTTCCACGCGGAGCGTTCGGTGCCGCGCAGGTCGGCGACGGCCGACTCGGTCAGGGTACGGCGCAGGTCGACGGCGCCGGTGAAGAGCCGGAGCCGTTCCCCGGTCAGGGTGCCGGACAGGCGGGCACTCGCCAGCAGCGCGTCCTCCCGGGCCAACGCCTCGCCGGCGCGGGAGAATTCGAGCAGCACGCGCGCGTCGGAGCCGAGGTCGGCGTCCTGGATTCCGGTGAGGGCACCGCCGACGCCGAGAGCCTCCGAGACGGTCCGGGTGTAGCGGTTGTACGTCTCGGCCCAGCCCGCGCGCCGGTCCCGCACCTCGGTCCGCAGCGAACGCAGTTGCTCAGCACGGGCGACGAACGCCTCCAGCCGGCGGGCGACTCCGGCGGGCAGCTCCTCGCTGTCGGCGACGGTGCTGTTCTCGCCGAGCCGCAGTTTCGCGACGGCCCGGTCGGTGCGCCGGGCGAGTTCGTCCAGTTCGTCGGTCCCTGCGGCGGAGGGGTCGGTGGCGCGGCGTACGGCGGCAGCGCGTTCGGCCTGGAGGGCGGCGACCGCGGCGGAGACGGGGGCGCGGACCACGGCGTCCACGCGCTGGACCTGCCGGAGCCGGGAGACGTCCTGGGCGGTGGTGACGGTGGCGTGGGCCCACAGGGCCAGGAGGGAGACGACCGGCACCATCAACAGGCAGACGATCTTGGCGCGCACGGTACGGGGGCGTATGTGCCAGCCCTCCGCGTGCGTGGACGCTCCGTCCGGTGCGGCCCCCGAGGGCGCCTCGGCGCCCTCGTCGGCCGGTGGTCCGGCATGTGCGCGTCGGCCGCGCACGGGCGGGGGCGGCGCCTCGGCGCCGGCTGTGGGGGTCCTACGGGGTATACGCATGGACTCCTCGCTCGGGGGTGGTTCGGGGCGTGTCACCCCGGCTTCGGGGCGTGCCGTCCGGGCTTCGGGACCTGCCGTCCAAACCGTGGGGCGTGCCTTCAGGACCGTGGGGCGTGCCGTTCAGACCGCGGGGCGTGCCGTCCAGAGGGCCTGTCGCCCGCCCCGCCGGGCCTCGGTCGCGGCTAACGGGCGACGCTTTCGACCGGCCGCTGGGCCGACGCGGACGCCTCACGCTCCCCTGCTGTCGGCGACAGCGCGACAAAGGCGGAGGTCAGGAAGAGGTAGGACCCGAGGCCGACGGCGAGGGGGAAGATGAACTGCATCGCCGTGGCCCCGGGCAGTGCCTCCCCGGAGGGCGTCACGCGCACGCTCACCGCGAACATCCCGGTGTAGTGCATGCTGCTGACGGCCGCGCCCATGATCAGGGAGGCAAGGGTGACCGCGACGGGCGACTTGATGTTGAGCGCCGCCCACAGGGCCGCCGTCGCGGCGACGACGGCGATCAGGACGGACAGCCCGACGAGCACCGGGTCGTAGGTCACGTCGCCGTGGAGGCGGACGGCCGCCATGCCCAGGTAGTGCATGCTCGCGACGCCGAGGCCGGTGGTGAGCCCGCCGATCAGCAGGGCCCGGCCGCGGTCCCGGCCGTAGCCGACGGCGAAGACGCCGAGGCAGACGACGACCATGGCGACGAGGAGGCTCAACAGGGTGAGCGGCACGTCGTAGCGGATATCGGTGCCGGCGACGCTGAAACCGAGCATGGCCACGAAGTGCATGGTCCAGATGCCGGTGCCGATCGCCGAGGCGGCGGTGACGAGCCAGTTGCGGCGCGAGCGCCCGGTGGCGGCGAGCGCACGGACGGTGCAGCGCAGCCCGAGGGCGGCGCCTATGCAGGCCATCACGTACGACAGCGCGGGGGTCAGCCACCCCAGGGCGGCGTGGTCCAGGTGTCCCATGACCCCGGGACGCTAGACCCGGCAGGGGCGCACGAAGGGGACGCATTTCGAAAGGTGTTGGAATATGACGCAAGGATGTACCGGAACGATCGAGTCACGCTCGAACGTGTGCACTGAGGCGTCATCCGTGCCGGTGAGGAATCATTCGTGCCGGTGAGGAATCATGCCGTACATGAGCGACGACCAGACGCGTGTCCAGGAGTTCTTCACCGCCCGCGCCGCCGACTGGGACAGCCGGTTCCCCGACGACGGTCCGGCCTACGCGGCCGCGGTCGCCGAGCTCGGACTGCGCCCGGGCGACCGCGTGCTCGACGCGGGGTGCGGCACCGGACGCGCCCTGCCGCCGCTGCGTGCCGCCGTGGGGCCCTCGGGAGTGGTGCTCGGGGCCGATCTGACCCCGGCCATGCTGCGGGAGGCGGTGCGGGCCGGACGGGACCGGGACGGGACGTTGCTGCTCACGGACGTCGCCGCGCTGCCGCTGCGCTCGCACTCGCTGGACGCCGTGTTCGGGGCGGGCCTGATCTCGCATCTGCCGAGTCCGGCCGAGAACCTGCGGGAGCTGGCCCGCGTGGTGCGTCCCGGTGGTGTGCTGGCGCTGTTCCACCCGATCGGCAGGGCGGCCCTGGCCGCGCGCCACGGTCGCCCGCTCACCCCGGACGACCTGCGTGCCGAGCCCAACCTCCGGACGCTTCTGGCCGGTTCGGGATGGCGCATGACGTCGTACGTCGACGAGGACGCCCGCTTCCTGGCGCTCGCCGTCCACGAGGACTGAGCTGCCGCGTCGCCCGGCCGCGTCACCTGGCTTCGTCACCCGGCCTCGGCGTCCGACGCCGCCACGTGCCGCACGGGACAACCCCGGACGCCCGGGACCGGGTGCGTGCCCAGGTCGGCGAGCCGGTAGCCGTACGGGTAGCCCTTGATCTCCCAGTTCTGGCGGGCGAAGTGCGGGGCGCGCCGGGGCGGCAGCAGCCGGACGGCGCGCCCCCGCAGCCGTACCGCGCGACGCACCCACGCGCGCGTGGCGGGGCTCGGCGGGGTGTAGCGGAAGGAACGCAGCAGCGAGTCGTCGAGCAGCGCGAGGGTCGTGGTACGCAGCAGCGGGGCGAGCGGGCGCGGGTACCAGGAGGACATCAGGTCGAGCGTGGCGTCCGAGACCCGCCGGGCCTCCTCGTCCCAGGAGAAGTGGGCCGCCTCGTAGCCGTCGAGGCAGGTCTCGAACTCCTCATAGGTCTCGGGGATGTCCTTGATGCCCATGTGCCGGCCCAGCGTGCGGTAGTGGACGGCACTGGCGACGATCTCGTGGCGCGACATTCTGCGCCACCCGTAGGCGTCGATCCACCGTTTGGGCACCACGACGAACGTGCAGAGCACGTAGCGCATGTCGTCATTGCTGATGTCGTAGCTGCGGTGCATCTGGTTGATGCGGCGGATCGCGGTCCTGCCCTGGTCGCTGCCGAAGCCGTGCTCGACAACGGCGTCCAGGAGCAGCGACGTGTCGTCGTAACGCTTCTGCGTCCGCTCCGTGAGTTCCGCCGTCTCGGCGAGCAGCCGGCCGATGCTCGGGACGGCGTACGTGCGGTACAGGGCCAGCTCCAGGGCGCGGGTGAAGTCCCAGGGGAACTCGTAGGCCACGCTCAGCCGGTAGATCTCCGTTGCCTCGCGGTACGGGTCCATCCGCCGTATCTGTTCCAGCCGTGCGAAGCGCCTCACAGTGCCTCCCCCTTCTGCCACCGGAAATCCAACTTTACGCTGGTGTCCGGGAGATGACCGGCCGACGGGACATCCGCACAGGGGGAAGGTGGTCAGCATGTGGGGCAAGGTCCGGAAGGCCGGAGGCAGAGTCGCTCATGCCTTGCGCACGGAGACGAAGGCCGGCGAGGGCAAACGTCCACACAATCTTTTCGAGGCGGCCGCGGCCTACGTCACGGCGAGCGCGGAGGACGACCAGGAGCGGGCCGACGAGGCGGCCGGCTGGGTGTCGCCCGAGGCGCTGTCGTTCGGGGTGAACGAGCTGGCCTGCCGGGCCGTCATCGCGCTGGCGCGGGAACGCGGCCAGTCGCCCCGGACCGTGGCCCGTGAGTTGCTGGGGCTGCCGGCGGAGTGACGCGCCCGGCCGGGAGGGCCGATTCGCCCCGTCCGCCGGAAAACGGCAGCTCCAAGTGCGCTTACGAGGCCGTGACAAGCGGCTTCCGCGCACACTAGGGTGCGCGCCGGTGGACGAACCGATGGGGAGGCTGGGATGGCCGGGACGGATGAGGACACCGTCGCCGCCGCGGACGACGCGCTCTATGTGCTCACGGCGGTGCTGCTGACGCCGGCGAAGTTCCCGAGCGTGCTGGGCGACGACTATCCGGAGGCGTGCGCGGCGCTCGGCCTCGCGCCGCTCGCCGACGGGTACGGGCTGGTGCTCGGCCAGGACGGCGACGGTGCCCGGTGGACCGTGGTCATCGACGACGTCTCCCTGGTGGCCGTCGCGATCGCGTCCTGGGACTGCGGGATGGAGTACGAGCTGTCGCCCGACGAGCGCACGGTCGTCGCGGCCCTGCCCGGCTGGCCTCTCGCGGTCGCCGTCGCGGCGCCCGGAGTGCCCGCGCCGCACGATCCCGGCCCGGAGGCCGACGACCGGCCCCCGCTGGCTCCGCCGGACACCACGGCCTGGGGCCCTGCCCAGCGGCGTCTGGGCGCGGACGAGATCGCGCTTCAGTGGGCGATGTGGCGGGAACAGGTCGACGACTCGGCCTTCCCGGCGCCGGGGTCCTCGGCGACCCCGGGCGACGGGGGCGCTGCGGCCGACGGTCCGGGCGGAGGCGGGGAGAAGAGGCAGCAGGGCCACAGCGGCATCCGGCGCGTCCTCGCGGAGGCCCGCACGTACATCGACTCCCCGCCGCCGCTGGGCCGGGTCCGGTCGTCGTTCGCGCCGGGTGACGCGCGGATCCTGCGGGCCGACGGTCCCGGCTGGTCGCTCGTGGCCAGGACCGACGACATCGCCTTCGTGCTGCTGGACGAGGAACCCGGCGAGGTCCTGCCGGTGGGCCGGGGGCCGGAGCTGCCGGGTCTCCTAGAGGCCCTCGACAAGATGGCCATACGGCCGAACTGAGCCGGTGCAAGATGGCCATACGGCCGAACTGAGCCGGTGCGGTCTCGGCCGGGCCGGTCATCAGCGCGTCAACGGCCCAGCTCCTTGCGGGTGGCGCGGCGCAGCCTTCGCCGCTGCGAGGGGTCCAGCGTGAGATACGCGGCGGCCGGGACTCCCAGGATGATCAGGAGCGATGCCCACCAGGGCAGCCAGATCAACAGGATGAGCCCGACCGCCACACCGCCTGCGGCGATCTTGGCGTTCTTGGACATGATGTCGCCTCCTTCGCGGCCACTGCCGCTCTCTGTCTCGAAAACGGACCCGCGCTTGCGGCAGTTCCGGACCGCGTCCCTGAGACATCCCTGAGACGCGACCCCTACGCACTCCTGAGACCTCTATGGTGACCCAGCTCACAGTCAAGTCATACCAAGAGGTTGCGGGAAGTGCTGTATCCTCGGCGGCTCCGACTCCGCTAGTCAAATTTGAGGAATAAGCCATAGCCGAGCATCCGACTCCCCCGGCACCCTCCTCCGACTTCTCCGAACTGGCCCACTGCCGCGCCGTGTTCCTGCCCGGCGACCCGGCCCGCACGGGCAGCGTCGCCTTCTGGCGGCCGGACGGCGAGACCCCTCCGGCCACGGCGTCGGCGTCCGTGACAGACCTGACCGTTGTCGTGCCCGGCGCCGACGGGGTCGAGCCGCAGAGCGTGCCCGCCGTCCTGGTGCCGGTGGGCACCGCCCTGCCGGTCCTCATGCGGGCGCGTACCGGCGTGCAGGGGCACCGGGCCACCGTGTTCTGGGGCGCGGCGGCCGCGCACGCCCTGCACCTCGTGGCGCGCGGACTGGTGCTGCCGGGGTTGTCCCCGGGCGACCACGACGCCTGGCGCACGGGCCCGCTGCGCGCCCAGGAGGTCGAAGCCATACGCCGCCTCGCCGCCGCCATGCCGCCCGAGGCGCACGCCGTGCCGCTGGCGGGCGCCGGGCCGCTGCGACTGCCCGACCCTGAGCAGCTCCTGCGCGACTTCCTCGACGCGGTCGCCGACACCCTGCCCCGCTCCCCCGCCGCGCCGCTGGTCACCGGCGGACCCGCCTACGCCTCGCCCGAGCCGGTGCGTCTGCCCGAGCAGCGCGCGTGGGCCGCCGACGTCGCCGCGGGCCACGACGCGGGCGTGCGGCTGTCGCTGCGGATCGAGGCGGACGGCCTGACGGACGCGGCGGCCGACGACGCGGACGTGACGTTCCGGGCCGTGCTCCAGGTGCACAGCGTGAGCGATCCCGCGCTCGTGGCGGACGCCGCGGACGTCTGGGCCGGCGCCGGGGGCGGGTCCTTCGGCCCGCGCGCGCGGATGGATGCCCTGCTCGCTCTGCGCCGCGCGGCCCGGGCCTGGGCCCCGCTCATGCCCCTGCTGTCGGCGACCGTGCCGGACGCGGTCGAGCTCGCCGACGAGGAGGTCACCGAGCTGCTCGGCCCGGGCGCCCGGGCGCTGGCGGCGGCCGGAGTCGACGTGCACTGGCCGAAGGGTCTGACCCCCGAGCTCACCACGCGCGCGGAGGTGGGACCTTCCGACGACGAACCGGAGTCCGGCAAGGCCTTCGCCGCCATGCCGTCGTTCCTGTCCGCCGACGCGCTGCTCGCCTTCGACTGGTCGTTCGCGCTGGGCGACCGGAGGCTGAGCCGCGAAGAGCTGGACCGGCTCGCCGAGGCCAAGCGCCCTGTGGTGCGGCTGCGCGACCAGTGGGTCCTGATCGACCCTCAGGAGGTACGCCTGGCCCGCTCCCGGCAGGACCACAAGGTCACGCCGGTGGACGCGCTGGGCGCGGCCCTGACGGGCTGGGCGGAGGTGGACGGCCGCCGGGTCGAGGTGCGGCCCACCGGGTGGCTGGCGGCTCTGCGGGAGCGGCTCGCGGACCCCGAGGCGCAGCAGCCCGTGGAGCAGCCGGCCGCCCTCGCGGCCACCCTGCGGGACTACCAGCGGCGGGGCCTGACCTGGCTCGCCGGTATGACCTCGCTGGGCCTCGGCTGCTGCCTCGCCGACGACATGGGGCTCGGCAAGACGATCACGCTGATCGCCCTGCACCTGCACCGGCAGACCGACACCCGGTCCGCCGGGCCCACCCTGGTGGTCTGCCCGACGTCCCTGATGGGCAACTGGCAGCGGGAGATCGAGCGGTTCGCGCCCGGCACACCCGTGCGGCGCTTCCACGGCGCGCGGCGCGGCCTCGACGGCCTGGCCGACGGGGAGTTCGTGCTCACCACGTACGGCACGATGCGCCTGGACGCGCCCCGGCTCGCCGAGGTGCCGTGGGGCATGCTCGTGGCGGACGAGGCCCAGCACGTGAAGAACCCGCACTCCTCGACCGCGCGGGCACTGCGTTCCATCGGCGCACGCGCGCGCGTGGCGCTCACCGGCACCCCGGTGGAGAACAATCTGTCGGAGCTGTGGGCGATCCTCGACTGGACCACTCCCGGGCTGCTGGGCCGGCTCGGCACCTTCCGCAGGCGATACGCGGAGGCCGTCGAGGGCGGTCAGGACCCGGCCGCCGCGGACCGGCTGGCCCGCCTCGTACGGCCGTTCCTGCTCCGCCGCCGCAAGTCGGATCCGGGGATCGCGCCCGAGCTGCCGCCGAAGACGGAGACCGATCACGCGGTGTCGCTCACCCAGGAGCAGGCAGGCCTGTACGCGGCCGTGGTGCGCGAGGCGCTCGCGGAGATCTCCGGCGCCGACAGCATGGCGCGGCGCGGACTGATCGTGAAGCTGCTGACCGGCCTCAAGCAGGTCTGCAACCACCCGGCGCAGTACCTCAAGGAGGAGCGGCCGGTGATCGCCGGACGCTCGGGGAAGCTGGAGCTGCTGGAGGAACTGCTCGACACGATTCTCGCCGAGGAGGCGGGCGTGCTGATCTTCACGCAGTACGTGCAGACGGCCCGCCTCCTCGAACGGCACCTGGCCGCCCGCGGCACACCCTCGCAGTTCCTGCACGGCGGGACGCCCGTCGCCGAGCGCGAGGCCATGGTGCGGCGCTTCCAGGACGGCCACGTGCCTGTGTTCCTGCTGTCGTTGAAGGCGGCGGGCACCGGTCTGAACCTCACCCGGGCCGAGCACGTCGTGCACTACGACCGCTGGTGGAACCCGGCCGTCGAGGCCCAGGCGACCGACCGCGCGCACCGCATCGGCCAGACCCGGCCCGTGCAGGTGCACCGGCTCGTCGCCGAGGGAACCATCGAGGACCGCATCGCCGAGCTGCTGGCCCGCAAGCGGGAGCTGGCGGACGCGGTCCTGGGCTCCGGCGAGGCCGCCCTCACGGAGCTGACGGACGCGGAGCTGGCGGATCTGGTCGAACTGCGAGGGGGCCTGCGATGACTCGGTACGACACTGACATGGAGCGCACGTTCGCCGCGCTGCCGCCCGCGCGCGGACGGGGCTTCGCACAGACCTGGTGGGGCCAGGCCTGGCTGAAGGCGCTGGAGGACACGGCACTGGACTCGGCGCAGCTCAAGACGGGCCGCCGGCTCGCGCGCGCCGGAGCGGTCGGAGCGGTGTCGGTGCGCCCGGGGCGGCTCACGGCCGTCGTCCAGGACCGCGACCGCACAGCCCACCGGGCCGACGTCCTGCTGGACGGGCTCTCGCCCGAGCAGTGGGACCGCTTCCTGGACATGACCGTGGAGCGGGCCGGTCACGTGGCGGCGCTGCTGGACCGGGAGATGCCGCCTCACCTGGTCGAGGACGCGGCGGCCGCGGGCGTCGAACTGCTGCCGGGCCTGGGCGATCTGGAGCCGGAGTGCGGCTGCGGAGCCTGGGACCACTGCGGGCACACGGCAGCGCTCTGCTACCAGGTGGCGCGGTTGCTGGACCAGGACCCGTTCGTCCTGTTCCTGATGCGGGGACGCGACGAAGCCACCCTGCTGAACGATCTCCAGTCGCGCAGCGGCGCCTCCGCCGCGGAGCGTTCCGGTCACGAGGGTGTGGACGCGGCCGAGGCGTACGCGGCCGGCGACATCCTGCCTCCGCTGCCGCCCCTGCCCGGACTCCCCGATGAGCCGGGGGTGCCGCCGTCCCTGGACACCGAGACGCCGCCCGCTCCGGGTATCGACCCGGCCGCGCTGGAGTTCCTGGCCGCGCGGACCGCCGTACAGGCCCACCGGCTGCTCGCGGAGTCACTCCGGGACACGGACGGACAGCGCCCTCCCGGCGCGAACTCGACCGTCGCGGAAGACGCCGTACGGCTGGCCGCGGGCGCCCCGTGGCAAGAGGTGGCGGACCGTCTCGCCGACGGGTCGGGACGCGGCCGGGAGGGCCTGGCAGCGGCGGTCCGTGCCTGGCGCCACGGCGGTACGGCCGCGTTGTCCGTGCTCGACGAGGAGTGGAAGGTGGAGGGCGAGACGCTCGCACGCGCGCGTGCCGCCCTGGGGTCGGCCTGGGACGCTGACGAGCGGCCGGAACTGCGGGCGCGGGGCAACCGCTGGACGGTCGTCGGCGCACCGGTCCAGCTGCGCCTCGGCCGGGACGGCCGGTGGTGGCCGTACCACAAGGAACGCGGCCGCTGGCTGCCCTCGGGAGGCGCCGCGCAGGATCCGGCGACGGCACTGACATCGGCGGAGCTCGCCGCCGGTGACGAAGCCGCTCTGAGCTCAGGGCAGTAGCTCGCCGGTGTCCAGGGACGGCAGGAGCGATTCGAGGCCGCTCGGCAGATCGCTCGGCAACCGGCTGGGAAAACCCGACGGCAGCCGGGTCGGCAGCTTGCTGGGCACCTCGGTGGGCAGCTGGGTGGGGATGCCGAAGGACGGGGCGGGGGTGCGGCTCGTGCTCTCGGCGGGCGGCTCCCGGTCCGGCGAGTCGTCGCTTCCCCTGGCCATCAGCACCACCAAGGACACGGCTGCGACGGCCACGAGCAGGGCGAGCAGGATGAGCAGCGGATTCCGGCGCCGGGGAGGCCCCGGCGGATGAGGCGGTACGGGCGGCATGGCCATACCGACCAGAGTCGCCGCGCACGGCCTCAACGCGGCAGGGGCGCACTCGAGTTGATACCGGCTCATGGCGTGGATCGCATGATTCCGGAGCATTACGGAACCGCCGGCCGGTCACACACCCCGTGACCGGCCGACGTCCGGCACGCGCGCGTGCGCTCAGCCGCGGGCCCCCAGCAGGTGGTCCATCGCCAGCTGGTCCAAGTGCTCGAAGGCCATGCCGCGGGCGGCGGCCGCGTCGACGTCGAAGGCCTCGAAGGCCGACCGGTCGGCGAGCAGGGCCTGGAGGCCGTCCGCGGCGGTGGGCTGGGCCAGCTCGTCCAGGCGGGCCGCACTCAGGGCCTCCTGGACCTCCGGGTCGGCACGGAAGGCGGCGGCGCGCTCCTTGAGGATGAGGTAGTTGCGCATGCAGCCGGCCGCCGAGGCCCACACCCCGTCGAGGTCCTCGGTCCGCGGCGGCTTGAAGTCGAAGTGCCGCGGGCCGGTGTAGCCGGCCGACTCCAGCAGGTCGACCAGCCAGAACGCGGCACGCAGGTCGCCGGCGCCGAAGCGCAGGTCCTGGTCGTACTTGATGCCGGACTGGCCGTTGAGGTCGATGTGGAACAGCTTGCCCGCCCACAGCGCCTGCGCGATGCCGTGCGGGAAGTTCAGCCCGGCCATCTGCTCGTGCCCGACCTCGGGGTTCACGCCGTACAGCTCCGGACGCTCCAGGCGCTCGATGAAGGCCAGGGCGTGGCCGACGGTGGGCAGCAGGATGTCGCCGCGCGGCTCGTTCGGCTTGGGCTCGATCGCGAAGCGCAGGTCGTAGCCCTGGGAGGTGACGTACTCGCCGAGCAGGTCGAAGGCCTCCTTCATCCGGTCCAGGGCCGCGCGGACGTCCTTGGCGGCGCCCGACTCGGCGCCCTCCCGGCCGCCCCAGGCCACGTACACCTGGGCGCCGAGCTCGACGGCGAGGTCGATGTTGCGGATGGTCTTGCGCAGCGCGTAGCGGCGCACGTCGCGGTCGTTGGCGGTGAACGCGCCGTCCTTGAAGACCGGGTGCGTGAAGAGGTTGGTGGTGGCCATCGGGACCTTCATGCCCGTGGCGTCCAGTGCCTGCCGGAAGCGCTTGATGTGGGCTTCGCGCTCGGTGTCGCTCGAGCCGAACGGGATCAGGTCGTCGTCGTGGAAGGTGACGCCGTGGGCGCCGAGCTCGGCCAGTCGCTGCACCGTCTCGACCGGGTCGAGGGCACGCCGCGTGGCGTCGCCGAAGGGATCCCGTCCCTGCCAGCCGACGGTCCACAGTCCGAAGGTGAACCTGTCCTCGGGGGTGGGCTGGTAGCTCATGCCGCGGCTCCTTGCTCGCTGAGGCTATTTCGTCATGCCGATTTACAAATTAGTATGCGAGCACCTTCCTGGGAAGAGACAAGGTGTCTCGGGACGAGAGCAGAGGGAGAAACCCGATGTCAGAAGCCGAGGGTCCGCTCGTCGTCGGCGTGGACTCGTCCACCCAGTCCACCAAGGCGCTGGTCGTCGACGCGGCCACCGGCCGGGTCGTCGCGAGCGGCCAGGCGCCGCACACGGTCTCCTCGGGGGCCGGGCGCGAGAGCGATCCGCGGCAGTGGTGGGACGCGCTGTGCGAGGCCCTGCGCCAGTGCGGCGAGGCGGCGCACGAGGCCGCCGCGGTGTCGGTCGGCGGGCAGCAGCACGGCCTGGTCACCCTGGACGACCGGGGCGAGCCGGTGCGGCCCGCCCTGCTGTGGAACGACGTGCGTTCGGCGCCGCAGGCTCGCCGGCTGACCGAGGAACTGGGTGGCTCGAAGTTCTGGGCCGAACGCACCGGCAGCGTCCCCGCCGCCTCCTTCACGGTCACCAAGTGGGCCTGGCTGGCCGAGCACGAGCCCGAGGCGGCGCGCGCCACGAAGGCCGTGCGCCTGCCCCACGACTACCTCACCGAGCGGCTCACCGGGCAGGGCACGACCGACCGCGGCGACGTCTCCGGGACGGGCTGGTGGGCGTCCGGGACGGAGTCGTACGACGAGGAGATCCTGGCGCACGTGGGGCTCGACCCGGCCCTCCTGCCCCGTGTGATCCGGCCCGGCGAGGTGGCGGGCACGGTGCGCGACAGCCATGATCTGCCGTTCTCCAAGGGCACCCTGGTCGCACCCGGCACCGGCGACAACGCCGCCGCGGCGCTGGGCCTGGGGCTGCGTCCGGGCATGCCGGTGATGAGCCTCGGTACTTCCGGCACGGTGTACGCGGTGTCGCAGCGGCGGCCCGCCGACCCGAGCGGCACGGTGGCCGGTTTCGCCGACGCCCGCGGTGACTGGCTGCCGCTGGCCTGCACCCTGAACTGCACGCTCGCCGTGGACCGCGTCGCGACGCTGCTGGGCTTGGACCGCGAGGCCGTCGAACCCGGCACGGCCGTGACGCTGCTGCCCTTCCTGGACGGCGAACGCACCCCGAACCTGCCGAACGCCTCCGGTCTGCTGCACGGCCTGCGCCACGACACGACCGCCGGCCAGCTGCTCCAGGCCGCCTACGACGGTGCCGTCCACTCCCTGCTCGGCGCACTCGACCTGGTCCTGGACCAGGACGCGGACCCCTCGGCGCCCCTGTTGCTGATCGGCGGCGGTGCCCGGGGCGCGGCGTGGCAGCAGACCGTCCTGCGGCTGTCGGGGCGTCCCGTGCAGGTGCCCGAGGCCAAGGAGCTGGTGGCGCTCGGTGCCGCCGCCCAGGCGGCCGGAGTGCTGACGGGGGAGGACCCGGCGGCGGTCGCCCGGCGCTGGAACACGGCGGCCGGGCCGGTGCTCGACGCCGTCGAGAGGGACGAGGAGACGATGGCCAGGATCGCCGGGGTACTCTCCGACGCGGCTCCGCTGCTGGAGCAACCCACGGACACCCACTGAGGACTGGCGTCAGGCATGACCGCACCGCTGCACGAGGCCCGTCCGGCCGGCCCGGGACGCGCCCTGCCGGACACCCAGCAGGGCATGCGCCGCCGCAACCTCGCCCGTGTCCTGCACGCCGTCCGCGCCGAGGGGCCGCTGTCCCGGGCCGCCGTCGCCTCACGGATCGGCCTGACCCGGGCGGCGGTGTCGACGCTCGTCGACGAACTCATCCGCTCCGGCCTGCTGGAGGAACTGGGGCCCGAACGGCCCGGCCGGGTGGGCCGCCCCGGTTCCGCGCTCGCGCTGAGCGGACGCGGCCCGGCGGGGATCGGCGCGGAGGTCGGCGTCGACCATCTCGCGGTCTGTGCCGTGGACCTGCGCGGCGCGACCCGGTCGCGGGCGATACGCCAGGGCGCGAACCGCGGCCGCTCCCCCGGGCCCGTGCTCGCCGAGCTGACCGAACTCGTCCGCCGGGTCGTCGCCGAGGCGGAGGGCGAGGGCCTGTGGCCGGCCGGTCTCGCCGTGGCCGTGCCGGGTCTGGTGGCGCGCGACGCCCGGACCGTCGTACGCGCCCCGAACCTCGGCTGGCACGACACGGACCTCGGCGACCTGCTGCCGGCGGACCTCCCGCTGACCGTGGACAACGAGGCCAATTTCGGCGCGCTCGCCGAACTCTGGCTCGGCGACGGCACGCCGCGCGACTTCCTGCACGTGTCGGCGGAGATCGGCATCGGTGCGGCGGTCGTCGTGGACGGCGGACTGCTGCGCGGAACCCGCGGTTTCGCGGGCGAGTTGGGGCATGTGCCGGTCCAGCCGGACGGGCCGGAGTGCGCGTGCGGCGGGCACGGGTGCCTGGAGCAGTACGCCGGCGAGGAGGCGGTGCTGCGCGCGGCCGGTCTGGAGCCGGACGAGGACCGGGTCGGGCTGCTGGCGGGACTCGCGGCCGAGGGCGACGAGGACGTACGCCGTGCCCTGCGCGACGCGGGCACCGCGCTCGGAGTCGCCCTGACCGGGGCGGTCAATCTGCTCGACCCGGAGAGCGTGGTGCTGGGCGGGGAACTGTCCGGGCTGGCGCCGTGGCTGCTGCCGTCGCTGCGGGACGAGTTGGCGCGCCGTACGGCGGGCCCGGCCTGTCCCGTGTCCGTGTCCCGGCTGGGTCCTCAGGGGCCACTGCTGGGGGCCGCGCACTCGGTCGTGCGGGCGGTGCTGGACGATCCGGCCACCGTTGCCGAGCGGGCCTGACGACGGGCCCTGACCCAGGCGGGACCAGCTCACCACGCCCGTCAATCACCCAACCGGGTGAGCGAGTTGTCCACATCTCCGCACCCCTCCACCGAAATGCATCGCTTCCTTCGGGCCGACCGGCTGGCGACGTAACTTGATCCACGCGGGCCGCGACCACAACGGCCGCCGCTCCCAGCAGCTGAGCAAGAGACACCCGCCGTCGAGCCCGGAAGGCACACACTCATGGAACGGACCACCCCCTTCCCCAGCAGGCGAGGCCTCCTCATGGGCGCCGCCCTCACCGCCGTCCCGTACGCCCTGTTCCCCGACGCACGGGCCGCCGCCCGGCCCCAGGCAGTCGACCACCCCGGAGCCGCATGGCACCCGGCGAGCCGCAGCAACTACACGCCGTCGGACCGCCCCCGCGCCCATCCGCTGCGCTACGTGATCATCCACGTCGCGCAGACGACCTACTCCGGCACCCTGTCCGTCTTCCGGAATCCCAGGAAGAAGGTGTCCGCGCACTACGTGGTGCGCTCGTCCGACGGGCACGTGGCACAGTGCGTGCGCGAGACCGACATCGCGTGGCACGCGGGGAACTGGGACTACAACACCCGCAGCATCGGCATCGAGCACGAGGGCTGGGTGGACCAGCCGTCGTACTTCACCGACGCGATGTACGAGCGGTCGGCCCGGCTCACCGCGGCGATCTGCGCGAGGTACGACATCCCCAGGAACCGGGCGCACATCATCGGCCACCACGAGGTACCGGGCAGCGACCACACCGATCCCGGCCGGCACTGGGACTGGAAGCGCTATATGAGACTGGTCGACAACTCCGCCTGAGAACAGCGCATTTCCCTACCTCTGCCCCGGCCCTCCACCTCACGTCCCGGTTACAAAACGCTCAACCTCTGGTTGCGGCACGGTAAGCGCGCAACGATGGGAGCATGACTCTGGCCCAGCGCGCCCTGGAGCGTTTGCAGGCCTGGCCCGACCTGATGGCGGGCCCGGCGAGTTGCGGCACCGGACGGGCACTCCGTTCCGTCCGTGACGAAATCGTCCACTTCCACTCGAGACGGGACGTCGACCTCCACCTCACCCGCCGGGCCATCCAGCGCTTCCATTACGACCTCGCCGGTTCGAGCGCGATCCACCTGGTGCCCGGATCGTGCTGGGTGACGGTCCACCTCGACTGCGAGGCGGACATCGACCTGCTGCTGAGCCTGGTGAGCATCGCCCTCAAGGCCCACCAGACCCCGCCCGCCGGCCAGGAACCGCAGCCGGCCGGGTGCAACTTCCACCGTGTCACGGTCCTGCCGCGCGACGCCGTGGCGGGCGGCTGAGCCTTGGCGACCCGACCGGAGGCCGTCAACGCGGAGGCGTGGCGCACGTACGGAGCACACCACCTGCGGCGTGGCACGGTGCTGCCCGAGGTGGCGGGGATCGACTGGGGGTTCGAGGGCGCCGGGCCGGGGATCGAGGTGCTCGGGGAACTGACCGGCCGGCGTGTGCTGGACCTCGGGTGCGGTCCGGCCCGGCACGCCGCCCATCTGGTCCGTGCTCACGGCGCGCTGGTGGACGCCGTCGACTCCTCGAGCGGGCAGTACGAACGGGCGCGCGCCCGCTACGGATCCCTGCCCGGGCTGCGCCTGGTCCTGGCCGACGCGGTGGAGCATCTGCGCTCGGCGGAGGCGTACGACGTCATCTACTCGGTCAACGCCGTGCCCTACATCGACCCGCACCGGCTGCTGCCCGCCCTGGCCGCGGCGCTCAGGCCGGGCGGCAGGCTCTGCTTCACCGTGCTGCACACCAACTCGCACGGTGACGGCCCGTCGGACGAGGTCGTCGCCCGGCCGGAGATCCTGCGGCTGGCCGGCGGCGGGGACGTCACCGTCCAGATGTGGGTCCTCGACCCGGAACTCTGGACGGCCCTGCTCGCCGAGCACGGGCTGCGCGTGGAGCAGGTCGACGTCCTCGACACGCCGCAGGCCGACAACCACGCGTCGTACCGGCTCTTCCGGGTGACACGGCCCGTCCGCGTCTCCTCCCGGCCGCGCACCGCCAAGCCGCCGGTGGCCCATGCCGCGCTCGGGGTCGGTGCCGTCCTGCACGGGCCACGCGGACTGCTCCTGGGCCGGCACCGGCACGGAACCTGGGAGCTGCCCGGCGGGACGGTGGAGCCCGGGGAGTCGTTGCGGGAGGCGGTCGTGCGCGAACTCGGCGAGGAGACGGGGCTCGACGCCCGGCCGGAGGACGTCCGGCTGCTGGGGACACTCCTCGACGACGCCGGCGGTGTCGTACGGGTGACGGTGGCCGCCTGGGTCACCGCCTGGCGTGGAGAGCCGTCGGACCAGCCCGGGGAGAGCGTGGGCCGCTGGCGCTGGTTCGCCCTGGACCGGCTGCCGGAGGAGCTGTTCGTGTGCAGCGCGCAGTCCCTCACCGCCTGGCGGCCGGGTCTGCCGATCGACCACACGCCCGCTCACTTCACGCCGTACGACACCGGAACGGGCGACAGCTGAAGCACCCGGAAGGGTGCGCTTTTTCAGCCGTTCCCGCGTAGTCGGCGCACAGCCACACTGCCGGTCCTCGTGATCTGCTGCACTGCCCTTGAGAGTCCGGACAGTTGACGAGGCATCAGGGGGCACGGTGACAGGTCGTCGCAGGCGACGGGGAGCAGGCAGAGCGGTATTGGCGTTTCTCACGGCGTTCGGCGCGCTGGCCGGTGCGGCCCTGGCGGGGGCGGCTCCGGCCGGCGCCGTCCAGAAGGGTGTACGGATCGCGCCGGGTGTCATGTACGAGGAGTTCGACATCAAGGCGGCCGAGGGGGTGACCCATGCGCACGTACTGAGGGTCGACCTGGGCCATCCTCGGGTACGGGTCGATCTGCTGTATCCCGGGGCCGTGGCCTCGCGCGCACAGGTCTCGCGGATGGCCGACTCCCAGGGGGCCGTCGCCGGTGTCAACGGCGACTTCTTCAACATCACCGAGACGCAGCACCCGGGCGTCGAGGCGACCGGCGCGAGCGTCGGTCCGGCGATCGCGGCCGGGCGGACGCTCAAGGCGGCCGTGCCGAACGGACAGCGTTTCGGCCCCGCGCTGCCGCCCGGCACGACCACCGAGGACGTGTTCGGCGTCGGCACCGACGGGGTGGCGCGGCTGGACAGGCTGGCCCTGGACGGCTCGGTCCGTACGGCCGAGGCGCAGGTGCCGCTGGGCGGGCTCAACCAGTACGCGCTGCCGGTGGGTTCGGTCGGTGCGTTCACCTCCGACTGGGGCAGCGTCTCCCGCGTGCGCGCCACGTGCGGCACGGACATGGACCGGGCCGCCCCCTGCAGTACGGACACCTACGAGGTGACGGTCCGCGACGGCAAGGTGGTGTCAGCCGCCGACACGCCCGGCAGCGGTCCCATCGCCGCGGGGACGACGGTGCTGGTCGGCCGGGAGGCCGGGGCCCAGCGGTTGCGGAAGTTGTCCACCGGCGAAGCGGTCGACGTCGAGCACCGTCTCGTGGCGGCCACGGACGGCACCGCGTACCGCCTCGCCCTCGGCGGCTACCCGGTCCTCACGGACGGGCGGCCGCTGCCGGGTCTGGACGACACGACGTCGGCCGTCCGTACGGCCGTGGGGATCGCCGACGGCGGGCGGCGGATGCTGCTGCTCGCGCTGGACGGCGCCGCCGCCTACCGCAGCGGCCTGACGATCGCCGAAGTGGCCGGCATCATGCGGAAGCTGGGCTCGGACGACGCCTTCAGCCTGGACGGCGGCGGCTCGTCGACGCTGGTCGCCCGGAAGGCGGGCGCGGGCAGCGTCTCGGTGCGCAACCACCCCAGCGGCGGCGCCGAACGCGCCGTTCCGAACGGCATCGGCGTGTTCTCGGGGCCGTGACGTCAGGGCCGCAGACCGCTGACGATGTCCGCCGTCGCCGTGAGGCCGCTGTGGATGGTGGGGGCGATGCTGGTGCTGGCCAGGTAGAAGCCGAGCAGCAGGCAGACCAGCGCATGGGAGACCTTCAGGCCGCCGTTGCGCAGGAAGATCACCGCCAGGATCCCGAGCAGCAGCACCACAGAGATGGAAATGGCCATCGTCGACTCCTCCGCCACGCCGCCATGTCCGTTTCACAGCGTTCGGCCGTAAGTGTGGCGTAGCGGAGGGTTCGTCCGGGCAGCTGACCTGTCCGCCGAACGTGTGATGTCCGTGTCCTACGTGTCCAAGGAGTCCAAGGTGTCGCGTACGCGTCCTACGCCGGCCGCCGGGCGTCCAGGAACGCCTCCAGTCCGGCGAGGTCGTCCGTGTTGAGGTAGTCGACGTCCGCGGCGAGCAGTTCGGCCCACAGCGCCTCACGGGCGGGCCCGGCGAGATCCGGGGTCGCCCAGAACCGCACCTTCTGCCCCCGCCTGTGCGCGGCCCGGACGATACCCCGCAGCTTCTCGCGCTCGGCGTCCGGGAACGCGCCCACGCCCTGCCAGGTGAAGTTGAGCGTCCAGTTGTCGCTGATCAGCGGGATGAAGGAGGCCGGCGCCTGGCTGCCGAGGTCGGCGAGCCGGCCGTCGTAGAAGGCGCGTCGGACGGTCTGGGCCTCCATGGGGGCACGGGCAGCACGGTCGCCGGAGATGACGGCGGTGACCGGGCCGGGGTGGACGCGGCCGTGGGCGTACGTCGTGAACAGGTGCCGGTAACGCCTGAGGTGGCGGTCGAGTTCGAGGTACGTCGACGAGCCCTCGGTCTTGATGTCGACGAGCAGTTGCAGCGATCCGCGGTACCCCCGGTACACGCGACCGCGGTTGGCCCGCACGCGCGCGGCGAGCGGGTCGAGGTAGAGGGACTCCAGCGTGCGGGCCGGGTCGAGGTCCTCCGGGTCGTGGGCGACGAGGAGCTGGTCGCCGACGAGGTGGATGTCGGCCTCGACGCTGCCGAAGCGGTGGCCGAGGGCGTCGAGCAGGGGGCGCGGGTGCTCGTAGTCGTTGTGGGCGTGGGCGTGCCACAACGGGCGGGGCCCGTGCCGCCGTTCGCCGGCGCGGGCGTGGGCGGCGGGGAGGGCGACCGAACCCGCGAGGGCGGCGCCGAGGGTGGTGAGGGCTCTGCGACGGGTGGTGAGGTCCATGCTCTGCCTCCCTGGAAGTGCCGTACGGGATCCCTGCGAGTATGGGGTGCCGACAGGGCCAAGGCGCAGGGTCTTGCGGGTAGTTGGCCGGAGTGCCGTCGTGCGTTCACTTCACCGGGACAGGGCACACGAAAAAGCCCGCCCCTGGCGGGACGGGCTTTTCTCCGGCGTCGACGAGGCGTCAGCGGATGTCTGTCAGGGGGCCTGGAGGTCGACCAGTCCGGCCAGTGCCTCACGGTGGGCGCCGGCCGTGCCGTAGGCGATCGAGTCGGCCTTCGCGCGCTTCAGGTACAGATGCACCGGGTGCTCCCACGTCATGCCGATGCCGCCGTGCAGTTGCAGTGCCTCCTCGGCGGCGTGGACGGCCACGGGCGCCGCGTAGGCCTGGGCCACAGTGACCGCCACGTCGGCGTCCTGGCCGGCCGACAGGGCGCCGGCGGCGTTGCGGGCGGACGCGCGGAGGCCCGCGACCTCCAGCCACAGCTGGGCCAGCCGGTGCTTGAGCGCCTGGAAGCCGCCGACGGGCCGGTTGAACTGTTTGCGGTCCTTGAGGTAGCGGACGGTCTCCGTCAGCGTCCAGTCGGCCAGGCCGAGCTGTTCGGAGGCGAGCAGCCCGGCTCCGGCACGCAGGGCGCGGCGTACGGCGGGTTCGGCGTCGCCCAGCAGACGGCCCGGCACCCCGTCGAGGATGACGGTCGCCAGCGGCCGGGTCAGGTCCAGGGAGACCTGGGGTGTGACGGTCGCGGCGGTGGCGTCGACCGCGTACAGGCCGCCGTCGTCGGCGGGCACGAGCAGCACGTCGGCGACGGCCGCGTCCGCGATGCCGGTCAGTTCGCCGTGCAGCAGGCCGTTCTCGTGCTGGACGACCTTGTAGGCGGCGCCCGGTGCGACGTGGAGGGCGACCGCGAGGGCTCCGATCGACGTCCCGGAGGCGAGCTCGGTGAGCAGATCGTCGGTCCCGCAGGCGAGCAGCGCCTCGGTGGCGACGACCGCGCTCGTGAGATACGGGACGGGCGCGACCGCACGTCCCAGTTCCTCCAGCACCACGGCGGCTTCCCGGTGCGTGGCTCCCTGGCCGTCCAGCTCCTCCGGCACCAGCAGGCCCGCGAGGCCCATGCCGTCGGTGAGTGCCTTCCACAGCGCCAGGTTGTGCGGGGCGTCCGACTCGACGCGGGCGATGACGCCGGTGGCGTCGCAGTGGTCGGCGAGCAGGTCGCGGACGGCGGCGCGCAGCGCCTCTTCCTCCTCCGAGTACAACAGGTCGGGCTGTGTGCTCATCGGGCCAGGTCCTTCCAGGCGACGTCCTTGTCGGTGCGCGGTTCGGCGGGCAGGCCGAGGACGCGCTCGGCGACGATGTTCAGCAGGACCTCGCTGGTCCCGCCCTCGATGCTGTTGCCCTTGGAGCGCAGGTAGCGGTAGCCGGCCTCGCGGCCGGTGAAGTCGACCAGCTCCGGGCGGCGCATGGTCCAGTCGTCGTACAACAGGCCCTCCTCACCGAGGAGTTCCACCTCCAGGCCGCTGATCTCCTGGTTGAGACGGGCGAAGGCGAGCTTCATGCCGGCGCCCTCGGGGCCGGGCTGGCCGGCCACGAGCTGCTGGCGCAGCCGCTCACCGGTGAGCCGGGCGACCTCGGCCTCGACCCAGAGCTTCAGCAGGCGCTGATGCAGGTCGTGGGTGCGCAACTCCGGGCGCTCGCGCCAGGTCTTGGAGACCGGGCCGATCATGCCGCCTTCGCGCGGCAGCCGCATGCCGCCGATGGCGACGCGCTCGTTGTTCAGGGTGGTCTGCGCGACCCGCCAGCCGTCTCCGGCCTCGCCGAGGCGGCGCGAGTCCGGGATGCGGACGTCGGTGAGGAACACCTCGTTGAACTCGGCCTCGCCGGTGATCTGCCGCAGCGGGCGCACCTCGACACCAGGGTCGGTCATGTCGCAGACGAAGTACGTGATGCCCCGGTGCTTGGGCACGTCCGGGTCGGTGCGGGCGATGAGGATCGCCCAGCGGGCCACATGGGCGCTGGACGTCCAGACCTTCTGCCCGTTGACCACCCAGCCGTCGCCCTCCCGCACCGCCCGTGTGCGCAGCGCGGCCAGGTCGGACCCGGCACCCGGCTCGCTGAACAGCTGGCACCAGACCTCCTCGCCCACCCAAAGAGGCCTGAGGAACCGCTGCTTCTGCTCCTCGGTGCCGTACTTGAGGATCGTCGGCGCGGCCATCCCGAGACCGATGCCGATGCGTCGCGGGTCGTTGTCGGGCGCCCCGGCCGCCTCCAACTCGGCGTCCACCACGGCCTGGAGGGAACGGGGAGCGCCGAGGCCGCCGAGGCCCTCCGGGTAGTGCACCCAGGCCAGTCCGGCGTCGAAGCGGGCCCGGAGGAAGTCCAGGCGGTCGGTCGAGGCCGGCGGATGCGCGGCCAGCAATTCCCGTGTACGGGTGCGCAGTTCCTCGGCGCTGGTCACACCGCGCTGCTCTCCGCTGGTCATGCTGCCTCCTCCACGACGACGGCGATCCGGCCGGTGGTCAGGCCGTCCGCGACCTTCTGCACGGCGGCGGCCGCCCCGCCGAGCGGCACGCGTTCGCTCACCAGCGGCTTGATCGCGCCACGGGCGGCCAGCTCGGTGAGCTGCTCGTGGCAGTGCTGGACCAGCTTCGGGTTCTTGGTGTTGTACAGGCCCCAGTGCAGGCCGAGGATCGAGTAGTTCTTCACCAGGGCGTGGTTCAGCCCCGGGCTGGGGATCGTGCCGCTGGCGAAGCCGACGACCACGATGCGCCCCTCGAAGGCGACGACCTTGGCGGACTGGGCGTAGGCCTCGCCGCCGACCGGGTCGTAGATCACGTCGGCGCCCCGGCCGCCGGTGGCCTCCTTGACGGCGGCGACGACATCCTCGGAGCGCCGGTCGATCACGACGTCGCAGCCCAGCTCGCGGGCGACGGCCGCCTTCCCGGAGCCGCCGACGACACCGATGACGGTGGCGCCGGCGGCCTTCCCGAGCTGCACGGCCGCGCTGCCGACCCCTCCTGCGGCAGCGTGGACGAGCAGGGTCTCGCCGGCCTCCAGACCGGCCCGGCGGTGCAGACCGAACCAGCCCGTCTGGTAGCCGATGTGCAGGGCCGCGGCCTCCGCGTCGTCCAGGGCGTCCGGCGCGGGCAGGATGGCGGCGGAGTCCGCGACGGCGTACTCGGCGAAGCCGCCGTACGGCAAGGCCGGGTTGGCGATCACCCGGCGGCCGTCCTCGGTCTCGCCGCAGATCTCCACGCCCGGGGTGAACGGCAGCGGCGGCCTGACCTGGTACTGGCCCCGGCACAGCAGGGCGTCCGGGAAGTTGATGTTGGCTGCCCGCACCTTCAGCAGGACCTGGCCGTCACCGGGCACCGGCGGCGCCACGTCCGCCAGGCGCATCACCTCGCTCGGCTCGCCGTTCTCGTGCACGTGCCATGCCTGCATGCGGGTCCTCCACGGGCTGCGTCGACTGCGTCGTCCGACCGGGGTCGATTCGCATACTAAGCGGTCGCTTGACGATCTGGGAACCGTCGGATGCGTCACGGCCGTCCGAGATTCGGGACAGTCGGACGCGTCACGGCCGCCTCGGCCGCGCCCGCACGTGCATCCGCTCCCCCTGCGGCCCGAACAGGCTGAGGAACTCCACGGGCCCCTCCCCCGTAGACCCGAACCAGTGCGGCACGCGGGTGTCGAACTCCGCGGCCTCCCCCGCCGTGAGCACCACGTCGTGCTCGCCCAGCACCAGGCGCAGCTTGCCGGACAGCACGTACAGCCACTCGTATCCCTCGTGCGTGCGCGGGTCCGGCTCCTGCCTGCGCTGGGGCTCCAGCACCTTGTAGGCCTGGAGGCCGCCGGGCTGACGGGTGAGCGGCCAGTGGGTGCGGCCGAACATCTCGATCGGCTTCGACCGTACCCGCGGGTCACCGGCCGGAGGGGCCCCGACCAGCTCGTCCAGGGCCACCTGGTGCGCCCGGGCGATCGGCAGCAGCAGCTCCAGGCTGGGTTTGCGCAGGCCGGACTCCAGCCGCGACAGGGTGCTGACGGAGATGCCGGTGGTCTCGGAGAGCGCAGCCAGGGTCACCTCCCGCTCCTTCCGCATCTGCCGCAGCCGGGGGCCGACGCCCGCGAGTACCTCGTCCGTGGTCATGGTCGTATTGCAGATTCGGCAAACATGTTTGTCAATCCCGTGGCACCGGGCGACTCTCGGCGGTGGAGGTGGTCACCATGACCGAGAAGTACGCAGTCGTAGTCGTCGGCGGTGGTCCCGCGGGCCTGTCCGCGGCGCTGGTGCTGGGCCGGGCCCGGCACCACACGCTGGTCGTCGACGCGGGCGAGCCGCGCAACGCGCCCGCCGCGCACATGCAGGGCTATCTGTCGCGGGACGGGATACCGCCCGCCGAGTTCCTCGCCGTCGGCCGGGAGGAGATCGCGCGCTACGGCGTGGAGCTCGTACGGGACCGGGTGGTGGAGGTAGAGGTGGAGAAGGGCGAGGACTTCGCCGTGGTGCTGGCCGGCGGGCGGACCCTGCGGGCCCGGCGGCTGGTGATCGCGACCGGGCTGAAGGACGAGTTGCCGACGGTCCCCGGGGTCGCCGAGCGGTTCGGCCGGGACGTGCTGCACTGCCCGTTCTGCCACGGCTGGGAGGTGCGCGACCAGCCGTTCGGGGTGCTGGCGTCGAGCCCGGCGAGCGTGCACCAGGCGCTGATCGTGTCCCAGTGGTCGAAGGACGTGCGGTTCTTCCTGCACACGGTCGCCGAGGAGGAGCTGTCCGACCAGGACCTGCGCCGGCTCGCCGCGGCGAGGGTGGACGTGGTGCCCGGCGAGGTCGCGGGCCTGGTGGTCGAGGACGACCGGCTCACCGGAGTCCGGCTCGCCGACGGTGCGACGCACGCCCGCTCCGTACTGTTCGTCGGACCGCGCCCGGTCCCGCAGACCGGCCTGCTGGAGCGGCTCGGCGCCGAGCTGCACGAGACGCCCTTCGGCGCGTACCCGGTGGTCGACCCGACCGGGCTGACGACCGTCCCCGGCGTGTGGGCCGCGGGCAACGCGATCGGCTTCGCCGAGCAGGTCGTGCACGCGGCGAGCGGCGGATACCGGGCGGCGTCCGCGATCGTCGGGGATCTGCTGATGACCGACCTCGACGTGGCCGCCCAGGTGTAGAGGCATCGCCTCCGGTGCACCATGGCTGCATGCTGTTGCACCGGCTGGCCCGAGTGTCCCAGGAGGTCGCCGCCACCTCGGCGCGGTCCCGGAAGACGGCCCTGCTCTCGGAGCTCTTCCGGGACGCGGAGGCGGAGGACGTGCCGATCGTCATCCCGTACCTGGCGGGCCGCCTGCCGCAGGGCCGGATCGGCGTCGGCTGGAAGGTGCTGAGCCGCCCGGTCGCCCCCGCCGCCGACCCGGGCCTGACCGTGCGGGACGTGGACGCCCGCCTGTCGGAGCTGGCCAAGGTGTCCGGCCCCGGCTCCCAGACGGAACGGGCCCGGCTGGTCGGGGAGTTGATGGGCGCGGCCACGGAGGACGAGCAGCGGTTCCTGATCGGGCTGCTCACCGGCGAGGTGCGGCAGGGCGCGCTGGACGCCGTCGCGGTCGAGGGACTGGCCCAGGCGACCGGGGCGGCCCCGGCGGACGTACGGCGGGCCGTGATGCTCGCCGGCTCCCTCCAGACGGTCGCCGAGGCGCTGCTCGCGGACGGCCCCGCCGCCCTGGACCGCTTCCGCCTCACCGTCGGCCGCCCGGTCTGGCCGATGCTGGCGCACAGTGCCTCCTCGGTCGCCGAGGCGGTGGACAAGCTCGGCGCCTGCGCGGTGGAGGAAAAGCTGGACGGCATCCGCGTCCAGGTGCACCGGGACGGCGACACGGTACGGCTCTACACCCGCACCCTCGACGACATCACCGACCGCCTGCCCGAAGTGACGGCCGCCGCGCTGGAGTTGCGAGGTGAGCGGTTCATCCTCGACGGCGAGGTGATCTCCTTCGACGAGGGCGGCCGCCCCCGCTCGTTCCAGGAGACCGCCGGTCGCGTCGGTTCGCGCACGGACGTGGCGACGGCGGCACGCGCGGTCCCGGTCTCCCCCGTCTTCTTCGACGCGCTGTCCGTCGACGGCCACGACCTGCTCGACCTGCCGTTCGCCGAGCGGCACGCCGAGCTGGCCCGTCTGGTCCCCGAGCCGATGCGGGTGCGCCGCACGAGCGTGTCCGGCCCGGACGACCTGCGCACGGCGGAGGACTTTCTCGCCGAGACCCTGAAGCGCGGCCACGAGGGCGTCGTCGCCAAGGCGCTGGACGCCCCCTACAGCGCTGGCCGGCGCGGCGCGTCCTGGTTGAAGGTCAAGCCGGTCCACACCCTCGACCTGGTCGTCCTGGCCGCCGAGTGGGGCCACGGCCGCCGCACCGGAAAGCTCTCCAACCTCCACCTGGGCGCCCGCACCGCCGACGGCGGCCTCGCCATGCTCGGCAAGACCTTCAAGGGCATGACCGACGCGATGCTGACCTGGCAGACCGAACGGCTCCAGCGGCTCGCCGTCGACGACAACGGCTACGTCGTGACCGTACGCCCGGAACTCGTCGTCGAGATCGCCTACGACGGCCTCCAGCGCTCCACCCGCTACCCGGCCGGCGTCACCCTGCGCTTCGCCCGCGTGGTCCGCTACCGGGAGGACAAGCGCCCCGAGGACGCCGACACGGTGGAGACGCTGCTGGCCGCGCATCCGGAGGTGAGCCCGTGAAGCGCAGTGCCGGCCTGCTGCTCTTCCACACCACCGACGACGGCCTCGAAGTGCTGCTCGGCCACATGGGCGGCCCGTTCTTCGCCCGGCGCCACGCCGGGGCGTGGACCGTGATCAAGGGCGAGTACGAGCCGGAGGAGCCCGCCTGGGAGGCGGCACGCCGCGAGTTCGAGGAGGAGCTGGGGCTGCCCCCGCCCGACGGTGAGGCCCTCGACCTCGGCGAGGTCCGGCAGACCAACGGCAAGATCGTCACAGCCTGGGCGATCGAGGCGGACCTCGACCCGGCGACGATCGCGCCCGGCACGTTCCAAATGGAGTGGCCGCCGAGGTCGGGGCAGCTCCAGGAGTTCCCCGAGCTGGACCGGGTGGCGTGGTTCGGCATCGACCGGGCCCGTGCGGTGATCGTCAAAGCGCAGGCGGCGTTTCTCGACCGCCTGGTGGAGCACTCGCCCTGAGGAGACGCTCCCGCGTTGCGGACCCCTCCGCCACGCGGGAAGGTCGAACTACCGAGGGAGGTCAGCCATGCCCATCGCAACGGTGAACCCGGCGAACGGCGAGACGCTCAAGACGTACGAGGCCATGGGCGAGGAGGAGATCGAGCGCCGGCTCCAGCTCGCGGAGGCCACGTTCCGCACGTACCGGACGACGACGTTCGACGAGCGCGCCCGCCTGTTGCACAAGGCCGCCGACCTCCTCGACGAGGACCAGCAGGACATCGCCCGCGTGATGACCACCGAGATGGGCAAGCCGATCCAGCAGGCCCGGGCCGAGGCTGCGAAGTGTGCCAAGGCGATGCGCTGGTACGCCGACCATGCCGAGGAACTGCTCGCCGACGAGGAGCCCGCCGACGCCGACGTCAAGGACTCCGGCGCCGCGCGCGTGCGGGTGCGCTACCGGCCGCTGGGCCCGGTGCTGGCGGTGATGCCGTGGAACTTCCCGCTGTGGCAGGTGATCCGCTTCGCCGCGCCCGCGCTGATGGCCGGGAACGTGGGCCTGCTCAAGCACGCCTCGAACGTCCCGCAGACCGCCCTCTACCTGGAGGACCTCTTCCACCGGGCAGGCTTCACCGAAGGCTGCTTCCAGACCCTGCTGATCGGCTCCGCCGCGGTCGACGAGATCCTTCGCGACGAGCGCGTCAAGGCGGCCACGCTCACCGGCAGCGAGCCCGCGGGCCGCGCGGTCGCATCCACCTCCGGGGAGATGGTCAAGAAGACGGTGCTGGAGCTGGGCGGCAGCGACCCCTTCGTCGTCATGCCCTCCGCCGACATCGACCGGGCCGCGCAGGTCGCGGTGACCGCGCGCGTGCAGAACACGGGGCAGTCCTGCATCGCCGCGAAGCGGTTCATCGTGCACACGGACGTCTACGACGCCTTCGCCGAGCGCTTCGCCGAGGGCATGAGGGCGCTGAAGGTAGGCGACCCCATGTCCGACGAGACCGAGGTCGGGCCGCTCTCCAGCGAGCAGGGACTGCGCGACCTGGAGGAACTGGTCGACGACGCGGTGCGCGGCGGTGCCGAGGTGCTGTGCGGTGGCGAACGCCCGGACGGGTCCGGCTGGTACTACGCGCCGACCATCCTCGCCGGCATCACACGTGAGATGCGGATCCACCGGGAGGAGGCGTTCGGACCGGTCGCCACGCTGTACCGGGCGGCCGACGTCGACGAGGCCGTACTGATCGCGAACGACTCGCCGTTCGGGCTGAGTTCGAACGTGTGGACGCGGGACGAGGACGAGGTGGACCGGTTCGTCCGGGACCTGGAGGCGGGCGGTGTGTACGTCAACGGCATGACGGCCTCCCATCCGGCGTTCCCGTTCGGCGGAGTGAAGCGGTCCGGGTACGGGCGTGAGCTGTCCGGGCACGGAATCCGGGAGTTCTGCAACATCACGACCGTTTGGCACGGTGCGTGAGTGTTGCGGGGCTACGATCCCGTCTGTGAACCGCGAAGTGACTCTGCCTCTGATCGTCGACGACCGCGGGACCTTGCAGGTGGCTGCGGCCGATGTCAGCAAGCTGTTGCGGACGGTGGGGGGGCGGTGGGTGCGGCTTGTCGAGGCCGGGGAGTCGGGGCTCGATGAGGACACGGTCGCCGCGTTGACGATCGAGCTGGCGAAGTTGGCCGACCGTATTGATGTGGCCTGTATCGCGCACAGCAGCGGGGGTGAGCCGTAGCGGTGCGCCCCTGGGTGGATGATTCCGAGTGGCACGAGTTGCTGATGAGCCGTACAGACCAGCGATCAGGGACCGACGGATCGGGCTTCGGACTCCCCGGGCATTGCCTGCATCATCGCGAGTGACGGCGCCAGGTCCGGACGCTGTTTCAGGAGATCGTCGGCCGCCGCATACCGTGCTGTCGCGAGGTGTACGAGTTCGATGACACCAGCCGCGTACGAACAAGCGCTCGCAGCATCGCGGCGCCTGCCCCCACCGCCGCAAGGTGCAGGACTGCCGCGAGCACGAGGTTTTCCGGCAGGGCCGCATCGGCCGGTTGCGCGACTGCCAGGTACAGGGTGAACGGAAGCTTCCAGCCGCTCCAGGCGAACAATGAGCCCGAGCCGAGCCAGCCGAGCACCATCGGGCCCCACCGAGGGGCTCGTGCGGGCCGGCCTCGGACGGCAGCCCAGGTGGCGGCGGAAGCCGCGAGGGCCCAGAATCCGAAGACGCCGGACAGCAGATGCCAAGCAAGGTCCCGCTCGCCGCGGTGGGCGACACCTGCGGTGCCGCCGACCGCCCAGTACAGCCAGACGAGACCGACCGCGGCGCCGACCACGGCCATCCATGGCAAGGCCCTTGGCGAGCCCTCCCCACGGTCCCCGAGCCGGCCCGCGAACGCGTCCGGCCAGCGCCGCCGCAAGTACGTGGGCAGTGCGATGGCCAGACCCAGCCCCATGCCTGCAAAGCCGATCTGAACCAGCGCGGCCTCCCAGACCGGCATCGACGGGCCGGCGTCACTCCCGCTCTTCGGGGTGCCCTCCTCCGAGCCCAGCAGCGAACTGAGAACGGCGTACGGCAACACCGGGACGAGAAATCCCGTCCCAACCCAAGCGCAGAAAGCCAACGGCGCTCCCGGTATACGCATCCCCCACGGCCGCACCAGCGCGAGGGCCACCGCGATCCCGATCCCCGCCATACCGATCGTCGCACTGTTCAGCACCACCCACTCCGCCTTGCCGAACCCGGCCCCTACGGGCAGCAGCCCCAAGAGCGAACCGACCACCCACGACACCTTGATCAGCAAGTAGGGCGTCAGCGCCAGCGCTGCGCCATACGCCGCGACCCGCCCGACCCGATCCCATCGATCCACCCGAACTCCCGATCCAGACAACGGAGTTCAAGTCTCATTCGCCACTGCCCCCACGGGCGTCAACCGCCGGGCGCATCCATGTCATCACTCAGAGGGAGGGAGAATCAGCCGACGGGAGCACGACGGGAGCACATAATCCAGGGCGTCGCAGACAACGCGCTCCAGAACATGGCCTCGTACGTCTGCAGCAGACGCCCGTAGCGATGCGCGCTCGTCTCGTCGAGTCGCCCCGCGTCCAGGCCGGCCTGCACTGCCGCCGTCGCCTGGCTCTCCAGCTCCGGGGACGGCTGGGCGAAGAAGTCGAAGAACGCGCACGCCTCGTCCGCGAAGCCGTAATGGGTGCGCAGCGCCTCGGCGATCGTCGCGCAATAGCCGCCCCAGGCCGAGAAGTTGGCCGTCACGGCGAGGACGACGTCTGCCGGTGAGGCGTTGAGTGCCAGCCAGGCCACGTACGCGGGGTACGCCTGGCATCCCGGGAGCGGCTCGTACGCTGCCGTCCGTGCCTCGTTCACGCCGCACGCCCGTGCGAACGACGGCAACCGCTCCTCCGCCAGCGCCTCGCCCTCCCCGAGTGTCCTGAAGAAGGCAGCGGCCTCCGGGTCCGCCATGAGGGAGCGCTCCGCCAGATACTCGAAGGCTCGGCGGTCCGCGGGAATCACCCAGGTCTGTTCCAGGGCCAGCGCGGCGAGGGTGGAGCGGGGTGCCGTGCCGTCTGCGATCCGGGGGACCAAGAGGTTGGACCGTGGGTCCGGAGCGAGGTTCGCGGTGGTCGTCCTCAGCAGGTCCCGGGCCGGGTGCGTCATCGCGTCCTCCGTCGTGGGGGTGTCGGGACGAGCCTGGCACGGCGTCCCCCGATACGGAGTAGTCCCGCGCGAGATCGGCACCCCACCGGGTGACCGTGGGACGGTGGCACCCGGCACCGGGCACGCGGGCTGCTCGCCGGGTTCGGTCCCGGCATCACCGCCGAGATGGCCGTGGGCCGCCGGCACCGCGGGGACGAGACGACGCGAGACGAGCGAAGAGACGATCACCGAAACGCTGACCCGTGCCGGGACCGGCCGGCGCTCGACCTGCATCGAACAGCTGCCCCCTCTGCGACACCGGTGAGCCCGGCCCCGCCATCACGGCCGGGCCGGGCTCCGCCGCGGGTCAGGTCAGCTTCCACTCCCCCGTCTCTTCGGCGAAGCCGGAGTCCATCGCGAACTGGACCGTTGCCATCTTCGACGCCTTCGGCACCTCGAAGACGACCCAGCCGAGCGCCTTCGCGCCGGGCTTCAGGCTGACGTCGGAGGACATGGACGGTCCGGCGGTGACGTCGGCGAAGGTGGACTGGAACTGCTGACCCTGGTCGTCGGCGACCTGGGCGCCGTTCTGCGGACTGTCCGAGTAGGGCTTGGTCCCGGTGTTGACGAGCCGGAACTGCACGGCGATCCACCGGTTGCCCGACTCGGGAGCGGTGAAGTCGTCGCTGGACTTGGCGTGGTCGACGACCTTGACGACGGTGACGTCCAGCTTGCTGCCGGCCTCCATGCCCTTCAGGGCGAGAGTGTCGCCGGCCTTGGCGGCCTCCGGCGCGGCGCTCGCCTTCGCGGCGTGCTTCTTCGCGGCCTTCTGCCCGCTGTCGGCCTTGGCGGAGGCCTTGGTCTTGGGCTTGTCCACGACCGTCTCGCCGGAGCTGCACGCGGTGATGGTGAGCGCACCGATGACGGCCGCCGCTGCGGCGGTGAGTCTGATGCGGCTGTGGTTGCTCATGATCCCCCCAGGGTTCTGTGACACGTAAGTGAAGGACTCGCGAAGAAACCGCATGGTTGCACGGTTAACCAAAAATTTTTCGGGGTCGCAGGCAACCTCGGAGGGCATTCCCGCGTCCGCCCGGAAGCGCGAAGGGCCCCCTCCAATGACCAGGAGGGGGCCCTGTGCGCGAGAGAAGAACGCCAATTACCGGATCGGCATGCCCGACAGCGTCCGCGCGATCACCAGGCGCTGGATCTCGCTGGTGCCTTCGAAGATCGTGTAGATCGCCGCGTCCCGGTGCATCCGCTCCACCGGGTACTCCCGCGTATAGCCGTTGCCGCCCAGGATCTGGACCGCCTGGGCCGTGACCTTCTTGGCCGTCTCGCTCGCGAACAGCTTGGACATCGAGCCCTCGGCCGCCGTGAACTGCTTGCCGTTGACCGCCATCCAGGAGGCGCGCCAGACCAGGAGCCGGGCCGCGTCGATGGACGTGCGCATGTCCGCGAGCTGGAACGCCACGCCCTGGTTGTCGATGATCGGCCGCCCGAACTGCTCCCGGGTCTTGGCGTAGTCGAGGGCGACCTCGTACGCGGCCCGGGCCGTACCGACCGCCATGGCGCCGACCGCCGGGCGCGACGCCTCGAACGTGGCCATCGCCGCGTTCTTCACGCGCTCCCCGCCCTGCTTGGCCTTCTCCCGCGCCCGGGCGAGCCGCTCGTCCAGCTTCTCCTTGCCGCCGAGCAGGCAGGAGCCGGGAACGCGCACGTTGTCGAGGATGACCTCGGCGGTGTGCGAGGCGCGGATGCCGTGCTTCTTGAACTTCTGGCCCTGGGACAGACCCTCGGTGCCCGGCGGGATGATGAAGGAGGCGTGACCCTTGGAGCCGAGCTCCGCGTCGACCACCGCGACCACGACATGGACGTTGGCGATGCCGCCATTGGTCGCCCAGGTCTTGGTGCCGTTGATCACCCACTCGTCCTTGGCCTCGTCGTACACGGCCCGGGTGCGCATGGAGGCCACGTCGGAGCCGGCGTCGGGCTCGGAGGAGCAGAAGGCGGCGACCTTGACATCGCCCGCGTCGCCGTACATCTGGGGGATCCAGGTGCCGACCTGCTCCTCGGTGCCGTTGGCGAGGACGCCGACAGCGGCGAGACCGGTGCCGACGATGGACAGGGCGATGCCCGCGTCGCCCCAGAACAGCTCCTCCATCGCCATGGGGATGCCGAGGCCGGTGGGGTCGAAGTACTGCTGGGCGTAGAAGTCCAGGGAGTAGATGCCGACCTTGGCGGCCTCCTGGATGACCGGCCAGGGAGTCTCCTCACGCTCGTCCCATTCGGCGGCCGCGGGGCGGATCACATCGGCCGCGAAGCCGTGCAACCAGTCCCGGACCTCCTTCTGTTCGTCGTTGAGCTCCATGGTGAACTCGGCCATGTCGTCCCCTCCAGCGGCACACGTGCATGTTACTTGCGGTAACACCAGTCTGTTACCGGCGGGTAGTCGAAGTCAACTCCTACCGACCGGTCGGCACCCGTTCGATGTCCGGGGCATGTTTGAGTGTTAGTTTGCGCAGGCGTCATCGAATCAGCACGGGTGGGGAGAGCACATGGACACCACGCAGCGGACCGACCAGCAACGGTCCGCCGACCGCCGACGGCGTGAGCTGCTGGAAGCCGCCGACCGAGTGGTGCTGCGCGACGGTCCGCAGGCCTCGATGAACGCGATCGCCGCGGAAGCGGGCATCACCAAGCCGATTCTGTACCGGCACTTCGGTGACAAGGGCGGACTTTACGCGGCCCTTGCCAAGCGGCACACGGACGCTCTGCTGGACTCGCTGCGGGCGGCGCTGGACGCGCCGGCGGAGAGGCGGGAGCGGGTCGAGGCGACGCTGGACACGTACCTGGCGGCGATCGAGGCGCGGCCTCAGGTCTACCGGTTCCTGATGCATCCGGCGGAGGGGAGCCAGCCGGGTGACCAGGGGTTCGATGTCGGCAAGCACAGTGCGCCGTTGCTGCGGCGGATGGGGGAGGAACTCGCGCAGGTCATCGAGGAGCGGCTGGACCTCGGGCCGGGAGGGCAGCAGCTGGCGCGGGTGTGGGGGCATGGGATCGTCGGCATGATGCATGCCGCCGGGGACTGGTGGCTGGGCGAGCGGCCCTGTTCTCGCAGTGAGTTGGTGCGGAGTCTGGCTGATCTGCTGTGGGGTCGTCTCGCGGCTGCCGGGGATCGGATGGGTGGGCCGGGGTTCTGACGTCCGGGTCGCCCCTGCCGTAGGAACAGTCACGTACCCCAAGAGGCCCGCGCCACTTGCCGCATCAGCCTGCGGTGGCGCCAGCCCTTGAGTTGGTCCGCGTAGATGCGGCCCTCCACATGGTCGTACTCGTGCTGGAGGCAGCGGGCGAAGAAGCCCGAGCCGTGCACCGTGATCGGGTCGCCGGTCATCGTGAAGCCCTCGACGACCGCGTGGTCGTAGCGTTCCGTGGCCGCTTCCAGGCCCGGCAGGGACAGGCAGCCCTCCGGGCCCCGGATCACCACTCCGTCCGCTTCGACCAGGCGCGGGTTGACCACGTGGCCGAGGTGCCGGACGTCCTCGTCGTCGGGGCAGTCGTAGACGAAGACCCGCAGCGGCTCGCCGATCTGGTTGGCGGCGAGGCCGACGCCCTGGGCGGCGTACATGGTTGCGAACAAGTCCTCGACGAGGCGGGACAGTTCGGGGCCGAAGTCGGTGACCTCCGCGCAGGGTGTGTGCAGGAGCGGGTCGCCGTGCAGGGTGAGGGGTCTCACGTGGCCGTGGGCACCGGGGATGGGGCTGTTTCGCATGGCGGCAAGAGTAAGGTCCCTGTCATTCCGCGCCTCCCGCACGAGTTCACCACAGTGCCGCGGTTCGGGAGTGCTAATGGATCTCGATAGGCTGAGGTCCACACCACGTGGCCGTCAGGCTTCAAGGCGCGGCGCGTACGCAAGGAGGATCGAGAACTGATGGCAGGCAACTCGGACCCGCTCTCGCCGCGGGCCAAGCTGGCCGTGACCGCGGGCAAGGCGGTCGCGGCGGCATCCCGCGCCGCGGGGCGCGGCAGCGGTTCGGTGATCGGCGGCCGGGTGGCACTCAAGCTCGACCCCGACCTCCTGGCCCGGCTCGCGCAGAACCTGGACGTGATCCTGGTCTCGGCGACGAACGGCAAGACCACGACCACCCGGCTCATCGCCGAGGCCCTGCGCGCGGCGGGACCGGTCGTGTCCAACGCACTCGGCGCCAACATGCCGGCCGGCATCACCTCGGCCCTCGCCGGCAGCTCGGACGCCCGCTACGGCGTCATCGAGGTCGACGAGAAGTACCTCGCCGGCGTCGCCCGGGACACCGCCCCGAAGTGCATCGCCCTGCTCAACCTCTCGCGCGACCAGCTCGACCGCGCCGCCGAGACCCGCATGCTCGCCGAGAACTGGCGGGAGGGACTCGCCGGTTCCAAGGCCGTGGTCGTGGCCAACTGCGACGACCCGCTGGTGGTGTGGGCGGCGTCCTCCTCCCCCAATGTGATCTGGGTCGCCGCCGGGCAGATGTGGAAGGACGACGCCTGGTCCTGCCCGTCGTGCGGTGGCGTGATGCAGCGCCCGGGCGACGACTGGTACTGCGGTGAGTGCGGCTTCCGCCGTCCGACGCCGAGCTGGGCACTCTCCGGCGACCACGTGCTGGACCCGCACGGCTCCGCCTGGCCCATCCACCTCCAGCTGCCCGGTCGCGCCAACAAGGCCAACGCCGCCTCCTCGGCCGCCGTCGCCGCCGTGTTCGGCGTGCCGCCGCAGGTCGCGCTGGAGCGCATGTACCAGGTACAGGCGGTCGCCGGGCGCTACGACATCGTCCAGTTCCAGGGCCGGGACCTCAGACTCCTCCTCGCGAAGAACCCGGCCGGCTGGTTGGAGACGTTCTCCCTGATCGACCCGCCGCCCACGCCGGTCATCCTCTCCGTGAACGCGCGCGGCGCCGACGGCACCGACACCTCCTGGCTGTGGGACGTCGACTACACGCGTCTGACCGGCCACCCGATCTGCGTCATCGGCGACCGGCGACTGGACCTGGCGGTGCGCCTGGAGGTCGCCGACCAGCACTTCCAGGTCTACGAGAACCTCGACCAGGCCGTGCAGGCGTGCCCGCCCGGCCGGATCGAGGTCATCGCCAACTACACGGCGTTCCAGGACCTGCGCCGCCGCGTCGGCAACTGAGCACGAGACGTCAGGGGACTTTTGTGAGCGACAACCAACTGCGGGTCGTCTGGATCTATCCCGACCTGCTCAGCACCTACGGCGACCAGGGCAACGTCCTCGTCGTGCAGCGCCGGGCCCAGCAGCGCGGCCTGGACGTGGCCCGGCTCGACGTGCGCAGTGACCAGCCGATCCCGACCTCGGGCGACATCTACCTGATCGGCGGCGGCGAGGACCGACCGCAGCGGCTCGCCGCCGAGCGGCTGCGCCGGGACGGCGGACTGACCCGTGCCGTGGAGAACGGCGCGATCGTGTTCTCCGTGTGCGCCGGCTACCAGATCCTCGGCCACGAGTTCATCAACGACCTCGGCCAGCGCGAGCCCGGCCTCGGACTGCTGGACGTGGTGTCGGTGCGCGGCGAGGGCGCGCGGTGCGTCGGTGACGTGCTGGGCGACGTCGACCAGCGCCTCGGCCTGCCCCCGCTGACCGGCTTCGAGAACCATCAGGGCGTCACCCACCTCGGCCCCACCGCCCGCCCGCTCGCCCAGGTGCGCTTCGGCAACGGCAACGGCACGGGCGACGGCACGGAGGGCGCGTACAACGACACCGTCTTCGGCACGTACATGCACGGCCCGGTGCTCGCGCGCAACCCGCTGATCGCGGACCTGCTGCTGAAGCTGGCCCTCGACGTCAACGCGCTGCCGCCGACCGACGACCGCTGGTACGAGGCACTTCGCAACGAGCGCATCGCGGCTGCGCAGCAGCCTGCGTAGACACAGTTGCGCAGCAGCCTGCGTAGACACAGTTGCGCAGCAGCCTGCGTAGACACAGCTGCGCAGCAGCCTGCGTGAGTGCTGCGCGGCAGCATGCGTTCAGGATGCGTCAACCTGCTGGTCAACAGCCCGTCTGACGGCACATCCGCACAGGTGAGCGGGGTCGTCCAGCAGGCGGACGCGTGCTTCGGTCCGGCCCCTCGATGCCGCTAGGGTGGCGGGGATTCGAGCCGGACAACGTGGTCCGGTCCCGGCCCACGTCGAGAAGGTTTTCGGGCTATGCGCATTGGTGTCCTCACGTCCGGCGGCGACTGCCCCGGCCTGAACGCCGTCATCCGGTCCGTCGTGCACCGCGCCGTCGTCGACCACGGCGACGAGGTCATCGGCTTCCGGGACGGCTGGAAGGGCCTTCTGGAGTGCGACTACCTCAAGCTCGACCTCGACGCGGTGGGTGGCATCCTCGCCCGCGGCGGCACGATTCTGGGGTCCTCCCGGGTCCAGCCCTCCCATCTGCGGGACGGTGTGGAGCGGGCCAAGGGCCATGTCCAGGAGCTCGGCCTCGACGCGATCATCCCCATCGGCGGCGAGGGCACGCTCAAGGCCGCGCGGCTGATGTCGGACAGCGGTCTGCCCGTCGTGGGTGTGCCGAAGACCATCGACAACGACATCGCCGTCACGGACGTCACGTTCGGCTTCGACACGGCCGTTGGGGTGGCGACCGAGGCCCTGGACCGGCTGAAGACCACGGCCGAGTCCCACCAGCGGGTGCTGGTGGTCGAGGTCATGGGCCGGCACACCGGCTGGATCGCGCTGCACTCCGGCATGGCGGCCGGCGCGCACGCCATCGTCGTGCCCGAGCGCCCCTTCGACATAGAGGAGCTGACCAAGCGGGTCGGCGAGCGGTTCGAGGCAGGCAAGCGCTTCGCGATCGTGGTCGCGGCGGAGGGGGCCAAGCCCCGGGCCGGGACCATGGAGTTCGACGAGGGCGGCAAGGACATCTACGGGCACGAGCGGTTCGCCGGGATCGCCCGTCAGCTGTCGGTGGAGCTCGAGGGACGGCTGGGGAAGGAAGCCCGGCCGGTGATTCTCGGGCATGTGCAGCGGGGTGGGACTCCCACTGCCTACGACCGGGTGCTCGCGACGCGGTTCGGGTGGCATGCGGTGGAGGCGGTGCACCGCGGGGAGTTCGGGCAGATGACCGCGCTGCGCGGGACCGACATCGTGATGGTGTCGCTGGCCGAGGCCGTGGAGACTCTGAAGACCGTGCCGGAGGACCGGTACGACGAGGCGGAGTGTGTGCTCTGAGGCTGTGCTGATCCGCCGGGCGCGGGTCGTGTGTGGCCTGTCGCGCAGTTCCCCGCGCCCTTGAGTCCGCCCCCGGTCACTTGTGTGGCCGGGGGCGGTTCTAGTCTTGGGGCGGACAGACAGCGCACACCCCCACGAAACAGGAGCCGGCGGTATGGATCACAGCGGGCACGGCATGACCATGGATCTGCCGCCGTTCACGCTGGGACGAGGGCTGGAGTGGTCGGCCGACCCGTTCTTCCTCATCGCCTGCCTGGCCGGTCTGGCGCTGTACGGGTGGGGTGTCGTGCGGCTGGTGCGGCGCGGGGACAAGTGGCCGGTGGGTCGGACGGTCGCCTTCGTCATCGGCGTGCTGAGCATCGTGCTCATGATGTGCACCCAGCTGAACGACTACGGCATGGTCATGTTCAGCGTGCACATGGTGCAGCACATGGTGATCAGCATGGTGTCGCCGATCCTGATCCTGCTCGGGGCGCCGATCACGCTGGCGCTGCGCGCGCTGCCGACAGCGGGGCGGGGCCGCAAGGGGCTCCGCGAGCTGCTGCTGATGTTCCTGCACAGCCACTACATGCGGATCATCACCCACCCGGCGTTCACGATCCCGCTGTTCATCGCGAGCCTGTACGGGCTGTACTTCACCCCGCTGTTCGACTTCCTGATGGGCTCCAAGCCAGGGCACATCGCGATGATGGTGCACTTCCTCGCCGTAGGCCTGGTGTTCTTCTGGCCGATCATGGGCGTGGACCCGGGTCCGCACCGGCCGGGCTATCTGATGCGGATGCTGGAGCTGTTCGCGGGCATGCCGTTCCACGCGTTCTTCGGGATCGCCCTGATGATGGCGTCCGAGCCGATGGTCGAGACGTTCAAGAACCCGCCTGCCTCGCTCGGCATCGAGGCGCTCTCCGACCAGAATGCGGCGGGCGGCATCGCCTGGGCATTCAGTGAGATCCCGTCCGTGCTGGTGCTGGTCGCGCTGCTGTTCCAGTGGTACGCCTCGGACCAGCGGCAGGCCAGGCGCACGGACCGGGCCGCCGACCGCGACGGTGACAAGGAACTCGAGGCGTACAACGCCTATTTGAGCTCGCTGCACGCACGAGGGAACTGACTTTTCCCACGCCTCAAGGCGCCCGTTCGTCCTCGCTCTGCTCTTTCTCCACAACGCGGCTGAATAGCTTTTTCCTTCAGTAGCATGAAACGCGTCGGGGAACCGCAGGGGGGAGCGGTGATGCGGAGGATCGCTGTCCTGGTCGCTTTTCTGATGGCTCTCGGGGGGTGCGATTCGGGCGCGTCCGTGTTCGAGGTGAAGGCGGTCGCCGCGGGAGTTCCGTCGTCGGCGCCTTTCTTCGCCGAGGACAGCGGGCTCGGCCGGGACGCCCAGGTCCGGTCGCGGGCCGTTCCGGGCGGCCTCCAGCAGGGGGACACGCCAGGGCTGTACGGAGGGACGAAGCAGCCGGGGATCTGTGATGTCGAGCGGCTGAAGCGGTTCCTCACCGCGCCGCGGAACGCGGGCAAGGCACGGGCGTGGGCGGCCGCCCTCGGTCTGCGTACGGACGGGATTCCGGGATATCTCGACCGGCTCACACCGGTTCTCCTGCGTCACGACACCCTCGCACTGAACCACGACTACAAAAAGGGAAAGGCCGTTCCCTTCCGTGCCCTGCTCCAGGCGGGAATCGCGATTCTCGTCGATGAGCGGGGACTTCCGTCGGTCAAATGTTCGTGCGGAAATCCGCTGCGGCCCTTCGAGGGCGACACGAGCCGGATATCCGTCACGTTCGGCGGCGGCAACGAGAAGTGGCGGGGATACGACCGTGCCGAGGTGGTGGTCGTACGGCCCGCTCCCCGGAAACTGGAGCGCATCACCCTCGTCGACGTCCAGGACTCCGGACGCGGCATCGAGCGGCCCGTCGGCACGACGGGGGAGGCCGACGCCGACTTCGACGCGACGGAGCGGCGGACCGTGCCGCGTCTCGCCGGGGCGACGTTCGGGGAGGCGAGCCGGCGGCTGGCCGATGCGGGGCTGGCGGTCGCGTTCAGGGGTGAGGAGGCGCCTCCGGACCGTGCGCGGGTCATCGCGTCCGACCCGGGCGCGGGGGCCGAGCTGCGCTTCGGGGCGTATGTGACGCTGAGCCTGGCGGCGGAGTCGGAGACGGAGGGGCGTACGCCGGCACCATCGCCCTCGGCGTCCTCCACTCCCCCTGCCGGCTCAAGTCCTCCGGCGAGTACCGGGCCCACGCCTTCCCGTCAGCCCCCGTCGACGGCGCCGCCCAGCTCCGTGCCGCCTTCGTCGAGCGCCGCGCCCAGGAGCAGTGCACCGCCAACGGCGACCAGCTCACCGCCGCAGGTCACCAACCCCCCTCCCCGGGCCACCAGCTCGCCCTCCACCGGCGAACCGGTCACGAGCAGCGCGGCGCCGCCCGTGAGCAGCCCGCCCGCGTCCAGCGCCCCCGCGACGACCACCCCCGTGTCCACCCCTGCGACAACCACCCCCGTGTCCACCACTCCGGCGACCACCCCACCCACCACACCCACCCCGAGCGCCACCGTCTAGCACCGCACCGCCGCGAACCCGGGAGTCACGGATGTCCCCAGGATCACCGACGTCGGGAGTGGGCCGGGTCGTCGCCGGCCGTTACCTGCTGCTGCGCCGGCTCGGCGGCGGCGGCATGGGGCACGTCTGGCTCGCCCACGACCAGAGACTCGCCTGCGAGGTCGCGCTGAAGGAGATCGTGTTCCGCGACCCGGCCGAGGCCGGGAACGAGCGGGAGGCGCGGGTCGCGCGGGCCCGTGCGGAGGCCCGGCACGCGGCCGGGCTGCGCGGGCACCCGCATGTGGTGACGGTGCACGACGTGCTGGAGCACGAGGGGCTGCCGTGGATCGTCATGGAGTACGTGACCGGGGCCGTGGACCTGCGGGAGCTGGTGGCCCGGCGCGGGCCGCTCGCCCCGGCCGAGTGCGCCCGCGTCGGTCTCGCCGTACTGGACGCGTTGACCGCTGGGCACGAGCGGGGCGTGATGCACCGGGACGTGAAGCCGGCCAACATCCTGCTCGCGCCGGACCGCGCGGGCTCGCCGTACGGTCGGGTCCTGCTCACCGACTACGGCATCTCCGTGCAGCCGGACGCCGGTGAGACGCGGTACACGATGGCGTCCGTGCTGGTCGGCACGGCGGGGTATCTGGCGCCGGAGCGGGCGTCCGGCGGCGCGCCGACGCCGGCCGCCGACCTGTTCTCGCTGGGCTGCACCCTGTACTTCGGCGTCGAGGGCCGCGGCCCCTTCGAGCGGGAGTCGCATCTGGCGACGCTCACCGCCGTGGTCATGGAGGAGCCGCTGCCGCCGGTACGGGCCGGGGCTCTGGAGCCCGTGCTGAGCGGGCTGCTCGCCAAGGATCCGGAGCTGCGGATGACCGCGCAGGAGGTGGAGGCCGGGCTGTCGGGGCTCGTCACGCCCCAGTCGGACGCGTACGAGCGGACCCGGACCGACCCCGGCTCGCCGTCCCCGTGGGAGACCCCGTCCGTGCCGCAGGCCGGGCCGGACGGTTTTGGACCCGTCGTCGCCGCGTCCGGGGCACGGCGACGGCAGCGCTCCCCCGCGCTCCGGGCCGTCGCCGCCTGCGGTCTCGGGCTGGTCCTCGCACTGGGCGGCGTCTGGTACGCGCTGGCCGACCGGGCGGGCGGTGGGACGGCGGCGCCCTACGGAGAGGCCGTCGGGCTGGGGAAGCCACTCGCGGACGGGGACTGTGTGCTCGCGGACTGGCCGGGCGGGACCCGGTTCGCCGGCACGCCCCGGCTCTCGCTGGACCCGACCTGCCGGGACAAGGCGCCCGACGGGCAGGTGGTGGCGTTCGTCGAGGCGGCCTCGGCGGACGAGGCACGGACACTGGGGCCGGCCCGGTGCGAGGAGCGGACCCGGGAGCTGCGGGACCGGCTCGCCGATGTCCGCAGCCACGCCGTCGTGCCGACCGGCACCGGGTTCGAGGCGGCGGGGCGGCGCACCGCCTGTCTGGTGCTGGGCGCGCACGGGCCGTTGTACGGGCCGCTCGGGGAGCGACGTAGGTTCGGTACGGCATTCGCCGACACCGCGACCATGCAGAAGCGTGACTGCTTGGACGTCCGTTCGAGCCGGGAGGCGCGGCTGGTGCCGTGCGGCGGACGGTACGACCAGCAGGTGCTCGGGTTCACCCGGCTGGGCGGCGGCGTGACGCTCGCCGAGGCGCGGACCTCGTCGGACACGGCATGCGCCCGGAACCTGGCGCCGCGCGACTACGGCTTCGACCCGTCCGTCTACGAAGCCGCTTCGTGGACCAGCGACGGACCCTGGAAAACCGGTACTCATGTCGTCGTCTGCACCGTCAGGAGGCAGAACGGGGGCACCATGGAGGGGACAGAACCATGAGGAGGGTGTTGCGATGCCCGGTTCCACGAACGGTTCGAACGCGACGAAGACCATGGGAGTCGTCACCGTCGGCGGCCTCGTCCTGGTGACGGCCTACACGGTGGCGCTCGGCAGCAACGGCTGGCTGTGGTTCGGCTGGGTCGTCCTGGGCCTGATCACCCTCGGGATGGTGGTCACCACGAAGAGCACCTGAGAGCTCACTCCGGGATCAGCCGTCCGGCCGAATGCACGCCCGGCTGGTACTTGGGGAGCCGGACGGTGATCTTCATACCCGCGCCGGTGGCGGTCTCGATGACGAGGCCGTGGTCGTCGCCGTAGACCTGGCGGAGCCGGTCGTCGACGTTGGAGAGCCCTATGCCGCCGGAGGGGCTGACCTCGCGGGCGAGGATACGGCGGAGCAGGCCGGGGTCCATGCCCGCGCCGTCGTCCTCGATGACGACCAGGGCCTCGGCGCCCGCGTCCTGGGCGGTGATCTGGATGTGGCACTTGTCGGCCTTGCCCTCCAGGCCGTGCTTGACAGCGTTCTCGACGAGCGGCTGGAGGCACAGGAAGGGCAGGGCGACGGGCAGCACCTCCGGGGCGATCTGGAGGGTGACGGAGAGGCGGTCGCCGAAGCGTGCCCGCACGAGTGCCAGGTAGTGGTCGATGGCGTGGAGTTCGTCGGCGAGGGTGGTGAAGTCGCCGTGCCGACGGAACGAGTAGCGGGTGAAGTCGGCGAATTCCAGGAGCAGTTCGCGGGCGCGCTCGGGGTCGGTGCGGACGAACGAGGCGATCACCGCGAGCGAGTTGAAGATGAAGTGCGGGGATATCTGGGCCCGCAACGCCTTGATCTCGGCCTCGATGAGTCGGGTGCGGGACTGGTCCAGGTCCGCCAGCTCCAGCTGTACGGACACCCAGCGGGCCACTTCTCCGGCCGCCCGGACGAGGACCGCGGACTCGCGAGGCGCGCAGGCGACGAGGGCGCCGTGCACGCGGTCGTCGACGGTGAGCGGGGCGACGACCGCCCAGCGCACGGGGCAGTCGAGGAGGTCGCAGGTCAGCTGGAAGGCCTCGCCGCGGCCGGTGTCCAGAGGGCCGGCGAGGCGTTCCATGATCTCGGTGCGGTGGTGGGCGCCGTCGCCGTCCCAGACCAGGACCTGTTTGCGGTCGGTCAGGCAGAGGGCGTCCGTGCCGAGCAGGGAGCGCAGTTTGCGGGCGGACCTGCGGGCGGTCTCCTCCGTCAGCCCGGCCCGTAGCGGGGGCGCGGCGAGGGAGGCGGTGTGCAGGGTTTCGAAGGTGGCGTGTTCGACGGGGGTGCCCAGGCCGCCGAGGCTCTGGGGGCGTGCCGTGCGTCGGCCGAGCCAGACCCCCACGGCCAGCACCGGGAGCACGGCCACGCACAGGCCGGCCAGGAATCCGCTCATGCGGTCACCTCCGTGCGCAGTTCCTCGGGCAGATGGAACCGGGCCAGGACCGCGGCCGTGCCCGGCGGCACCCGGCCGGGGGTGGCCAGGGACACCAGGATCATGGTGAGGAAGCCCAGCGGCACCGACCAGAGCGCGGGCCAGGCGAGCAGGGCGTGCAGCGCGCCCTTGCCCGGGTAGCCCGCCATGGTCGCGGCGACGGCGAGCAGGGCCGAGCCGCCGCCGACCAGCATGCCGGCGGCCGCGCCGGGCGGGGTGAGCCGCCGCCACCAGATGCCGAGGACGAGCAGCGGGCAGAACGAGGACGCGGACACGGCGAAGGCGAGCCCCACCGCGTCGGCGACCGGGAGCCCGCCGACCAGGACGCTCGCCGTGAGGGGCATGGCCATGGCGAGGACGGTCCCGAGCCGGAAGTGCCGTACGCCCCGCGCGGGCAGGACGTCCTGGGTGAGCACGCCCGCGACGGCCATGGTGAGCCCCGAGGCCGTGGACAGGAACGCGGCGAAGGCACCGCCCGCCACCAGCGCGCCCAGCAGGTCGCCGCCCACTCCCCCGATGATGCGGTCCGGCAGGAGCAGGACGGCGGCGTCCGTGTCGCCGGTGAGGGTGAGTTCGGGGGCGTAGAGGCGGCCGAGGGCGCCGTAGACGGGCGGCAGGAGGTAGAAGGCCCCGATCAGGCCGAGGACCGCGACGGTGGTGCGGCGCGCGGCGACACCGTGCGGGCTGGTGTAGAAGCGGACCACGACGTGCGGCAGGCCCATGGTGCCGAAGAACGTGGCGAGGATCAGCCCGTACGTGGCGTACAGCGGGCGTTCCTCACGGCTCTCGGCCTGTGCGGGCGACAGATCGCCGCCGCTGCGCTGCGCCTCGGGGACGGCCGCTCCCTCGGCGAAGGTGAGCCGGGCGCCGCGTTCGACGCGGTGGGTGCCGACGGGGAGTTCGAGGCGGGTGCCGGTGTGCGTACGGCCGTCCACGGTGCCGGTCACCGTGACGGTGAGGGGCCGGTCCAGTTTCAGGTCGATGCTGTCGCCGACGCGGACGACACGCTGCTCGCGGAAGGTGGCCGGTTCGTCGAAGGCGTGGTGGGGGGCTCCGTCGCTCTGCCAGGCGAGGACCAGGAACAGGGCGGGGACGAGCAGGGCGGTGAGTTTCAGCCAGTACTGGAAGGCCTGGACGAAGGTGATGCTGCGCATGCCGCCGGCGGCGACGGTGGCGGTCACGACGACGGCGACGATCACTCCGCCGAGCCAGTCGGGCGCCCCGGTCAGCACCGTCAGGGTCAGTCCCGCGCCCTGGAGCTGGGGCAGCAGGTACAGCCAGCCGACGCCGACGACGAAGGCACCGGCCAGCCGTCGTACGGCCTGCGAGGCGAGGCGGGCCTCGGCGAAGTCGGGGAGCGTGTAGGCGCCGGAGCGGCGCAGCGGGGCGGCGACGAAGAGGAGCAGGACCAGGTAGCCGGCGGTGTAGCCGACCGGGTACCAGAGCATGTCGGGGCCCTGGACCAGGACCAGGCCCGCTATGCCCAGGAAGGAGGCGGCGGAGAGGTACTCGCCGCTGATGGCGGCGGCGTTGAGGCGGGGGCCGACGGTGCGGGAGGCGACGTAGAAGTCGGAGGTGGTGCGGGAGATGCGCAGGCCGAAGGCGCCCACGAGGACCGTCGCGACGACGACGAGGGCGACGGCGGGGACGGCGTAGCTGGAGTTCATCGGCGTGGATCAGCGGTCTTCGACGAGGCGTACGAAGTCGCGCTCGTTGCGCTCGGCGCGGCGGACGTACCAGCGGGCGAGCAGGACCAGCGGGGCGTAGAGGCCGAAGCCGAGGAAGGCCCACTCCAGGCGGCGGGCGTCGGGCATCGCCGCGAACAGCAGCGGCAGCGGTCCGACGAGCAGGCCGAGGACCGCGAAGACGGTGAGGGCGGCGCGCAGCTGGGTGCGCATCAGGGAGCGGACGTAGGTGTGGCCGAGGGTGGTCTGTTCGTCGATCTCGGTGCGCGGGCGGTAGTAGCCGGAGGCGTGGGGGTACCGCCCGCGCGAGCGAAGCCGAGCGTGGGGGAGGGTGCGGCGGGGCGGGCCGGTGACGACGACGCGGCGTTCGGTGTGGTCCTGGGGCATCGTCACGGCCTCCTCATGAGCAGGTCGCGCAGTTCGCGCGTGTGGCGTCGGCTGACCTGGAGTTCCTCTGCGCCGACGAGGACGCTGACGGTGCCCGCGTCGAGGCGGAGTTCGCCGATGTGGCGCAGGGCGACGAGGTGGCGGCGGTGGATGCGGACGAAGCCGCGGGTGCGCCAGCGCTCCTCCAGGGTGGACAGCGGGATGCGCACCAGGTGGCTGCCCTTGTCGGTGTGCAGGCGGGCGTAGTCGCCCTGGGCCTCGACGTGGGTGATGTCGTCGACGGCGACGAAGCGGGTCACGCCGCCGAGCTCGACGGGTATGTGGTCGGGGTCGGGCTCGCTCACGGGTATGCGGGGCGCCGCACCGCGCAGCTCGGCGGCCCGGCGGACGGCCTCGGCGAGGCGCTCCTTGCGCACGGGTTTGAGGACGTAGTCGACGGCCTTGAGGTCGAAGGCCTGCACGGCGAAGTCCTCGTGGGCGGTGACGAACACGACGAGCGGCGGCCGGGCGAACCCGGTGAGCAGCCGGGCCAGGTCCAGCCCGTCGAGGCCGGGCATCTGGATGTCGAGAAAGACGACGTCGATCGCCTCGGGCCCGCCCGGACCGGACTCCAGGGCGCGGTTGATGCGGCGCAGTGCCTCGGTCGCGTCGCCGGCGCCCTCCGCACTGCCGACGCGGGGGTCCGCTTGCAGCAGGTAGAGCAGTTCCTCCAGCGAGGGGCGTTCGTCGTCGACAGCCAGGGCGCGCAGCATGAACCCGGAGTGTAGGGGCGATCCGTACGTCTGGACATGTGCCGGGGGTGGACGTTCGCGCTGGACGAGGCGTCCGCGCCGGGCCGGGCGCGGGCTGGGGTGCCGTGGATACAGTGCCCGCATGAACAGCAGGTCCACGCCGTTCGACGAACTCGACCGGAAGATCATCACCGCGTTGATGGCGAACGCCCGGACGTCGTTCGCCGAGATCGGCACGGCGATCGGACTGTCCGCCACGGCGGTCAAACGCCGGGTCGACCGGCTGCGGGAGACGGGCGTGATCACCGGGTTCACGGCCACGGTGAAGCCCTCGGCGCTGGGCTGGCGCACCGAGGCCTATGTCGAGGTGTACTGCGAGGGTGCGGCCCCGCCGCGGCGGCTGGCGGAGGTCGTGCGCGACTACCCGGAGATCACCGCCGCGATGACCGTGACGGGCGGTGCGGACGCGCTGCTGCACGTGCGGGCGCGGGACGTGGAGCACTTCGAGGAGGTGCTGGAGCGGATCCGCCAGGAGCCGTTCATCCGGAAGACGATCAGCGTGATGGTGCTGTCCCATCTGCTTCCGGAGAGTCCGGAGGCGGGTGCCAGCCATCCGGCGCCGGAGGAGGTCCCGGGCGGCGCAGCGGACGTGCGCTGACCGGCCTCAAGACGCAGCGTTCCTGCGTGAACGCGCAACCTTTGTTTCTTGTCGGCCACCACCGCCAGTTCCTACCGTTGTGTCAATACCTAGTCACACACCGTGAGGAAGCGGAGGGACCCCTCTGTGCCCGACTCCCGTGTGCCGCGCCGGCGGCGCTACCTCGTCTGCGAACCCAGACACTTCGCCGTGCAGTACGCGATCAACCCGTGGATGCATCCCGACGAACCCGTCGACGTCATCCGCGCCCTGGACCAGTGGCAGGCGCTGGTGGACACCTATCGTGCCCACGGCCATACCGTGGACACTGTGAAACCCGTTCCCGGTCTGCCCGACATGGTCTTCGCCGCGAACGCGGCGGTCGTCGTCGACGGCCGCGTCTTCGGCTCGCTCTTCCACGCGCCCGAGCGCCGTCCCGAGTCCGTGCCGTACGAGGCGTGGTTCAAGTCGGAGGGCTACGAGGTCTATCACCCCGAGTCGGTGTGCGAGGGCGAGGGCGACCTGGTGCCGGCCGGCCGCTGGATCCTGGCCGGGACGGGCTTCCGCACGACCCGGGAGGCGCACAGCGAGGTGCAGGAGCACTTCGGGGTGCCGGTGATCAGCCTGACGCTGGTGGATCCGTACTTCTACCACCTGGACACGGCGCTGTTCGTCCTGGACGAGGAGAACATCGCCTACTACCCCGAGGCGTTCTCGCCGGGCAGCCGCGAGGTGCTGGCCCGCCTCTACCCGGACGCGGTGCTCGCCACCCGCGAGGACGCGCTGGCGTTCGGGCTCAACTCCGTCTCCGACGGGCGGCATGTGTTCATCTCACCGGAAGCGACGGCCCTGGCCGGCCGGCTCGCCGGCCGTGGCTACGTCCCCGTCTCCGTCGACCTGTCCGAGTTCCGCAAGGCCGGTGGCGGCATCAAGTGCTGCACCCAGGAGATCCGGGAGATCCGCTCATGACCGCACCCGTCCGTACCCGTGGCTCGGAGGAGCTCATCCGCGCGGAGGAGCCGGTCCTCGCGCACAACTACCATCCGCTGCCCGTGGTCGTCGCCCGTGCCGAGGGCACCTGGGTGGAGGACGTGGAGGGGCGGCGCTATCTCGACATGCTGGCCGGCTACTCGGCGCTCAACTTCGGGCACCGGCATCCGGCGCTGATCGAGGCGGCCCATCGCCAGCTCGACCGGCTGACTCTCACCTCGCGTGCCTTCCACAACGACCGGCTCGCCGAGTTCGCGGAGCGGCTGGCGGCGCTGACCGGTATGGACATGGTGCTGCCCATGAACACCGGCGCGGAGGCGGTGGAGAGCGGGGTGAAGGTGGCCCGCAAGTGGGCGTACGACGTCAAGGGCGTCCCGGCCGACCGGGCGACGATCGTGGTCGCGGCGGACAACTTCCACGGCCGTACGACGACGATCGTCAGCTTCTCCACGGACGAGACGGCGCGGCAGGGGTTCGGCCCCTTCACGCCGGGCTTCCGGGTCGTGCCGTACAACGACCTGGCCGCGCTGGAGGCGGCGGTCGACGAGACGACGGCGGCCGTGCTGATCGAGCCGATCCAGGGCGAGGCCGGGGTGATCATTCCGGACGACGGCTATCTGGCCGGCGTGCGCGAGCTGACCCGCCGCAAGGGGTGTCTGTTCGTCGCGGACGAGATCCAGTCCGGGCTTGGCCGTACGGGCGGCACGCTGGCGATCGAGCACGAGTCGGTCGTGCCGGACGTGGTGCTGCTGGGCAAGGCGCTGGGCGGCGGCATCGTGCCGGTGTCCGCGGTGGTCGCCCGCCGGGAGGTACTCGGGGTGCTGCACCCCGGGGAGCACGGGTCGACGTTCGGCGGCAACCCGCTGGCGGCCGCGGTCGGCACGGCGGTGGTCGAGCTGCTGGAGACGGGTGAGTTCCAGCGCCGCGCGACCGAGCTGGGGGCGGTCCTGCGGGACGGTCTGACCGAGCTGGTCGGCAAGGGCGTCGTCGGCTTCCGCTCTCGGGGCCTGTGGGCGGGCGTCGACATCGACCCCGCGCTCGGCACCGGCCGCGAGATCAGCGAACGCCTCATGCGGGAGGGAGTCCTGGCCAAGGACACCCACGGCTCCACGATCCGCCTGGCCCCACCGCTCACCATCACGGGCGAGGAGCTGGAGGGGGCGCTCAGTTCACTGGAGAAGGTGCTGCGATAAGAGACGGAGGGGCTGCGGCGGGGGCCACCCTGGCAAAGGGCTGAGGGCTTGTGGCGGAGGCCGCCTGCCGAGCGGCGATGCCGGAGGCCCCCTGGCAGCCGGCAGGGCGAAGGGGCGCCGGCGAAGCCGCCCGGCACACCGTCGACGTCGCAGACCGCCGGGCGGCCGGTTGGTGGCGAGGGCCACCCCTCGGGCGCTTGATGACGGAGGCCGCCGTGATGGAGCGCCGATGCCGGAGTCGGCCCCGGCAGAAGGCTGAGGGCGGAGGCCGTCCCGGCAGCGGGGTGGCCTCCGCCGGGCCGAGCGCCGTCACGAGCCGCCCGGCCGACGCGCCACGAGCCGTCCCGAGCCGGCACGCTGGCGCCGCCCCGGCCCAGCACACCACAAGGCGCCCCGACCGGCCCCGCACAAACCACCCCCACATGCTGAAAGGGTGAAGATTGAGGCAATAGGTGGTAGACCACTCTCAGCGACAGAGAGGTCGGCCGTGGGCGCACACGAGGAGTACGGCGTTGCCCGGCAGCGGTTCGACGTGGCCGACGCCGCGCCCCTGTTGCTCGATCCGCAGGGCGTGGTGACGGGCTGGACCAGCGAGGCCCGGCGGCTGCTGGCGTTTCCGGCTGCCGAGGCGGTCGGCAGGAAGCTGGCGGACCTGCTGACGGCCGAGGACGCACAGCGCGTGCCGGACCTGGTCGAGCGGTGCCGCAGGGACGGCGGCTGGACGGGGCTGCTGACGGCCCGCCGCAGGGACGGACAGCCGGTGCGGGTCGCGGCCCGGATCACCTCGGCCGATGAGGCACACGGCACCTCGCGCTGGCTGGTGCTGCTGTCGGAGCTGGCCGACGCGCCCGGCTGGGCCATGAGCCGTACGGTGCTGGAACGGATGGTGGCCGACGCCCCGGTCGGTATCGCGATCGTGGACACGGACCTGCGTTTCGTGTGGTCGAACGCCGCCCTGGAGCAGTTCGGCGGCGGACCACCACCCCGGCGGCTCGGCCTGCGCTTCGCGGACGTCCAGCCGGGCCTGGACGCCCAGGCGGTCGAGGCGCAGATGCGCCACGTACTGGAGACCGGCGAGGCCGTGGTCGGGTACGAGCACGTGGGCCATGTGCTGTCGGCGCCGCTGCGCGAGACGGCGCACATGCTGTCGTTCACCCGGCTCGACGACGACCGGGGCCGCCCGATGGGTGTGTACTACACGGTCGTCGACATGACCGAGCGGCACCGCGCCCGGCAGCGGCTTGCCCTCCTCGACCGCGCCAACGAGAGCATCGGCCGCAGCCTGGACCTCACGCGCACCGCGCAGGAACTGGCCGACGTGGCCGTGCCGGGACTGGCCGACCTCGTCACCGTGGACCTGCTGGAGACGGTGCTGCGGGGCGCCGAGCTGACACCCGGGCCGCTCGCGGACACCGATCCGGTGGCACTGCGCCGGGCTGGCCATCGGGCCACGGAGGAGGGCGTCCCGGAGGCCGTCGTCGGGATCGGCGAGGTCGCGACGTACCCGGCCGGGTCGCCCCCGATCCGCTGCCTGGCCACGGGACGGCCCTGGCACGCGGAGCGGCTCGATCCCCTGGCCCGGGTGTGGGTGACGGACGTCCCGGGCGGCCGGCGGTCCACGTTTTCGGAGCTGGGCCTGCACAGCGTGATGGTCGTGCCGGTCCGGGCGCGCGGCACCACCCTGGGCATCACCACCTTCTTCCGGCTCCACGGTCGGGAACCCTTCGACGAGGAGGACCTGCGTCTGGCCGAGGACCTCGTCTCCCGCGCGGCCGTCTGCGTGGACAACGCCCGGCGCTACACGCGCGAGCGCGACGCCGCGCTCGTCCTCCAGCGCAGTCTGCTCCCCCACCGGCTTCCCGAGCAGGACGCGGTCGAGGCGGCCGCGTGCTACCGGCCGGCCGACGAGCTGACCGGCCTGGGCGGCGACTGGTACGACCTCATCCCGCTGTCCGGGGCGCGCGTCGCACTCGTCGTGGGCGAGGTGCCCGGGCACGGCATCGACGCAGCCGCGGCCATGGGGCAGTTGCGGACCGCCGTACGGACCCTGGCCGCCCAGGATCTGCCGCCCGAGGAAGTGCTGGCGCACCTCGACGACCTGGTGGCGCGGTCGGCCCGGGAAGACGGTGCCGAACCGGGCACGGCGGGCTCCGCGGGCACGCGGTGCGTGGGCTCCGGGTGTGTGTACGTCGTCTACGACCCGGTCGACGGCAGGTGCGCGATGGCCGCCGCGGGCCACCCCGTGCCGGCCGTGGTCCTGCCCGACGGCTCGGTCACGTTCGTCGATCTCCCGCAGGGTCCGCCGCTCGGCGTGGGCGGTCCGCCCTTCGAGGCGGTCGAGATGTCCCTCGTGGAGGGCAGCACCCTCGCCCTGCACACGGACGGGCTGCTGGCCCGGGCCGAGACCTGGGCCGTCGACGCCGGCCGGGAGCGGCTGCGCGGGGCGCTGGAAGGGGCGGGCCCGCTGGAGGCGCACTGCCGGAACGTCGTCGACGCGCTGGTCCCGGCGCGCCCGTACGACGACGTGGCCCTGCTGATGGCCCGGACGAAACGCCTCGGCACGGAGCAGGTCGCGGCCTGGGATCTGGAACCCGACCCGGCCCTCGTCGCCGACGCCCGCCGCAGGGCCACCCGGCAGCTGGCCCGCTGGGGGCTGGAGGAGCTGGCGTTCACCACGGAACTGGTGGTGAGCGAGCTGGTCACCAACGCCATCCGGCACGCCCCCGGGCCCATCCGGCTCCGTCTGATCCGGGAGCGCGCCCTGGTCTGCGAGGTCTTCGACAGCGGCGCCACGGCGCCCCATCTGCGCCATCCCCGTACGACGGACGAGGGCGGGCGCGGTCTGCTGCTGGTCTCCCAGCTGACCCAGCGGTGGGGCACGCGGTTCGTCCCCGACGGGAAGATCATCTGGGCGGAGCAGTCCCTGACGGAGCTCGCCGAGCTGCCCGTGGCGGCGCTCCTGGAGTGAAGCCGGGGCCGGGCCCCCCATACCGTGGGAAACTGGTCTGATCCCGACAGTGGTGAGGCGGCAGCCATGACGGATTCGGCGATCGACTACACGGCGGTGTTCCATGCCTTGCCCGGCATGGTGGCGCTGCTGACGCCCGAGCTGGTGTACGCGGACGTCAACGAGGAGTTCGTCCGGGTGTCCGGCCGCTCCCGCGAGCAGCTGGTCGGGTGCTACCTGTTCGACGTCTTCCCCGACAACCCCAACGACCCCGCCTCGACGGGCATGCGCAACCTGGAAGCCTCGCTCTACCGGGTCCTGGCGACCGGGGAGCGTGACGCCATGGCCCTCCAGCGCTACGACGTCGAGGATCCCGAGCGGCCCGGGGAGTGGCAGGAGCGATACTGGAGTCCGGTGAACGCGCCGCTGCTCGGCCCCGACGGCAAGGTGGCGCTGATCCTGCACCGCGTCGAGGAGGTCACGGAGCTGATCCGGGCCCGGGGCCGCCCGGGGGGAGGCCGGGGCGGCCGGTCCCGGGTCCTGGAGGCCGAGCTGTACACCCGCGCCCGTGAGCTCCAGGAGCTCAACGAGCGGCTGCGTCAGGCGCATTCCCGGGAGCGGGAGGTGGCGATGGCCCTCCAGGAGGCGATGCTGCCCGACCGTCGTCAGGTCAGCCACCACCACCGGGCCGCCGTCCGGTACCGGCCCGCCGTGGGCGCGCTCAACGTGTGCGGGGACTGGTACGACCTGGTCGACCTGGTCGGCGGCCACCGGGTCGGCGTGTCCGTGGGTGACGTGGTCGGGCACGGACTGGAGGCCGCCGGTGTCATGGGCCAGCTGCGCAGCGCGCTCAGCGCGGCCTCCCGGGTCGCCGAGGGCCCGGCCCAGGCCCTGGACGTGCTGGGGCGCTACGCCCACGTGGTCGACGGTGCCGAGTCGGCGACCGCGGTGACGACCTTCATCGACTTCGACCGGCACACCATCACCTACAGCAGTGCCGGCCATCTTCCGCCCGTGCTGGTCCACCCCGACGGCCGCGCGGAGTTCCTCGACGGTGCCACCGACACGCCGCTCGACGCCCGCCCCGACCCGATCCCGAGACCCCAGGCCGAGACGGCCTTCACGCCGGGCGCCACTCTCGTGCTCTACACCGACGGCCTGGTGGAGCGGCGTGCCGAGGACATCGACACCGGCCTGGCCCGACTCGCCGACGCGCTGTACCGGAACCGGAACCAGGATCCCGAGCGCCTCGCCGACACCGTCCTGCTCGAACTGCTGCCGCCCGGCGGCGCCACCGACGACACCGCACTGATCATCGTGCGGCTGTGAGACAGGCCCCAGGGTGTCCGCCCCTAGCGGCGGGTGTTGCCGTGGTCGAGCAGTCTGACGCGGTCCACGTTCTGCCGGTCCTCGGCGTCCGCGCTGGGCTCGCCGGCGAACCATGCGTCGAGGATCTCCTTCAGCAGCGGCTCGGACGTGAGCCGCAGGCTGAGCGCGAGGACGTTGGCGTCGTTCCAGCGGCGCGCGCCGTCGGCCGTGTAGGCGTCCGTGCACAGGGCGGCCCGGACGCCCGGCACCTTATTCGCGGCGATCGAGGCGCCCGTGCCGGTCCAGCAGCACACCACGGCCTGGTCGGCCGTACCGTCGGCGACCTCACGGGCCGCGGCCTCCGAGCACACCGCCCACTGGGGGTCGTCCCCGGGACGCAGCGCGCCGTGCGGGCGCACCTCGTGCCCTCGGTCGCGCAGCGCGGCCACGAGGGAGCGGGCGACGGGCTCGTCCATGTCCGAGGAAACAGAGATCCGCATACTTCGCAGACTACTCGGCGGGGCCGCAAGCACCAGCGGTTGGCCAGGCACCCCTCCTGTTCCGCCACGCCACCCGTTCGGCTTGCCGGTCACCCGCGTGGACCAGCACCTCCCTGACTGACCATCAGTCAATCGGCAAGGATCGGCACCGTCCGGTCGCACGAGGTGCCCGGTGGCCACGCCTGCACCTACACTGGCACCCCACGACATGCCGGTTGACCTGCTGGAACGCGGCGGTTGAGGCCACCGCGAGAGTCGAGGAGCGCCCGCTTTGTTCTACTATCTGCTGAAATACGTGCTGATCGGACCGCTGCTGAGAGTGGTCTTCCGGCCTCGGATAGAAGGCCTGGAGCACGTTCCGTCGGAGGGCGCCGCCATCATCGCCGGCAACCACCTGTCGTTCTCGGACCACTTCCTGCTGCCCGCGGTCCTCAAGCGGCGTATCACCTTCCTCGCGAAGGCCGAGTACTTCACGGGTCCGGGCCTCAAGGGCCGGCTGACGGCGTCGTTCTTCCGCAGCGCCGGGCAGATCCCCGTCGACCGCTCGGGCAAGAACGCCGGGCAGGCCGCGATCCGCGAGGGCCTCGGCGTGCTGAGCGAGGACGAGTTGCTCGGCATCTACCCGGAGGGCACGCGCTCGCACGACGGCCGGCTCTACAAGGGCAAGGTGGGCGTCGCGGTCATGGCCCTCAAGGCCGGTGTCCCGGTCATCCCCTGCGCGATGATCGGCACCTTCGAGGCCCAGCCGCCCGGCAAGGTCATCCCCAACATCCACCCCGTCGTGATCCGCTTCGGGAAGCCCCTCGACTTCTCGCGGTACGAGGGCATGGAGAACGAGAAGGCCATCCTGCGCGCCGTCACCGACGAGATCATGTACGCGATCCTCTCGCTGTCCGAGCAGGAGTACGTCGACCAGTACGCGGCCGTCGTGAAGGCCGAGGAGGCCGCCGCCGCGAAGGAGCGGAAGTTCCCGCGCATGCCACTCAGTTGAGGGGTCTTCTGTCGGCAGAAGCCGTATCCCCGCCGGCCTCGGCGATCTACGGTCGCGGCATGAGACGTGACGTGGGGCGGGGGCCTGGACGAGAGCCGGCCCGGCGCGGTACGGACGCGGCGGACGGACCGCGAGGACGACACGGCGCTGGGCGCGCTGATCGGTGACCGCTGTGGCCTCGTGGTCGACATCGTCGGCTACGGGGCCCGGCCCGCACGGCAGTGGACCGGGCTGGCCGACCGCATCGGCTCGGCCGTGGTCGTGTCGACGGTGACGGTGCACGTGGACGGCACGGGCCGCGGCTTCGACACGATGAGCGAGCCGGGCGGTCTCCCGTAGTACCCCGTGCCCGTACGGCGAGATCGGGGCGGCGGTGGACGTGGTGATGGGAGTGGAGACGGAGACCGTTCTGGCGGACGGGGTGGCAGCCTCGCCGTCCGTGGGCAGCTCCCCCTGGTCGGTGGAGCTGCCGGTGGTCTTCGACATGACCGCGGCGGAACGGGAGCTGGGCTACCGGCCGGACGCGGCGGAGTGCGCCTCGTTCGAGGCCTGAGCGGACGTCTACGTCTCCATGAGAGACGCCAGCGCCTCGTCCAGCAGCCGTCGCAGCCGCAGCGCGTCCGGCGCCACGGCGGTCACCAGGGCGGCGGGACCGGCGAGCGGGACGATCGAGGCCCCTTCCCCGAGTGCCCGGGCCGGCACCGGCTCGGTGGCGAACTCCGGCCGTACGACGATCAGTTGCCCGACCGCCCGATGCCCCGCAAGCACCGCGGGGCCGTCCCAGCCGCCCGGCGCGCCGGGCCCGCAGGCCAGTTCCTGGTCGAGCACGACCTGCCCGGCGATCCGCACGGTCAGCCGGCTCGTCAGCCGCCCGGGTTCCTCTCCGGCCCGCCCGAGCACCTGCTCCTCGCGCAGCACGAGCCGGGCCGTGGCGGCGAGTTCGACGCGGGTCGTGACGTACAGGTCGCTGCCCTGGGCGGAGATCAACTGCTCGGGCAGCCAGTGCAGTTCGGCCCGTTCGGCGGCGTCGAGCCGGACATCGTAACGGGCCTCTCCCTTGGCCTGCCCCGGCAGGGCGATGGTGGCTGCGGCCGACCCGACGGACAGCCGCCCACCCTCCTCCACCCGGGCCTGCACGGTGAAGTGGTCGCCGCCGAGCGGCCCGCTCATCGCTCCGACCAGCATGACCCGCGCCTCGGCGCCGCTTCCCCGGGTGCGCCGCAGTGCCAGCGGTCCGTCGCTCTCCAGCACGGGCAGGGCGGTCCCGCCCCGGCCGTCGTCCCGGGCGACGATCCTCGCGACGGACCGCACGCCGGAGCTGTTCACGCTCGTGCCGCCCACGCGGCAAGCTGCCCGCGCACCCACGCGGCGACATCCGTCACTCCGGGTTCGCTCCGCAGAGACTGGAAGACGACCGGCAGTTCGGCCCGCTGCGCCTTGGCGTCGGCCGCCATCCGCGCGAGGTCGGAGCCGACGTACGGTGCGAGGTCGGTCTTGTTGACGACGAGCAGGTCGGCGGTGGTCACGCCCGGCCCGCCCTTGCGCGGAATGTCGTCGCCGCCGGCCACGTCGATCACGAAGATCTGCGCGTCGACGAGCCCCCTGGAGAAGGTCGCGGTGAGGTTGTCCCCACCGGACTCCACGAGGACCAGGTCCAGCGGCCCGACGGCGTCCTCCAGGTCCTCCACCGCTTCCAGGTTGGCGGAGATGTCGTCCCGGATCGCGGTGTGCGGGCAGGCTCCCGTCTCCACCGCGGTGATCCGCTCGGGCGGCAGCACAGCCTCCCGCAGCAGGAACTCGGCGTCCTCGCGGGTGTAGATGTCGTTGGTGACGACCGCGAGGGACAACTCGTCCCGCAACGCGCGGCACAGCGCGGCGACGGTGGCGGTCTTCCCGGACCCTACGGGCCCGCCGAGCCCGATACGCAGGGCACGGCGGCTGCCGTCGGGCCTGAGGGCGTCGGCGCTCACGGCGCCGGGGCCGTCGTGGGTGTGGTCGTGGTCGAGGTGCATGGAGCGGCTCCTGCGTTCTTGTCCGACTGATTCGAGTGGTGGGGGGGTGATCGACTGCCTGATCGACTGTCTATGAGGCGAACAGCCGCACGGGCCAGCCCGCGTGTACCTCCGCCCCGATCTCCAGCAACGGCGCCGACCCCGCCGGCAACGCGTCGACCCCCTCGTCGACCACCCTTCGCGCCGCCTCCACCGCCCGGTCCACGACGCGGTCCACTTCCGGTGCCAGCCGAGCCAGCGCCCCCGTCGCGTCGAAGGGATCCAGACTCAGCAACCGCACCGTCGCCGTGGCCGGCCCGCTCACGCTCTCGTACGCCGCGCAGTACGCCGCGTCGACCGGCCCCAGCCCGGCCGCCCGCGCCGCCAGCCCGAGCACCACCGGCTGATGGGCCCCCCTGGGGAACTCCCGGGCCAGCGCGTCCAGTTCGGCGGACGGCCAGGTCGCCCGGGCGGCCCGCATCAGCTGCCGTCCCAGCTTGCGCGCGGCGACCCGCAGCGCGGGCGAGGGCGTACGGGCGTCCGCGGCACGGTCCAGCGTGACGGGGTCGATCCCCAGCGCGGCAGCCGCCGAAAGGGCCGCTGCCACCGACCCGGCCGTGTGCAGCCGCCCCCGGCAGAAGTCCGCCAGGCTCGCCGCTCCCCTGATCCGCCCGGCCTTGACCGCCGCCTCCGCCCCGCCGGAGTGAGCGTGGCCGCCGGCGGGAAAGCGGCCGTCGGCCAGGACGAGAAGTGCCGCACGTGACATCAGGACGTCCTCAGAACAGGAAGTACCGCTGGGCCATGGGCAGTTCGGCCGCCGGCGCCGCCTCGACCAGCTCTCCGTCGATGTGCACGGCGAAGCTGTCGGGATCGACCCGTACCTCGGGCCGGGCGTCGTTCTCCCGCATGTCGGCCTTGGTGACCCCGCGCGTCGACTCGATCGCCACGAACCGCTTCCCGAGGCCCAGCCGCTCCGGCAGCCCGTCCTCGACGGCCAGGGGGGCGACGAAGTTCAGGGAGTTGGCGGCGGGTGCCCGCCCGATCGCCCCGAACATCGGGCGCGGCAGGACCGGCTGCGGCGTGGGGATCGAGGCGTTGGCGTCGCCCATCTGCGCGTAGGCGATCTGCCCGCCCTTGAGGACGAGCTGCGGCTTGACGCCGAAGAACGCCGGCTCCCACAGCACCAGGTCGGCCAGCTTGCCGCTCTCGACGGAGCCGATCTCCCGGGCCAGGCCCTGGGCGAGTGCCGGGTTGATCGTGTACTTGGCGACGTACCGGCGCGCCCGGCGGTTGTCGGCGCGGCCGTCCCCGGGCAGCGCACCCCGGCGCCGCTTCATCGCGTGGGCGGTCTGCCAGGTCCGCATGATGACCTCGCCCACGCGCCCCATGGCCTGCGAGTCGGAGGAGATGATCGAGATCGCGCCCAGGTCGTGCAGCACGTCCTCGGCGCCGATCGTGGAGGGCCGGATCCGGGACTCGGCGAAGGCCAGGTCCTCCGGCACGGCCGGGTTGAGGTGGTGGCACACCATCAGCATGTCGAGGTGTTCCTCGGCGGTGTTGACGGTGAACGGCCGGGTCGGATTCGTGGAGCTCGGCAGCACGTGCGGCTCGGAGACCACGGTCATGATGTCCGGCGCGTGCCCGCCGCCCGCGCCCTCGGTGTGGTACGCGTGGATGCCCCGCCCGGCGATCGCGGCGAGCGTGTCGCCGACGAACCCGGCCTCGTTGAGCGTGTCCGTGTGGATGGCGACCTGGATGCCGGTCTGTCCGGCCACGGTCAGCGAGGCGTCGATGACGGCCGGGGTCGACCCCCAGTCCTCGTGCAGCTTCAGTCCGAGTGCGCCGCCCCGGATCTGCGACAGCATCGCCTCGTGGGAGACGGTGTTGCCCTTGCCGAGCAGGCCGATGTTGAGCGGGTAGGCCTCCATGGCCTCCAGCATCCGCGCGAGGTGCCAGGGCCCGGGGGTCACGGTGGTGGCCTTGGAACCCTCGGCGGGGCCCGTGCCGCCGCCGACCAGGGTCGTGATGCCCGAGGACAGCGCCTCGTCGGCGATCTGCGGGCAGATGAAGTGCACGTGGGCGTCGATCGCGCCCGCCGTGAGGATCCGTCCGTTGCCGGCGATGACCTCGGTCTCGGGGCCGATGACCAGGTCCGGGTGGACGCCGTCCATCGTGTCGGGGTTGCCGGCCTTGCCGATCCCGGTGATCCGCCCGTCGCGGATGCCGACGTCGGCCTTGACGATGCCCCAGTGGTCGATGATCACCGCGCCGGTGATGACGGTGTCCGGCGTGCCTTCCGCACGGGTGGCACGCGCCTGGCCCATGGACTCGCGGATGACCTTGCCACCGCCGAACACGGCCTCGTCACCGGCGAGCCCGGGCCCGCCGGAACGATCCTCCTCGATCTCGACCAGCAGATCGGTGTCGGCGAGCCGGATCCGGTCGCCAGTCGTCGGGCCGAACAGGTCGGCGTACGCGGCACGCGAGATCTCAGGCATCGAGGGCACCTCCGGTCTCCCCGCGCAGACCGGGCACGACACGGGCGCCGGTCAGCGGAACGAGTGCGACGTCGACGGGGATCCCGGGTTCGAAGCGCACGGCCGTACCGGCGGCGACGTTCAGCCGCTTGCCGCGCGCGGCGTCGCGGTCGAACTCCAGACCGGGGTTGGCCTCGGCGAAGTGGTAGTGGGAGCCGACCTGGACGGGCCGGTCGGCGGCGTTGAGGACGGTGAGCCGGGTGACCTCGCGGCCCTCGTTGTAGGCAATCGGGTCGTCGGCGAAGAGGATCTCTCCGGGAATCATCGAGACCTCTCTCAGACGATGGGCTCGTGGACGGTGACGAGCTTGGTGCCGTCCGGGAAGGTGGCCTCGACCTGGACGTCGTGGATCATCTCCGGGACGCCTTCCATGACGTCGTCCCGGGTGAGCAGTTGACGTCCGGAGGACATGAGTTCGGCGACGGTACGGCCGTCACGGGCACCTTCGAGGATGTGCGACGTGATGAGGGCGACCGCCTCGGGGTGGTTGAGCCTCAGCCCACGGGCCCGGCGCTTCTCGGCCACGTCGGCCGCCACGTGTATCAGCAGTCTCTCTTGCTCGTGCGGGGTCAGTTGCACGTCCCACCTCACAGTCCTCGCTCCGGACCGTGCGGGGCCCGGTTGCCGCAGCCCCGGGGAGAAAAGCCCTGGTGGCGTGGCGGCAGGCTAGTGGGATCGGGTTTCAGGCACGTTAACCGAGCTGTGATCCTTCAGGCCGGTGAGCCGGGGCCCCGCATGCTCACCATCGCCCGCAGTCCGTTTCTCTGATCTCCGGTGCACCACTCAGGGCCTGACTTCCGTCAGGGTCGCGAGGAGCCTGGGGATCATCTCGTCGGACAGCCGCAGCCCGGGACGCCGGCACCGTCGCCCAGTACCTCCAGGGACGCCGCCACGCTCGGGCTGTAGGCGCTGGCCGTCAGCGGTGCCGCCGCCGGGCTCGGCGCCCTGGTCACAGAGAAAGCGACCGTTCAGAAGAAGCCGGCGCACGGAACGACCTGCAGAAAACGACCGTGCACCCCCGCCGCAGCGGACGGGGGCGCACGGTTTCCGTCTGCCCGGACTCCGGACTCCGGGCTACGCCGGGTCGGCCCCCCGGTGCTCCGCCGCGATCCCGAACCGCTGCCGTTCGCGAGGAGCGGACGCGACCTCGCGGACCGTGGAGACCGCACTGATCACCTGCTCCTCCGCGGGCTCCGCGAGCTCCTGCGTCTCGTCGAGTCGCCGCAGGTCATCGGCTGAGACGAGGGCGACGAGGGGCTTGCCGTGCCGGGTGACGACGACGCGTTCACCGCCGTACACCACGCGGTTGATCAGGTCGGCGAGCTCAGCCCTGGCTTGCGTCACCGGAATCTCGTAGGCCATGCCCCCATCATAACGTCACGTACATCCTGTACATTTTTTACAGAGACAGCTGTCACCGGAGACGGCTCTGCCCGCGAGGAGGGGTTCACCATGACCCGACCGTCCGCCCGTTACGTGCTGCCCGAGTTCACCGAACGCACCGCGTCCGGGCAACGGACGATGGATCCGTACTCGAAGCTGCTGGAGGGGCGGATCGTCTTCCTCGGGGCGCCGGTGGACGAGACCTCGGCGAACGACGTGATGGCCCAGTTCATGTACCTCGAACACCAGGCCCCCGAGCGCGACATCTCGCTCTACATCAACTCCCCCGGCGGCACCTTCCACGCCTTGACGGCCATCTACGACACGATGCGGTACGTCTCCTGTGACGTGGAGACGATCTGCCTGGGCCAGGCCGGCGCGGCGGCCTCGGTGCTGCTGGCGGCGGGCACGCCCGGTAAGCGATCCGCGCTGCCGGACGCGCGTCTGGTGATCCATCAGCCCGCGCTGCCCGAGCCGGTCCGGGGACAGGCCAGCGATCTGGCGATCCAGGCCGACGAGTTGACGCGCATCCGGACCCGCATGGAGGAGATGCTCGCGCGGCACACCGGCCGCACCCGGGAGCAGGTCAGCGAGGACATCGAGCGCGACAAGGTCCTCACCGCCCAGGAGGCGGTGGAATACGGCCTAGTGGACCGGATCGTCCCCAACCGCAAGGCCACCCTGGCCCCGCCGACCGGAGAGTGAGCGCCGGTGCTGCCGCCCGAACTGCCGCCGCTGCCCGCACTGACCCACGCCGAGGCGGAGTTGCTCGATCGCTACCTCGAGGTCGTCGACCTGCTCGGCCGGATCAACCCGGCGCTGCCCGGCGACACCTATCGCGGACTGCGCGCCGCCCAGGCCCTGGTCGGCAAGGCGACCGCGCTGCGAGACGCGTTGACCCTGATGCACCAGCGGGGCGAGACGGAACTGCACGCCGGCACACTCGGCCGGGCGCTGCGGGTGTTGGACGGCGAGCGGCGCACGGCCCGGGTCACCCTGCCCCCGGAGTCCGTCAGTTGACGTAGATCCGTCATTCCGGACACCCGCCCTGTCAACGGAGCGTCCGGGCCTGAGTCGAAACGGACCAAACGACGTACCCCTGTTCGGAGTAGACGGTGAGTCCTTTTTTTGGGCCCTCACAGTTGCGCAACGCGCGTAGCCGAGGGGCGGAATGGGACATTCCATCGCTGGTCCGGCGGCCTATGGCACCGTGAAGGGTGGCTCGAACACAGACGTGTCCACCCGAACGGGTGAGTGGTGAGTAACAACACAAATCCCCGGTTCCGTTGGGATTTCCGGACAAGCATGAGCCAAGATCCCTGTCTGACGACAAGCCCCCGCCACAGCGGCGGGGCGGTCCGGGCGGACGCCGAGTCCTGCCGCCGCCCGGATGACCGGTCGACAGGAAGTGGATCGGCAGGAGTGGAGGACCCAAGCACGACGGGTCGCCGGGACGGTCACGCCACGACCGGACCCGAGCAGCCCTTGGGGTGAAGCCGCGTCAGCGGCCGGGCAACTTCGCCAGCCCGAATCCGACAGGTCATCCTTCACAGGCGGCTGACGAAGGGTTGCGCATGACTGCGCTCAATCGTGTCCCGTCGCTCATGGTCCGGGCCGGTACGGCCTCGGCCCTCACCATCGCCGCGGTGGGCGGCTCGATCGTGGCCCCCGGCGCCTCCTCCGAGGCGGCGGCAGCCACACCAGCGACCAAGGCACTCCAGATCGCGGCCTCGAAGAAGGGTTCGCCCTACAGGTACGGGGCCACCGGCCCGCGCCGGTTCGACTGCTCCGGCCTCACGCTGTACTCGTTCAAGAAGGCGGGCAAGAAGCTCCCCCGCACGGCCGCCCAGCAGTACAACAAGACACGCCACATCTCCTCAAAGAACCGCAAGGCGGGAGACCTGGTGTTCTTCCACTCGGGCAGCAACGTGTACCACGTCGGTATCTACGCGGGTAAAAACAAGCTCTGGCACGCCCCGAAGAGCGGGGACGTGGTGCGGTTGCAGAAGCTCTGGACCAAGAGCGTCTGGTACGGGCGCGTGAAGTGATCCGCCCGGCGTGCGGCGGCGTCCCTGATGCGCCGCCGCACGCCGGAGCGTGACACGATCCAAAGTGGTTACCCGTCACCCCATGGCCGAGCACCGCCCCTGCACCGCACGCGGCGAGACCCCGCTGCAACGCGCCGACCGGAACTTCGTCGAGCTGCTCCAGGAGCTCCGGGTCACCCAGACGGGCGTACAGATCCTGTTCGCGTTCCTGTTGTCGCTCGCGTTCACCTCGCGCTTCACGTCTCTCGACACGGCCCAGCGCGTCACCTACGTCATCACGCTGCTGCTGGCAGTCCTGGCCGCGGCACTGTTCACCGCGCCTGCCGCACTGCACCGCTCGCTCTTCCAGCAGGGCGCCAAGCCGCGCATCGTGCAGGTCTCCTCACGACTGGCCACCACCGGCCTGATCGTGCTGGTCTTCGCGTTCAGCGGTTCCGTGCTGCTGGTGGTGGATGTGACGACCAGTCGGACCGGCGGCATCGCCGCGGGCGCGGCGACGTTCCTGGTCTGCGTCGGCCTGTGGGGGCTGCTCCCCCGGCTGGTGCGGCGGGCGGGGCTGCGCGACGAGACGCACGGCAGCTCCGGGCGACCGGAAGCCACCGTAGAGGAGCCGGCTCCCCAGGACACCGTCCGGATCCCCGCACCCCCGCGCGGCACCATCAGGCAGCCCTCAGGGGTTCGAGAAGGAGCAGCACGCCGAGAAGCGTCAGCGCGGCGCCGGTGACCCCCTCGACGGCCCGCGCGGCACGTGGCTCCCGCAGCCACCGGCCGAGCCGGTCCACCAGCAGCGCCACGGCCGGGAACCACAGCAGGGCGAGGACCACAACGATCAGCGCCAGCAGCAGCGTCCGGGGCAGCGCGGGACTGCCCGCGGGCACGAACTGCGGCAGCAGGCTGAGGAAGGTGATCGGCGCTTTCGGGTTCAGGGCGTTCGTGACGAAGCCCTGCCGCAAGGGACGCGCGGCGGACGAGACGGTCCCGGTGGCTTCGGCCGCCACGGCACGGGGCCGGCGCGACGACCACAGCGTCCGCACTCCCAGGTACAGGAGATAGCCGCCGCCCAGCAACTGGAGCGCGCGGAACAGCGCGGGCACGGCGGCCAGGACCGCGGCGACCCCCGCCACGGCCAGCACGGTGTGCAGAAGCAGCCCGCCCGCGATGCCGAGCGCGCAGGCGATGCCGGCCCTGCGGGAGACCAGGGCGTTGCGCACGACGACGGTGAAGTCGGCGCCCGGCATGGCGACCATGCCCGCCGCCACCCCGGTGAAGGCCATGAGTTGTGCGTCCATACGGCCACCCTGCCGGGCGGGAGCCTTCAGCAGGTATGTCGAATATCCTGGGTAGCCCTTAAGCATCGCTTTGGTCTGCGGAGGTCAGCGGCATGTACGACCCGACCCGGCTCGCGGCGCTGGTCGCCGTCGCGGAGGCCGGGTCCATCACCCGGGCCGCCGAGCGCCTCGGCTACACCCCGCCCGCGCTCTCCCAGCAACTGGCCAAGTTGGAGCGGGAGGCGGGCTCGGCGCTGCTGGTCCGGCATCACCGCGGGGCGAGGCTGACGGGCGCGGGCGAACTGCTGGTGGCACGGGCTCGGCGCGTGCTCGACGAGTTGGAGCTGGCCCGCCACGAACTGGCCCGGCTGGCCGGTCTGTCGGGGGGTGTCCTGCGGCTCGGGACGTTCCAGACGGCGGGTATCCATCTGCTGCCGCCGGTGCTCAGCGCGTTCCGCCGGGCTCACCCGGATGTGGAGCTGTCCGTCGCCGACCACGAACCGCCGACCGGTGTCACGGCCGTGGCCGCCGGTGAGATCGACCTGGCCCTGACGCACACGTACGAGCCCGCCGACACCCCGGCGCTCCCCGCCTCCGTCCGCGTGGAGCCGGTCCTGGTCGAGGAACTGGTGCTGGTGACCGCCCCGGGGCATGCCCTCGCCGACGGCACGTCCAGGCTCTCCTTGACGGAACTGGCGGGTCAGCCCCTGATCAGCATGGCGCCGGACCATCCGTCCCGGCAGGGGGTGGAGGCGGCACTGGCCGGGGCCGGGGCCAGCCCGTCGGTCCTGGTGGCGACGCCCGGGTATGCGCTGGTGTGCGCGCTGGTCAGCGCGGGACTCGGGGTGGGAGTCGTACCGGAGATGGTGGCGCGGACCTCGGTCACGCCGGTCGGGGTGCGCCCGCTCGGGGCGGGCGAGCTGCGCCGTACGATCTCGGTCGCCTACCGGGGCGACGAGGCGGCGCCGGCCGTGGAGGCCTTCAGGGCCTTGCTGCGCGGGGCGTTCGGCCGCGCGCGGCACACGTCAGAGACGCGGTGAGCTCACGGCTCCTGCTTTCCCGCCGTCGGCACGGGCTGGGCCGGGACGGTCCACGGGAGTTCGATCGAGATGGTCTTGCCGCCCTCACGAGTGGGGCGGATCCTGAGCCTGCCGCCGCATTCCGCGGTCAGCCAGCGGATGATGACGAGGCCGCGGCCGTTGTCCTGCTGGACGGCGGCAGGGAGGCGTCTGGGGAAGCGTGGGTGGCTGTCCGTGACGCCGATGCGCAGTCGTTCGTCGCGGTCGAGTGCGACGTCCACCGTGAACGTGGGTGACTGCCCGAAGGTGTGTTGGACGGCGTTGGTGGCGAGTTCGGAGATGATGAGCCGGATGGTGTCGGACACTTCCGTGTCCGCCGGCAGGCCCCACTCCGCCAGCGTGCCCACCACGTAGGAGCGCGCTGCGGAGACCGAGGCGGGATCGCTCGGCAGAGTGACGGATGCTTCCAAATGGTCTGCCATGGCGAGGTCGTCCCTTTCCCGCGGGACCGCAGTCCGACACGGAGCGGAAGGTTCGAGTACGGTCCCGGACTGGTGCTTCGTCGCCAGAGTGCCACCAGAACACCCCTGAAGGGCGGCGATCCACCAAGATATGCATATATCTGTCGCTCAAAGCGGTGAACTCTACGACGCGAGACCGTATTTGGGTGGCTCGGAAGGAGTAAGGAGTAGCCCATGCAGCACGGTCCCGCGGTGCGCCGCCGGAAACTGGGCGCCGAACTTCGCGCGCTGCGCACCTCGGCGGGGCTCACCAGTGGTGAGGCGGCCCGGCTGGTGGGCTGGCACCAGTCGAAGGTCAGCCGTATCGAGACGGGCACGAGCGGGGTGAAACCGGCCGATGTTCGGTTACTTCTCGACGCGTACGCCGTGGCGGAAACGCAACTGCGCGAACTGCTCATGGTGTTGGCGGGGTCCGACGACAGCGGCGGCCGGCACCACTGGTGGCACGCCTACCGCGGGGTGCTGCCGCCGACCTACCGGGACTTCATCAGCCTGGAGTCCCAGGCCGGCGCGATGCGCACGCTGGAGACCACCGTCGTCCCGGGGCTGCTCCAGACGCCCGAGTACGCCCGCGCGGTGACGAAGGCCGCGGTGGAGGGCCTGCCGGAGGACCGGCTCGACACGCTGGTCGAGGTGCGCCTGGCCCGGCAGGACGTGCTGCGCGCGGATCCGCCGCTGGAGCTGAGCGCCGTCCTGGACGAGGCGGTGCTGCGGCGGGAGGTGGGCGGGCCCGGAGTCATGGCCCGGCAGCTGGAACGCCTGGTCGAGGCGGCGCGGCTGCCCCATGTGCGGCTCCAAGTGCTGCCGTTCGCCGCCGGGGCGCACATCGGCGTCACCGGCCCTTTCGTTATCTTCTCATTTTCGAGCACATCTGATCTGGATGTGGTTGTTCTCGACCACTTGACGAGTAGCCTCTACCTCGAACGGAAAGAAGACCTCCAGGCCTACACGGAGGCCTTCAACGCCCTTCAGATCCACGCCCTTTCGCCCGAGGACTCGTTGGATTTCATCGCCGGGACAGCCGCCGGCGCGTAAGGAGGCACCATGCGTGCACTGCCTCGTCACGTCACCTCAAGCATCGAACTGCACGGTGTGCGGTGGTTGCGCAGCAGCTACAGCACCGGCGCGAACAACTGCGTCGAGACCGCGTGCCCGGACGCCCCGCCCTGGGCGGGGCTGCTCGCCGTGCGCGACTCCAAGGACCCGGCCGGGCCCGCGCTGCTCTTCTCTCCGAGGAGCTGGGCGGAGTTCACTGCCTCCGTCGACCGCATCTGAGCCGAATCCGAACCACTCCCGATCAGTCCGTGATCGAGCGGCGCACGACCGTGTCACGCCGACTCATGGCCGCGTCTCGCCGATCAGTCGTACAGCGCGTTCGATCTGTTCCCCGGTCAGGTCCGCGCGGGCGGTCAGCCTGAGCCGTGAGATGCCGTCGGGCACGGAAGGAGGACGGAAGCAGCCCACGGCCAGGCCCGCCGCGCGGCACTCGGCCGCCCAGCGCACGGCGTCCTCCGGGGAAGGCGCCCGCACCGAGACCACCGCGGCGTCCGGACGTACCGCTTCCAGGCCCAGGGCGGTCAGGCGTGCGTACAACTCGCCCGCCACCGCACGGGCCCGCGCCGCGCGCTCCGGCTCGCGGCGCAGCAGCCGCAGTGCCGACAGGGCCGCCCCCGCCGCCGCGGGGGCGAGACCCGTGTCGAAGATGAACGTCCGTGCCGCGTTGACCAGGTGGTCGATCACCCGGGCGGGACCGAGGACGGCTCCGCCCTGGCTGCCGAGCGATTTGGACAGCGTGACCGTCACGACCACGTCGTCGGCGCCCGCGAGCCCGGCCGCGTGCGGGGCGCCGCGGCCACCGTCGCCGAGGACGCCCAGGCCGTGGGCGTCGTCGAGCACCAGTCCTGCGCCGTGCTCCCGGCACGCCGCGGCGAGCGCGGCGAGCGGGGCCGCGTCGCCGTCGACCGAGAAGACCGTGTCGGACACGGTGATCGCCGTGCCCTCGTGCGTGTGCAGCGCCTTGCGCACGGCCTCCGGCTCGGCGTGTGCCACCACCTGTGTCGTGCCGCGGGCCAGCCGGCAGCCGTCGATGAGCGAGGCGTGGTTGCCCGCGTCGGAGACGATGAGGGAGCCGTGCGGGGCCAGCGCGGTGACCGCCGCGAGGTTGGCCGCGTAGCCGGAGGAGAAGACGAGGGCCGCCTCGGAACCGCAGAAATCGGCTAGTTCCTGTTCCAGTTCGGCGTGCAGTTCGGTGCTGCCGGTGACGAGCCGGGAGCCGGTCGAGCCACCGCCCCAGGCGCGCGCGGCACAGGCCGCGCCCTCGGTGACCTCGGGGTGGTGGGCCAGTCCCAGGTAGTCGTTGCTCGCCAGGTCGAGGAGAGGTGAAACGGCCGGACGGGGGCGCAGAGTCCGTACGAGTCCGGCACGGCGGCGCAGCCGCGCCTGCTCGTCGATCCAGCCGAACGCCATGGGTGGTCCTCCGGGGAAATTTGTAGGCAGCGCACAGACACTAGCGGGACCTCCAGCAGGTCAGTGTGTGGCAATACCCACACCTCGAAGCGACTCTGTTGTACGAACTCTCCTTGGCCGCGGGCGGCTCCGTACGACAGGATCGGCTCCCATGGACCTGCTGAACACGCTGGTGGACAAGGGGCTTCGGCGCGAGCTGCCGACCCGAGACGAGGCACTGGCCGTCCTCGCGACGTCCGACGACGACCTGCTCGATGTGGTGGCTGCGGCCGGGAAGGTGCGCCGGCACTGGTTCGGCCGACGGGTGAAACTCAACTATCTCGTCAACCTCAAGTCCGGCCTGTGTCCCGAGGACTGCTCCTACTGTTCGCAGCGGCTCGGTTCCCAGGCCGGGATCCTGAAGTACACGTGGCTCAAACCGGACCAGGCCTCCGACGCGGCGGCGGCCGGTGTGGCCGGGGGCGCCAAGCGGGTGTGCCTGGTGGCCAGCGGGCGCGGTCCGACCGACCGGGACGTGGACCGGGTCTCCGAGACGATCAGGACGATCAAGGAGAAGAACGAGGGCGTCGAGGTGTGCGCCTGCCTCGGGCTGCTCTCCGACGGACAGGCCGAGCGGCTGCGCGACGCGGGCGCCGACGCCTACAACCACAACCTCAACACGTCCGAGGCGACGTACGGGGAGATCACGACCACGCACACGTACGCCGACCGCGTGGACACCGTCGAGAAGGCCCACGCGGCAGGGCTGTCCGCCTGCTCCGGGCTGATCGCCGGTATGGGCGAGTCCGACGAGGACCTAGTCGACGTCGTCTTCTCGCTGCGTGACCTGGACCCGGACTCGGTTCCGGTCAACTTCCTGATCCCGGTCGAGGGCACCCCGCTCGCCAAGGAATGGAACCTCACCCCGCAGCGCTGCCTGAGGATCCTGGCCATGGTGCGCTTCGTGTGCCCGGACGTCGAGGTGCGCCTCGCGGGCGGGCGCGAGGTCCATCTGCGCACGATGCAGCCGCTCGCCCTGCACCTGGCCAACTCGATCTTCCTCGGCGACTACCTCACCACCGAGGGCCAGGCGGGCAAGGCCGACCTGGAGATGATCGCGGACGCCGGGTTCGAGGTGGAGGGCACCGACCAGGTGACGCTGCCGGAGCACCGCGCGACCGGAGGCTGTCACGACGGCGGCGGAGTGTGCGGTTCCGCTGTCGCTCCGGAGGCCGCCGAGCCTCGTACAGCCCCCGACCCCCGTGCCGCCGAGGAGCCCCGTACCGACCTGGTCGCCGTCCGCCGCCGGGGCGCCGGAACGGACCTCGCGCCCAATGCCTGAGCTGACGGTGGCCGAGCTGCTGGAATTCGACCGGCGGCATGTGTGGCATCCGTACGGCCCGATGCCCGGCCGGCAGGAACCGCTCGTCGTGGAGTCGGCGAGCGGGGTGCGGCTGCGGCTCGCCGACGGCTCGGGAGAGCTGGTCGACGGCATGGCGTCCTGGTGGTCGGCGATCCACGGCTACAACCATCCGGTGCTCAACGAGGCGGCGCGCGGGCAACTGGAGCGGATGAGCCACGTGATGTTCGGCGGGCTCACCCACGAGCCCGCCGTACGGCTGGCGAAGCTCCTTGTCGACATGTCGCCCGACGGGCTGGAGCATGTGTTCCTCGCCGACTCCGGCTCCGTGTCGGTCGAGGTCGCGGTCAAGATGTGCCTCCAGTACTGGCGCTCGCTGGGCCGCCCCCGCAAGCAGCGGCTGCTGACCTGGCGCGGCGGCTACCACGGCGACACCTGGCAGCCGATGTCGGTGTGCGATCCCGAGGGCGGGATGCACGAGCTGTGGACCGGGGTGCTGCCGCGTCAGGTGTTCGTCGATCCGCCCCCGGCCGAGTACGAGGAGTCGTACGCCGAGCAGTTGCGCGCGTCGATCGAGCGGCATGCCGACGAGCTGGCCGCGGTGGTCGTGGAGCCGGTGGTGCAGGGCGCGGGCGGGATGCGGTTCCACTCCCCCGCCTATCTGCGGGTGCTGCGCGAGGCGTGCGACGCGCACGACGTGCTGCTGGTGTTCGACGAGATCGCGACCGGCTTCGGCCGTACGGGCGCGCTGTTCGCGGCGGAGCACGCGGCCGTGACGCCGGACGTGATGTGCGTGGGCAAGGCGCTGACCGGCGGTTACCTGACCATGGCGGCGACGCTGTGCACCCCGCGGGTGGCCGACGGCATCTCGCGGGGCGAGGTGCCGGTGCTCGCGCACGGCCCGACCTTCATGGGCAATCCGCTGGCGGCGGCGGTGGCCTGTGCCTCGATCGAGCTGCTGCTCGGCCAGGAGTGGCGCACGGAGGTCAAGCGGATCGAGACGGGGCTGCGGGACGGGCTCGCGGCGGCCTCGGAGCTTCCGGGCGTCGAGGACGTGCGGGTGCTCGGCGCCATCGGGGTCGTGCAGCTGGATCACGCGGTGGACATGAAGGCTGCCACGGAGGCGGCCGTACGCGAGGGCGTGTGGCTGCGGCCGTTCCGCGATCTGATCTACACCATGCCGCCGTACGTGACCGGCGACGCGGATGTGGCGCGCATCGCGCGGGCGGTGTGCGCGGCGGCGCGGGAGGGATGACATGTCGGTACTGGTGATCACGGGCACGGGCACGGAGGTCGGCAAGACGGTCGTGACCGCCGCGGTGGCGGCGACGGCGCTGGCGGCCGGCCGTTCGGTGGCCGTGCTGAAGGCCGCGCAGACGGGCGTACGGCCGGACGAGCCGGGGGACGCCGCGGATGTGGCGCGGCTCGCGGGTGCCGTGACGACGGCGGAACTCGCCCGTTTTCCCGAGCCGTTGGCGCCCGCCACGGCCGCCCGCCGGGCCGGTCGCGCCCCCGTGCACCCGCACGAGGTCGCGGAGGCCGCCGCCAAGCTGGCCACCGAGCACGACCTGGTGCTGGTCGAGGGCGCGGGCGGACTGCTCGTACGGTTCGACCCGGCCGGCGGCACCCTGGCGGACGCGGCCCGGCTGCTGTCGGCGCCGGTGCTGGTCGTGGCGTCGGCGGGGCTCGGCACCCTGAACACGACGGAACTGACGGCGCGTGAGCTGCGTTCCCGGCAGCTGGACCTGGCGGGGATCGTGATCGGGAGCTGGCCCGCCGCGCCGGACCTCGCCTCGCGCTGCAATCTCGCGGACCTGCCGGACGTGGCCGGAGCGCCGCTGCTGGGCTCCGTTCCCGCCGGGTCGGGGGCCCTGTCCCCCGCCGCCTTCCGGGCGGCCGCGCCGCACTGGCTGGCGCCGTGCCTGGACGGTATGTGGGACGCGGATGCCTTCCAGGTGCGGGAGGCGCCCCCGGCGTTCTGAGAGTTTCGGCGGGCGCGCGGTGAAACCGGCCCGGACGTGATCGCGTGTTGGACTACGTACGTGATCACGTCCGAAGGGAACATCGTGCACGCCACACACCCACGCCCGTCCCGCCGCACGGCCCTCGCGCTGGGCGCCGCCGCCGCTCTCTCGCTGGGCGGCGGCACGGCCCACGCCTTACCCGGTACAGGCGGCGTCACCGCACGGCTGAGGGAACTGGAGCGGGAGCACACCGCCCGGCTGGGCGTGTACGCCCGCAATCTGCGCACGGGCCGGACGGTGGCGTACCGGGCCGACGAACGCTTCCCGATGGCCTCGGTGTTCAAGACGCTCGCCGCCGCGGCCGTCCTGCGCGATCTCGACCGCGATGGCGAGTTCCTGGCCCGGCGCATCCGCTACACCCAGGACTACGTCACGAAGTCGGGGTACTCCCCCGTCACCCAGGAGAACCTCACGACCGGCATGACCGTCGGCGAACTGTGCGACGCGACCATCCGCTTCAGCGACAACGCCGCGGGCAACCTGCTGCTGAAGGAGTTGGGCGGACCGACCGCCGTCACGCGCTTCGCCCGCTCGATCGGTGACGGTGTCACCCGGCTCGACCGGTGGGAGCCGGAGCTCAACAGCGCGGAGCCGTGGCGCGTGACCGACACGACGTCTCCCCGCGCGATCGGCCTGTCCTACGCCCGTCTGGTGCTCGGCGACGCGCTGGCGCCCCGGGACCGGGCACGGCTCACGGACTGGCTGCTGCGCAACACCACCAGTACCGAGAAGTTCCGCAAGGGCCTTCCGCCGGAATGGCTTCTCGCCGACAAGACCGGCCAGCCGGAGTACGGCGGCGCCCACGACGTGGGCATCACCTGGCCGCCGGACGGCATGCCGATCGTGCTGTCCGTTCTGACGACCCAGCCCGAGCAGGACGCCCCGGCCGACAACGCGCTGGTGGCCAAGACGGCCGCGCTGCTGGCCGCGAAGCTCGCCTAGCGTGGTCGTCAACGGCAGGCCGTCGTGGGACGCCTGGCTCGTCGGGGGCGGCCTCGGTGCCGCCGGTCTGTCGGCCCTGTACTCCGCCGTGCCCAACGGTGTCGGGCGTCTCGGGAGCCTCCTGGAGACGTTCCTGCCGTGGCTGGGCGTGGCCGTGCCTCTCCTCGGCTGCCTCGCCGCGCTCAGGCGGTCGGTGGCGGGGCTGCTCGCCTGCCTGGTGCCCGCGGCGGTCTGGCTCTGGATGTTCGGCGGGCTGTGGCTCTCCTCGCGGCCGGAGTCGTACGACCTGACCGTCGTCCAGCACAACGTGGCCGACGACAACGCCGACCCGGCGGGCACCGCGCGGGCGCTGCTCGCCACCCGCGCGAGTCTGGTGGCCGTGCAGGAGCTGACGCCCGCGCGGCGGCCCGTGTTCGCGGATGTCCTGGGCACTTCCCATCCGCACCGGGCTGTCCACGGCACGATCGGGCTCTGGTCGGCCTGGCCCCTGTCGGACGTGCGGCCCGTGGACATCCGGCCCGAGGGCTTCCCGGAGAGCTGGCGGCGGGCTCTGCGGGCCACGGTGGCCGCGCCCGGCGGGGAGGTCGCGGTGTACGTGGTCCACCTGCCGTCCGTCCGGCTGGGTCCGACGGGGTTCGCCTCGGCGGCCCGTGACGAGAGCGCGGCTCTGCTGGGGGCCCGGATCGCCGACGACCCGGCCGGCCGGCTCCTGGTCGTGGGCGACCTCAACGGCACCGTGCAGGACCGCGGGCTCGGTCCGCTCACCTCCCGGCTCGACGCTCCGGCCTCGGGGTTCGCGTTCAGCTGGCCGGCCGCCCTGCCGGTGGCGAGGATCGACCAGGTGCTGGGGCGGGGCGTCGAAGTGACCGAGGTGTCGGCACTGGACGCGACGGGGAGTGACCATCGGCCGGTACTGGGCCGCGTACTCCTGCGGTAGGCGGCAGGGGTGCGCCGGGCTCGTCCGAGGGACAATCGCGGTAAGGCCCGCCTCGTCAGGGAGGTCTCCATGCCGCTCCGGTCCGCCCGCTCCGGCAAGGTGCCACGGGATGCCGTGCACCATCCCCTGTTCGCCCGTTGCTACGCCCGGATCAGTGTCACCGCCGAAACCCGGATGGGCATGGGCAGAGTCCGCGAGAGGCTGCTCGGCGGGCTGTCCGGGCGGGTGATCGAGATCGGCGCGGGCAACGGACTGAACTTCGCGCACTACCCGGGCACCGTCTCGGAGGTCGTGGCCATCGAGCCGGAGCGTCGCCTGCGGCAGCTGGCCGTGGAGGCCGCCCTGCGCGCGGAGGTACCCGTGGACGTGGTGCCGGGCGCGGCCGAGGCGCTGCCGGTCAAGAGCGAGGGCTTCGACGCGGCCGTGGTGTCGCTGGTGCTCTGCAGTGTGCGGGACGTGCCCCGGGCGCTCGGGGAGCTGCGGCGGGTGCTGCGGCCGGGCGGTGAGGTGCGGTTCTTCGAGCACGGCCGGGGCGGCGGCCGGGTGATGACCTTCAGCCAGCGCGCGCTGGACCGGACGGTGTGGCCGGTGGTGAGCGGGGGCTGCCACCTGGCGCGAGAGCCGGTGCGGGCGCTGCGGGACGCCGGGTTCGAACTCGGCCCGTACCGGCAGGTGCTGATGCCGGAGGAGGGGCCGACGCTGCCCACCTCGTACTGCGTGCTGGGCACCGCGTGGCGTCCGGTCAGTACGTAGTCACCGGGTCACAGGCTCCACTGGCGCAGCTCCTGCTCGATGTCCCGCACGGACGCCTCGCCGCTCTTGACCAGCCGGGCGAGGTCGCGTACCTGCTCGGGTGAGGTGACGACCTTGGCGCCGCTGGCGACGAGGTACGCGTAGGCGACGGCTGAGGCGAACAGGGCGTTGGAGCGCTCCAGCGCGGGGACGTGGATCAGAAGCTGGAGCAGCGCGGCGGCGCGGGCGTGCGGGCTGTCGTAGACGGGGACGTCGAATATGGCGGCCTGGTGGCGGGCGACGGCGGCGACGAGGGCTCCCCAGTCGGTGACCTGGGGGTCTCCGGGGGTCTTCTGCTCGGCGAGCATCAGCAGCCAGGCGAGGTCGATCTCGAGGTTGTTCAAGGGTTCAGTGGCGACCTTCGCGCGTGCCCTCACGGTCTGCGCCGAACTCCTCGGCGAAGACGGACTCGTACTGCTTCATGAAGTCGGCGGCGGCCTCCACGAACGTGTGGCCCGCCTCGCCGGTGTCCTGTCTGACCAGCTCCTCGATGTAGCGGTTGACGCTCATGCCGCGGGCCAGGGCCCGTTCGCGGGCGGCTCGGGCGGTGCCCTCGTCGACTCGCACGTTCAGCTGGGTCTTCGCCATACCATGAAGCTAGCGCGGAGGTGCTAGCACCGGCAAGGGCGGACTCCGACCCGAGGAGGATATCGAGTGTGGGCCGCGTCACATTACCCTCGGCAAGGTGACGAAATCCGACGTCCACCCCGAGGAGGCGGCCTTGTCCACACCTGCTGCGGAGCGCGCCCCCGGCCTCGCGTCGGCCGACGGGACCGTGGCCCGGGCCCGCGGTCTGACCAAGGCGTACGGATCGGGCGAGACGACCGTGCTCGCGCTCGACTCGGTGGACGTCGACATCGTCCGCGGCCGGTTCACCGCGGTGATGGGGCCGTCGGGATCCGGGAAGTCCACGCTGATGCACTGCCTGGCGGGGCTCGACACCGTCTCGGCCGGCCAGGTGTGGCTCGGCGAGACGGAGATCACGGGCCTTAAGGAGCGCGAGCTGACGCGGCTGCGCCGCGACCGGATCGGGTTCATGTTCCAGTCGTTCAACCTCATCCCGACCCTGAACGCGCTGGAGAACATCACCCTGCCCATGGACATCGCCGGCAAGAAGCCCGACGAGAAGTGGCTGGACCAGGTGATCGACACCCTCGGGCTGCGGGACCGGCTCCGGCACCGGCCGTCGCAGCTTTCCGGCGGCCAGCAGCAGCGGGTGGCCTGTGCGCGGGCGCTGGCCTCCCGGCCCGAGCTGATCTTCGCGGACGAGCCGACCGGCAATCTCGACTCGCGTGCCGGCCTGGAGGTGCTCGGCTTCCTGCGCGAGGCGGTGGACCAGCTCGGGCAGACCGTCGTCATGGTCACCCACGACCCGGGCGCCGCCGCCCACTCCGACCTGGTGCTCTTCCTCGGGGACGGCCGGATCGTCGACGAGATGCGGCGTCCGACGGCGGAGACCGTGCTGGAGCGCATGAAGCGTTTCGACGTGATCCGGACCCGTTTCGACGACGCCCCGGCGGCGTCCGAGGAGAACTGATCCCGTGCTCAAGGCGACCCTGAGGAGCTTCCTGGCGCACAAGGGGCGGCTGCTGCTCTCGGCGCTCGCCGTCCTGCTGTCCGTCGCGTTCGTCACGGGCAGCCTGATCTTCTCGGACACCGTCAGCCGTACGTTCGACCGGCTGTTCGCCTCCACCGCGGCCGATGTCACCGTCAGCCCGAAGGAGGACCTCGACGAGGCCGTGCCCTCCGGCCGGACGGCCACCCTGCCGGCCGCGCTCGCCGAACGCGTGCGGCGGGTCGACGGGGTCGCGGCGGCCCGCGCCGAGGTGGACGTGGACGGCCTCACCGTCGTCGACGAGGAGAACGAGCCGGTCGGCCCGACCACCGGGGCTCCCACCCTCGGCACCGCCTGGAACCCGACCGAGCGCAGCCCCGTGGAACTGACCTCCGGACACGCCCCACGCGGCGACGGGCAGGCGCTGCTCGACTCGGAGACCGCCGACCGCAAGGACGTGCGCATCGGCGACACCCTCACCGTGGTCGCGCCGCCCGGGTCGTTCGAGGTCCGGGTCGTCGGCATCGCCACGTTCACCACCACCAACCCGGGCGCCGCACTGGTCTTCCTCGACACCCCCACCGCGCAGACGAAGCTGCTCGGCAGCCCGCGGGCCGCCACCAGCATCTCGGTCGCCGCCGCCGACGGCGTCAGCGACGAGCAGCTCAAGCAGCGCGTGGCCGCCGCGCTCGACGCGCACACCTACGACTTCAGAACCGCCGACGAACAGGCCGAGTCGGACGTCGAGCAGCTGGGCGGATTCCTCGACGTCATCAAGTACGTCATGGTCGGCTTCGCCGGGATCGCCGTGCTGGTGGGCGTGTTCCTGATCGTCAACACCTTCTCCATGCTCATCGCCCAGCGCACCCGCGAGCTGGGGCTGCTGCGCGCGCTCGGCGCCGACCGCCGCCAGGTCCGCCGCTCGGTGCTCACCGAGGCCCTCCTGCTCGGTCTGGTCGGCTCCACCCTGGGACTCGCCGCCGGCGTCGGGCTCGCGGCCGGGCTCATCGAGCTGATGGGCCTGCTCGGCATGAACATCGCCGTCGGCGAGATGGTCATCGGCTGGGTGACGCCCGTGACGGCGTACGTCGTCGGTCTCGGCGTCACCTTCGTCGCCGCGTACCTCCCGGCGCGGCGGGCCGCCGGTGTCTCGCCGATGGCCGCGCTCTCGGACGCCGAGGTCGCCGGGGTGGGCCGGCCGCTGCGGGTGCGTGCGGTGGCGGGCGCGGTCGTCGGGGCGGCCGGTGCGGCGGCGCTCGTGGGGTGCGTGGTGTCGGAGCGGACGTCGTCGGCGGCGTCCCTGCTGGGGCTCGGTGTCGTGCTCACCCTGATCGCGACCGTGATCGCCGGGCCGCTGCTGGTGCGCCCGGTGATCCGCGTGCTCGGTGCGGCCTTCCCCGCGCTGTTCGGGTCGATCGGCCGGATGAGCCAGCGCAACGCCCTGCGCAATCCCCGCCGTACCGGAGCCACCGCGGCCGCCCTCATGGTGGGCCTCGCCCTGGTCGGCGGGATGTCGGTGGCGAGCGCCTCCATGACCCGGTCGTTCGACCAGCAGATCGACAAGACGCTGGGCGCCGACTTCGTGATCCAGAACACCAACTTCCTGCCGTTCCCGAAGGAGGTCACCGACGAGGTGCGCGGCACCGAGGGCGCGGGCCTCGTCGTGCGCGGGCGGTTCACGCCCGTCGCGGTGCGGCTCCCGGACGGCGACCGCGTGGAGACGACCGCCGCGGGCTACGATCCGCGGCTCGACGAGGTCGCCAACATCACGTACGTGCAAGGGGACTCGGCGGCCGCCCTCGCCGACGGGCGCCTCGCCATGGACCGGGACTTCGCGCGCGACCACGACGTACGGGTGGGCAGCACGGTCCCGGTGGAGTTCCCGGGCGGGCGCAGGGCCGGGCTGACGGTCGGCGCCCTCACCGACCAGGACTCCGCCGAGGGGTTCGGCACGCAGGGCGGGCTCTACTTCGGTCTCGCCACCCTGGAGCGGTACGCGCCGGGCGGGCAGGACTCCGCGCTGTACGTCAACGCCGCCACCGGCACGAGCGACGACGACCTGCGCGCGCACCTGGAGCGGACCCTGGACCCCTATCCCCAGGTGCAGGTTCGGGACCTGGCCGACTACAAGCAACTGGTGCACGACCAGATCGCCGTCCTGCTGTACCTCGTGTACGCGCTGCTGGGGCTGGCGATCATCATCGCGGTGCTCGGCGTGGTCAACACCCTCGCGTTGTCGGTCGTCGAGCGCACCAGGGAGATCGGGCTGCTGCGGGCGATCGGGCTGGCGCGGCGGCAGCTGCGGCGGATGATCCGGCTGGAGTCGGTGGTGATCGCGGTGTTCGGGGCCGTCCTGGGGCTTGCGCTGGGGCTGGTGTGGGGCGTGTGCACCCACGAGGTGCTGGCCCTCCAGGGCATGACGGCCCTCGCGATCCCGTGGTTCACGATCGTCGCGGTGGTGATCGGCTCGGCGGTGGTGGGGGTCGTGGCGGCGCTGCTTCCGGCGTTGCGTGCATCCCGCATGAACGTACTGGCGGCCATCGCGCACGAGTGATGGAATCGCGGCGGGTAATCAAGTCGCTCCCGTGTGAGGAGAGTTCATGTCGCGTCCGTTCCGCTTCGGGGTCAACCTGCTCGAACCCGCGTCCGCCGAGGAGTGGCGCGCCAAGTGCCGCCGGGCCGAGGAACTCGGGTACGACGTGATCCTCGTTCCCGACCATCTGGGCATGCCGGCGCCCTTCCCTGCGCGGTGGCGGCGGCCGAGGCCACCGAGCGCCCGAGGCTCGGCACGTTCACGCTCAACGCGGGCTTCTGGAACCCGACACTGCTCGCCCGCGAGGTGGCCACGACGGACGCGCTGACGGGCGGCCGTCTGGAGCTCGGGCTCGGCACCGGCTACGTACGGGCGGAGCACGAGACGGCCAGGCTGCCGTTCGGCTCGCCGGGTGAGCGGGTGGACCATCTGCGGCGCACGGTCGAGGAGTTGAAGCGGCTGCTGGGCTCGGACGAGCACCAGCCGCAGACGGCGCAGCGGCCCCGGGTGCCGCTGCTGATCGGCGGAAACGGCGACCGGATGCTGCGGCTGAGCGCCGAGCACGCCGACATCGCGGCGTTCACCGGGGCGCGTACGGTGCCGGGCAGCACCACCGGTCAGCTGTCGCCGATCACCGCGGACGAGCTCGATGAACGCGTGGCGCGGTATCTGAAGTTCACGGAGGACCACCGCGAGGAGCCGCCCGAGCTGAACCTGCTCCTCCAGATGGTGATCGGCACCGAGGACCGCGAGGCCGCGGTTCAGCCGTTCCTCGAATACTTCCCCGACTTGACGGTGGACCAGGTCCTGGAGCTCCCCGTCTCTCTGGTGGGCACCCTGGACGAGCTCACGGAGCAGGTGCTGGCCCGGCGCGAGCGCTACGGCTTCACGTATCTGACCGTCCTGGAGCCCTACATGGAGGCGTTCGCGCCGGTCATGGAGCGGGTGCGCGGGGCCTGACGTCCGCATGCTGAAATCATGCGCTGGGCGGGACCGTGCGTGATGTGATCACCGCATGAACGAGCTGCGTATCCGGGCCGCGACGCCCGAGGACCTCGACACCGTGCTGGCCTTCTGGAAGGTGGCCGCCGAGGGCACGAGCATCAGCGACGACCGCGGTGGCGTGGAGCGGCTGGTCGCGCGTGACCCCGAGGCCTTGATCCTGGCGGAGCGGGACGGCGAGCTGGCCGGCACGGTGATCGCGGGGTTCGACGGCTGGCGCTGCCACCTCTACCGGCTGGCCGTGCATCCGGACCAACGCCGCCAGGGCATCGGCTCCGCGCTGCTCGCCGCGGCCGAGGAGCGGTTCGTACGGCTCGGCGGGCGGCGCGCGGACGCGATGGTGCTCACGCGCAACGAGACCGCGCACCACGCGTGGGGAGCCGCCGGGTACGCCCCCGAGGAGCAGTGGCGACGCTGGGTGAAGCCCCTCATCGACTGAGGACCCCTGCCACGAGCCGGTGGGCGTAGGCGGCGTCGAGTCCGTCCGGGCGGAACAGGATGCGGTACATCATGGGCGCGACGACCTGGTCGACGACCGTCTCGAGACCGGGTGCCGGCTCCCCCCGCTCGGACGCACGGCGGAGGATGACGTCGATCTGCTCGGCGGCGTAGGCGGAGCACTGGCCGGCGTTGCCGCCGTCCGGGTCGCCGAGGAGGGCGTCGCGGATGTAGGCGCGGGCGGCGGGCGAGGACATCTCGTCGAGGAACTGCTCGGCCCAGGCCGTCAGGTCGGACGCCAGGGTGCCGAGGTCATCGGGTTCGGTCTCGGGCCGCAGCCGCTCGACCGCCACGTCCGACAGCAGCACCTGCAGGTCTCCCCAGCGGCGGTAGATCGTGGACGGCGTCACACCCGCGCGCTGGGCGACCATCGGCACGGTCAGGGCGTCCCGGCCGAACTCCGAAGCGAGTTCGCGCACGGCCGTGTGCACCGCCGCCTGGACCCGCGCACTGCGCCCGCCGGGGCGCACCATCTGCCTGCTCACGGAATCCACCTTAAAGCGAACCCATTGCTTCTAGCACAGCGCTGCTCGGGTAGCGGGCCCGGGATCGTGTGCGGGCCGGGTCTGTTCGCTGGCGTGCCCGACCCACAGCAGCAGGCTCTCCCCGAGCGGCGGCCCGAGGAGTTGCATGCCGATCGGCAGGCCCGCCGTGTCGTGGCCGACCGGGACGGAAAGGGAGGGCAGGCCGGTGATGTTGGCAGGGGCCGAGAGCCGCACATAGGCGTCGGAGACGGCCTCGACGGTGCCGTCGGCCCAGGTGACCGTCTCCTGACCGGCCGGGACGGCGGTCATCGGCACGCTGGGGGCGGCGATCAGGTCGACCTCCCGCAGCAGCTGCGTCCATTCCTGCCGCATGAGGGTGCGCGAGCGCTGGGCACGCAGGTAGTCCCCGGCGGACATCAGTTCACCGGCTTCCAGGAGGATCCGGACGTCGGCCTGGTAGAGCTCGGGGACCGCGCGCAGGCTGTTCTCGTGGTAGGCGGTGGCCTCGGGCACCATCAGGCCCCACTGGGTGGCCTGGATGTAGCCGGGTCATGGGGATCTCGACGTCGACGAGGCGGGCACCGAGCGCCTGGAGCCGGCCGATCGCGCTGCGAACGGCGGCTTCCACCTCCGGGTCGACGTGGTCGAAGTAGTAGGTGCGCGGCACACCGATCCGCAGTCCGGTCAGATCCGTGTCCGGGCCCGGCCGGTAGTGAGCCGGGGGTGCGGTCAGGGACGCGGGGTCGCGGGGGTCGTGGCCGGCCAGGGCCGCGAGGACCAGGGCCGCGTCCTCGGCGGTGCGGGTGATGGGGCCGACGTGGTCCAGCGACCAGGACAGGGACGTGACGCCGTGGCGCGGGACGAGGCCGTAGGTCGGCTTGAGGCCGACGACCCCGTTCAGCGCGGCGGGCACCCGGATGGATCCGCCGGTGTCGGTGCCCAGGGCGAACGTGGCGGTGCCGGCGGCGACGGCGACGGCCGATCCACCGCTGGAGCCGCCCGCGACCCGGCCGGAGTCCCAGGCGTTGTGGGTCTGCGGGGTGGTCAGCCCGTAGGCGAACTCGTGCGTGTGGGTCTTGCCGACCAGGACCGCTCCGGCCGCCGACAGGCGTGCGGCGACGGTGCTGTCGGTCTGCGCGCGGTGGTCGGACCGCACGCGGGAACTGGCCGACGTGGTCGTACCGGCGACATCGATCAGGTCCTTCAGGCCCATCGGGATGCCGTGCAGCGGACCGCGGTGGCGGCCGGCCGCGATGTCGTTGTCGGCTCGGCGCGCGGCCCGGCGCGCACCCTCGGCATCGACGGTGACGTAGGCCCGGAGGTGCGGCTCCACCTGCTCGATGCGCTCCAGTACGGAGTCGGCCAGCTCGACGGGGGACAGCCGACGTGCCCCGATCGCGTCGGCGGCGGCAGCGAGCGTCAGTTCATGCGGCTGCATCGTGCGTCTCCCTCACGGCCGCGACGCGGTAGGCCGGGGCGGGCGGGGTGTCCCCGAAGTCCAGCTCCCTCAGGACCGCCACGACGGAGTGGATGTGGTCTGCGGTGGCCGCGACCGCCGCGTGACGGTCGGCGGGCAGCACGAGCCCGGCGCGGTGGGCCCAGCGGGCGGCTTCGGGTGGCATGAGTGCGAGGTGGGACATGAGGGCTCCTATAAAAGCTAATCATTTGCGTTAGTGGAGTCTAGGACCTATCGTCTCCTTAACGCAAACGGATTGCGTTAAGCGAACGAGGAGGACCCATGACCACACCCGCTTCCTGGGCCGTGGGCGGCATCACCGTCCACCGCATCGACGAAGTCCCCCTGCCACCCGCCATCGGAGCGTGGCTCCTGCCCGACGCCACCCCTGACGTCGTCGCCGCGCAGGAGTGGCTGCGCCCCCACTTCGCCGACGACGTGGGTGTCCTGCGCGCCGACAGCCACAGCTTCGCGTTCACCGTCGGCGGACTGCGCGTCCTGGTGGACACCGGCATCGGCAACGGCAAGAAGCGGGCCGATCCCGCCTGGCACAACCTCGACACCGACTACCTTCAGCACCTCACCACCGCCGGATTCCCCCCGGACTCCGTCGACCTGGTGATCCTCACCCACCTGCACGCCGACCACGTCGGCTGGAACACCCGGGAGGCGAACGGCGCGTGGGTCCCCACCTTCCCGAACGCCCGCTACCTGACCTCCCGCACCGAGCGGGAGTTCTGGGCCGGGTACGACATGGACGAGGCGCGCCGGCAGATGTTCCGCGACTCAGTGATCCCGGTGGAGGAGGCGGGGCTGCTCGACCTCCTCGACGTCCCCGCCGAGGGTCTCGAAGTCGTCCCGGGACTGCGCCTGATCCCGACCCCCGGGCACACCCCCGGCCATGTCGCCGTCGAACTGACCAGCCGCGGACGGACGGCACTGATCACCGGCGACTGCGTCCACCACCCCGTCCAGCTCGCCCACCCCGGTATCGGCGCCTGCGTCGACATCGACCCCGGACGGTCGGAGGCCTCGCGCCGCGAGCTGCTCGGCGCGCTCGTCGGCACGGACACTCTCCTCCTGGGCACCCACTTCGCACCGCCCACCGCCGGACGCGTCATCGCACACGAGGGCGCGTACCGGCTGGCCCCCGTGTCCGCCGACTCCCCCTGAGCACCCCCCACCGCAGGACTTTGCCCATCCTTTACCCTTGGATGGCCACTCGGTTCTGCATGAAAGGTTGTGAGCGTCCGCCCATGGGCGAGCCTCCCAGTACGCGACACCGCGCGTTCCGCCCCGTCCTGGAGAACCATGGAACGGGGGTGAACCGATGACCGAAGTGCTCCTCCTTCTGGCGGCGATCCTGCTCTCGCTCGCCTGCGGCGCCTTCGTGGCGGCCGAGTTCTCCCTCACCACGGTCGAGCGCGCCGAGCTGGAACAGGCGGTGGCGCGCGGCGAGCGGGGCGCGCAGGGCGCGCTGAAGGCTGTACGGAACCTGACGTTCCAGCTCTCCGGGGCGCAACTCGGCATCACCGTCACGAACCTGGTCGTCGGCATGCTCGCCGAGCCGTCGATCGCCGCGCTGATCGCCGGACCGCTGGAGGACGTCGGTGTCTCCCGGTCGGCCTCGCACAGCCTGGCGCTGGTGCTGGGCACGGCTCTGTCGACGGTGTTCCTGATGGTCGTCGGCGAGCTGGTGCCCAAGAACTGGGCGATCTCGTCGCCGCTGGCGGTCGCCAAGACCGTGGGCAACGCCCAGCGCTGGTTCAGCGCCGCGTTCCGGCCCTTCATCAGGCACCTCAACAACACGGCGAACCGTGTCGTGCGCCGGATCGGTGTGGAGCCCGCCGAGGAGCTGGCGTCGGCGCGCGGGCCTCAGGAGCTGGCGGCGCTCGCCCGGCACTCCGCCAAGGAAGGCGTCCTGGAGGCCGACACCGCCGAGCTGTTCGTACGGACGCTGAACCTCGCCGACCTGACCGCGGAGAACGTGATGACACCCCGGGTGCAGGTCGTCGCCCTGGATGTGCAGGCGACCCTGGAGGACGTGGCGAACGCGACCCGGGCGACCGGCCTGTCCCGGTTCCCCGTCTACCGCGGCACCCTCGACTCGGTCGTCGGGACGGCTCACGTCAAGGACGTACTGGCGGTACCGGCGGAGCGCCGGACCCGGATCTTCGTCTCCGAGCTGATGCGCGAGCCCCTGCTGGTCCCGGAGACGCTCACCGTCGACCGGCTCCTGGACCGGCTCTCCGGCAAGCGCACGATGGCCGTCGTGATCGACGAGTACGGCGGCACGGCGGGCGTGGCCACCCTGGAGGACATCGTCGAGGAGGTCGTCGGCGAGGTGCGCGACGAGCACGACCCGCACGAGCTGCCCGACCTCGCGCCGGCCGGCACGGACGAGGCCGGCCGCCCCCTGTACTCGGCCGACGGCTCCGCGCGCGTGGACCACCTCGAACGCGTCGGGCTGCGCGCCCCGGAGGGACCGTACGAGACGCTCGCCGGGCTGGTGGCCACGGTGCTCGGCCGGATACCGGCCGTGGGTGACACCCTCGAGGTCGCCGGCTGGCGGATGGAGGTCCTTGACGCCGCGGGACGCCGGGCCGCCCGCGTCCGGCTGCGAGCGCCCCTCGACGACGAGAAGCCCGACGAGAAGGGAGTGGAGCTGTGACCGCCGTCCAGCTGCTGATCGGTCTGGCGACGCTCGTCGTCAACGCCTTCTTCGTCGGCGCCGAGTTCGCGCTGATCTCGGTGCGCCGCAGCCAGATCGAGCCCTACGTCGACCGGGGCGACCGGCGCGCCAAGAGCGTGCTGTGGGGACTGGAGCACGTGTCCGCGCTGATGGCGGCCGCGCAGCTCGGCATCACGCTGTGCACGCTGGTGCTGGGTGTGGTGGCCGAGCCGGCGATCGCGCACCTGCTGGAGCCGGTGTTCCACGCCATGGGCGTGCCCGAGGGCGCGGGGCACGCGGTGTCCTTCGTGATCGCGCTGGCCCTGGCCACGTATCTGCACATGCTGCTCGGCGAGATGGTGCCGAAGAACATCGCCCTCGCCGAACCGGTGCGCAGCGCGTTGACGCTCGGCCCGCCCCTGGTGACGCTGTCCCGGGCGCTGCGCCCGGTGATCTTCACGGTGAACACCTTCGCCAACACCCTGCTGAAGCTGCTGCGCGTGGAGGCGCGGGAGGAGGTCGCCGCCTCCTACTCGGACGCCGAGATCGCGCAGATCGTGAAGGACTCCAGCGAGGCCGGCCTCATCGACGACCGCGCCCAGGAGCGGCTGCACGACGCGCTGGAACTGGGCCGCCGTCCGGTGCGCGACGTGGTGCTGCCGCTGGAACGCGTGGTGTACGCGCGCGTGGGCGTCACTCCGGACGAGCTGGAGCGGCTGTCGGCGGAGTCCGGGTTCTCCCGCTTCCCGGTGGTGGACGAGGGGCGGCGGATCGTCGGCTATCTGCATGTGAAGGACGCACTGGACGCCGCCGGACGTGACGTGCCGTTCCGGCTGCGGGACATGCGGCCCATCGCGCGCGTGCGGGAGCACACGCCGCTGGACGACGTCCTCACGGCGATGCGGGGCAGCCGTACGCACCTCGCGGCCGCCCTCGGGGCGGACGGCCGGCTGGCCGGACTCGTGACCATGGAGGACGTGCTGCGGGAGCTGTTCGGCCAGCGGGCATGAGGGACCGGTTGCCGATGCTCCCGGGTGGGTGACCGACTGCTGGGTATGTGCACGGGATACTATTTCCGCCGCCATGGACACGAATCCCACCTACAGCAGCCTCGTCGCGGTCGGCGACTCCTTCACCGAGGGCATGTCGGACCTGTTGCCCGACGGCACCTACCGGGGCTGGGCCGACCTCCTCGCCGCGCGGATGGCGGCCCGCACGCCCGACTTCCGCTACGCCAACCTCGCGGTCCGCGGCAAGCTGATCCGGCAGATCGTCGACGAGCAGGTGGACGTGGCGGCGGCCATGGAGGCCGACGTCGTCACCCTGGTGGGCGGGCTCAACGACACGCTGCGGCCGAAGTGCGACATGGGCCGGGTGCGCGGACTCCTGGAGGAGGCCGTGGAGCGGCTGGCCCCGTCGTGCAAGCAGCTCGTGCTGATGCGCAGCCCGGGCCGCCGTGGTCCTGTCCTGGAGCGGTTCCGGCCGCGCATGGAGGAGCTGTTCGCCTGCGTCGACGAGCTCGCCGCACGGCACGGCGCGATCGTCGTCGACCTGTACGGCGCCCCCTCGCTCGCCGACCCGCGGATGTGGGACGTGGACCGCCTGCACCTGACGGGCGAGGGCCACCGCCGGGTCGCGGAGGCGGTGTGGCAGGCGCTCGGCCACGAGCCCGAGGACACCGAGTGGCGCACCCCGATGCCGACGACGCTGCCGCCCGGCTGGGTCATGCGCCGCGCGGCGGACCTGCGGTTCGCCCGGCAGCACCTGCTGCCCTGGATCGGCCGCCGCCTGACGGGCCGCTCCTCGGGTGACGGCCTGCCGCCGAAGCGGCCCGAGCTGATGCCGTACGAGGATCTGGCGTAGGCGGTTCCCCCGGCGGCGGGGTGACCCGAGGGCTCGTGGCAGGGGCGCCGAAACGCTCTTGTAGGTTCCCACGAACGCACCCGTTGCGCTGGCCTGCACGAATCGCCAGTAGAATCCGTCCACGTGACTTCCGCTCCCGCCAAGCCCCGCATCCCGAACGTCCTCGCCGGACGGTACGCCTCCGCCGAGCTCGCCACGCTCTGGTCGCCCGAGCAGAAGGTGAAGCTGGAGCGGCAGCTCTGGCTCGCCGTGCTGCGGGCCCAGAAGGACCTCGGGATCGAGGTGCCGGACGCGGCGCTCGCCGACTACGAACGTGTGCTCGACACCGTCGACCTGGCCTCCATCGCCGAGCGTGAGAAGGTCACGCGGCACGACGTGAAGGCGCGGATCGAGGAGTTCAACGACCTTGCCGGGCACGAGCACGTGCACAAGGGCATGACCTCCCGCGACCTCACCGAGAACGTCGAGCAGCTCCAGATCCGCCTCTCGTTGGAACTGGTGCGCGACCGCACGGTGGCCGTCCTGGCCCGTCTGGGCAAGCTGGCCGGCGAGTACGGAGAGCTGGTCGTGGCCGGCCGCTCGCACAACGTCGCCGCGCAGGCCACCACCCTCGGCAAGCGCTTCGCGACCGCCACCGACGAGCTGCTCGTCGCCTACGGCCGGATCGAGGAGCTGCTGGGCCGCTACCCGCTGCGCGGCATCAAGGGCCCGGTCGGCACCGCGCAGGACATGCTGGACCTGCTGGGCGGGGACGCCGCGAAGCTCGCGGACCTGGAGCAGCGGATCGCCACGCACCTGGGCTTCTCGCAGGCGTTCACGTCGGTCGGCCAGGTCTACCCGCGCTCGCTCGACTACGAGGTCGTGACGGCGCTGGTGCAGCTGGCGGCCGCGCCGTCGTCGCTGGCCAAGACGATCCGGCTGATGGCCGGGCACGAGCTGGTCACCGAGGGCTTCAAGCCGGGCCAGGTCGGCTCCTCGGCGATGCCGCACAAGATGAACACCCGCTCCTGCGAGCGCGTCAACGGCCTGATGGTGATCCTGCGCGGCTACGCCTCGATGACCGGCGAGCTGGCGGGCGACCAGTGGAACGAGGGCGACGTGTCCTGCTCGGTGGTGCGCCGGGTCGCGCTGCCGGACGCGTTCTTCGCGCTGGACGGTCTGCTGGAGACGTTCATGACGGTGCTCGACGAGTTCGGCGCGTTCCCGGCGGTCGTGGCGCGTGAGCTGGACCGCTACCTGCCGTTCCTCGCGACCACCAAGGTGCTGATGGGTGCCGTGCGCGCGGGCGTGGGCCGGGAGCTCGCGCACGAGGCGATCAAGGAGAACGCCGTCGCCTCCGCGCTCGCCATGCGCGAGCAGGGCGCCGAGCGCAACGAACTGCTCGACAAGCTGGCCGCCGATACGCGCATTCCGCTCGACCGCGACGAGCTGGACGCGCTGATGGCCGACAAGCTGTCCTTCACGGGTGCCGCCGGCGACCAGGTCGCCGCCGTCGTCGCCCGGGTCGAGGAGATCGTGAAGCAGCACCCCCAGGCCGCGGGCTACACGCCCGGCGCGATCCTCTGACGCGCCGCACACGGTGCCCCGTTTCACGCCCGAGGAGCTGGAGGCCGCCCGCGACCGCATCGTGCCGGACGTGGTCGCGGACGGTCTGCGGGTGCTGTTCTGCGGCATAAATCCCGGTCTGATGACAGCCGCCACGGGCCATCACTTCGCCCGCCCGGGCAACCGCTTCTGGCCGGTGCTGCACCGCTCCGGGTTCACGCCGCGGCTGCTGAAGCCGTCCGAGCAGCAGGAGTTGCTGTCGTACGGACTCGGCATCACCAATGTCGCGGCGCGGCCGACCGCTCGCGCCGACGAGCTGAGCGCCGAGGAGTACCGGGAGGGCGGGCGGCTGCTCGCGCGGAAAGTGGCGCGGCTGCGGCCGCGCTGGCTGGCCGTGGTCGGAGTGACCGCCTACCGCGCCGCGTTCGACGACCGGAAGGCCCGGGTCGGGCCGCAGTCGCGGATGATCGGGGACACGCGCGTGTGGGTGCTGCCCAATCCGAGCGGGCTGAACGCGCACTGGACGGCCGAGACGATGGCGGAGGAGTTCGCGCGGCTGCGGGAAGCCGCCGAGAGCTGATCTCCTACGGCGGGTCCGTCTCCGTGACCAGGGCCAGCAGTTGGACCTCCTGCGACGTGTCGCGGTCGGTCACCGCCACGGCGACCCAGCGGCCCGTGCCGTCCACCTCCCACACGTACGCGACGCTCGCGCGCTCGCTCAACTCGGCCCACGGACGGGGTATCTCCTCCTGCTCGGTGCGCAGCAGGACGGTCTGCAGGTTGTACGGGGGCGTGTCGCCCCAGCGTGAGGCGAGAAGTTCGTAGACGGCGTCCCGGCCCTTCTCGTACTGGTCGATCGTCACCGCGCGGAGTGCCGGGTCGTCGTCGCCCGCGGCGTCTAACACCGCAGTGTGATGACCGGGTCCGGAAACGCCGACGTCCGACGGGCCGTGCTCCGCCGGAAAGGGGCGGTAGCACAGCTCGTCGATGAGGGCGATGTGCTGTGCGATGTTCATGGGTCCAGTAAACCCGCCGCCACTGACACTTGGCGGGGCGTCAAGCCTGTTCCGGCCGTTCTCCGCTCAGGCGTCCCGGCGGCGCAGGCTCCACGCTCCCGCCGGCAGGGCGGCCGCCGCCCAGAGCGCGGTCACCGCGAGCCCCGACCACGGCCCGAGGGTGCCGTCGTACGTCTCCCTCAGGACCAGCTGTCCCGCCTTGTCGGGCAGGAAGTCCGCGACGGTGCCCGTCGCGTCGCCGATCACGAACGACACGACGAGGATGAACGGGATCAGCAGGGACAGCGTGGCCACGCCGCTGCGCAGCAGGGCGGCGAGTCCGGCGGCGAACAGGGCCATCAGCATGAGGTGGACGCCGCAGCCCACGACGCCGCGCACCTGCTCACCGGTGCCGAGCCCGTCGGCCGCCGGGCCGAGCCCCGCCCGTGCCACGGGGAGGGCGGCGAGGGCGGTCACCAGTCCCACCAGCAGGGCCGGTACGGCGATGACGGCCGCCTTGGCCGCGAACCACCGGCCGCGCCGCGGAACCGCGGCCAGCGAGAGCCGGAGCGCGCCCGACCGGAACTCCGACGACACGGCCATGGCCCCGAAGGAGACGGCCACGATCTGCCCCGGCACGACACCGGACAAGGCCGTGAACAGGGGGTCGAAGCCGGGGTCCGACGTTTTGGAGACACCGGCGATCGCGGAGAAGGCCGTGGTCGTGGCGAACAGGGCCAGGAGCGCTCCCGGGAGCGAGCGGAGCGTACGGATCTTCAGCCACTCGGAGCGGAGGACGGGGTGAGTTCCATGGTCAGGCCTCCTGGGGCTGTGCGGTGAACTCGGCTTCGGCCGACGTGAGGTCGAAATAGGCCTGCTCCAACGTGCCTTCCTCGGCGGCGAGCTCGAGGACCGGCACACCCGCGACGGAGGCGATGCGGCCGATGTCGTCCACGCGTGCGTGGTGCACGGTCCAGTGACCGTCCACGTGTTCCACGGCGTCGTGACCGTGCCGGGCGAGAGCGCTGAGGAGGGCGGCGGGGTCGGATGTGCGGATGCGTACGCTGGGCTGCACGCGCGCGTCGATGAAGTCCCGCATCGGGGTGTCGGCCAGCAGCCCGCCCCGGCCGAGGACGACGAGGTGGTCCGCGAAGGACGCGGTCTCGTTCATCAGATGGCTGGAGACCAGGACCGTGCGGCCCTCCCCCGCGAGCCGGCGCAGCAACTGCCGGATCCACACGATGCCTTCGGGGTCGAGACCGTTGGACGGCTCGTCCAGCATGACCACCTCGAGATCGCCCAGCAGGGCGGCGGCGATACCCAGGCGCTGGCGCATGCCGAGGGAGTACGTCCGCACGCGGCGCCGGGCCACCGACGCCAGGCCGGTTTCCTCCAGCACCTCGTCGACCCACCGGTCGGGGATGCGGTTGCTGCTCGCCAGGACTCGGAGATGGTCGCGGGCGGTGCGGGAGCCGTGCGCGGCCTGCGCGTCGAGCAGGGCGCCCACCTGGCGCAGGGGTTCGCGCAGCGTCGGGGTAGGCGCGGCCGCCGAGTGTGGCGGAGCCGGCGTTCGGCCGGTCGAGGCCGAGCACCAGCCGCATGGTGGTGGACTTCCCGGCGCCGTTGGGGCCGAGGAAGCCGGTGACGCGGCCGGGCAGGACGCGGAAGGTGAGGCCGTCCACGGCTCGTTTGGTGCCGTACTCCTTGGTGAGGTCATGGACTTCGATGCTGGTCATGGCTGCAGCGTGGCCGATCGTCCGGGGTGCGGGCCTCCCCCGGCGGTGGAGATCGTCTCCCCCGTGCGGGGGAGGCTCTCTGTCAGTGGCGGCTGGCACGATGGCGCAATGGTCCGCATGCTGCGCCCGTTGACGCGGGCGGTGACGTACAAGCGGTGGCTGCACATCGTGGTGGCCATCGTGTGGCCGTCGCTGTGGATTTCATCCAGGAGGCGTGGTGGACTCAGGTCACGGCCGCCGTGCTGCTCGGACTCGCGGGACTCCTGCCCATCACACGGGTCGTGGAGGGGTTTCAGGCCAGGCTGTTGCTGATCGACCGTCGGCAGGACGGTGAGACCGAGGAGATCGTGACCACTCCGTCCGTCACGTGGCGGGACCGCGGGCGGACGGTGGTGTGGCTGGAGGCGCGGCTGTGCCTCGGCTGGACCGTGGCTCACCTCTCTCTCCAGTTGCCCTTCCTCGCGATCGACTTGCTGACGACGGGGCTCGGTCTTGGGCCCTTGGCTGATGGATTTGTGTCCGTCGAGGAGAACCGCTGGTGGCACGCCGTGCTCGCACCCGTGCCGTTGATTCTGTGCCCCGTGGTCGTGGTGTGGTCGGGGCACCTCGTCACCGCCTTGGCCAAGCGGCTCCTCGGACCGTCGCCCACCGAGCGGATGGCGGCGCTGGAGGAGCGCACCGAACAACTGCTGGAACGCACGCGTATCGCCCGCGAGTTGCACGACTCCATCGGGCTGCGGCTGATGGCACGGGGCCTGTCGAACGCGGAGATCGCCGTCCGGCTGGTCGTGGGCACCGAGACGGTGAAGTCGCTTGTGAGCGCCGTACTGGCGAAGCTGGGAGCGAGGGACCGCACGCAGGCGGTGATCGCGGCGTACGTGTCGGGGTTCGTCGCGCCGGGGTGATCGGCGGGGGCCTGAGCCTGCCCCTCGCCGGGGTCCGCCGCGCCGAGTACGATCCGGCCAACACGCGCACGAGCTGGAAGGACGGACGGTGGGGCGGCTGACCGGCGGGGATCCCTCGCTGCTGCGAAGGATCAACTCCGCGGTGGTGCTGCACGCGCTGCGTGCCACGGACTGCGCGACGCTGACCGAGATCACCCGGGTGACGGCGTTGTCCCGGCCGACCGTCGAGGGCGTCGTCGAAGGGCTCATCGAGGCCGGTCTCGTCGTCGAGAAGGCGGCTGAGGAGGGTGCCGCCCGGCGGCAGGGGCGGCCGGCGCGGCGGTTCCGGTTCCGGGCGGAGGCGGGGCATCTGCTGGGGCTTGAGATCGGCGCGCACCGGGTGGCCGCGCTGCTGGCCGACCTGGACGGCCGGGTGATCGGCTCCCAGGCCAAGGACGTACCCGAGACGGCGGGGGCCGACGAGCGGCTGGAGCGGCTGCGGGGGGCCGTCGCCGAGTTGCTGCGCCGGGCCGGTGTCGCACGCGGCTCGCTGCGGGCCGTGGGCGTGGCGACGCCCGGGATCGTCGAGGCGGACGGCAGGGTACGGCTGGGCACCGCGCTGCCCGGGTGGACGGGGCTGCGGCTGGGCGAGCGGCTGGGCCGGTCGTTCAAGTGCCCGGTCCTGGTCGAGAACGACGCCAACGCGGCGGCCGTCGCCGAGCACTGGAAAGGCGCGGCCACCGAGTCGGACGACGTGGTGTTCGTGCTGGCGGGGCTGAGCCCGGGCGCCGGTTCGCTGATCGGGGGACGGCTGCACCGGGGCTACGGCGGGGCGGCCGGTGAGATCGGCGCGCTGCATCTCCTCGGCCGGGAGGTGACGCCGGAGACGCTGCTGTCCACCACGGACGAACCGCTGCACCCGCTCGACGAACAGGCCGTCGCCGAGGTCTTCGCACGGGCCCGCGAGGGCGACCAGCGGGCTCGCGCGGCCGTCGACCGTTTCCTCCAGCGTCTGGTCCACGACGTGGCGGCCCTGGTCCTCGCTCTCGACCCGGAACTGGTCGTGATCGGCGGCTGGGCGGCAGGCCTGGACGGCGTCCTGGACCCCCTCCGCCAGGAACTGGCCCGCTACTGCCTGCGCCCCCCGCAGGTGACCTTGTCCCGCCTGGGAGACGCGGCAGTGGCGACGGGCGCCCTGCGCCTGGCCCTGGACCACGTGGAGGAACAGCTGTTCACGGTGGAGCGCCGCTGAACGACGACGCCCTTCCCGGGGGCGCGGGGCCGTATCGATGTGCGGCTCCGCCGCGTGGGCGCGACCAGCCACGACCCACCCGCAGCCCGTCGCTCACCGCACCCCCCGAAACGCGACGGTCAGGAAGCCTGCCGCTGCGGCCCGGCGTGGATCTCCACACCCCCCGCGTCACCGAAGGTCAACCGACACGTGTCAGCGCGGTACGTCGCGACCGAGAGCGCACCCGTACGGCCCGCGGCCACGAACCGCGTCGTCACCACCAGGACGGGCGCCCCGGGCAGCCGGTCCAGTTCCTTCGCGTCGTCGGCCCCGGCGGAGCCGAGCTCCACCGCGTTCTCCTGCCGCTCCAGCTCCAGCCGCTGGAGCTCCCGCAGCACCGCACGCGCGCGTGCCGATCCGGACGGTGCGTCGATGCCGGAGAGGTCGGGCACCGAGGACTGCGGGATGTACAGCAGCTCGGCGGCCACTGGCCGGCCGTGCGAGACGCGGGAGCGGCGCACGATGTGCACGGGCTCGTCGCGGCCCGTCTCCAGCGCGTCGGCGACGGCCGGGGGCGGCACGGCCGCCGTGCAGTCGACGGGCTGCCAGGCGTCCTCGGGACCGCCCGGCCAGGTGTGCGGGCCGGAGCCGAGGGAGACGCCCATGCGGGGCGGCGCGACGGTCGTGCCGACACCGCGGCGGCGCTGGAGCCTGCCCTCCAGTTCGAGCTGCTCCAGGGCCTGGCGGAGCGTGGCGCGAGCGACGCCGAAGCGGGCTGCGAGGTCGCGCTCGTTGGGCAGGATCTCCCCCACGGAGAACTCCGAGTCGAGCGCTTCACTGAGCACGGTCTTGAGATGCCAGTACTTCGGTTCCGGCACCGATTCCAGCTGCGTGGTCCCCACCCTGTCCTCCGCAATCGCCGTGGTCGGCTGCTTTTCAGCGCCCTTGTTTTTTAAAGGTTGTTTCACTTCTCTGCGACCATAGGGCGGCCCTGATCCTTGGTCAAGACCAATGGCCGGGAACGTTCACGGGGCGTTCGTGCGAGGCCGCGGCGGGGCGTGAGCGGCGCCGTCTAGACGGCGGCCAGCGAGCGCAGCTTGTCGGGGTTGCGGACGATGTAGACCGCTTGGACGCGGCCGTCGGCGACGTCGAGCTGGAAGACGGAGTCGGGCTTGTCGCCGGACAGGAACAGCACGGCCGGGCCGCCGTTGAGCTCCAGGAAACGCAGGGAGAAGTCGGGGACGCTCTTCTGCGCGGCGCCGACGAGGAAGCGGCCCACCTTGTCCGCGGACTGCAGGACCCGCAGCGGCGCCCGCGCCTTGCCGCCGCTGTCGCCGACGAGCCGGACGTCCGGGGCGAGCAGGGCCATCAGCCCTTCGAGGTCGCCGTCCGCCGCGGCGGCGAGGAACCGCTCGGTGAGCTCGCGCCGCTGGGCGGGGTCGACCTCGTAGCGCGGCCGCCGCTCCTCGACGTGCTTGCGCGCCCGTCCGGCCAGCTGACGGACCGCCGGTTCGCCGCGGTCGAGCATGGCGGCGATGTCGGCGTACGGGAAGCCGAAGGCCTCACGCAGCACGAACACCGCCCGCTCCAGCGGCGACAGCGACTCCAGCACGACGAGGACGGCGAGCGAGACGGAGTCGGCGAGCACGGCCCGCTCGGCGGTGTCCGGCACGGTGTCGCCGAAGTCGGTGACGTACGGCTCTGGCAGCCACGGACCTACGTACGTCTCCCCACGGGCCTTGATCTGGCGCAGCCGGTCGATGGCGAGGCGGGTGGTGATCCGCACGAGGTAGCCGCGCGGTTCGCGCACGTCGCCGCGGTCGCTGCCCGACCAGCGCAGCCAGGCCTCCTGGACCACGTCCTCCGCGTCGGCGACGCGGCCCAGCATGCGGTAGGCGACGCCCAGCAGGACGGGGCGGTGTGCTTCGAAGACGTCGGTCGCGGTCTCGGTGGTCACGGGCTCCATCCCAGCCCACCGGTGCGGCCCTGTCCAGGCGGAATCGCCCCGTCCCGGACAGCCGCGGCCGTGGAGGTGGCGGCACCTCGGGGCTACCCGCCGGTAGTAATTGCTGACAAGCTGTCTACGGCGTCCGTCAGCGAGTACATCCGAGGAGCACCGCATGTCCGTCACCGTCTCCTTCAAAGTCGCCTCCGCACAGGGCGAGCAGAACGTGACCCTGGCCTACACGCGTCAGGGCAGCGGCGAACCGTTGCTCCTGCTGCACGGCATCGGTCACCACCGGCAGGTGTGGGACCCGGTGATACCCGCGCTGGCGGCCGAGCGGGACGTGATCGCCGTGGACCTGCCCGGGTGCGGCGAGTCGCCGGCGCTCCCGGACGGCATGGCGCACGACCTGCCGACCATGAACGCCGTCCTCGCGGCGCTGTGCGAGGCGCTGGAGATCGAACGGCCGCACGTGGCGGGCAACTCGCTGGGCGGCCTGCTGGCCCTGGACCTGGCCCGGGCGCAGCTCGTCCGCTCCGTCACCGCCCTGTCCCCGGCGGGGTTCTGGAACGCGGTCGAGCGCCGCTACGCCTTCACGGTGCTCATGACGATGCGGCAGATAGCCCAGCGGATGCCGCTGCCCGTCGTCGAACGGCTGGCCCGCCCGGCCATCGGCCGCACGCTGCTGACGAGCACCATCTACGCCCGCCCGGGCCGTCGTTCGCCCGAGGCCGTGATCGCCGAGACGCTCGCGCTGGCCCGGGCGCAGGGGTTCTCCGAGACCCTCCGCTCCGGCAGGTCCGTGCAGTTCACCGACGACATCGTGGGCACGCCGGTCACCGTGGCGTGGGGCAACCGGGACCGGCTGCTGATCCCCCGCCAGGGCGTGCGGGCCAAGAGCGTCATCCCCGCCGCACGGCTGGTGCGGCTGCCCGGCTGCGGCCACGTCCCGATGAACGACGACCCGGCGCTGGTCGCCCGGGTCGTCCTCGACGGCAGCCGCTGAGGGGATCTGCCGGAACGCCGCATCGCGCAGGGGGCCGCTCTCCCGGCACGTGGTGACTCACCTCGTACCGCACCGGACCATGACCGCCCGACACGCCGACGGCCAATGGCCCGTCGAAACGCACGGGCAACTCACGGTCGTGGACGTTCAGCACAGTGATCACGGCGGCGGCCGCCCTGTCCTCGGGCACGGCAGTCCCCGGTCGGGGAACCGCACGGCACGCCGGGTCGCGTCCGTGGCCGACCGCACACCGGCGCGCGCCCGGGCGCCGGTGGCCGATAACCGCTGTCCGATGCGGGGCGGTTGGCGAAAGGACCGCCCACGGATCCGGCAGACTGACCGCATGGACCGCAACGATCCCGCGTCGCCCGCCTGGGAGCTGCTGCTCCCGGCCGCTTCGGCACCGGCACGCACGCGTGGTCGTTCCCTTCAGGCGGCGCTGCGCGAGGCGGTCCGCTCGGGCCGGCTCGCGCCGGGTACGCGGCTGCCGTCGAGCCGGGATCTCGCGGCGGATCTGGGGGTGTCGCGCGGGCTGATCACGGAGGCGTACGAGCAGCTGACGGCGGAGGGCTATCTGCGCAGCGGCCGGGGCGCCGGGACGTGGGTGGGCTCGGCCGTACGGGCCGCCCGGCCTCGGGCGCACGACCTCGCTCCGCGCTCCCCCGGGGCCGGGGCCGACTTCGTGCCCGGGACGCCGGATCTGTCGCTGTTCCCGCGCTCGGCGTGGGCCGCCGCGCAGCGCGGTGTGCTGGCGGAGCTGCCGCACCAGGAGCTGGGGTACCCCGATCCGCGCGGGCTGCCCCGGCTGCGTACCGCGCTGGCCGAACTGCTCGCCCGGCGGCGGGGTGTGGTGGCCGACCCGGAGCGGCTCGTGGTGGTCTCCGGGGTGGCTCAGGCGACGACGCTGCTGGGTTTCGCGCTGCACGCGCGCGGGGTGCGCACGGTGGGTGTGGAGGACCCGGGCAGTCCCCAGCACGACGCGCTGTACGCCTCGGCCGGGGTCACCGCCGTACCGGTGCCCGTGGACGGCGAGGGCGTCGCCCTGGAGCCGCTGCGGGCGTCGGGCGTACGGGCCGTGGTGACGACGCCTGCCCACCAGTTCCCCACCGGCATCGCCTACTCGGCCCGCCGCCGCGCCGAGCTGCTGGACTGGGCGCGGTCCGTGGACGGCATCGTCCTGGAGGACGACTACGACGGCGACTTCCGCTACGACCGCGCCCCCGTCGGCGCGCTCCAGGGACTCGACCCGGACCACGTCGCCTACGCGGGCTCGGTCAGCAAGTCACTCGCCCCCGGGCTGCGGCTGGGCTGGCTGCTGGTGCCGGAGTCCTGGGCGGAGGAGATCGTCGAACGCAAGCGCACCATGGACCTGGGTCACCCGGCCCTCGACCAGGCACTCTTCGCCCGCTTCCTGGAGCGCGGCGACTACGACCGCCAGTTGCGCCGCTGCCAGCGCGCCTACCGCGAGCGCCGTGACGCCCTGACCGCCGCCCTCGACGAACACTTCCCCGGCTCCAGGGTCTCCGGCATCGCCGCCGGCCTGCACGTGATCGCCACGCTGCCGGAGCGCTACGGCCCCGAGGAGCGTTTCCTCACCCGCGTGACGGCGGCCGGGGTGGCGGTACGCCCCCTGTCGGCCTACACACACCCGCGTCCCGCGCAGGAGGAGACCGACGGGCCGAAGCGGACACAGCTCGTCCTCGGCTACGCGCACGTACCGGCCGCCCGGATCCACGAGGGCATACGCCTGATGGCGGAGGCGGCCACGCGGTGACTCCGGCGGAGCTCGCGGGTTCCCGCCGGTTCCCCTCCTGTCGCGGTCAGTTGTTCACTTGGGGTTCGTGTGTGCGCTGCGGCGTGCCAGTAGTTGTGGCTGTGCACACTGGCCGGATCCCGTCCCTGGAGGCGCATCCATGTCACACCGTCCGTTCCCCGCGCGCCGTAGCGTCCTGCGTGGCTCCCTCGCCGCGTCGGCGGCCCTCACCCTGCCCACCGCTCTCGGCGCGGCGCCGGCCTTCGCGCGGTCGGGGCGTCCGAAGGCGGGGTGGGGTGTGCAGGCGGGAGACGTGACCCGCGACTCCGGGCTGGTGTGGGTGCGGTCCGACCGGCCGGCCCGGATGATCGTCGAGACGTCGGCGACCGAGTCGTTCCGCAACCCGCGCAGATGGCACGGCCCGCTGCTGGGCCCGGGTACCGACTTCACCGGCACGACCCGGCTGCGCGGCCTGCCGTCCGGCGAGCGGATCCACTACCGGGTGCTGCTCGCCGACCCGGACGACCCGCGCCGCACCGGCGAGCCGGTCACCGGCAGCTTCCGCACGGCGTCCGACAAGCGGCGTGACGGCGTGCGGTTCGTCTGGTCCGGCGACCTGGCCGGTCAGGGCTGGGGCATCAACCCGGAGCTCGGTGGCTACCGTATCTACGAGGCGATGGCCGCCCTCGACCCGGACTTCTTCATCTGCAGCGGCGACAACATCTACGCCGACGGCCCCCTCACCGAGACCGTGGCCCTGCCCGACGGGCGCACCTGGCGGAACATCACCACCGAGGAGAAGGCGAAGGTCGCCGAGACCCTGGCGGAGTTCCGCGGCAACTTCCGCTACAACCTGCTGGACGAGAACCTGCGTGCCTTCAACGCCCAGGTCCCGTCCATCGTCCAGTGGGACGACCACGAGGTCACCAACAACTGGTACCCGGGCGAGATCCTCGGCGACGCCCGGTACACCGAGAAGAACGTCGACGTGCTCGCCGCCCGCGCCCGCCGCGCGTTCTCGGAGTACTTCCCGATCTCCACGCTGCGCCGCCCCGACGGCCGCGTCTACCGGGTGCAGCACCACGGCCCGCTGCTGGACGTCTTCGTGCTGGACATGCGCACCTACCGCAACGCCAACTCGCCGGACGACCAGCCCACCGACCCGCAGGGCATCCTCGGCCGCGAGCAACTGGAATGGCTCAAGCGCGAGCTGTCACGCTCCCGCGCGGTGTGGAAGGTGATCGCCTCCGACATGCCGATCGGCCTGGTCGTCCCGGACACCGGCGACGGCAGGCCGAACATCGAGGCCGTCGCCCAGGGGGACCCCGGCGCCCCGCTGGGCCGTGAGCTCCAGATCGCCGAGCTGCTTCGGTTCATCAAGCACCGCCGGATCACGGGCACGGTGTGGCTCACGGCCGACGTCCACTACACCTCGGCGCAGCACTACCAGCCGTCGCGGGCCGCGTTCACCGACTTCGAGCCGTTCTGGGAGTTCGTGTCGGGCCCGCTCAACGCCGGTGCGTTCCCGGCGAACACGCTCGACGGCACCTTCGGTCCCGACCGGGTGTTCCTGAAGGCACCGACGACCGCCAACGTCTCCCCCGCCGGCGGCTACCAGTTCTTCGGCGAGGTCGACATCGACGGCGGCAGCGGCGAGCTGACGGTGCGTCTGCGCGAGCAGGACGGCACCGTGCTGTTCACCAAGGTGCTTCAGGCGGGCCTGGTCGGCCAGTGAGGTACGGCGCAAGGTACGGTGCTCAACGTTTGAAGGGTCGATAAAGAGGGCAAGCCATCTCTTTTACCCGCCAGTCACAATGCGTTCGTGATCACGCAACACCGTTCGGTCACAGTGGGTGCATGACGCGAAAAGTGACTGATGTGACGCAACTGAACGACTGCCGCCCCGCCAACCCGTGGCAGCGGGTCACGGCGGCGCTCCACACCTGGCGAACACGACGCCACGAAAACGCGCCGCCGGCGGACGATACCGAGTCCCCGGCACCGGAGCCGGTGCCGGGGGCGAACACGCTGTGGCGGATGCGGACCACGGTGCAGGACGAACCGGGATCGCTGGCAGCCCTGTGCACGGCCCTGGCCGCGCACCGGGTCGACATCCTCAGCCTCCAGACGCACCCCTTGGCCGAGGGCACGGTGGACGAGTTCCTGCTGCGCGCCCCGGGCGAGCTGCCGGCCTCCGGGATCGCCACGGCGGTCCGGACGGCCGGCGGCACCGACACCTGGATCGAGCGGGCCGACGCCCACGACCTGGTGGACGCGCCGACCCGGATCCTGGGACTCGCGGCCCGCACCGCCCTGGACGCCGCGGAACTCCCCCTGGCGTTGCGCCAGTTGCTGGGCCGGTGCACGATCCGTTCCCAGCCCGCCCCGGCCGGCGGCGGCCGGGCGTCCGACGGAGTCCCCGTGGAGGGAGCCCTCGACGACACGGTGATGCGCCTGCGCGCCCCCGAAGGCGGAGTGATCACCGTGGAGCGGCCGTACCTGCCCTTCACACCGACGGAGTTCGCCCGGGCCAGGGCCCTGGTGGAACTGGACGCCCGGCTCGGGCCGCGCGTCCCGCACGGCCGGGACGAGCTCACGCTGGCCGAGGGCAGCGACATCACCGTGCGCCGGGCCGACACCCGTGATCTGGAGGCGGCCAGGGCGATGCACGAGCGGTGCTCGGACCGCACGCTCAAGCTGCGCTACCACGGGCCGGTCGGTGACGCCGACCGCTATCTCAACCACCTGCTCAGTCCGCGCTTCGGCCGTACCCTCGCCGTGCAGACGGCCTCCGGGCGGCTGGTCGGGCTCGGGCATCTGTTGTGGGACGGGGACGAGACGGAGGTCGCGCTGATCGTCGAGGACGCGTGGCAGCGGCGGGGCATCGGCGGAGAGCTGCTGGGGCGGCTGGTCGCGATGGCCGCGGAGGGGGGTTGCAGGAGTGTGTACGCCGTGACGCAGGCGTCCAACACGGGGATGGTTGCCGCGATGCGGGGGCTGGGGCTTCCTCTTGACTATCAGGTCGAGGAGGGGACCCTGGTCATCACTGCGCGGCTGGGTGAGCCCGTTTCGACAGGAGCGGGCGAGCTGGGGAGCACCTCAGCGTCGTAGGGGCAGTTGTGAGTCGGTGGGTGCGGGTGCGCTGTGGTTGTTCGCGCAGTTCCCCGCGCCCCTGATCCTCAGCGCCTGGTCGAGATCGGACCACAGGTCCTCCACGTCCTCCAAGCCCACCGACATGCGCAGCAGGCGATCGCTCACCCCGGCACTCCTGCGATCGTCCGCGTCCACGATGCGGTGGCTGATGGAGGCCGGGTGCTGGATCAGGGTGTCCACACTGCCGAGGCTCACCGCCGGGGTGATGAGGCGGACGCCGGCGATGACCTCGTGGGGGTCGCCGGGTATCTCGAAGGAGACCATCGCGCCGCCGATGCGCGGGTAGTGCACGTGGGCTACGCGCGGGTCGGCGGCGAGGCGGTGGGCGAGTTCGGCGGCGTTGGCGGAGGCGGCCCGTACCCGGACGGGGAGCGTGGACAGGCCGCGCAGCAGCAGATAGCCGGCCAGCGGGTGAAGGACACCGCCCGTGGCGAAGCGGACCTGCCGCAGCCGGCCCGCGAACTCCTCGTCGCAGGCGACGACGCCCGCCAGCACGTCGCCGTGTCCGCCGAGGTACTTGGTGGCACTGTGCAGGACCAGTCGTGCGCCCTGTTCGGCAGGTCGCTGGAGCACCGGCGTGGCGAACGTGTTGTCCACGAGCAGCGGCACCGAGCCGCAGGCGTGTGCGACGGCCCGGAGGTCGACCTCGGCGAGCGTGGGGTTGGCCGGGGACTCCACCATCACCAGGCCGGTGTCCGGACGCAGGGCCTCCGCGATTCCGGCCGGGTCGGTCCAGGTCACCTCCGAGCCCAGCAGCCCGGCGGTCAGCAGATGGTCGCTGCACCCGTAGAGGGGACGTACGGCCACCACGTGCCGCAGCCCCATGGAGGCGCGTACGAGCAGGACGGCGCTCAGGGCGGCCATACCGCTGGCGAACGCGACCGCCGCCTCGGTGCCCTCCAGACGGGCCAGCGCGGTCTCGAACCGGGCGACGGTCGGGTTGCCCAGCCGCCCGTACACGGGCGGGCCGTCCGGGTCCGCGCCGGTGGCGGCGAACGCGTCGATCCGGGCCGCCTCGCCGCGGCTGTCGTACGACGGGTAGGTGGTGGACAGGTCGATCGGCGGGGCGTGCAACCCCTGCCGGGCGAGGTCGTCCCGCCCGGCGTGGACGGCCTCGGTGGCGAGTGCTCTCGGTGCGGTGCGTACCTCGTCGTGGGCGCCCATGCTCGCTGTGCGCATGTCCGTGTCCGTGTCCGTGTCCATGGGGGAAGGGTGAACACCGGACGGTTCTTCGCGGGGCGAACCCGTGTTACGTTCGGCCGATGGCCGAATCCGTCGTACTGGACCCGGTGGATCTCCACCTGCTGCGGCTGTTGCAGAACGACGCCCGGACGACGTACCGGGATCTCGCCGCCCAGGTCGGGGTGGCGCCGTCGACCTGTCTGGACCGGGTGGCCCGGCTGCGCCGCTCGGGCGTGATTCTCGGGCACCGACTGGAGCTGGATCCGGCCAAGCTGGGGCGCGGGCTGGAGGCCTTGCTGTCGGTACAGGTCAGGCCGCATCGGCGGGAGCTGGTGGGGCCGTTCGTGGAGCGGATCCGCGCCCTGCCGGAGTCGCGGACGGTCTTCCACCTGACCGGACCGGACGACTACCTCGTCCATGTCGCGGTCGCCGACATGGCGGACCTTCAGCGGCTCGTGCTGGACGAGTTCACCTCACGGCGGGAGGTGGCGCGCGTGGAGACCCGGCTGATCTTCCAGCAGTGGGAATGCGGGCCGCTGCTGCCGCCTTCGCCCTCGGCTCAATCCGGATGACGTGCGCTGTTCCGCGTACCAGGATGGTCCGCATGTCTGAGATCAAGAGCCCGCTGCCCCGCGAGGTCGCCGACGCGTACGTCGACGAACTCATCGCCCTCGACCCGATCACCGGCACGTTCCTCGGCGTGCGGGAGAGTTCGAGCAGGCTGCCCGACACCTCGCCCGCGGGCCAGGAGGAGCTCGCCGAGCTGGCGCGCCGGACGCTGGCCCGGCTGGACGAGGCGGAGCGGCTGCCCGGCGCGGACAGCGACGTCGAGCGCCGCTGCGGGCGACTGCTGCGCGAGCGGCTCATCGCGGACCTCGCCGTGCACGAGGCCGAGGAGAGTCTGCGGTCCGTCAGCAATCTGAGCTCCCTGCCGCATGCGGTGCGGCAGGTGTTCACCGTGACGCCGGCGCAGTCGGAGGAGGACTGGACGGCGATCGCCGAGCGGCTGCGCGCGGTCCCCGCCGCGCTGGAGGGGTACCGGGAGTCCCTGGCGCTCGGCCTGGAGCGGAAGCTGTACGGCGGGCCGCGTGCCACGGCCACGTTCGTGGAGCAGCTCGGCGAGTGGGCGGCCGACGGCGAGGGCCGCGGCTGGTTCGAGACCTTCGCGGCCGCCGGCCCCGAGACGCTGCGGTCCGAGCTGGACACGGCGGCCCGCTCGGCCACCGAGGCGGTCGTACGGCTGCGCGACTGGATGCGGGACGTGTACGCACCGGCGATCGAGGGCGCGCCGGACGTCGTGGGCCGGGAGCGGTACGCGCGCTGGGTGCGCTACTACAACGGCACGGACCTCGACCTGGACGAGGCCTACGCGTACGGCTGGTCCGAGTACCACCGCCTCCTCGGCGAGATGAAGGCGGAGGCCGAGAAGATCCTGCCGGGTGCCGCCACGCCGTGGGTGGCGCTGGCGCACCTGGACGAGCACGGCACGCACATCGAGGGCGTCGACGAGGTGCGGCAGTGGCTCCAGTCCCTGATGGACGACGCGATCGACGCGCTCGACGGCACCCACTTCGACCTGGCCGAGCGGGTGCGCCGGGTGGAGTCGCGCATCGCCCCTCCGGGCAGCGCCGCGGCGCCGTACTACACGGAGCCGTCGGACGACTTCTCGCGCCCGGGCTGCACCTGGCTGCCGACCATGGGCAAGACGCGCTTCCCGGTCTACGACCTGGTGTCGACCTGGTACCACGAGGGCGTGCCCGGCCACCACCTCCAGCTGGCCCAGTGGAAGCACGTGGCGGAGAACCTCTCCCGCTACCAGGCGAGTGTCGGCATGGTGAGCGCCAACGCCGAGGGCTGGGCCCTGTACGCCGAGCGGCTGATGGACGAACTGGGCTTCCTGACGGACCCGGAGCGCCGGCTCGGTTACCTGGACGCGCAGATGATGCGTGCCGTGCGCGTCATCATCGACATCGGCATGCACCTGGAGCTGACGATCCCGGACGACTCCCCCTTCCACCCGGGCGAGCGCTGGACGCCCGAGCTGGCACAGGAGTTCTTCGGCTCGCACAGCAGCCGGCCCGCGGACTTCGTGGAGAGCGAGCTGACCCGCTACCTGTCCATGCCGGGCCAGGCCATCGGCTACAAGCTCGGCGAGCGGGCCTGGCTGCTGGGCCGCGAGAAGGCCCGCGCCCGGCGCGGTGACGCCTTCGACCCCAAGGCATGGCACATGGCGGCCCTCTCTCAGGGCTCGCTGGGCCTGGACGACCTGGTGGACGAACTGTCCCAGCTTTAGGGGAGGTCAGCGGCGAAAGCCGCCCTCGGAGTCGATGACCTGCCCGGTGACCCATGCCGCCTCGTCCGTGGCGAGCCACGCGATGAGGCGGGCCGGGTCGTCGGGCACGCCCCACCGCCCGGCCGGGAAGCGCTCCGCGATGGCCTCGTAGTCCTCGCCGGTCATGTAGTCCGTGTCGACGGGCCCGGGGTTGACGGTGTTCACGGTCACCGCGTGGTCGGCGAGCGCCGTCGCAAGGGAGCGGGTGACGGAGGCGAGGGCGCCCTTCTGGAGGGCGTAGGCGAGTTCCCAGGGCATGCCGCCCCCGATGTCCTGGCCGGAGGTCATCATCATCACGCGTCCGCCCGGGCTGCGCGGCGGCAGTGCGGAACGCAGCCGCGCATAGGCCTGGACGAGCAGGATCACGGAGCGGGCGTCCACCGCCCAGTGCCTGTCGAGCATCGCCGTGTCGATCTCGTCCAGGGAGCCGTCGAACCCGCTCTGCGCGTGGTTGGCGACGAGGATGTCGAGACGCCCGCCGAGCGCCTCGGCGGCCCTGCCGACGAGTTCACCGGGCACGTCCGGATCGGCCAGATCACCGGGCCCGGCGACGACCCGGGCTTCGGGATCCCCGAGCGCCCCACGCACGGACGCGACAACGTCCTCGGGACGGTCCGCGCCCCACGGCTTCTCGGCATCGTGCGGCACATGGTGATGCAGACAGACACTCGCCCCGTAGGCGGCAAGACGGCGGGCGACGGCGTGCCCGATGCCACCACGGCGGCTGGCCCCGGTCACGAGGGCGGTGCGCCCCCGCAGGGGCAGGGGGTCGCGGCGCAGTTCTTCCGGAGTGGGGTGAGGAAGTCGAGGCATACGATCATCGTGGCCGGGCCGTACGAGCGCCGCACGCGAATTTCACCCCCTCAGGGGCGCGGGGCTGTGCCGATATGCGGCTCCCGCGCGTGGGCGCGATCAACCACAGGGGACCCGCACACGCCGGACAACCAACACCCCGGTCATCTGGGCGCAACCAACCGCAACTGGACCAAACTCAGCCACGTTTCGGGCCCCGGCTGAACCCGAGCCGCCCGAACCGCGTAGCGCCCGGGCTCCAGAACCACCCGAACACCCTCGCTCCCCGAAGGATCCACCCCAGGCCACGCCGCGTCGAAGAGAAGCACGGCCCCGGGCACCTCCCAGTGAACCTCCGGCTCCCACTCCGCCGTATCGACAGCCAACGGCACGCTCGCCAGCAACTCGTCCTCGGAATTACCCGCGCACCACCGGACGAACGTCCCGTGGTCGGGCAGATAGGCCGTCGAGGCGGGCTCGTCGCCCAGAACCAGAGCCGTGCAGTCGCCGACCGGCAGGAGCCCGACGTGCCCGTCCACCTCACAGGCCCGGTCATAATCCGAGGCCGTCTCCTCGCCGTCGGCACCCGCCCAGAACGGCAGAACCGTCTCGGGCACCGCTATCAGCGGCCCGCCGCCCGACTCCACCCATTCCACGACGCCCGGCTCCGCGTATCGCACCATGGCGCAAGAACCTACATGGTCAACTCCCTTCGAAGTTTCGGGGGTCAGCAGCCGCAGTCGCCGGTGCCCGCGGGAGCCGTCAGGGGATCCGGGACACGGCGTTCGCGGCCCTGCGAGGTCTCGAACCAGAAGCCCTCGCGCACCCGGTGCTCGAAGCCGCCGAGCATCTCCGGTGCGAGGCACACGCACCGGCCGCACCGAAGCCCACGAGTCCTGTATCCCTGAGATACGGACACCGCGCCCGGCGTGCTGCGGCTCTCGCGCTCCGCCTGCCGCTTTCGCTGCCCGTACGGAGTGACGCCCCGCGGCTTGTACACCGCGAGGATCATGGCCAGCAGCACGACCAGTGCGAGCACGGAGTGCAGCACGGGAGAGACGTTGCACACCGAGGACAGCTCGGCCTCCGGGTCGGCGGCCGTGTGCGCCATGGACCTGAACGTCCCCATGTAGATCAGCAGCACCCCGGTGGCGACCACGTTGATCAGGAGTTTGAACAGCACCCAGTAGTGCCGCAAGAGACCCCAGGGCATACCCAGGGACTGGACGATGCCGGTGAGCAGCGCGGCGAAGGCTGACGGTCGCCGTCGACTGCGGAACACGCATGCGGCCACACCTGTTTGCCGCACTCGACGTGCAGCGGGCCCCCACGCTCCGAGACTCGCAGCGGAAAACCTCGTACCGATGACCCTGAACGTCCCGCGCTCAGAAAAGGACTCCAGTGCCCCCCGAGGAACCAGCTGCGGCTGCCGACCCCACGATTCTTGGAAACTACTTGGCAGAGTTGCCTCAGCATCCGCACCACCACGGACCCCTGACCAGCATCCGCGAAGACGAAATCCAGGGCCACCGCGTCGTCATCCAGACGACCTACGAGATCACCGTGGACGGTACGCCCATCACCGCTCCCCTCATCGTGTCGAACGACGGTCAAGTCCACAGCCACGCCCTGCCCACCTACGAGTTCACCTACGACATCGTCCCCTGAGGCCGTGTATCCGCAGGCCGACGAGCCGCTGCTCAGCGGCGGCCAGGGCGGTCAGGGCGCGAGCGGACCGCCCAGCACGTCGAGGGCGGCCCCGCCGAGCAGCCCGAGGACGACGGATCCGGTGGCCGCCCCGTAGGCGATCACGGAGGCCGTCCGTGATGTCGTACGGGAGTCACCCACGGGTCCGCGGGCGAGGAAAGCCGGGGCGATCCAGCGCAGGTAGTAGAAGAGGGAGGCCACGGTGTTGACGGCTGCGACGACAGCCAGCCACGCGTAGCCGCCGTCGAAGGCCGCGCTGAAGGCCTCCAGTTTGCCGAGGAAGACTGCGGTCGGGGGCGTCCCCACCAGGCCCAGGAGGCAGACGACGAGCGAGGCCAGCAGGGCCGGGTGCGCCCGTGCCAGGCCCCGGTAGTCGTCGATGGCGTGGGCTCCGGGGAGTGCACAGACGACAGCGAAGGCGCCGAGGTTGGTGAGCGCGTACCCGGCCAGGTAGTACAGCAGCGCCTCCTGGTCGAGGCCGGTGCGTCCGGCGACGGCCACCGGGAGCAGGAGGTAGCCGACCTGGCTGATGGTGGAGTACGCGAGCAGCCGTTTGACGTTCTGCTGGAAGAAGGCCGCCAGGTTGCCCAGGGTCATCGAGGCGACCGAGAGCACCGCCACCAGGTCGGCCCAGGGCAGGTCGGCGTCCGCGAGCGGCACGGCTGCGAGCCGGTAGAGGGCCGCAATGGCACCGACCTTGGGGATGGTGGTGAGGAAGGCGGCGACCGGAGCCGGGCTGCCCTGGACGGCGTCCGGCACCCAGAAGTGGCCGGGCACGCCTCCGGCCTTGAACAGGACACCGGCGAGCAGGGCGAGCGTGCCGACCGCCACCAGTCCGGCTGGTGCCTCGGCGAGTTCGGAGCGCAGCATGGGGTACGCGGTCGCCCGGCCGGCGGCGAGCAGGACGGTGATGCCGGTGAGCATCAGGACGCCGAGAAGCGCGCCGACGACGTAGAACTTCAAGGCCGCCTCGGTGCCGGGGCCGTCCTTGCGGAATCCGGCGAGCGCGTAGGCGGGCACGCTGGCCAGCAGGTAGCCGGCGGCGAGGAGCAGCAGGTCCTGGGCCCCGGCCAGTACGAGGGCACCCGTGGCGGCGAGCTGGAGCAGGACGTAGAACTCGGTCTCGCGCGGGTCGGCGTACAGGCGCGGCATGGCGAGCGCGAGGACGAGCAGGGTGCCGCCCAGGATGACGATCCTGCTGGTGGCCGTGAGCGGATCGATGGCGAAGGAATCACCGAAGGCCGTCTCCACCGGCCCGGCCGCGGCGATCGCGGCAGCCACGATTCCCCCGGTGCAGGCTGCTCCCGCCAGGGCCCCGGTCAGCCACTGACGGCGGCGCGGAAGCCACGCTCCGAGCAGCAGCCCGAGCACGGCCGAGGCGGCCAGGAGCACCTCGGGCAGGAGGTCGAGGGGATTCTCGTTCATCCCGGTCATCTCGTTCATCGCGCGAGCAGCTCCAGCACGGCTCGGGAGGCCGGTTCGATGACGTCGAGGACGAACCGGGGTGCGAGGCCGAGGACGACTCCCAGGGCCAGGAGGGGGACGATCGCGAGTCCTTCGTGGAGGCGGATGTCGGCGAATGGCCGGTCGGCACCGGGCGCGACGGCGGGCAGCCGCAGCGGTCCGAGGAAGACCTGTTGCAGGGCGCGCAGGAACAGCCCCGCGGTGAGCAGGATCCCGAGGACGGCCAGGCCGGTGGCGACCGGCTCGGGCCCGAGGCTCCCGGTGAGGATCTGGAACTCGGCGATGAAGCCGGAGAAGCCCGGCAGCCCGAGCGAGGCGAAGGCGGCGACGCCGGTCAGCGCGGCGAAGACGGGCGCCCGTTCGGCGACGCCCGAGTACGCGGACATCTCGTACGTACGCCCGCGCTCGTACAGGACGCCGGACAGCAGGAACAGCGCGCCGGTCAGCAGGCCGTGGCTGACCATCTGGAAGACCGAGCCGGTGACGGCAAGGCGGCGGGCCTCCTCCTGGCCGGCGCCGACGGCCCCTGCCGCGCCGATCGCCAGGACGATGTAGCCCATGTGGTTCACGGATGTGTAGGCCACCATCCGCTTGAAGTCGGTCTGGTCGAGGGCGACCAGCGCTCCGTACAACACGGAGACCACGCCGACGACGACGAAGACGAGCGCGTGGTCGCGCCAGGCGTCGGGCAGCACGGGCATGGCGATGCGCAGGAAACCGTACGTGCCCATTTTCAGCAGCACGCCGGCGAGGATCGCCGACCCGGCGGCGGGGGCGTCGGTGTGGGCGGGCGGCAGCCAGGTGTGGAAGGGCACGGTCGGGGTCTTCACCGCCAGCCCGACGGCGATGGCGAGGAGGACCAGGGCGCCGTAAGTGGCGCGTCCGGCCAGGGGGTTGGCACGGGTCAGGTCGACGATGTCGAAGGTGTGCGGGTCGGCGGCCAGGTAGAGGCCGATGAAGCCGAGCAGCAGGGCGAGGGAGCCGATGAAGGTGTAGAGGAAGAACTTCAGCGCGGCGCGCGCGGCGCCCTCGTGTCCCCACCCGGCGATGATGAAGTACATCGCCACGATGGACAGGTCGAAGAAGACGAAGAACAGGATCAGGTCGAGTGCCACGAACAAGCCGAGGCACGTCGTCTGCAGAAAGAGGAACAGCGCCGCGAACTCCCTGACCCGCCGCGTCTCGCGCCACGCGTACAGCGCACAGGCGAGGAACAGTACGCAGGTAAGGGCCACCAGGGGCAGGGACAGGCCGTCGACGCCGACGTGGTAGCTGATGCCGGCGCTGGGGATCCAGCGGGCCCGGGTCTCGTACTGCATCCCGCCGTCGGCCCGGTAGCCCGCCCAGACGATCACGGTCAGGACCAGCTCGGCGGCTGCGGTCGCCGCCCACACCGAGAGGAACAGGACGCGGGGCGCGGTGCGCGGCACGCACAGCAGGAGGGCCGCGATGGCGGTCGGGAGCAGGACGATGGCCGTGAGCACGGCGGTCACCTCACGAGGACGAGGACGACGGCGAGGACGGTGAAGGCGGCGACCGCCTGGGCGAGGTACTGGTGCACCTGCCCGGTCTGCGGCCTGCGCGCCCAGCGGCCGAAAGTCCGGGCGCCGCCCGCCACGCCTTCCACAGTGCCGTCGACGAGCCGCTCCGCCTGGGCGTTGGTCCATCGGGCCAGCCGGACCGAGCCGCGGGCGGAGCCCTCGACGGCGCGGTCCAGCACGCGGTCGTCGAAGTCCGCGAGCACGTTGGCAAGGCGCAGGACCGGGCGCACGAGGAAGGTTCGTGCCGCGTTCTCCAGGCGGAGCCAGTCCAGTGCCCAGGCGGTGATCCAGCCGGGCAGGGTGAGGAGTTGGGGGCCGCGCATCCACATCACGGCCGAGACGGCGACCGCGAGCGCACCGGACAGCACAAACTCCCACAGGTGCGGGGTTGGTTCCGTCTCACCGCCGACCACCCGCTCGACGGCGTCCCCTACAGGCGGGAAGGACATGACGGTCAGAGCCGCGCAGGCGACGGCCAGAGTCACCAGCGGCAGTCGCGTCGCATTCGGCAGCAGCTCCTGCGTACGGTCCTCCGTCGTGGAAGCCGGCTGCCAGACGAACCACAGCGCCTTGGCGCTGTAGACCGCGGAGATGACGGCAGCGGCCACACCGGTGACGTACAGCGCCGGGTTGTCTTCCAGAGCGCCGGCGAGGAGTACGTCCTTGGCCGCCCACAGAGCCAGTGGCGGGACTCCGGCGAGGGTCAGCGCCGCGACGCTGAAGGTGATCCCGGCCGTGCGGTGCCGCCGGGCCGCGCCGCGCAGGGCGGCAAGCGCCTTGGTGCCGAGGGTCGTCAGCCAAGCGCCCGCGACGAGGAACGCCAGGCTCTTGGCGGCGGCGTGCGCGATGAGCTGGAGAGTTCCGCCGGTGACCCCGCCAGTCCCGGCGGCGAGCACCATGAAGCCGATCTGCGCGCAGGTGGAGGCGGCCAGCAGCTGCTTGAGGTCGGTCTGCGCCACGGCGACCAGGCCGAGCGCGACCGCTGTCACCGCACCTGTCCATGCGACGACGGGCCCGCCCCACCCGGACGCGGACAGCAACGGCTCCAGACGAAGCACGAGATACGCCCCGGCCACGACCATGGTCGCCGAGTGCAGCAGGGCGGAGACCGGGCTCGGGCCCTGCATGGCCCTGGACAGCCAGAAGCTGAAGGGCAGTTGGGCCGACTTGCCGAACGCTGCCGCGATGACGCCGGCGGTGATGAGGGTGGACCACGCGCCGGTCGTGTCCGGGAGTTCGTCGAGGGCGAGGGAACCGGCCTGTCCGCTCGCCAGCGCCGCACCGGCGGCCAGATAGAGGCCGAGGTCGGCGGCGCGGGTGGTGAGGAAGGCCGTGTTGGCGTCATCGCCGCGCTCGGGGTCACGCCACCAGTAGCCGATGAGCGCCCAGGAGGTGGCCCCCATGACCTCCCACGCCATCAGCAGGACCGGGAGCGTGGTCGCGGTGACCGTGGTCAGCATCGCACCGCTGAACAGCAGCATCAGGCCGAAGAAACGGGCACGGGCCTGGCCCGGTCCGATGTCCGCGACGCTGAAGAGGAGGACGGCAGTGGTCACCGCTGTGACGGTGACGACCATGAGACCCGACAGCCCGTCGACGGCGAGCCCGGCGGGGAGCCCTTCGAGCAGCGGAGCTTCGGCCCGCGGGTGCTCGAACGCCACCGAGACGGCGAGGCCGAACGCGGCGACCGCCGTGCCGACGGCGATACCGGGGGCGTATCGGTCCGCGGTGCGGCCGGCGACCGCCAGCAGCGTCCCCACCGTCAGCGGCAGCGCGAGCAGCGCCCACAGCAGCGCGCTCACTCCTTCAACTCCGCCGCCATGTCGGTCATGTCGACCTCACGAGCCCGGAAGAGCGCGGTGACCACGGCGAACCCGATGGCCATCTCCACCGCCATGACGGTGACCGCGAGGACGACCAGCACCTGTCCGTCGGCGGCGGCAGGGGCGACGAAGTGCCATACGGCCGCCGCACCGACGATGACGCCGCCCAGCATCAGCTCCAGGCCCATCATCAGCATCACGATCGACTGCTGGGTGAGCGCGCCGAACAGCCCGATGCTGAACAGAGCCGCGGCGAGCAGCAGGAAGAGTTCGAAGCTCACCGGCCCAGCCCTCCCCGCACGGGGTCATCGGCGGTACGTGCCTTCAGGTCGTCGCCGAACCGGTCGTAGCGGCCTCGGCGGGTGGCCAGGACGACGGTGGCGACGATGGTGGCGAAGAGGGCGAGGCCCAGGGTCATCATGGTGAGCATCTGCGGCCCCATCAGCGACAGGCCCAGATCCATGGTGGGATCGGCCGACGGCCCGCCGCGCCGGGACGGCCACGGGGCGAGCAGGATCCCGGCGGCGAGTAGGGCGAAGACCGCCGCGCAGATGACGGCCGCGCCCTTCTTGTTGTGGACCATGGTCATCGGCATGAGCCCGGCCGGGTTCATCATGTACATCACCATGAACACGGCCATGATGGCCATCTCGATGGTCATCATCAGCACGATCACGACACCGAGGTAGTCCAGTCCGAGCAGCAGCACTTCACCGCCCACGCACAGCAGCGAAGTCAGCAGGGCGTACGTCGCCCGTGCCATGGAGTCGAACCGGAACACCATGACGCCGCCGGCCACCGCCGGCAGGGCCAGCACCCAGAAGATCACGTCGTCGAGCACGGCCGGCACCTCCTCATCGGTTCAGGACGACGACGGCCACGACCAGCGCCTGCAGCAGCGTCAGCGGCACCATCACCATCCACGCCGGCTCCATGTACCGCTCCATGCGCAAGGTGGGCAGCAACCGGCGCCCGGCCACCAGCAGCACCAGTACCGCCGCGGTCTTCAGCAACGTCCATGCCCAGCCCGGCAACAGCGGTCCGTGCCCTCCGCCGAGGAACAGCGGAACGCTGAACCCGGCGGTCACCACGAGCAGCAGCCACCGCCCGCCCAGGAACACCAGCCGGTCCACGCCCGCCAGTTCCGCGGTGGCGCCACCAGCCGTGTCCCGCGACAGCGGATGCTCGAACGGCCCCCAGAACGCCATCGCGAGCGCGCTCAGCAGATAGACGGCGAACGCCACAGGCATCCACACCGCGAACCACAGCCCGTCCTGAGCCGCGACCACGTCCCCGACCCGCAGGGACTCGGCGCCGAGAGCGGCGGTGGTGATCGCGAGCATGTGCGGAAGTTCGTACGCCAGTCCCTGCGCGAGGAACCGGTAGCCGCCGATCAGCGACAGCGCCGAGTTCGGCCCCCAGCCCGCCAGCCACACCGCGGCCCAGGCCAGCGCCTCCATGGCGTTGAACCACACGACACCGACCGACGGATCGCTCACGGAACGGAAGCCCCACGGCAGTACGGCACCCGCGAGCACCGCGGCCACCGGAACCAGCACCACGCCCATCCTTCCGAGCAGCCGGTCCGCGGCCGTCGTACGGCGCGGCTGCTGGACGAGCAGCCGCAGGGCTTCCCGCAACGGGGCCGCGGCACGCAGCCCGGCTTCCCGGACACTCCTTGCGGGACCGCGCTCGGCGGACCCGGACAACACCGCGTCGAACCCGGCCGTGACCACGGCGGCCACCGCCAGGGCGACGGGAAGGACGATGGCCGCCCACAAGGGCGCGGCATCAGACATGGGCCACCCCGGACACGGGTGTGAGCGCGAGTTCCTCGATGTCGGGGTCCAGGCTGGCGACGATGATCCGCGCGCAGGCGAACTCGGCGCCGGTCAGCAGCTCCGGAAGGATGTCGAGCAGGGCCTGTGACGGCGGCCTTTCCCCGGCGAGCCGTCCGCGTGGGCCGGTGAGTTCGTCCGGAGTCAACGGCCGTTCGTCGTCGAGTCCCTCGAGGCCGCGGCCGATCTCGCCCAGCCACATCAGCAGGCGGTCGTGCGCGTCCCCGTCCGCAGCGAGCGCCGGCCCGGTCACACCTGCCGCCCGCGCTCTGGACGACGGCAACTCCCCCAGTCCGGCGATGGACCAGCGCAGGGTGCGCGACCGCTCCACGCTGCGCAGTGCCCCGCGCAGGTCCGCGCTGATCCCCTCACGAGTCGTCCCCGACAGCAGCTCGTCCCGCAGCCGACGGCACCGCGCTGCGGCCTCGTCCCAGCCGACGACAGCCAGGAGCCGTCCCACACTGTCCAGATGCGAGGCACAGCGCCTGCGCGCCGCACTCCCCCTGTTGACCTCCTCACCCTGTGCGGCCCGCAGCCACGGCTCGTCCCAGAAGGGCAGTCGAAGGCCGGACGGAAGGGGGAGAGAGTCCACCTCGACGCCCCGCACGACGTCTCCTTGCAGGGTGAGGCGGAGAATGAGCCCCGTTGGCCAGTCGGGCAGGCCGGGGCCGATCGGCACGTGCAGCTGGTCGAGCCTCAACCCGTCGCGGTCATCGCCCCGTTCGGCCATCGGCAGGCCTGCGACCTCGTCCATGGCGTGCATGTCGTGACCCATGTGACCCATGTGACCCATAGGGCCTGAATGGCCTTCGTGATCCATGTGGTCCATGTGGGCCGCATGGTCGTCGGGCTGGTGATTCTCATGATGGCCGGGGTGAGCCGCGTGTTCGCCGTGGCCGTGGCCAACGGAGTGGTGGTGACGGCCTTGACCGTCGGGCCCTTGGGGCGGCGGGCTGCCGTGGTGCGCACCGTGATCGTTACCGGTCTCACCCGGAATGACCGCCCTGTCCGTCACATCGCTTCGCGCCATGTCGAGCGCGTGCGCGACCTGCCCGGTCTCCTGCACCGCGATCCGCACGGCCGGCTCCGGCATCGACCGCTGGATGCCGTCCAGCCACTCCGCGTTCTCCGACTCAGGGGTGCCACAGACGACCAAGAGGTCGGCGGCGGCAGGAGCGTCCGCCATCGGCCACCCCCGCCGACGCACCTCCGCCTCCACAACCATCCGGACGTCCGTCGCTCCGGGCAGCGCGACCACCAGCACCGCCGGGCGCCGCATCGCGGCACGCCGCAGGAGGCCCCTCAGGTCCACCTCAGGGCCCCCTCACGCCAGGCGTAGGCAACCGCCGCGAAAAGGATCCCCAGGAAGAGGAACATCTCCACGACGGCCGTGGTGCCCACCTCCGAGACGACCCTCACCCACGGGTACATGAACAGCATCTCCATGTCGAAGGCCAGAAAGATCATGGTGACCGCGTACCAGCGCACATGGAACCGGGACACGGCGTGCTCGCCCGGCTCGAGTCCCCCGGCGAAAGGGCCCGCTTCGAGGGGAGTCCGCGCAGCCGCCAGCCAAATCCCCAGTCCGTACAGAGCAGCCAGACCGGCCCCGACCACGCCAAGCAGGACCAGCATCGGCTGCCACGCGTTCATCCCGCCCCGGCCTCCGTTCTCGGCGTCGTACCGCTTATGTTGCGCGATCGGCCAGCTCGGGCCCTGCAGGCGCGGCCCATGGCACGGAAACACTCCCGACCCATCGACACGTTACCCCCCCGGGGGTATGCCGTGTCAGCTGCCGAACCCCACGGACGCCCCGGAGTCGAGGACGTCCAGGGTGGATCCGCCCGCCCCGCGAGGATTCAGGCCGCCGACACGGCGCGCAGGCCGTGTTCCTCCTCACCGTCGACTGCGCCCCGTGGCCGGGAGCTGCCGGCCGGTGGCGCCTCCGTGACAGCCGGCACCCCGGAGACCGCTCGGGGCCGGCTGCTCCTACACACCCTCGCCGAGCAAGGCCGACTCGAGATCCCCGACCTGCAAGTGGCGATCGTCCAGTTCTACGGGCTTCTGGTCTTCCCCCACATGGTCTTCAGCTCCTACGGCACGCACATCGAGGAAGACCTGACAGGCCGCCTCGTCACCAGCGGCGTCGACATGTTCCTGGACCACTACGGCCCGCAGGGCACGTAGCGGCACATCCGCGCCGAGGACACTTGGGCGGCGCTACGACATGCCCAGCACGCGGGTGGACTCCCGCACCGCGCCGGGCAGGTCGGGTACGGACCAGGCGTGGCGGAGCAGCAGGTGGTCGCTGACGGCAGCGGGGAGCACCGGGGCGGGGCACCGTGCGGTGCCCCGCCCCGGGCCTGAGGACCGGTGGGTCAGACGGTCGCGGCGAGCGGCTCGGAAGCGGGCCGCGCCGCCAATCGGCCGGTGCGATACAGCCCGTACAGGGCGGCCGCGCACGCCAGGCCTAGCGCGATCAGCGTGATCCACGGCAGCGCGGGCATCCCGGCCGCACGGGCGGCGTCGAGCGCGGCGCCCGTGCCCAGGTTCCCGACGGTGATACCGATGCCGCAGATCGTGTTGTACAGCCCGTAGTGGGTGGCGACGAGGCGGTCACCGGAGAGGCGGACGATGGTGTCCATCTCGAACGGGTAGGCGATCATGGTGCCGATGGCCAGCAGCAGCGCGGCGAGCGTCGGCGGCACGGCCGCGAGCAGCCACAGGCCGATCCCGGACTTCGGTACGGGCACGGCGGTGGCCGACAGCAGGGGAACGAAGGCGAGTCCCATCGCCGCCAGCCCACGCACGAGCGCCTGCCCGGGCTCGTACCGCGCCCTGCACCATGCCGTCACCCGCGTCTGGCAGAGGATCGTGCTCAGCCCGGAGACGGCGAAAAGCACCGCCACCGCCGCCGTGCCGGACTCCCCGTCACCGCCGAGCCGTCGCACCTCCAGGGGCAGCGCCAGGTAGACCTGGAAGGACAGGACGTACGAACCGATCATGGCGACGGAGAAGAGCAGGAACGGCCGGTTGGCGAGGATGCCGCGCCACTGGGCGAGCACCCCCTGACCGCCGCCGTCCTGCCGCTCGGTGTCCTCGGCCCGCCGGGCGGGCAGCGCGCGGATCTGTACGACGCTCAGCAGCGCGAAGATTCCAGCCGCCACCAGGCAGGTGATGCGGAAGTCCACTCCGGTCAGCACCATGCCCACCAGCGGGCCCAGCAGGATGCCGGCCTGGTAGAACACGTTGAACAGCGCGAACGCCTCGATCCTGCGCTCCCCCGCGTCGGCCGCGAGGTACGCCCGTACGGCGGGGTTGAACAGCGCCCCGGCCAGCCCGGTGGCCGCGGAGGCGGCGATCAGCGCGGCCAGTGAGTCCACCAGCCCGAGCGTCGCGAAGCCGAGGGTGCGCAGCACACACCCGGCGACGATCATCGGCTTGTAGCCGAGCCGGTCGGCGAGCGTGCCACCGACCAGGAACATGCCCTGCTGGCTGAAGTTCCGTACGCCGAGGACGAGTCCGACGATCCAGCCGGCCAGCCCGAGCGTCCCGGACAGGTGGGCGGCCAGATAGGGCATCAGCATGTAGAAGCCGAGGTTGATGGTGAACTGGTTCACCATCAACAGCTGGACGCTGCGTTCGTACGACCGTACCTGGGTGAGCAGCCCCTTCACCGGTCCGCCTCCGCAGAGTCGGACTCGACGGCGGGAACGTCCTCGGCGACGCCCTGCTCCCTGCCTTGCAGGGTGAGGGGATCGACCACGGTGGTGCACCGGGTCCAGCGGGTGACCTCCTTCTCGTCCAGGCGGCCGATCAGCTCCGGTTCGGGCGCCGGTGGGGAGTCCAGAAGGCCGTGGGCGGCGCAGTAGTCGTCGTCGTAGACCGTTCCCAGGTAACGCTGCGGGCCATCAGGGAAGATCGCGACGATCCGTGCGTCCGCGGGCATCGTCCGGGCCAGCCAGCCTGCCACCAACGCGACCGCGCCGACACTCCACCCGCCGGTGGCGTAGTGGGAGGCGGCCAGCTGGCGGCACGTCCACACCGACTCGTGCGGGGCGACCCAGTGCACCTCGGAGAAGTTCTCGTAGGCGACGTTGCGGGGGTAGATGCTGGAGCCGAGTCCGCGCATCAGCCGGGGCCGCGCGGGCTGGCCGAAGATCGTCGAACCGGTCGTGTCCACGCCGACGACGGTCAGCTCCGGGTAGAGCTGGCGCAGGACCCGTGAGACGCCGGCCGAGTGGCCGCCGGTGCCGACGCTGCACACCAGTACGTCGATGTGGCCCATCGCGGAGGCGAGTTCGAGAGCCAGTGGGGTGTAGGCGGCGACGTTGTCGGGGTTGTTGTACTGGTCCGGGCACCAGGAGCCGGGGTGCTGCTCCAGCAGCCGTTGGACACGCTCGCGGCGGGCCTGCTGCCAGCCGCCCGTCGGATGCGGCTCGGAGACGACGTTGACCTGGGCGCCGTACGCGGTCAGCAGCCGGGTCATGGACAGCTCAAGACCCGGGTCGGTGACCAGGGTGACCGGGTGGCCGTACACCATTCCGGCCAGAGCCAGCCCCAGGCCCAGGGTGCCGCTCGTGGACTCGATGATCCGTCCGCCGGGCCGCAGGTCGCCACGGGCCCGGGCCCGCTCCACCATGTGCAGGCCCGGACGGTCCTTGATACCTCCGGGGTTGAAGCCCTCGAGCTTCCCCCAGAAGCCACGCCCGGCCGGTGCCAGCGGCTCCGACACCCGTAGCAGCGGGGTGTTGCCCACCAGCCCGGTCAGGGCCGGCTGGCCCGGGTTGACCGCGGCCTTGGTCAATGACTGCATGTCTGTGTTTTCACTCTCGCTCGATGAATGCACGGTGAGGGTTCATCTCGCGCGCCACGTCGACAGGACGGACCGTGGGTCCGCGCTCATGGCATGGGCGCGCGGCAGCCGACGGGGCCGGTCGGCTGCGAGCGAGTGGTCTAGATCCGCCACCGCGACGTACGGACGAGCGCCGCGCGGCCGGTGCGTGCGCCGCGACGTCTGCGAGATTCATGCCGTACGAGAGGGCTCGCCATCACCACGGACACGGTGATGAGTACGACCGCGACCATCGCGCCGAGGGGAAGGTCGTCCACCGGCTGGGCCCGGGTACGGACGATCACGTCTGCCGCACAGTCCTCGGCCCGGTGAGGAGCGTGGGGCTCATGAGGCTCCCCGCCTGCGGCCGTCGCCGACGAGACGGCGGGCACGGACACCTGCCCGTGCGTCTCCTCGTTCAGGCCGTGGATGACGGCGCACAGCATGAGCGCCATCAGCAGGGTGCCGCGGATCGCTGAGACGATTCGGCGCCACCTTGATGAGCCGCGTGGGGCCCATGGGGCATGCGTAGGCATACGGGAATGTGTCGGCACAGGTCCTCCGTGCTGCTGCCACGTCTCCGGCGAGTCCGGAGCAAGGCGCAGGCATGGGTGGGGCAGGACGGCATCGACGGACGTGACGACCCATCATGAGCACGGGACACGACGCTCGTCGCGCGGTATCAGCCGAACCGGTGACTACCGGCAGGCCGGTTGGAGGACTCCGTGCTCCTAGACCTGCCGCACCACGGAGGCTGCTCTGAGCGCCGCGGGTGAGGCACCGTCCATGGGCCCACCGGGGACAGGCGCTCGCACGACAGAGTCGTCGTGGGCACTGGTTGATTCGCGAACCGACGCTGCACCGCAGGGCGCTGCCGGGCCGGAGCTCTGCTGAGGCTGCCCGGATGCGCACTGTTCGCCAGGATGAGACGGCTCGTGACCGCCGTGGTGATCGTCCGGTTCCGCGGCGAACAGCGGCGTGGGCCCGACGGCTGGACGGCGAACGTCATCGCCCGAGAAAGCCGCAGGTGCCATTGCACTGGCGGAGAGGTGTCCTTGGACACTCTCGACATGCACGCCGTGTGTCACGAGGACCCCGAACAGAAGCACGGCCAAGGCCAGCACGCGCGGCAGCGGACCCGCACCGCAGCGGGCCCTCACCGTGCGCCAAGGCGACCAAGCCGTAACCATGCCGTGATCCTAGCGGCTCCTCGGCAGTGCTCGACCACCACTCCTGAGACACCGGGTCAACTCGTCAGGCGAATGGCTGGTTCGCTGCGGCGAGTTGTGCGGGCCATCCCCTCGGCCGCTGACCTCAGCCCACGCCACGCTGCCGCAGCACCGACCCGGACCTGCCCTTGACGACCTCCAGTTGCGCGTGGATCCGCCGCCGCAGGTCGGGCACGTGGCTGACGATGCCGACGCTGCGGTCGCGTTCGCGCAGGGAGTCGAGGACGTCGAGGACCTCGTCGAGGGTCTGGTCGTCGAGGCTGCCGAAGCCCTCGTCGATGAAGAGGGTGTCCAGCCGCACCCCACCCGCCTCGTCCGTGACGACGTCCGCGAGCCCGAGGGCGAGGGCGAGCGAGGCGAAGAACGTCTCGCCGCCAGACAGCGTCGCCGTGTCCCGCTCGCGGCCGGTCCAGGCGTCGACGACGTGCAGTCCGAGTCCGCTGCGGCCGCGTCCGGTGCGGTCGTCGGAGTGGACGAGGGTGTAGCGGCCGGACGACATGCGCCGCAGCCGTACGGTCGCGGCTGCGGCGACCTGTTCCAGGCGGGCCGCCAGCACGTACGACTCCAGGCGCATCCGGCGTTCGTTGTCCGCCGAGGTGCCTGCGGTGAGGCCGGCCATGCGGGCGACCCGGTCGTACTCCTCGCGCAGCGGCGCCAGCCGGCGGACGGAGGCGGTCGCCCGGACGGAGAGCCGGTCGAGTTCGGCGCAGCGCCGGGCGGCGGCGTCGTGTGCGGAGGCGGCGTCGCGCAACCGGCGGGCCGCGGCGTCGGCGGCGAGTTGCGCCGCCGTGAGGTCGGCGGGCGGCTGCCGGGCGGCGGCCGCGGTGTCGGCCTCGGCGAGGACGGCCCGTACGGCGGCTTCCTCGGTCTGCCAGGCGTCCAGCCGCCGTTGCAGCTCCTGGTGGGCGTCGTCGTCGAGGAGGGCGGCGGCCGCGTCCCGCGGGGTGTCGAAGCCGGCGCGGAAGGCGGCGTCGGCGAGCCGGGCGTCGGCGTCCTTGAGCCGCTGGGCGGTGTCCTCGGCGGCGCGGGCGGCGTCGGCGGCGTCCGTGAGCAGCGCGGTCCGGCGCTCCAGTTGCTCGGCCCGGGCGGCGACGCTGTCCAGGGCGCCCCTCGCCCGGTCCAGCTCCTCCTCCAGGGCGGCGCGTTCGCGGTCGAGCCGCTCCCGGTGGCCGACCCGGGCGGCGCTGCGCACGGCGACCTCCTGCCGGGTGGCGACGCGCCGCTGGTGCTCGTGCCCGGCCTGCCGCAGCCGCTCCTGTGCGGAGTGCAGCTCGGCGGCGGCCCGGCGGGCCTGCGCGTACTGCTCCTCCAACTCCTCGAACTCGCGGGTGAGTTGCTCGGTGGATGGGGCACCGGCCTCGGCAGTGGCGGCGGCCAGCGCCTCCCGGACGACGCCGAGGTTCCGCTCGTTCTCGGCGCGCTGTTCGTCGGCGCGCTGGTAGGCGGCCAGGGCATGTTCCTCGGCCTCGCGGTCGACGTGCCCGGCGACCTTGCGGGCCGGGGCGGGGTGTTCGGTGGCACCGCAGACGGCGCAGGGCTCGCCGTCGGCGAGGTTCGCGGCCAGTTCGGCGGCGATGCCGGTCAGGCGCTGTTCCTTGAGGTCGAGCCAGTGCTGCTTGGCGCGCAGCGCCTCCTCCTGTGCGGTGCGGACCTGCTCGACGGCCTGGTTCGTGTCCTCGGCGAGCCGGTCGCACAGCCGGGCCGCCTTCAGCCGCTGCCGCGCGGGCTCGCGCCGTACGGCGAGCTGTTCGGCGAGGGAGGCGGCCTGCTGCGCGGAGTCGACGCGGGACTGGAGAGCGGTGTGCGTCTCCTCCCAGCCGTCGAGCCAGGTCTCCGCCTCCTGAAGGACGTCGGCGTCGGCGCGTTCCTGGCGGTCCAGGCCGGCGCGTTCGTCGAGGAGTTCGGCCAGCCGCCGCTCGGCGCGGCGGGCCGCGTCCAGTCCGCCCAGCTCCTCGGCGGCGCGGCGGGCGGCGGCCGCGAGTCCGGCCGCGCCCGCGTCGGCGAAGGTCTCGGGCAGCAGGACACGCGCGCGTGTCTCGGCGGCGGCCGCCCGCCGGTGCTCGGCGTCGGCGGTCTCCCGCAGGTCCAGGGCGGGGGCGACCGCCTCGGCCTTGCGGGCGCGTTCCATGCGCGTCTGCGCCTGCCGGTACGCCTCGGCCCGCTCCTCCAGGAGCGCCGCCCGTTCCCGTGCCTCCGCGAACCGCCGCTGGAGCCGGGCGACTTCGCGTACGTCGTCGAGGGCGCGGCCGGCGGCGGCCTGCGCGGACTCGGCGGCGGCGAGGGTGCACTCGGCGACGGTGAGCTGTTCGCGGGCGGTGCTGCGGGCGACGGCTGCGGCGCCCAGCACGGCCTCGGCGAGTCCTGGTTCGCCGGGGGCCAGGTCCGGCAGTCGCATGGCGTCGCCCGCGGCCTGCTGCATGCGGTGGGCGTCGGCCAGCAGCGCGGCGTCTCCGTCCCGCACCTGGGCCTCGGTGGCGCGACGGCGCTCGGCGAGGCGCTTCTCGACGTCGGCGAAACGGCGGGTGTCGAACAGGCGGCCCAGCAGCTTGCCGCGGGCCTCGGCGTCGGCGCGCAGGAACCGTGCGAAGTCGCCCTGCGGCAACAGCACGACCTGGCAGAACTGCTCCCGGCTCATGCCGAGCAGCTGGGTGATCTCCTCGCCGATCTCCTGGTGGGAGCGGCTGAGGTCCTTCCAGGACCCGGCCGTGGTGTCGTACTCGCGGAGCCAGGTCTGGGCCTTGTCCAGTGTCGTGCCGGTGCCGCGTTTCTTGGGGCGTTCCCAGGGCGGCTGCCGGGTGATCTCCAAGCGGCGTCCGGCCACGGTGAGTTCGAGGGTGACCTCCGTGCGGGTCGCCGGCGCGGCGTGGTCGCTGCGCAGGGCCGTGCCCTGTCCGCTGCCCTGCCGGGCGCCCGGCACCGAGCCGTACAGGGCGTAGCACACGGCGTCGAGGACGGACGTCTTGCCCGCGCCGGTGGGTCCGTGCAGCAGGAACAGCCCGGCCGCCGACAGCTCGTCGAAGTCGACGGTCTGGGTGCCTCCGAAGGGTCCGAAGGCGGTGACCGTCAGCCGGTGGAGCCTCACCGGGCCACCTCCCGTACGGTCTCGTCGGCCCGCACCGCGTCGAACGCCTCCCGCAGCACGCCCTGTTCGTGGGCATCGGGACCGGCGCCGCGCACATGGGCGACGAAGTCCTCCGCGATCTGCTGGTCGCTGCGGCCGGCGAGGCGCCGGGCGTACGACACCTCGGGGTCGTCCTCGGACCGGTCGGGGTCGAAGACGAGGCTGAGGGTGTGCGGGAAGCGCTCGGTGAGCCGGGCCATCGGGTCGGCCGGGCGGACCGGGTCGGTGAGCGTCGCCTCGACCCATGCCTCCTCGTGCCGCGCCAGCTCCTGGTCGGCGAGCAGGTCCTCCAGCGTGCCCCGGATGCGGGCCAGGGCGCGCGGCACCGGGCAGTCGACGCGCTCGGCGTCGAGGGAGCCGTCGGCGGCCAGGTCGACGAGCCACATGCTCTTGCGGTGCCCGGCCTCCGAGAAGGAGTAGGGCAGCGGGGAGCCGGAGTAGCGGACGCGGTCGATGAGGGTCTGGCAGCCGTGCAGATGCCCGAGCGCCACGTAGTCGACGCCGTCGAAGACGCCGGCGGGCACCGCGGCCACGCCGCCGACGGTGATGTCCCGTTCGCTGTCGCTGGGTTCGCCGCCGGTGACGAAGGCGTGCGCGAGGACGACGGAGCGGGTGCCGGGCGCTCGCGTGGCGAGGTCGGCGCGGACCCGGTCCATGGCGGCGGCGAGCACGGCCTCGTGCCCGGCCTTCTCCACGCCGAACTCGTCCTTGACCAGGGCCGGTTCGAGGTAGGGCAGCCCGTAGAAGGCGACGTCCCCGTGGGCGTCGGCCAGTACCACCGGGGTACCGGCCGCCGACGGCTCGGTCCGCAGATGGATGCCGGCCCGCCCGATGAGGCCCGCGCCGACGCCCAGACGGCGGGCCGAGTCGTGGTTCCCGGAGATCATCACCGTCGGCACGCCGAGGTCGGCGAGGCGGTGCAGGGCGTCGTCGAACAGCTCGACCGCGGCGAGTGGCGGCACGGCCCGGTCGTACACGTCCCCGGACACGACCACCGCGTCCACGGCCCGCTCCCGCACGGTCGTGACGAGGTGGCCGATGAACTCGGCCTGGGCGCCGAGCATGTTCACTCGGTGGAACGACCGGCCGAGGTGCCAGTCGGACGTGTGCAGCAGTCTCACGACGCCGCTCCGACCCGCATGTCTCCCCCTGCTACCGCTCCACGACCCGCACGAGCCGGCACGGCTCGCTGTCAGCACCCACCACGCTAACCCGTGCGGTCACCTGATCCATCACGAACCTCGGGATGCCCCACCCATCGGGCGTCAATTCGGTTGAAATGTCCGTACACATGCCGTGGAACAGGTCACGTTGCGGTGCGGCCGCGGGTGAGAGTGGCCCTGCGGGAGGTCGAGCACGCGGACGCGTACTCGACCGGCCGGTGGCCGCAGAAGGGCACGCGGACCTCCGGCCAGGCAGCCGTGCCGACGACGGTCCGGCTCAGCCCTGCCCCGTGGGGTCGAGATCCCCGTGCCCGACATGGGAAACACCCCGCACGTTCAGCTCGTCCTGCACGTCGTCGAGCAGCTCGCGCAGCAACTCGGCGAGCGCTTCGCGCCGCTCCGGGCCCAGGCGTTCCAGCAGCTGTGCCTCGCGGGCGAGTACCCGGTCCACCGTGCGCTCCACCAACTCGTGCCCGGCCGGGGTCAGTTCGACCAGAACCGCGCGACTGCGGCCGGGGGCGGGGCGACGTGTGACCAGGTTGTCGCGCTCGGCGCGTGCGACCCGCTGGGAGATGGCGCCCGCGGTCACCAGGGAGTGCGCGGCGAGGTCCCGGGTGCTCAGGGTGTAGGGCGGCCCGCTGCGGCGCAGCACGCTGAGCAGGTCCAGGGTGGCCGGGTCGATCCCCGCCTCGGCGAGGACCCGCCGGCGGTCGTCGCCGAAGTGCTTGGCGAGCTGCCAAATCCTCGTGACCACGCCGATGGAGCTCACCGGGGTCTGGGGCCGTTCGCGGCTCCAGGCAGCCGCGATGGCGTCCGCCGGGTCCTCCCCCGTCGGCCGGCGATCGCTTTCCTCTGATGCCGTCATGAGCTCACCCTTCACACCGACCTGCTACATTTAGATCTGAATTTAGCACTAAACAAGCGCCCTTCAGCGCACGTTCGAAACCGAGTGGTGATATGCGCACAAAGACACGGAAGGCGAGCCCGACGGCAGAAGCCGATGCCGGGGCCGCCGGCGCGACCGGCCCTCCCCGGGCCACCGGGCGGGACTGGGCGGGACTCACCGTGGTCCTGCTCGCGATGTTCATGAGCCAGATCGACATGTTCATCGTGAACGTCGCGGCCCCGGGGATCCAGGCGGACCTGAACGCCGGGTTCGGCCAACTCCAGTTCGTGATCGACGGTTATGTGATCGCCTACGCAGCGGGCATGGTGACCGGCGGCCGGCTCGGCGACCGGATCGGCCGCAAGCGCACCTTCCAGTACGGCGTGGCCACCTTCACCCTGACGTCCCTGCTGTGCGCGCTCGCGCCCGGCCCGGCCACCCTGATCGCGGCCCGGGTGCTCCAGGGACTGTCGGCCGCGGTGATGACACCGCAGGTGCTCTCGCTCATCCGGGCCGTCTTCGTGCACGAACGCGACCGCGCTCGTGCCGTCGGCGCCTACGGTGCCTCCATCGGCGCGGGTGTCATCGCCGGCCTGGTCGGCGGTGGTCTGCTGCTCGACCTCGACGTGGCCGGTCTCGGCTGGCGCATGATCTTCCTGATCAACGTGCCGATCGGCGCGGCGATCCTGTGCGCGGCCGTGCCCGCCATCGCCGAGAGCCACAGCGCCGATCTGCCGCGACTCGACATCGCCGGCGCCGTCTTCACCGCCGTGCTGCTGCCTCTCGTGCTCATCCCGCTGATCCTCGGCGGTGAACACGGCTGGCCCTGGTGGACATACGTCTGCTTCGCCCTCAGCGCGGTAGGCACCATGGCCTTCCTGCGGTGGGAGCGCCGGGCGGAGTCCCGGGGCAACGACCCACTGCTGCCGAGCCGGCTGCTGCGGGCCAAGGGCTTCCCGCTCAGCATGGGCACCGTGCTGCTGTTCTTCTCCGGCAACGCCGGGCTGTTCCTGGTTCTCACCTACCACCTCCAGTCGGGCCTCCGGCTGACGCCCCTGGCCGCGAGCATGGTCTTCGTTCCGCTCGGCCTCGGGTTCATCGCCGCCTCCGCGGCCTGCCGCAGGCTCGCCGCGCGGTTCGGTATCGGGGTGTCGGTGGCGGGCGGCCTGGTCATGGCGGCCGGTCTCGCCGCGGTGCCCGCCGTGACCGGCCTGGAGAACACGAACCAGGCGATCGGGCTCGCGGCGGTGATGGGGGTCTCCGGCTTCGGGCAGGGCCTGGTCGTCGCGCCCCTGGTGGACACCGTCCTCTCCCGGGTCCACCCGGACGACGCGGGCGCCGGATCGGGTGTGCTGAACACCGTCACGCAGGCGGGCATGGCCTTCGGGGTAGCCGTCATCGGGGCCCTGTACCGCGGCTTCCTGGGTACCAATCCCCAGGCGCCGGGTCCGGACACCGGCTTGGCCGACTTCGCGGAGGCCTTCGACCTCACCGCCTACGTCCTCGCGGCACTCGCCGTCGGCACGGCACTGCTCGCCGTCCGGCTGGGCCGCGTCCCCGCGAGCGAGGAAGTCTCGGGGGGTGCGCATGCCGAGGGCGGCCAAGGCCCCACCGACCGCGCCGAACACATGGAGGAGCCCTCCGGCACCGACACCGGCCGATAGCCACCGTCCGCGGCAGACGGTCCGGCGTCCACCGCTCCGCCCCTTCGCCTGTTCGGCCGAGGGGGCGGAGCGCGTTCGAGTGCGCAACGGCCTCGGAGGTGCGCTGCGGGCCGCCGCCCCGCTCCACCGGCACTGCCGCCCGACGGGCCGGCTCCCGGGCGCCGCGCACGTGGCTGACCGCACGTCAGGCGTCGCCGTACGCCTCCCCGCCCGGTTCGAAGCCGGCCGTTCCGGCGGTCGCGTCGGCGAGCCACGCCCGGAAGGCGTCCACGTCGGCGTCCGGCAGTGCGATGTCGATCGTGACCGCCTCCCCGTAGCGCACGTCGCGCACCTCGCGCCCGCTGGTACGCAAGTCGTTCTCCAGCTTGCCGGCCCGCTGGTGGTCGACGGTGACCGTGACCAGCCGGAACCGGCGGCGGGTGCGCGTGCCGAGGGTGTCCAGGGCCTCGCCGACCGCTCCGCCGTACGCCCGGATGAGCCCGCCCGCGCCGAGCTTGACCCCGCCGAAGTAGCGGGTGACGACGGCGACGACGTACCGCATGTCGCGGCGCAGCAGCATCTGGAGCATGGGGACACCGGCGGTGCCGCCGGGTTCGCCGTCGTCGCTCGCCTTCTGGACGGAGGCGTCGGCGCCGATGACGTAGGCCCAGCAGTTGTGGCTCGCGTCGGCGTGCTCCTTGCGGACCGTGGCGATGAAGTCCTGCGCCTCCTGCTCGGTGGCCGCCGGGGCGAGGGCGCACAGGAAGCGGGAGCGGTTGACCTCGGTCTCGTGCACGCCGGCGCGGGCGACCGTGCGGTATTCGTCCTGCATCCGGCCAGCCTATGCGCGGGCCCGGGGCTACTTCTTCGCGCCCCGGGGCACGGTCATGGAGGTGAGCAGCGCGGTGCCGGGGTTGAGGGCCCGCCAGGTCGCGCCGTACCAGGACAGTACGGCGATGGCCGACGTCGGGAACTTGGTGCGGACCCGCTCCAGGGTGTCGTCGAGGCCGTCACCGGCGAGCGCCAGGACCAGTTCCTCCAGGCCCGGGTTGTGCCCGATCAGCAGCAGCGTCTCCACCTCGGCGGACACCTCGTGCACGACGGCCAGCAGACCGGCGGGGCTCGCGGCGTACAGGCGCCGGTCGTACCGGACCGGCGGGGGCGTGCCCCACTCGGCGGCGGCCAGCTCCCAGGTCCGGCGGGCGCGTTCGGCGGTGGAGCACAGCGCGAGGTCCGGCAGGCAGTCGGCCTCCGCCAGGGCATGCCCGGCCGCGGGGGCGTCCCGGCGGCCGCGCGGGGCGAGCGGGCGCTCGTGGTCGGCGACGTCCAGGGGCCATGCGGACTTGGCGTGCCGCAGCACGACCAGGCGGCGCAGCGGGCCCGCTCCGGCGCGCTCGATCATGACGGGGCTCCCAGGTCGCGGGTGAGCTCCAGGCCGAGGAGCCGGTCGGCGTAGGCGTACGTCTCGAAACGGGCGCCGTCCGGCAGGTCCGGCTCGTTCTCCACGCGCCGCAGCTCGTCCAGTACCCGGGGCACGTCCAGATCGTCCTCCCAGGCTTCGCGCAACCGCCCGCGCACGTCGTCGGGAACGGGCCGCGAAGGCCGCCGGGCCCAACGGGCGACCGCACCGCGCCAGCGGGCGAGAGTGGCGCGGGCCTCGTCGAGGACGCCCGCATCCAGCCGGACGGGAGCGTTGTGGTGCCGGGTGAGCAGGGCGAGGCGCAGGACCGTGGGATCCACGCCGCTCAGCCGGCCGGAGCCCTCCGACGTCCCGGCTTCCCGCCGCTCTCCACCCGACGCGTCCGGCCCCGTCGCCTCCACAGGCGCGACAGCGATCCGCACTCCGTCGGGCGCCGCCGCACCTTCGGCGGCGACATGGACGACCTGGGCCTCGCCCAGTCCGGCGCTGACGTCGGGGCTGTCCTCGAAGGGGCGGATGCCGAGGGCCGCGGCGTCCGCTCGCAGCTCCGCCTGCCGGCGTCCGCCGGTCAGCAGCGCCCACACCGGTGTGCCGCCGAGCTCCAGCGCCCGCACGAGCAGGTCCGCCACGAGCAGCACCCGCAGATTCGTCGTGTCGGAGCCGGGCGCGTGCACCTCGACACGGGTCAGGCCCCGGCGGGCCGGGGCGGCGTCGACCGGCTCGCCGGCACGGGCGTCGATGATGCGCAGCACGAGGCGAGCGTAGGACGGGTGGGCGCGCCCACGCAGGCATGTGCGGCTTTTTCCGGCCACCGTGGCGGGAACACCCCACCAATGGCGTGCCGGACGGACCAAGCCACCGCGGCGGGAATCACCCCGACAACGGCGCGCCGGTCGGTCAGGCCACCCTGCCGGAGGCACCCCACCGACGACACGCCCGTCGGGCCAGGCCACCATGGCGGGAACCGCCCGGCCAATGACACTCCGGTCGGTCAGGCCACCCTGCCGGAGGCACCCCACCGACGACACGCCCGTCGGGCCAGGCCACCATGGCGGGAATACCCCCACCCACGACACATCAGCCGCTCAGACCACCCTGGCGCGAATCGCCCACCGCGCGCTCAGCCCAACGTCCCCAGGAAGCGCACATGAGGCCGCTGCCCGGAGCCCTCACGGCTGACGGCGGCCCGCACCCCGTACACCTCGGCGATGAGTTCCTCCGTCAGGACATCTCCCGGAGTGCCACCCGCCACCACCCTCCCCGCGCTCAGGACGACGACCCGGTCGCAGTACATCGCCGCGAGGTTGAGGTCGTGCAGGGCGATGACGGTGGTGACCGGCAGGCCGGTGACCAGGGCGAGCAGATCGAGCTGGTGGTGGATGTCGAGGTGGTTGGTGGGCTCGTCCAGAAGGAGCTCGCGGGGTTCCTGGGCCAGCGCGCGGGCGATCTGCACCCGCTGGCGTTCGCCGCCCGAGAGGGTGTTCCAGGGCTGGTCGGCACGGTCGGCGAGGCCGGTGCGCTCCAGGGCGCCGCGCACCGCACGCTCGTCGTCCGGCGACGTCGGCGTCCAGGCCCGGCGGTGCGGCACGCGGCCGAGCCGCACGACGTCCGCGACCGTCAACTCGACCTGCGTGTCGGCCTGTTGCTCGACCACGGCGAGACGGCGGGCGACCGTACGCCGAGGCAGGTCGCCCAGCGGCGTGCCGTCGAGGGTGACGACTCCGGCGGTCGGCGTGAGCAACCCGGCCAGCAGCCGCAGCAACGTGGACTTGCCGGAGCCGTTGGGGCCGAGGACGCCGACGGTGGAGCCGGGCTCCGGCGCGAGGACGACACCGTCGAGGATGAGGCGCCCGCCGGCCCGGCGACCGACCCGCTCGGCCCGCAGCCCGGCACCGCTCCCCGCCGCCCCCACCTCGCTCACCGCACGCTCCGTGTCCGGTACAGCACCGCCACGAACGCCGGCACCCCGATCAGCGACGTCACGACTCCCACCGGCACCTCCTGCGGATCCAGGACCGTCCGGGCGAGCGTGTCCACCCACACCAGGAACACCGCACCGGCGAGCGCGGTGACCGGCAGCAGCCGGACATGCCCGGGACCGGCCAGGGCCCGCGCGGCGTGCGGCAGGACCAGCCCGACGAAGCCGATCGCCCCGGCCGAGCTGACCAGCGCCGCCGTGAGCAGGGCCGTGACGCACAGCAGCACCAGGCGGGTGCGGGCCACGGACACCCCGAGCGCGGCCGCCGCGTCCTGCCCGAAGGCGAAGGCGTCGAGGGTACGGGCGTACGACAGGCACACCACCAGCGTCACGGCCAGGACGGCCAGGCACAGCCACACGTCGGTCCAGCCCGCGCCGGCGAGCGAGCCGAGGAGCCAGAACAGCACGCCCCGGGTCGTCTCCGCGTCGGCTGCGGTCATCACGACGAAGGAGGTGAGCGCGGAGAAGAGCTGCATGGCGGCGACGCCCGCGAGGACGACCCGGTCGGTGGTGCCGCCGAGGGTGTGGCTGAGCAGCAGCACCAGCGCAAAGGAGACCAGGGCGCCGAGGAAGGCACCCGCGGACACCGAGACGGCACCGCCGCCCACCCCCAGGACGACGACCACGACCGCGCCGGTGGAGGCGCCGGAGGACACCCCGAGCACGAACGGGTCGGCGAGCGGGTTGCGCAGCAGCGACTGCATCACCGCCCCGCACACGGCCAGTCCGGCCCCGCACACGGCCGCGAGCAGGGTGCGCGGCAGCCGCAGCTGCCAGACGATCCCGTCGCGGATCGGCGTCAGGTCCGAGCTGCCGAGCCCGAGGTGGGCCGCGACGGCGGACCAGACGTCCGCGACCCGGATGTCGGCCGGGCCGACGGTGATGGCCAGGGCCAGGGAGACGGCCAGCAGCAGGGCGCCCGCAACACCGAGCGCGGGCCCGCGGACGGTCACTTCACGAGTCCGAACTCGCGCAGCCCGGCGGCGACCTGTTCCACGCCCTCGACCGTGCGGATGGTCGGATTCATGGCCTGCCCGCTGAGCAGCACGTACCGCTTGTGCTTGACCGCGTCCATGTTCCTGGTGGCCGGGTTGGACTCCAGGAAGGCGATCTTCTTCGCGGCCGACTCGGCGGTCTGCGACTTGCGGGTCAGGTCGCCGATGACGAGGACGTCGGGGTCGCGGTCGGCGACCGTCTCCCAGTTGATCTGCGGCCACTCCTCGTGCGTGTCGTCGAAGACGTTCTTCGCGCCGAGGGCCCGGGTGATGATGCCGGGCGCTCCGCAACAGCCCGCCATGTAGGGGGACTCCGAGTTGGCGAACCAGTACAGGAGGGTGACGTCGGAGGCGTCGATGCCCTGCGTGGCCTTCGCCGTGCGCCGCTGGAGGGAGGCCACCAGCCTGTCGCCCCGTTCCTTCACCCCGAACACGGTCGCCAGGTCGCGTACTTCGCCATAGACCGTGTCGATGCCCAGCGCCTTGTCACGCGCGCCGTCGCCGCCCCCGGAGTTGTCCTTGCCGGCGCAGTCCGACGGGGAGACGTACGTGGGCACGCCGAGCTTCTCGAACTGCTCGCGGGTGGCGACGCCGCCCTTGCCGAGGGTGGAGACGAAGGACGCCGCGACGAAGTCGGGGTCGGCGTCCAGGACCCGTTCGAAGGACGGGTTGTTGTCGGCGATGCGCGGCACTTTGGCGTTGGCCTTCGCCAGCCCCTTCATCACGGGGTCGGTCCAGGTGGCCGTGCCCGCGAGGCGGTCGGCGAGGCCGAGGGAGAGCAGGATCTCGGTGGTGCCCTGGTTGAGGGAGACGGCCCGCTTCGGCGGGGCGTCGACCCGTACGGTGCTGCCGCAGTTGTCGAGGCTGACGGCGGCAGCCTTCACACCCGTGGGCCCGGTGTCGCCGCAGCCGGTCAGGAGCAGGGAGCCGGCCGCGAGCAGGACGGCGGCACGGGCAGGTCGGGCGAGGGGCACGGAAACCAGTCCTCAGTCGTCGAGGGCTCGATCGCGGAGCCCGGTCGTACGGTGCTCCCCCGCCGCGAACGGCCGCGGGGGCCGCCAGCAGGTCTTCGGACTCGGGTTCACCCGGGTCGGAGCGCCTTCCCGGACGGCAGCAAAACCGTCCAGTGGCCGAGGCCCCGCCCGTCCCCCTCACCGCTGCGCGTCAGTTCCGGATTCGCACCGGATTCCCTGACCCACGTACATGGGTTCGACTGGCCTCGGCAAGCTATCACGGAGGGCGCGGGGGAATCACCGCGCACCGTACGTCGTTGTGCGGACAACAGTTCTTCCGCGACCCTCCAGGAGGCCACCGGTGTACGGCGACGAGGCAACGGTCCGCAGGATTCTCACCGAGCTCGGCGACACCTGGGCCGTGGTGGGCCTGTCGTCGAACCAGCGGCGCGCGGCCTACGGCGTGGCCGAGGTGCTCCAGCGCTACGGCAAGCGCGTCGTGCCCGTGCACCCCAAGGCGGAGACGGTGCATGGCGAGCAGGGGTACGCGACGCTGGCGGACATTCCCTTCGACGTGGACGTCGTCGACGTGTTCGTGAACAGCGACCTCGCGGGAGCGGTCGCGGACGAGGCGGTCGCCAAGGGCGCCAAGGGCGTCTGGTTCCAGCTCGGGGTCCTGGACGAGGCGGCGTACGACCGGACCCGCGCCGCGGGTCTGGAGATGGTGATGGACCGCTGCCCGGCGATCGAGATTCCGCGACTGGGCTAGGACCTCAACGAATCCCCCATTGCCGGGTACAGAATTCCTGAACTCCTTTCCAGGAAATCCCCGCGTCCGGTCAAATGCCTGGCAACAGCCTTCTGCCCGACGCCAATTGATTCCTAGCCTGACGGCCTCTTGCTCACTGAACGCTTGTGTTCATTTTATGAGAGGCCCCTAAGAATATGGTAAGCGTCGACCAGGCAGTACCGGGGGTGAAGGGCAACCCGAGCGGTTTGCGGCGGGACGTCGGGCTGATCGGGCTCATGTGGGCGTCGGTCGGTTCCATCATCGGCTCCGGTTGGCTGTACGGAGCCGAGAAAGCTGCCGTGGCCGCCGGTCCCGCGGCAATTCTCTCGTGGATCATCGGCGCGGTGGCGATCGTGCTGCTGGCTCTGGTGCACGCGGAACTCGGGGGCATGTTCCCGGTCGCGGGCGGCACGGCTCGCTATCCGCACTACGCGTTCGGCGGGCTGGCCGGCATGTCCTTCGGCTGGTTCTCCTGGCTCCAGGCGGCGACGGTGGCGCCGATCGAGGTCGAGGCCATGATCGGCTACGCGGGGCACTGGCACTGGGCGCAGGGTTTCCAGCATGCCAAGGACGGGACGCTGACGACGAGCGGGTTCGTCGTCGCCGTGGTCCTCATGGCCGTGTTCGTCGTGATCAACTTCCTCGGCGTGCGGGTCCTGGCGCACACCAACAGCGCCGCCACCTGGTGGAAGGTGGCCGTCCCCCTGGTCGCGATCTTCGTCATCGCGGCCGGGAACTTCCACCCGGGCAACCTCACCGAGCACGGCTTCGCCCCGTTCGGCGCCAAGGGCGTGCTGAGCGCCGTCAGTTCCAGCGGCATCATCTTCGCCCTGCTGGGCTTCGAGCAGGCGATCCAGCTGGCCGGCGAGAGCCGCGACCCGAGGCGTGACCTGCCGCGGGCGACGATCGGCTCGGTCGCCATCGGCGCGGTCATCTACGTCCTGCTCCAGGTGGTCTTCATCGGCGCGCTGCCGCTGAGCTCCTTCGCGCACGGCTGGGCCAAGCTGGACTACGCGGGGATCAGCGGACCCTGGGCGGGGCTGGCCACGCTGGTGGGTCTCGGCTGGCTGAGTGTGGTGCTGTACCTGGACGCGGTGGTCTCCCCGGGCGGCACCGGCCTGATCTACACCACGGCCACCTCGCGTGTCTCCTACGGCCTGGCCAGGAACGGCTACGCGCCGAAGGTCTTCGCCCGCACCGACGCCCGCGGCGTGCCGTGGTTCGGTCTGGTCGTCGCCTTCGTGACCGGCGTGATCTGCTTCCTGCCGTTCCCGAGCTGGCAGCAGCTGGTCAGCTTCATCACCTCGGCGAGCGTCCTGATGTACGCGGGCGCCCCGCTGGCGTACGGCGTCTTCGCCGACCGGCTGCCGCACCACGAGCGCCCCTACCGCCTGCCCGGCGGGAAGGTTCTCTCGCCGCTGTCGTTCGTCGTGGCCAACCTGATCATCTACTGGTCCACCTGGGACACCCTGTGGCGGCTCGGCGTGGCGATCGTCCTCGGCTACGTCCTGCTCGGCGGCTACGCCTGGTACGCCACGCGCAAGGGTCTGCCCGACGCGCCCCGGCTGGACTGGAAGGCCGCGCGGTGGCTGCCCGTCTACCTGCTGGGCATGGGCGTCATCTCCTGGCAGGGCGGTTTCGGCGGGCAGGGCCACATCGCACTGTGGTGGGACATCGTGGTCGTCGCCGTCTTCTCCCTGGCGATCTACTACTGGGCCCGGGCCTGCGCGTCCCGGCCCGAGGACATCGAGCGGAGCATCGAGGAGGTGGCCGTCATCGAGGCGCCCGCACACTGATCGCCTCTCCCGGTCAGTCGCCGAGGGCCGTACGGACACCGTCGATCGACGGCACGTCCGTGCGGCCCCGCGCCGACACGCAGGCCACGGCACGCCGCAGGGCCCGGTGGAGCAGCAGCGGAGCGTCCGGTCCCAGGGCCTCGAGGAGCGGGGCGACGGCGTTCTCCAGCATCGCCGTCACCATGGCCCAGCCGTCCGCGGTCCGGTCGTACAGCAGCCGCAGCGCGGTCCCGGGAGACCCGCCCAAGAGGATGGCGAACAGCTCGCGCAGCGCCTCGTCACGCTCCACGCGTTCCCAGGGATCGTCGGAGAGGGCGAGCGTCCGCTCCAGCAGGTCCTCCGCGTCGACCAGGCCGGCCGTGGCCGGGGACCGGGCCAGTTGCAGCAACGTCACCACGTGCTGGGCGGGTTCGGACCGCTCGGCCGCGGCCACGACGTCGGCGCACAGCTCGGCCGCGACCGGGTGGCCCGCACCGTGGATCTCGGCCGCGCGGGCCACCAGCGCCGCCACGGCCGGAAGCCTCGGCGAGTCCAGCAGCGGCCGCACCCGTGCGGCGCCCGCCTGCGGGCCGAGGAGAGCCATGTCCACGTAGGCCGCGTACAGCTCGTCCTCCAGGACCGGCGGGGACTCGACGGCCGGGGGCGCGCCGGACGCGGTCGCGAGGTGCTCGTTGACGATGGCCGGGGCAAGCATCACGCCGGTGAGCAGCGGCCCGTGGACGTCCGGCGGCATCCCGAGCAGGGAGCGGTGCGTGTGGGCGAACGGCGGGTAGGGCTGCCGGCCGTCCATCACGTCGAACGCGTAGCGGCGGGAGGCGTCGGCGCCGAAGGCGAAGTGGAACATGGACAGCAGGTACGGGGTGCCGTCGGCGCCGAGGAAGGCCATGGCCGGGTCGGCCTCCCACGGCAGGAGCCGCACCGCGGCCTCGAATCTGCTGCGGTGGTCGGGGCGCACATAGGCCAGGGGCCCGTCCTGCTGCCGCGGCAGGTTCCACTCGTACCGGGGTATCACGGCGTACGCCTGTCCGAACTCGGCCCACAGCCGGTCGGCCGCCGTCCGGTCCGCTCCGGCGGCGGCGATCCCGAAGAGTCCGGCGAGTCCCACGACCCGCTCGCCGGGATCGGTCAGGGCGTGCACGAGCGTCCGGGCGCGGTCCAGGTCCCGTACGGCGACGGCCTCGGCGAAGCAGCGGATCGTACGGGCCCAGGAGTACGGGTGGCCGACCGACCAGGTGCTGGGCGTCATGGCGCGCAGGACGTCCGACGGGTCGCTGTAGAAACGCTGTTCGACGAGCCGCTGCCAGTCGTTGGTGTGGTTCATCACTATCGGGATCTCGGCCACGGGGTCGCTGACGGCGTTCCCCCGGGCCACGCCACCGCCTTCTCCCGCCAGGTGGTAGAAGCCCCACAGCGGCGGGTCGGCCACGGGCGGTACCTCCTCGGCGGCGTGCAGCGCCTCGTCCAGGATCGAGCGGGCCATGGCCAGGTCGCCTGCGTCGGCGCGCCGGTGGGCGACGAGCGCGAGGGCCGAGTAGCGGTCCTTGAAGGGCGGCTGCCACTCGGTGCCGGCGATCGCGCGGGCGTAGGCCACGGCTTGCTCCGGGGCGCGGCCGGCCAGGGCCTCGGCGAGAGTCTTCAGGTCCCCCTCGTGTTGAAGCCGGCTGAGCATGTCCCGCGACGACGGCTCGGGGGGAACCCGGGCGCAGGCGGCGTCGATCACCGCCGTCGCCGCCTCGCCGTCGAAGGCGGCGAGTACCTTCGCGGCCTTGTTCGCGTACCAGACGCCGTTACTGAAGCCCAGGACCCGGTCGATCAGCCGGTGCGCGGCGCGGATGTCGCCGAGGGCCGCCCGGACGCGTGCGGCGTGTAAGAAGGCGTCGTCGACCAGGCCCGTCACCTCCACGGTGTCCAGACGGCGCAGCAGTTCTCGCGACAGCGCCGGGTACGCTCCCGCGGCGTGTTCGGCCGCCTCGGCCACCGCCTGGGTGAGCGCGGCGTCCTCCCCGGTCCAGACTGTGGCCAGTTCGCGCAGGGCCTGCTCGGCGAGGCGGTCGGCGTGCTCGGGTCGGGTGGCCCGCAGGGTGCCGGCGAGGCGTACGAGGGACGTCAGCCGTTCCGCGGGAGCGGCGTGGCGCAGGGCGCGCCCGGTCCACGCCAGCAGTTCTTCCCGGTCACCGCCGTGGGCCCGGTCCGCGAGGTCGAGGTAGGCGCCGGAACGCCCGGAGCTCATCCCCGCCACGAGTTCGATGGCGTCGCCGTGGTCGGCCTCGTCGGCCGCGGCACGCAGCACGTCGTCGGGCGGAGCCGGTTTCCAGGCCTCGCGCTGGGCCCGCTCCCAGAGATGAAGGGCCAGCCGCAGGTCATGGGGAGCGATCCTGCGTGCCGCCTCCTCCACGGAACCCCGCGCCAAGCCGTGAGGGTCGAGCGGCGCCACGGACGCGGCCTCGCCCAGCAGTTCGCGCACGGCCGCCCGACGCACCGGATGCGCGGTGTGGCGGTGCACCTCGAGCAGGGCGGCCACCTGCTGCCCGGACGGCGCCAGCGCGCCGAGCCGCGTCATGGCCTCGTCGACCCGGCCGAGCCGGGCCAGCAGGCCGTACACGGCGGGCGCCGCCATGGAGGTCGCCCGCCGTAACTGGCGCCGTACGGTGGCCAGGAAGAGCACCGTGGGGGTGTCCGACGGTGTGAGAGCGCCGTCGAGCAGGTGGCCGGCGGCCGTCTCGACGACCCTGGTGAAGTACCGGTCGGAGCCGAACGCGGCCCGGCCGGCCAGGCGCAGCCCCGGGCACACCAGGTCCGGCACCTCGGCGGCGACCGCGGGCCGGCACTGTACGAGGTGGTGGGCGAGGTGGGCCAGGCCGTACCGGTCCACCGCCGGCCAGTCGACGTCCGTCCAGGACGGTGCCCCGGCGCGGTAGTGGCGCACGATGCGCTCGTGCCACTCCTGTTCGGCGACGCCCCAGTCGGGGTGCTCGCGGGCGACCTGTGGGTCCGTGAGGAACTGGGCGACGGACGGGTGGTAGAAGGCGTACCGGCCGTCCCGGACGGATAACAGCCAGCGGATCCGGCCCAGCACCGAGCGAACGGCACGCGGCCAGACCCGGATCCCGGCCAGCGTGCGCAACTGTTCGGGGGTCAGTGGCTCGCGCGCGACGATCAGGACGCCGAGGAGGGGCTGGGCGGCTCCCTCCCAGGCGGGAGTGACCAGGTCGGTGGGGGTCAGGGGGTCGCTGATGTCGAGCATGCCGAGGCGTTCGAGGTCCGTGCGCGCGGTTTCGACGAAGAACGCGTAGAGGCCGTGGAGTCCGTCCGGAACGGCGTCGGCGTTGGTCAGGCGGGCGGTGAGCGGTGCGTCGTCCTCGTCGATCGCCTGGCGCAGGGCCCGCAGATACATCGCCACGTACAGGAAGTTGCCGCTCGCCTGCCGCACGAGTGCCCGGGCGAACTCCACCGGGTCGCGTCCGTTCGCGCGCAGCGCCTTCGCGGCCGTCTCCGAGGCCAGTTCCTGGTCGGCGTAGGTGAGCAGGTCGTCCCGCACCTGCGGCGACAGCGGGTCGATGGTGATCTCGGCGAGGCTCCCGCCGCGGGCGGAGCGGAGCCGGTCGAGCGCGGCGTGCGGGCGCGAGGTGACGACGACCCGTACGTTCGCCGGGAGTTGCGGGCCCGTGGCGAGCCAGTCCAGCAGGGTCGCGCCGGGTTCGTGGGCGCCCTCGTCGAGGGCGTCGACGAGGAGCACGATCCGCTCGTCCGGCGCGTCGGACAGCAGCACCTGCGCCGGACCGATCAGCGCCAGGTGGGCGAGGACCCCCGGTTCGAGCAGTCGCGGCTCCACGGTCGCGGTCCCGATCTCGACGCCCACGGCGCTGCCCGACACCCGGAGGATGTCCTGCTCGACGCGCAGGGACGCGGCCCGGTGGAACGGGGAGGCACGCAGGTCGTCGATGCGGATGCCGACCGCCCTGGCTCCCGCCTCCACCGTCCCGATGCGCTGGTCGACGGTGACCTCCAGCCGCTGCGGCTCGAACAACTCCGGCCGGTCACGTGCCAGTTGGTGACCGATGGTGAGCAGGAACGACTGGAGGTCGCTGCCGGCGAGCGCGGTCCGGCTGTCCTTGCGGATGAAGTAGTGCTGCCACTCGGGGTGAGCGCGGGCCAGGCCGGCGAGCAGGCTGGTCTTGCCCGCCCCCGGTTCGCCCGTGACGAGCACGATGCGTGTGGTGGCTTCCGACAGGCACCGCTCGATGTCGCCGGCCAGCCAGGGGCGCGGTACGAACGCCGTGGCGCGGTCCGTGATCAGGTCCTGGAAGAGCAGCCCGGGACCGTTGCCGCCGGTGCCCGTGGCCGGGGCCGTCACCGCTGGTCGCGGAGGTCGACGCCGATCGCCTCGCCGCCCGCCTCGACCCGCCCGGCCCGGACGTCGCCCCTGATCCACCCGGAGGGCCGGTCGGCCCGGACCGCCGCGACGTAGCCGGCGACGGCGTCGACGTCGATCCGCCCGTGGGTGCGCGGTGCGTCCTGCGCTCCTGTCTCTCCGTCGAACGTCACGGCGATGCCGTACACGGCCTCGAGGACGCGGCGCAGGGCGTCGACGCGCCGGACCAGCGCTTCGTCCGACGGGTCGATCGCGTCGACTCCGGAGGCGACTTCGTGCAGATCGGCGCGCAGCGCGCGCAGTTCCCCGGAGAACCGCTCCACAGCGGCGGGGTCGGCCGCGGGCAGGACGGCCGGTTCGGCGACGACGGCCGGGGTGTCCGCGGCGGACTGCTCCGCGCGGCGTTCACGGCGGGCTCTGAGCAGCTCGCCCGCCTGGTCGTAGAGGAATCTGACGCCCTCGGTGAGGGCCGCGGCGGACAGCGCCGCCAGGGGGAGCAGATCCGTCATGGCGGCAACCGATCCTCGCTGTCGTCAGGGCCGTCCACACTACCGCTGCGGCACTCTCCTCGTTCAGGGCGCGGGTCGACATAATGCGCGAGTGACTTCGACAGCCCCCCTCACCGAATCGTCGCCCCCGCACCGCGTTCGGGTCGTCGTCGTGGGCGCCGGGCCCGCGGGGCTGACCGTCGGCAACATCCTGCGGGCCGCGTCCGTGGACTGCCTGGTCCTGGAGACCGAGACCCGGGAGTTCATCGAACAGCGACCCAGGGCCGGAGTCATCGAGGAATGGGCCGTACGCGGCCTGGAGAAGCGGGGCCTCGCGCGGAACCTGCTGGACCGGGCGCAGTTGCACACCGCGTGCGAGTTCCGCTTCGGCGGGGAGCGGTACCGGTTCCCGTACGGCGAACTCACGGGATGTCATCACTTCGTCTACCCGCAGCCGTTGCTGGTGACGGATCTGGTGCGTGAGTACGCCGACGTGCGCGGCGGCGAGATCCGCTTCGGTGTCCGGGACGTGCGGGTGCACGACATCGACTCCGACCGGCCGTCGGTGTCGTACACCTGCCCCGAGACGGGCCGGCGTCAGCTGGTGCGGTGCGACTTCGTCGCCGGCTGCGACGGGGCGCGCGGGGCGACGCGGGCCTCGCTGCCGCCACAGCGGGCGCGCCTCGCGCGGCACGACTACGGCATCGGCTGGCTGGCGCTGCTCGCCGAGGCGCCGCCGTCCTCCGACTGCGTGCTGTTCGGCTGCCACCCGGACGGGTTCGCCGGGCACATGGCCCGCGGCCCCGAGGTGACGCGCTACTACCTCCAGTGCCCACCGGGCGACGATCCGGAGAACTGGCCGCACGAGCGTGTCTGGGCGGAACTCCAGCGGCGGCTCGGCGGGGCGGGTGTGCCGCCGCTGACGGAGGGGCCGCTGATCGAGAAGCGCGTGCTGGACATGCACGACTACGTCGTCGAGCCGATGGTGTTCGGGCGGCTCTTCCTGGCCGGTGACGCGGCCCACCTCGTCGCCCCGATCGCCGCCAAGGGCATGAACCTGGCCCTGCACGACGCCTTCCTGCTCGGTGACGCGCTGGTCGCCCACCTCCGCACGGGCGACGGCAGCGGGCTGAACGGCTACTCGGAGGCGTGCCTGCGGCGCGTGTGGGACTACCAGGAGTTCTCGCAGTGGCTGTCCGAGCTGTACCACGGCTCGGCGGCGGGCGACCCGTTCCGCGCGGGCACCACGCTCGCCCGGCTGCGCCGCCTGTTCACCTCGCCCTCGGCGGCCGCCGCCTTCGCGGAGCAGTACCTGGGGACGGGCGCCCAGTACTGACTCAGTCGTGCGGGGGCCGGTCACTCAGCCGGTGATCGGCCACGTTCAGCGCCTCGTCCACGAGGCGGCGCAGATGGCCGTCCCGCAGTGAGTAGATCACCCGGCGGCCCTCCTTGCGCGTGGTCACCAGACCCGCCAGGCGCAGCCGCGCCAGGTGCTGGCTGACGGCCGGGCGCGCCGCCCCGCACGCCTGCGTGAGGGTGGTGACGTCGGCCTCTTGCCCGGCCAGCTCGTGCAGCAGGACGAGGCGGGTGCGGTCGCCGAGCAGGGCGAGGAGTTCGGCGGCGAGCGCGAACTGTTCCTCGCCCGGGGTGCGCGGGTGCGCATCGTGCGCAGGTGACAGGTGCATGCGTGCGCTCATACGCACATAATGGCGTCGTGGGCGTCCACGCGTCCACTCCCGCGCACACCGGAAGGGGAACCACGTGAGCGACCGGCACGACCACGGGCACAGGCACGAGCATCCGCACCCCCACGCCCCCACCGGCCTGCGCCATCGCCTCACCCCGCACTCCCACGAGACGGGCGACAAGGTCGACTCCGCCCTGGAGTCCTCGGCCCGTGGCATGCGGGCGCTGTGGGTCTCGCTCGCGGTGCTCGGCGTGACGGCGCTGGCGCAGGCGGTCGTGGTGGTCGCCTCCGGCTCGGTGGCGCTGCTCGGGGACACCGTGCACAACGCCGCGGACGCGCTGACCGCCGTGCCGCTCGGCATCGCCTTCGTGCTGGGCCGGCGCGCGGCCACCCGGCGCTTCACCTACGGCTACGGGCGGGCCGAGGACCTGGCGGGCCTGGTGATCGTGCTGACGATCGCCGCGTCGGCGGTCTTCGCCGGATGGACGGCGATCGACCGTCTCCTCGACCCGCGCCCGGTCCAGCACGTCCCGGCGGTCGCCGTGGCAGCCCTCGTCGGTTTCGCGGGCAACGAGTGGGTGGCCCGCTACCGCATCCGCGTCGGCCGCGCGATCGGCTCGGCCGCGCTGGTCGCCGACGGACTGCACGCCCGCACCGACGGCTTCACCTCACTGGCCGTGCTGCTGGGCGCCGGCGGATCGGCCCTGGGCTGGCAACTGGCCGACCCGATCGTCGGGCTGGCGATCACGGCGGCGATCGCGCTGGTACTGCGGGACGCCGCGCGGGAGGTGTTCCGCCGGGTGATGGACGCGGTCGACCCGGCCCTGGTGGACCGGGCCGAGCGAGCGCTGACCGAGGTCGCCGGGGTGCGCGGGGTCGGCGAGCTGCGACTGCGCTGGATCGGTCACCGGCTGCGCGCCGAGGTCGCGGTCGTGGTGGACGGTGACGTGACGGTACGCCAGGCCCACCGCATCGCCGTCGACGCCGAGCACGCCCTGCTGCACGCCGTGCCCCGCCTCACCGCGGCCCTGGTCCACGCCGACCCGGAACCGGCCCCGGGCGAGGCCGACCCACACCTGCCGCTGGCCCACCACGCGGTGGCGTAGGACCTGCCCTCAGGCGACCCCCAGCCCCTCCAGCACCACCGCGCCCGGCAGTTCCGCGAACGCCTTGCCCGGCACCAGCAGCTTGCCGCGCCGCCGGCCGCTGCCGACCAGCACGTACGACAGGTCGACGACGGCCGCGTCCACCAGCACGGGCCAGCCGCCGGGCAGTCCGAGCGGGGTGATGCCGCCGTACTCCATGCCGGTCTCCCCGGTCGCCGTGTCCATCGCGGCGAACGAGGCCTTGCGGGCGCCGAGTTGGCGGCGTACGACGCCGTTGACGTCGACCCGGGTGGTGGACAGCACCACACACGCGGCGAGCGCGGACTCGCCACCACGCTTGCCCGCGACGACCACGCAGTTCGCGGACCGCTCCAGCAGGTCACGGCCGTAGTGCTCCACGAAGGTGGCGGTGTCGGCCCACTGCGGGTCGGTGTCGACGTAGAGGATCTGGTCGGCGGGGACGCTGCCGTGCCAGTGGCGTACGGCGTCGGCGACCGGGCCGGTGAGCTCGTCGAGGCAGGCGGGGGCCGGACGGGCGTCGTCGAAGTGTCCGATGGGTGCGCGCATGGCGGCACGCTAACAACACCGGGCCGCTCTCGGACCGGGCGTCTCAGGTCACGGGCGGCACCGAGACGGCCATCATCATCTCCAGCGGCACGTCACCGGTGTTGCCGTACGTGTGCGGGAGGTTGGCCTCGAAGGACACACTCGCGCCGGCGGGGACGCGGTGCTCCACGCCGTCGACGGTGAGCGTCAGCTCCCCGGCCGTGACGTGCAGCAGCTCCATGGTGCCGGCGGGGTGTGGGTCGGACGCGCTGCTCTCGCCGGGCATGAGCCGCCAGTCCCACATCTCCAGCGGGCCGGGCGCCTCGGTGCCCGCGAGCAGCCGGTTGTAGCTGCCGGCCTCGGTGTGCCACAGCCGCACGGCCTGCTCGGCGGGGACGATGCGGACCTTCGGGCCCTGCTCGTAGTCGAGGAGGGTGGTGATGCTGACGCCGAGCGCGTCGCCGATCTTGACGACGGTGCCGAGACTGGGGTTGGTGCGGGCCTGCTCGATCTGGATGAGCATGCCGCGGCTGACGCCTGCCCGGGCGGCGAGCACGTCCAGGGTGAAGCCGCGCACCGCGCGCCAGTGCTTGACGCTGCGCGCCAGGGACTGGGTCAGCAGGTCGAGGTCCGACACATTCCGTCCAATATTCTGTATGACATAGTGCAACAGGCTGCACTACGGTGTGGTTGACCTGATCGTTCACCGAACTGTACTGCGAGGCATCCGACCCATGACAGCGCTCTTCGCCCTGGCCACCAGCCTGCTGTGGGGACTGGCCGACTTCGGCGGCGGACTGCTGACCCGGCGCACGCCCGCGCTGACAGTGGTCGTGATCTCGCAGTCGATCGCGGTGGCCGTGCTGGGCGTGGTCGTGGTGGCGACCGGCGGCTGGAGCGAGGCGGGGCCGCAGCTGTGGTTCGCCGTGGCCGCCGGTCTGGTCGGGCCGGTGGCGATGCTCGCCTTCTACAAGGCGCTCGCGCTGGGCCCGATGGGGGTGGTCTCGCCGCTGGGATCGATCGGGGTGGCCGTGCCGGTCGGTGTGGGCCTGGTGCTGGGCGAGCGCCCCGGCCTGCTTCAGTTCCTCGGCATCCTGGTCGCCGTCGCCGGTGTCTGTCTGGCCGGCGGTCCCCAGTTCCGCGGCGCGCCCGTCCAGCGCCAGGCCATCGCCCTGACCCTCCTCGCGGCCTTCGGCTTCGGCGCGGTGATGGCCCTGATCGCCGAGGCGTCGACCACGCTGACCGGGCTGTTCCTCGCCCTGTTCGTGCAGCGGGTGACGAATGTCGCCGCCGGCGGACTGGCTCTGCACGTGTCGGTGCGCCGCGGGGCGCCCGCCCTTCCGGCGGACGGCTTCCCGTGGCGCTCCCTGCCGGCACTGGCCTTCGTCGGCCTCGCGGACGTCGCCGCGAACGGCACGTACTCGATCGCCGCGCAGCACGGCCCGGTCACCGTCGCCGCCGTGCTCGCCTCGCTCTACCCGATGGTGACCGCCGTGGCCGCGCGCGGTGTACTCCGCGAACGGCTGCGGGCGGTGCAGGCCGCGGGTGCGGGGCTGGCCCTGGTGGGCACGGTTCTGCTGGCGTCGGGCTGAGCCGGCCGGGGCAGTTCAGGATCCCGGCTCCAGCTCGGCCACTCCGGCCGCCGTCTCGTCCAGCTCGGCGAGCCGGGCCGCCGTCTCCTCGTCCAGGTCCGACAGGGCGCGCAGCTGCTCGGGCGTGACGCCCTCCGGGATCGGCACCGGCGGCGGGGTACGCAGCGGCGGCTGCCAGCCGTCGGCCGGTGTCCAGCGCCGTACGACGCGCGCCGGCGCGCCCGCCACCACGGCGTGGTCGGGCACCGAGCCCCGGACGACCGCGCCCGCGGCCACCACCACGTTCCGCCCGATCCGGGCACCCGGCAGGATCACCGCGCCCGTGCCGATCCAGCAGCCGGGCCCGATCTCCACCGGCTCCATCCGCGGCCACTGCTTGCCGATGGGCTCGTGCGGATCGTCGTAGGAGTGATTCGTGGACGTGACGTAGACGTACGGACCGAAGTAGCAGTCGCTGCCGATGGTGACCGTCGTGTCCGCGATGACGTGACTGCCGCGGCCCAGGACGACGCCGTCGCCGATACGCAGGATCGCGTCGGGGCCGAGGTCGAGGTCGGGCATCAGGCCCGCGGTGAGGGTGACCTGCTCGCCGATGATGCAGTGGGCGCCGAGGTGGATCCAGGCTTCACCGAAGACCGTGCCGAGCGGGAAGGCGAGTCTGGTACCTGTTCCCATCGCGCCGAACCGGTAGCGCCCGGGATGTTCGGCGGTCACGGAGCCCGTGCGTTGCACCCAGGCCCAACCCGCGTGGACGGCGCGCTGCGCGAGGCCGCGCCGCCAGGATGAGAACGTGTTCTTGCGCTTCGGCACGAGGTCACGGTACTCAGCGGTAGCTCACCCCGCGGCGTCGGAGGCCTGTGATCTTCGCCCTACCAGGTGGCGTACGGTGCGGGTTGTCTACGACGTTTTCGGGAGGCTGGCATGGGACAGCGGGCGATGATCACGGGGATGGGGGCAGGGAGCCGGAGATCGACGAGACGGCGTTCGTGGCGCCGACGGCGTCGGTGATCGGGAGTGTGACGCTGGGGGCGGGGGCGAGTGTCTGGTACGGGGCCGTGCTGCGCGGTGACGTCGAGGCGATCTCGGTCGGTGCGAGCAGCAATGTCCAGGACAACTGCACCCTTCATGCCGACCCGGGGTTTCCTGTGACGGTGGGTGAGCGGGTCAGCATCGGTCACAACGCCGTGGTGCACGGGGCGACCGTCGAGGACGACTGCCTGATCGGGATGGGGGCGACGGTGCTGAACGGGGCGGTGATCGGGGCCGGGTCCCTTGTTGCCGCCCAGGCGCTGGTACCGCAGGGCATGGTCGTGCCGCCCGGGTCGCTGGTGGCGGGAGTGCCTGCCAGGGTTCGGCGGGAGCTGTCGGAGGAGGAGCGGCAGGGGGTCACCCTCAACGGCACGATGTATGCCGAGTCGGCCAAGGCGCATCGCGAGGTGCATGCGTAGGTTGTTCGGCGGGTGCGGGGCCGTGGGGCCTCGTCGCGCGGTTCCCCGCGCCCCTAGAACGCCTGCTGTTCTGCCGCTTCCCGGTTCTCGCCCGCCTTCTTCGCCTTGCGCTTGAGGACCAGCATCGACGTCAGGCCGATGAGGACCGCCGCTACCAGGCCCAGCCACGAGAAGCGCTTCAGCCAGGCCTCGGCGACGATGCCTACGTAGTAGATGACCGCTGTCGTGCCGCCTGCCCAGAGGATGCCGCCGAGGACGTTGGCGATGAGGAACTTCCAGTACGGCATGTGGAGCACACCGGCGAGGGGGCCCGCGAAGATGCGGAGGAGGGCGACGAAGCGGCCGAAGAAGACGGCCCACATGCCCCACTTCTCGAAGGAGCGCTCGGCCGTGGCGATATGGCCCTCGCTGAAGTGCTTGGGGAACTTCTTGCCCAGCCAGGCCAGCAGGGGGCGGCCGCCCTTGCGACCGATGGCATAGCCGATCGAGTCGCCGATGATCGCGCCGGCCGTGGCGCTGGCGCCGAGGACGACGGGGTCGATGTGGCCGTGCTGGGAGGCCAGCAGCGCGGAGGAGACCAGGATGATCTCGCCCGGCAGCGGGATGCCCAGGCTTTCCAGGCCGATGACCAGTCCCACCAGTGCGTAGACGGCCACCGCGGGTACGGTTTCGAGCCACTCCTGGACGTGCAACGCCGGATCCTTTCCCTGTGCTTCCCTGCGAGCACGGGAAGCCTACCGGGTGGCAAGACGTCCCCCGCGGCTCAGGCGTTCCAGTTCCACTCGGCGACCTCGGGCAGGTCGGTGCCGTGCTCACGGATCCAGGCGTGGTGACGGGTGCGGGCGTCGGCCATGCGCTGGCGTACGGCCGTGGCGCGCACCGCGAGACCCGGGACGCGGTCGATGACGTCCATGACGAGGCGGTAGCGGTCGAGGTCGTTGCGGACGACCATGTCGAAGGGCGTGGTGGTGGTGCCGGCCTCCTTGTAGCCGCGCACGTGCAGGTGCTGGTGGCCGGCGCGGCGGTAGGCCAGGCGGTGGATCAGCCACGGGTAGCCGTGGTAGGCGAAGATCACCGGCTTGTCCACGGTGAAGAGGCCGTCGTACTCGAAGTCGTTCATGCCGTGCGGGTGTTCCTCCCGGGGCAGCAGCCGGGCGAGGTCGACGACGTTCACCACGCGGACCGACAGCTCGGGCAGGTGCCGGCGCAGCAGGTGCGCGGCGGCCAGGATCTCCTGGGTGGGGACGTCACCGGCGCAGGCCAGCACCACGTCGGGTTCGCGGGAGCCGTCCTCGGTGCCGGCCCATTCCCAGATACCGGCGCCACGGGCGCAGTGGACGCGGGCCTCGTCCATCGACAGCCAGTCGAAGCAGGGCTGCTTGCCGGCCACGACCACGTTGACGTAGTCGCGGCTGCGCAGGACGTGGTCCGCGACGGACAGCAGGGTGTTGGCGTCCGGCGGAAGGTAGACCCGGACGACCTCGGGGCTCTTGTTGAGGACGTGGTCGACGAAGCCGGGATCCTGGTGGGAGAAGCCGTTGTGGTCCTGTCGCCACACGTGGGAGGTCAGCAGGTAGTTGAGGGAGGCGATGGGGGCGCGCCACGGCAGTCGCCGGGAGGTGCGCAGCCATTTGATGTGCTGGTTGACCATCGAGTCGACGATGTGCACGAACGCCTCGTAGCAGGAGAACAGGCCGTGCCGGCCGGTGAGCAGATAGCCCTCCAGCCAGCCCTGGCAGAGGTGCTCGGAGAGGACCTCCATCACCCGGCCGTGCCGGTCGAGGTGCTCGTCGACGTCGAGGGTCTCGGCCTGCCAGGCCTTGCCGCTGGCGTCGTAGACGGCCTGGAGCCGGTTGGAGGCGGTCTCGTCCGGGCCGACCAGTCGGAAGTCACGACGGCCGGCGGTGTCCCGCATGACCTGGGCCAGGAGGTCGCCGAGGACCCGCGTGGGCTCGTGCAGGGTGGTGCCCGGCTTGTCGACGGGGACGGCGAAGTCGTCCAGGGACGGGACCGGCAGATCGCGGACGAGCAGCCCCCCGTTGGCGTACGGGGTGGCGCCCAGTCGCCTGCTGCCCTCGGGCACGCAGGCGAGGACGTCCGCGACCGGCCGGCCCTCGGTGTCGAACAGTTCCTCGGGCCGGTAGGAGCGCAGCCAGGCCTCCAGTTGCCGCAGGTGATCCGGGTTGTCACGGACGCCGGCCAGCGGCACCTGGTGAGAGCGCCAGGTCCCCTCGACCGGTTCGCCGTCCACCTCGGCCGGGCCGGTCCAGCCCTTCGGGGTGCGCAGCACGATCACCGGCCAGTGCGGGCGCTCGGTCACGCCCTCCTCGCGGGCGGCGCGCTGGGCCTCGGCGATGCGGTCGAGCGCGGTGTCCATCGCCTGGGCCATCGAGCGGTGGACGGCGGCCGGGTCGTCGCCGCTGACGTGGATCGGCTCGTGGCCGTAGCCACGCAGGAGCGCGTCGAGCTCGGACTCGGGGAGGCGGGCGAGCACGGTCGGGTTGGCGATCTTGTAGCCGTTGAGGTGCAGGATCGGCAGGACGGCACCGTCGTGGACGGGGTCGAGGAACTTGTTGGCGTGCCAGGATCCGGCCAGCGGGCCGGTCTCCGCCTCGCCGTCGCCGATCACGCAGGCGACCAGCAGGCCGGGGTGGTCGAGAGCGGCGCCGTAGGCATGGGCGAGGGAGTAGCCGAGTTCGCCGCCCTCGTGGATCGAGCCGGGCACCTCCGGGGCGACGTGGCTGGGCACGCCACCGGGGAACGAGAACTGCCGCAGCAGCAGCTCCATGCCCTGCGCGTCCCGCGTCACGTCCGGGTACTTCTCGCTGTAGCTGCCCTCCAGCCAGGAGTTGGCCAGCACCGACGGGCCGCCGTGGCCCGGGCCCCAGATGCACAGCGCGTCCAGCGCGCGGTTCTTGATCACCCGGTTGAGGTGCGTGTGGACGAGGTTGAGCCCGGGCGAGGTGCCCCAGTGGCCCAGCAGCCGCGGCTTGATGTGCTCGGGCCGCAGCGGCTCCGTCAGCAGGGGGTTCGCCAGCAAGTAGATCTGACCGGCCGCCAGGTAGTTGGCGGCCCGCCAGTGGGCGTCCAGCGTGCGCAGTTCCTCGTCGGTCGGTTGCGTGCTGCTGTCCTGGCGCGGGGCCTGGGGCATGAGTGACTCCCTGGGTTCTGCGACGGCCTCAGGAGGAGTACCAGTTTGTTCCGGTTCGATGCCAGGCGCCTCCCGGCCCGTGTCACCCGCTGTTCCGTACGCACCGTGTCAGCCGCCCATCCGTACGCACGTCCGCAGCCGCGGATCCCGTGACGACGCCCCGATCCACAGGGTGCGCGGGCCGGTCCCGAGCACCCGGTCGTGATCCTTCGGGTCCCAGGAGGACAGGGCCCGCGTCTCGACGCGCACGGCGACCCGCCGCTGTTCCCCGGCCCGCAGGGTGAGCGACCGGTACCCGGCCGGCACGCGGACCGGCTGGTCGAGCAGCAGGTCCGGGGAGGGTCCCGCGTACACCTGCGGGCCGGGGAACAGCGGCGCGCGGGCCGGTGTCGCGGACCGTGAAGGCGACGTCGAGGCCGTCGGCCGTCCAGCGGGCGTCCGGGTCCGTGGGCACCCCCGCGGGTGCCACCGGCACGAGGGGTGACACCGGAGGCCGGACCCGCCCCGGGAACAGCCCCGGACGACCGGCCGCTGACGCCGGAAACCCGACCCCCGGAGACGGGTCCGGGCACCCCCGCGGGTGCCACCGGACCCACGCCCTCGGGGCCGGTGCGGCGTGACCCGACGAAGGCCCGGCCCGCCCTCGGGCGGCGTGACCCTGCGGAGGCGGCCCGAAGGGCCGGTCTACGGAAGCGTGGCGGGGTGAACCGTCGTCACGGCCGTGTTCACGGTGGCTGTCGCGGAACCGAGTACGTCGCTGTCGGGCGCCGGACCGGGCACGTCGGTGCCGGGCGTGCCGCTGTCGTCGGGGGCCGGTCCCGGTTCGGCTGCGTCGCAGCAGTCCGCCTGGGCGAACCGCGTCTCGTACCGCTCCTGCGGCGGTTCCCCGGAGTTGATCCGCGGGGGTTCGGGCCGATGCCCGGGCGGGGCGCCGTCGTACGGCTCTTTCTCCGGGCCGCTCTCCTTCCGGCCGCTCTCCCGAGGCGCGTCCTGACCCCGCCGCTCCCCCGGCTTTCCCGGCTCCCCCGCGTCGCCCCCGGCAGCCACCTCCGGCTCCAGCGCCCATCGCTGCGCCTCGGATCCGTCGCGCCCGGCGACGATCACGTTTCGGCCCTTGCCGTGGGTGACGGCCAGCCCCTTGCCGCCGCGCGGCAGGAGTTCGCCGCGCACGGTCAGGTCGTAACGCACCACTCCGGCGTGCACGAGGCAGCCGGCCAGGACGACCGGGCCCTCGACGGTGTCGGAGCTCAGGCAGAGGGTGGGGTCGGCGGCGCTGCGCAGCATGCCGTCGTCCTGGTACGACCACTGGAGGGGGCCGGCGGTGGAGCAGGAGGTCAGCACGGCGCGGGCGCCGGCCCGGGCCCGGCCGCCCCGGACGTCGAGGCAGAGGCCGGCGTCGAGATTGCGCAGCCGCCCACGGGCCACTTCGGCGGGGTGGCCCGCGGACGCGGCCGACGGGAGTCCGGCCGAGGAGGTTCCCGCGGAATCCGGGTCGACGCTGTGGCCGCTGACCGCCCCCCAGGTGGCCTGGGGAGCGACGGTGCCGCCCTCCTCCGTCCAGCCCCTGGCGGCGAGCAGCGTCGCGAGCAGTACGAGGGAGGTCACCCCGATCGCGGCGGCCAGCGACTTCGTGTGTCTCCTCGAAGGCACGGGCCGGCCACCCGCCGGCAGGCCACGGGCGCGGAGCCGGTGACGGCCGCCGGCCGGGACCGCGGGCAGGACGCTCCGGCCCCCGTCGCGGCCCGGCCGTGATTCGAGGTAGCGGCGGGCCCCCCAGCCGAGCACGGTCTCGACGAGCAGGTCTTCCAACCCGCCCTCGAAATGGCTGAGTTGCTCGGCGGCGTGCCGGCAGTAGCGGCAGGCCATCAGATGCCTTTGCACATCCGGCAGCAGGGCCCCGCCGCGGCGCATCGGAACGTCCAGCAGACGGTTGTAGAAGCGGCATTCCTGCGTCGGCGCGAGTTCCCGGTGGGCCCGGACGCAACCCGCCCGGAATTGCTCGCGCGCCTGCTCCAGCGCGGGCGACGCGGTACGGACGTCCACTCCCAGCAGACCGGCAGGTACGGATATGGGTTCGGCCTCGACCTCCGTGTGCCAGAGCAGACATTGGGAAGCCCCCGGAAGGGCCCGGAAAGCGCGTTCGGCGAGCCGCCGCCTTTCAGGCGTCGTGGACCGTGCGGCACGCAGACCACGAGCGCCGACGGTTTTGCGGAGTTCCGGCAGTACTCCGGAAATGCCGTCGTCGGCGGCCCACTCCCCGACCGTGTCCCGCACGGCCGCGAGCAGCCGCGGGCGCAGGGCGCCACCGCCCGGCCGGGCGAGTTCCCGGCGGAACGCGGCGGCGGCCGCCATCGACGCCGAATCCGCCGAGGAGGCCAGGCAGATCACGGCGTACTCGTACGCAGCCCGCCAGTGCCTGGCCAGCAACAGCGCGGCGGCGCGCGGTCCTTCGCCGGGATCACCGACCCGGGCGAGAAGATTGCGATCGGAATCCGCGGGGCCCGTTCCGGGGCGCGGCGGGTACGGCGGGCGTGGGGGGTAAGGGGATTGCACTGAACCATTTCCTTCCAGCCGCAGGACGGCATGCGAATTGCGCGTCCGTCGGAAAGCAGGTGCGTGATTGGTGCATACCTGTGCCGCGTCAGCTGCGGACTCGGCTGTGAGGCGGCTCACTTTCGCACATACGACTCACAGGTAACAAGGAGTTCGGATGACCCAAGTTCAAAACGAGGCGAATTCAGAAATGTTACCGGCGGTATCCGCACCCGCTTTCGAAAACACCGCCGCACTGAGCCTCAAGTTGTGTGCACGCAAAGGCGGTTGGTCCACTGAATCTCCAACTCCACAGCCCGCTCCCATGTGGTTCTCGGCGCGCTCTCATCTCCGCCCGCCGGCATGGACCGCATGAGCGCCCCCACCCTTCCACCCCGTTCACCCCCGCCCGCACCGTGCGCAAGGCGGTCGTCCCGGCCGCCGGTCTCGGCACCCGCTTCCTGCCCGCCACGAAGGCGACGCCCAAGGAGATGCTGCCGGTCGTCGACAAGCCGGTCATCCAGTACGTCGTCGAGGAGGCGGCAGCGGCGGGACTGGACGACGTCCTGATGGTCACCGGCCGGCACAAGCGCGCCATCGAGGACCACTTCGACCACGCCTTCGAGCTGGAGCAGACCCTCGCGGCCAAGGGCGACACCGTGCGGCTGGACGCGGTGCGCGACCCGGCGCGGCTGGCGAGCATCCACCACATCCGGCAGGGCGAGCCGCTCGGCCTCGGCCACGCCGTGCTGTGCGCCCGCCGGCACGTCGGCGACCAGCCCTTCGCGGTCCTGCTCGGCGACGACCTGATCGACCCGCGCGAGACCCTGCTCAGCCGGATGCTCGACGTCCGCGACCGCCGGCTCGGCAGCGTGGTCACCCTGATGGAGGTCCCGCCGGAGCAGATCCACCTCTACGGCTGCGCGGCCGTGGAGCCGACCGGCGAGGAGAACGTCGTCCGCGTCACCGGTCTGGTCGAGAAGCCGGCCCGGCAGGACGCGCCGAGCCGTTACGCCGTCATCGGGCGCTACATCCTCGACCCGGCCGTCTTCGGCATCCTTGAGCGCACCCCGCCGGGCCGGGGCGGCGAGATCCAGCTGACCGACGCCCTCCAGGAACTGGCCACGAACGGCACCGTGCACGGAGTCGTCTTCGAGGGCCTGCGCTACGACACCGGCGACAAGGCCGACCACCTGCGCACCGTGGTCCGGCTGGCCTGCGACCGGCCCGACCTGGGGCCGGAGTTCGTGGCCTCGCTCAAGGGGTTCGTCGCGGACCTCGACGGCGCACGTCCCGCGCGGCGGGACATCGCGGCCTGACATGCGAGAACCCCGGCACTCGGCCGGGGTCCCGCACACACGACAGCCGGATCAGCCATTGGGACGCAGCGTCCACACGACGGTCATCTCGCCGGTCACGGCACCGTCGGCCCGCTGGATGGCGATGACCACCGGGAACTCGGGGCGCTCACCGGCGTCCAGCTCCGCGACGACCTCGGCGGCCGGGCGGCCGAGGGTCGCGGTCGCGGTGACCGCACCCATCGCCAGCTTCTTGTAGGAGATCTCGGCGCTGACGGCCAGCGGCACGGCGCGCGAGAGCTGGTCCCCGAACGCGGCCAGCACGATGGCCCCGCTCGCGGACTCGCCGAGCGTGAACATCGCCCCGGCGTGCGGCCCGCCCACGTGGTTGTGGTACTCGCCCTGGTCCGGCAGGGACACCACCGCCCGCTCCGGCGTCGTCTCGAGGAACTCGAGGTTGAGGGTCCGGGCCATGGGCACCGTGGCGGCGAGCATCTCGCCGATGGACATCTGGTCTGCGCTCATGGCCGCATGTTACTCACGAGTAGAGACGCCTGACCAGGCCCGTGTGACGACCGCCGCACCGGTCCTCACCCCCAACCGTCCACGTCGGCCCGTTCCGGGTTGCTACGTCTCCGTCCACGGGCAGTGACCGAATCGTGTCCGGAGCGCGGCTAGGGTTGCTGCCCATGTGGCCAGGACAGCAGCCGCCCGGGGGCGAGCAGAACCCGCAAGCGAACAACCCGTACCAGCAGCCGGGGTACCAGCAGCCGAATCCGTACCAGCAGCCGGGCTATCAGCAGCAGCCCAACCCCTATGGACAGCAGCCGCAGTGGGGTGCCCCCGGGCCGGCCGGCGCGCCGCAGCCGCCGCAGGGCGGTGGCGGCGGCAACCGGACGAAGCTGGTCGCGATCATCGCTGCCACGGCGGTCGTCGTGGCAGCCGGCGTCACGGGCTTCCTGGTGCTGGGCGGCGACAAGGACGACACGGCGGACGGCGGCAAGGGCGAAAGCAAGAAGAACACGGCGCCGGCGAGCCCGTCCGCGGAGCCGAGCGCGCCCGCCACGGGCGACAACCCCCGCGGCGGCGAGGAGGAGAAGCCCACGGTCAAGGGCTGGAAGGTCGTCATCAACCCCAAGTGGGGCACGGCCTTCGACGTCCCCGCGGACTGGGAGGTGGCGGCCCCGACGTCGTCCGTCTTCTTCGAGGACGAGAAGTCCGATGACGGCAAGCCGCTCATCACCATGTCGGCGCCGGCGTTCTACAAGTCCGAGTGGTGCACGAGCGACGACGACAAGGACGGCAGGACCGAGAGCGAGTCCTTGGCCGGAGCGGGCACCAAGGGTGCGGACGGCGCCAAGAACACCGACGAGGTCGCGGTCAACCAGGTGGCCTGGTGGGTGTACGGCGGATACACGCAGCCGGACAAGAAGAGTGTCAGAACCGAGGAGAAGGCCAAGCCCTACACCACCGCCGCGGGCGTCAAGGGCAGCGTCGCCTGGGCGTGGTCGGAGAACACACCCGACAAGGGCAAGTGCGCGAGCGACGGCAAGGCGGTCACGTTCGGCTTCAAGAACTCGGCCGGCGACTTCGTCGCGTGGAGTTTCTTCGGGGCCAAGGGCGTCAAGGGCGAGGTGCCCAAGGAGACCATCGTGAAGATCCTCAGCACGGTCCGGTTGCACGGCGAGCCGACCGGAGGCTGACCCGGAAGCCGAACGGGTCCGCCCCGGCCGGAGGCGGCCCCGGCTCAGCGGAACCTCGGGACACCGTGCAAAACCGTTTGGCAGGACGGGCTCAAGGCGGCGATAGTCGGCCGGTGACATCCCCCACCACCCCGACCGCCTCCGCCCGGAGTCCCCGTCGGCCCGCCTGGGCGGGGCGCAACTACTCCCTGCTGACCGCCTCCGCGGTCGTCACCAACCTGGGCAGCCAGGGCGCCTTGGTCGCCGCGGCGTTCGCCGTCCTCGAAACGGGCGGCGACGGCGGTGACGTCGGCCTGGTCGCGGCGGCCCGGACGCTCCCCCTGGTGCTGTTCCTGCTGATCGGCGGAGCCGTCGCGGACCGGCTGCCCCGGCACCGCGTGATGGTGGCGGCCAACGCCCTGAACTGCCTCTCCCAGGCCGCCTTCGCCGCCCTCGTGCTGACCGGGGACCCCCGGCTGTGGCAGATGATGCTGCTCGCCGCCCTCGGCGGCACCGGTCAGGCATTCTTCGGCCCGGCCGCCGAGGGCATGCTGATGTCTTCGGTCTCGGGCGAGCAGGCGGGCCGTGCGTTCGCGGTGTTCCGGATGGCGATGCAGGGCGCGGCCCTGGGCGGTGCCGCGGTCGGCGGTGCGATGGTCGCCGCGATCGGGCCCGGCTGGGTGCTCGCGGCGGACGCGGCGGCCTTCGCCGTCGCCGGTGCGCTGCGGGCCTTCCTCGACGTCGGCCACATCCCGCCGCGCGCACCGGGTGGCGGTCTGCTCGCCGATCTGCGGGAGGGCTGGCGGGAGTTCTCCGGCCGGGCCTGGCTGTGGGCCGTCGTCGTCCAGTTCTCGATCGCCAACGCGGTCGTCTCCGCCGCCGACGCGGTGTACGGCCCGCTGGTCGCCCGCGACCACCTCGGCGGCGCGGGCCCCTGGGGCCTCGCCCTGGGCGCGTTCGGGGCGGGCACCGTCGCCGGGGCCGTGCTGATGACCCGCTGGAAACCCCGCCGTCTGCTCCTCGCCGGCACCCTCTGCGTGTTCCCCCTGGCCCTGCCCTCGGCCGCGCTCGCCGTACCGGTGCCGATCGGCGTCCTCTACGTGGTGATGTTCGTCGCCGGCGCCACGGTGGAGGTGTTCGGCGTGTCCTGGATGACGGCCCTGCACCAGGAGATCCCCGAGGACAAGCTCTCCCGCGTCTCGGCGTACGACTGGTTCGGCTCGGTCGCGCTGGTACCGCTCGCCACGGCCTCGGCGGGCCCCGCCGAGGAGGCGTTCGGCCGTACGGCCGCGCTGTGGGGCTGCGCCGGCCTGGTCGTCCTGGTCACGGCCGCCGCTCTGTGCGTACCGGACGTACGCAACCTGCGGCGCAGGACCACACCGGTGGCCCAGGGGGGCACGGAGCACGCGTCAGCCGATACCGAACGCCCCGTCGGGGGGCTCGGGTGACGGCACGGCGTCCTCGTCCCGCACCGCCCGCGCGGCCCCGGTGAACTCCCGCAGGGCGGCGCCGTGTTCGACCCGGGCCGGGAAGGCGTCGGCGGCCATGAGCCGGGCCAGGGCGGCGACGTCGACCGGCTCGTGCCCGGCCACGAGCACCGCGTTCCCGAACCGCCGCCCACGCAGCACCCCAGGCTCGGCGATCAGCACGAGCTCCTCGAACACCGTGCCCAGCGTGGCGAGTTGGGACCGCAGAAAAGCGAACGGCGCGGCGTCGGGAAGGTTCGCGAGATAGACCCCGCCGTCCCGCAGCACCCGCGCGGCCTCACGGACGTACGCGACCGACGTCAGGTGCGCCGGCACCCGTGAACCGCCGAACACGTCGGCCACGATCGCGTCCGCCGAGTCCGCGGGGCCGGTTTCCAGCCAGGCACGGGCGTCCGCCGCGTGCAGCGCGACCCGCGCGTCCTCCGGCAGCGGCAGATGCTCGGTCACCAGCTCCAGCAGCCCCCGATCGGCCTCGACGACGTCCTGCCGGGACCCCGGCCGGGTCGCGGCCACGTACCGCGGCAGCGTGAGCGCGCCCCCACCGAGATGCAGCACGTCCAGCGCACACCCCGGCTCCGCGACCACGTCCAGCACATGCCCGAGCCGCCGCGCGTACTCGAACTCCAGATGCGTCGGCTCGTCCAGATCGACATACGACTGCGGCGCCCCGTCGACGGTCAGCAACCAGGCCCGCTCCCGGTCGACGTCGGGCATGAGCTTGGCGAACCCGTGATCGACGGATCGGGCGACGGGAATGGCGTCCTTCACCCCTCCATTGTGCGTGGAGCCACCGCAGAGAAGGGGCGCGGGGAACTGCGCGACCGGTCCAGGACGGCCCGCAGTTCCCCACAACCTCAGTCGACCGCTGTCACGGTCCCCGCCCCCACAGTCCGCCCACCCTCACGAATGGCGAACCCGAGCCCCGGCTCCAACGGCACCTCCCGCCCCAGCTCCACGTTCATCACCACCGTGTCCCCGGGCCGCGCCACAGCCACCTCACCGAGGTCGACGTCCCCCACCACATCCGCCGTACGGATGTAGAACTGCGGCCGGTACCCGCTGGAGACAGCCGTCGCACGCCCACCCTCACGCGCGGACAACACATACACCCGCGCCGTGAAACGGCGACTCGGCACCACACTCCCCGGCGCGGCCACCACGTGCCCCCGCCGGACGGCGTCCCGGGGAACCCCCCTCAGCAGCAGCGCCACGTTGTCCCCGGCCTGCGCCTCCTCCATCGGCTTGCCGAAGGTCTCCAGCCCCGTGACCACGGTCTCGACGGAAGCCCCGAGCACCTCGACCTTGTCCCCGACCCGCACCGTGCCCCGCTCCACCGCACCGGTCACCACGGTCCCCCGACCGGTGATAGTCAGCACGTTCTCCACGGACAGCAGAAACGGCGCGTCCAGATACCGCTCCGGCATCGGCACATACGTGTCCACCGCGTCGAGCAGCGCCTCGATCGAGGCCGTCCAGCGGGGGTCCCCCTCCAGCGCCTTCAGTCCCGAGACGCGCACGACGGGTACGGAGTCACCGCCGTAGCCGTGCGCGGTGAGCAGGTCGCGTACCTCCAGCTCGACCAGGTCGGTCAGCTCCTCGTCCCCCGCGTCGGCCTTGTTGAGGGCGACCACGATGTGGTCGACGCCCACCTGCCGGGCGAGCAGCACGTGTTCGGCGGTCTGCGGCATGATCCCGTCGAGCGCCGAGACGACGAGGATCGCCCCGTCGAGCTGCGCGGCGCCGGTGACCATGTTCTTGACGTAGTCGGCGTGGCCCGGCATGTCGACGTGCGCGTAGTGCCGCGTGTCGGTCTCGTACTCGACGTGCGCGATGTTGATGGTGATGCCGCGCGCCGCCTCCTCGGGCGCCCGGTCGATCCGGTCGAAGGGCACGAACGTGCCGGTGCCGCGCTCGGCGAGGACCTTGGTGATGGCGGCCGTGAGGGTGGTCTTGCCGTGGTCGACATGACCCATCGTGCCGATGTTGAGATGCGGTTTCGTGCGGACGTAGGCCGTCTTGGACATGGCTGTACCTCGAAGCGTCTAGTCATGGAGTGGGACCCCGAGGACCTGCCCGACCCTCCCCTTGCGGGGCCGCCGGACGAACCGGAGAGGGTCAGCTTCGGGCGCCGTCGGCAACGGCCGTGAGAACGGCGACGGCAGCCTTCGGGGCATCCGTGACCACGGATGCTGCGAGGGTGAAGGCGTGCCGGAACATGAGTCAGATCATTGCCGACGCTTTACCGCACGTCGAATGGTTTTCGTCCGGTCCGCGCAGGCGGTTGCGCCCGGGCACCTGTGACGCTCGTGAGACGAACCATACGGCGATCACACACATTTGTCGGTTAGTGTCACCGGATGCTCGATGCCACCACCCGCTCTGGGGGCACCGCCACGGCCTCTCCCCGGGCCAGCACCGCGGAGCTCGCCGTCGCCGTCCCCTCGGCAACGACCGCCTCGCCCGTCCCGTCCACCGGTTTCGCCGCTCGCTGCACGAGAGTTCTGCTCTCCCCGTGGTCGCGGCTGTCCCTGCTCGTCGCGCTGCTCGCCGCCGGTGCGTGCGGGGTGCTCCTGTTCGAGCCGCAGCGGTTGCTGACGCAGGGCTGGCCACCGCAGCTCGGCGGAGCCATGGCGGCGGTGGTGTTCGCGGTGGCATACGGCGTGTGCACCGTGGCGTTCGTGCCGAGGCCGCTGCTGAACCTCGCGGCGGGGGCGCTGTTCGGTTCGCAGCTGGGCACCGGCGTGGCGCTGGCGGGCACGGTGCTCGGTGCCGGGGTCGCCTTCTGCCTGGGCCGGGCGCTGGGCCAGGACGCCCTGCGGCCGCTGCTGCGGGGGCGCTGGCTGAAGGCCGCGGACGGCCAGCTCAGCCGGCACGGTTTCCGCTCGATGCTGGCGGTGCGGCTCTTCCCCGGCGTGCCGTTCTGGGCCGCGAACTACTGCGCTTCCGTCTCCCGCATGGGCCTGCTGCCGTTCCTGCTGGCGACGGGCCTCGGCTCGATCCCGAACACCGCCGCGTACGCCGTCGCCGGCGCCCGCGCCTCCGCCCCGACGTCCCCCGCCTTCCTGATCGCCCTGGCCTGCATCGCCCTGCCCGCTCTGGCGGGCGTGGTGATGGCCTGGCGCAAGCGACACCGCCTGCGCCAGCTCTGACGAACCGTTAAACCCGCCCGGCTCACACCCGTTCCAGCACCATGGCGTTGGCGAGTCCGCCCGCCTCGCACATGGTCTGGAGCGCGTACCGGGCGCCCCGCTCCCGCATCGCGTGCACCAGCGTCGTCGTCAGCCGGGTGCCGCTCGCGCCGAGGGGATGGCCCAGCGCGATGGCGCCGCCGTGCACATTGACCCGGGCGAGGTCGGCGCCTGTCTCCTGCTGCCAGGCCAGTACCACGCTGGAGAAGGCCTCGTTGACCTCGAACAGGTCGATGTCGTCGAGGGTCAGCGACGCCCTGCGCAGCACCTTCTCGGTCGCCGGCACGACGCCCGTGAGCATCAGCAGCGGATCGGAGCCGGTGACGGCGAAGCTGTGCAGCCGGGCGAGCGGGCGCAGGCCGAGCCGGGCAGCGGTCTCGCTGGAGGTGATGAGCACCGCCGAGGCGCCGTCGTTGACCGGGCTCGCGTTGCCCGCCGTGACGTTCCACTCGATCTGCGGGAAGCGTTCGGCGAATCCGGGGTCGTAGTAGGCGGGCTTGAGGCCGGCGAGGACCTCGGTGGTGCTGCCGGGCCGTACGCACTCGTCGCGTGTGACGCCCTCCAGGGGCGCGACCTCGGCGTCGAAGAGCCCGCTGCCCCAGGCCGCCGCGGCCTTCCGGTGCGACGAGACGGCGAAGTCGTCCATCCGCTCGCGGCCGATCGACCACTTGGCGGCGATGAGCTCGGCGCTGATGCCCTGCGGGACGAGCCCCTCGGCGTAGCGCTCGGCGATCCCGGGTCCGAAGGGGTCCTTGCCCGCGGGCACGTTCGACCACATCGGCACCCGGCTCATGGACTCGACCCCGCAGGCCACGACGAGGTCGTACGCGCCCGAGAGGACGCCCTGCGCCGCGAAGTGCACGGCTTGCTGGGAGGAGCCGCACTGGCGGTCCACGGTGGTCGCCGGCACCGACTCCGGGAAGCCCGCGGACAGGGCGGCGTAGCGGGTGGTGTTCATGGCCTGCTCGCCGACCTGGTCGACGGTGCCGCCGATGACGTCGTCGATCAGCGCCGGGTCGACGCCGGAGCGTTCGACGAGGGTGCGCAGGGTGTGGGCGAGGAGTTCCACCGGGTGGACGTGTGCGAGGGTGCCGTTCGGCTTGCCCTTGCCGATCGGGGTGCGTACGGCTTCGACGATGACTGCGTCACGCATGGTGCGGCCCTCCACGACTACCAGTGAGTAGGAAATCCAAACTCACCGTAGCCCCGCCAGGTTGGAAAATCCAACCCTCTCCTAGACTGGGCTTCATGGCCGCCAGCAAAGACCCGCGCCCCTGCTCGATCGCCGACACCCTGGTCCTGGTCGGCGAGAAGTACTCCCTGCTCGTGCTGCGGGAGGTGTGCCTCGGCAACGGCCGTTTCGACCAGCTGGTACGCAACATCGGCGCACCGCGCGACATCCTCGCCACGCGGCTGCGCCGGCTCGTCGACGCCGGGATCCTGGTCAAGCACCCCTACAGCGAGCGCCCGCAGCGCTTCGAGTACCGGCCCACCCGGGCCGGGCTGGAACTGGAGCCGGTGCTGATGACCCTCATGGCCTGGGGCGACCGCCATCTGCGGGCGGACGGCGACCGTCCGATGGTCCTGGAGCACTCCTGCGGCCGGGCACTCGCCCCGGTCGTCACCTGCCGGGCCTGCGGCGACGAGGTGCGCCACGAGGACCTCACGGCCCACCCCCAGGCGCCCGGCTGGACGGTGACCGGACCGACGGCGGCTTGATCCCTCCTGCCGCGGGGTATCTGTCAAACCCCTGTGTCGGATCGGCCATCCGGGGACGCTACGCTTCCCCCTCGGCACACCTGATCCCCCGGTCATCGCACTGGCCGGCCCGGCGTGCCCCGTCGTCCGTTCCACGATCGGCACTTGGACTCCGCTACCTCATGTCTTGGTTCGAATCACTCATCCTCGGACTCGTCCAGGGGCTGACCGAGTTCCTCCCCGTCTCCTCCAGCGCACACCTGCGGCTGACGGCGGCCTTCTTGGACTGGAAGGACCCGGGCGCGGCCTTCACGGCGATCACCCAGATCGGCACGGAGGCCGCCGTGCTGATCTACTTCCGCAAGGACATCGGGCGGATCATCTCGGCGTGGACGCGCTCACTCACCAACAAGGCGCTGCGCAGCGACCCCGACGCGCGCATGGGCTGGCTGGTCATCGTCGGCTCGATCCCGATCGGTGTGCTCGGCGTGACGCTGAAGGACCAGATCGAGGGACCGTTCCGCGACCTGCGGATCACCGCGACGATGCTGATCGGCATGGGCATCGTCCTGGGCGTCGCCGACCGGCTCGCCGCCCGGGACGAGAAAAGCGGCCGGCACCGCGCGCCCAAGCAGCGCAAAGCCCTGGAGGACCTGGGCGTACGGGACGGCCTGATCTACGGCGTCTGCCAGGCCATGGCGCTCATCCCGGGCGTCTCCCGCTCCGGCGCCACCATCAGCGGCGGCCTGTTCATGGGCTACAAGCGCGAGGCCGCGGCCCGCTACTCCTTCCTGCTCGCGATCCCCGCGGTACTCGCCTCCGGCCTGTTCGAGCTCAAGGACGCGACGGAGGGCGGGCATGTCTCGTGGGGGCCGACGGTCTTCGCGACGATCATCGCCTTCGCGGTCGGCTACGCGGTGATCGCCTGGTTCATGAAGTTCATCTCGACCAAGAGCTTCATGCCGTTCGTCTACTACCGCATCGCGCTGGGCATCGTCATCATCGTCCTGGTGACGATGGGTGTGCTGAGCCCGCACGCCGCCGAGTCGGCGGGCTGACCGGGCGGTCTGTGACCCGCGTCTCGTGACCAACCGCATAGGGCTGGGGTAGCCGTCCGGTGGCGGCCTGTCAGTGGCTGCCCCTAGGCTTGTCCGCATGTCCCCCGATTTCGTGACCCCTGGTTCCGTGCGGTCCGCCGCCGAGGTCAACGAGGAGATCCGTGCGCTCTGGCGGCGCACGGGCGGCACCCTGTCGGCCGAGGAGCGCGCGGAGTACGAGCTGCTGGTCGTCGAGTGGGCGGCCGCGATCCACAGCGCCGTCGTCAAGGCAGCCTGACCCGCCCCTCCCCCCACTCCCTAGGCGCGCAGACGCGCAAGCACCTCGTCCTCGACGAGGTACGGCCGCTCCTCGGGCAACAGCCCTGCGGCCGAATCGAGTTCACCGGCCCGCACCAGCGCATGGACCTCCGTGGCGAGCGGCGTGACGTCCTCGATGCCCACGATCCACTCGTCGGCGTACCGCGCCGCCGCCTCCCCCGCGAGCCCCAGCTGGAGCGACCGGTGCGGCAGCGGGTTGAGACGCAGATCCCGCTCCGGATCCCATTGCACCCGCGCCGGCGCCTGCCTCAATTGCCGCTTCCACTCGGCCCGATCGCCGTGCAGGGCGGGGACGTGATGGGACAGGCAGGCATTGCGCAGCGCCCAGTCGAACCCCGCACGGCTGATCTCGACCGCCAGGACCGTCTCCTGGCCCTCCTTGGTGCCCCAGCCGCAGCGGTACATCATCCACAGGAACGACGGCTTGATCCATGTCATGCGGTCGCGCTTCCAGGACGACGGGAACCGGCCATGGCGAGCGGCGGGGCCGCCGATCTCCGGTCGGTAGGCCTGGTAGACGGTGATCGTGGACTCGGTGTGGCGGGCACGTATCCGGAATCTCGGTTCGTTCTGATCGTTCACGAAGGACAGGCTGGGCCCCGGCGCCCCTCCCCGGCCACCGAATATCACGCACACCCCTTGGCTCCGCACCTCCCATGCCCAACACTGATCCGATGACGCAGCGTGTGGAGCTCGCCACCGTGAGGGACCGGCTGGCCGTCGACGAAGTGATCACCGACTACGCGGTGGCGGTCGACGACGGTGACTGGGAGGCGTACCGGGGACTGTTCGCCCCTCAGGGGCGGGCGGACTACCGCTCGGCCGGCGGCATCGAGGGGGAGGCCACGGCGGTCGCTGCGTGGCTCGCCGAGAACATGCGGCTGTTCCCTGTGCGACAGCACCTGATCGTCAACCGGCGGGTGCGCTTCGATGTCTGGGAGCAGGACAGCGGCGACACGGCCCGGGTCCAGGCCGACTACGTCAACCCCATGGCCGCCGAAGGTCCCGCGCCCGACTTCGTGTGCGGCGGCCGGTACGCCTTCGCGCTGCGGCGCACGATCGACGGCTGGCGGCTGAGCGAGGTGGTCGTACGGGAGAAGTGGCGGCGCCTTCCCGAGCGGCGGACGGCACCTGTGGTCAACTGACCCGGCGTCCTCTGTCCTAGATCGTCCGCAGGGCGCACACTGGAGGCACCACGGGGTAGGAGGCGCCTATGAAGACGCTCGGCCACTGGCTCGCCTCCTCTTGGCGGCGCTCGGCCGCCGCCGTGATCGCGGGCGCCCTTCCCGTACTCGCCTATCCCGCCCCGTCCCTGTGGTGGTGCGCCTACGCCGCCCTGGTCCCCTGGATCCTGCTGGTGCGCAACGCGCCGACCGCGAAACGGGCGGCGTACGACGGCTGGTGCGGCGGGTTCGGCTTCATGCTGGCCATGCACCACTGGCTGCTGCCGTTCCTGCACGTGTTCACGTTCGTCCTCGCCGCGCTGCTCGGCGCCCTGTGGGCCCTGTGGGGATGGCTCGTACACCGGCTGCTGGCAGGCGTGCCCTCGCGGCGGCGGATCGCGGCCGCTCTCGTCGTCCTGCCGTCCGGCTGGCTGGCCGCCGAGCTGGTCCGCTCCTGGCAGGGCCTGGGCGGCCCCTGGGGCATGCTCGGCTCCAGTCAGTGGCAGGTCGAGCCGGCGCTGCGGCTGGCCTCGGTCGGCGGGGTGTGGCTGCTGAGCTTCCTGGTCGTGGCCGTCAACGTCGCTGTCGCCGTCCTCGTCGCGGTCCGGCAGGCCCGCGTGCCCGCCGTGGCCGGCCTCGTCGCCACGGCCGCCGCCACCTCTGCCGCCTGGACCCTCTCGCCCCGGCCCGCCGTCGACGGCCAGGTCAGGATCGCCGTGGTCCAGCCGGGCATCGTCGGCGGCCCGGACAGCGGGGAACGCCGGTTCGCACGCGAGGAACAGCTCACCCGTCGGCTCGCCGGACAGGACGCCGACCTGATCGTCTGGGGCGAGAGCAGCGTCGGCTACGACCTCGGGGACCGGCCCGACCTCGCCCGGCGGCTCGCCGGCCTGTCCCGCGCGACGGGCGCCGACATCCTGGTCAACGTGGACGCCCGGCGCTCCGACCAGCCCGGCATCTACAAGAGCTCCATCCTGGTCGGGCCCGACGGTCTCACCGGCGAGCGCTACGACAAGATGCGGCTCGTCCCCTTCGGCGAGTACGTCCCGGCCCGCTCCCTGCTCGGCTGGGCCACCTCCGTCGGCAAGGCCGCGGGCGAGGACCGCATGCGCGGCTCCCAGCCGGTCGTGATGAACGTGGGGGACAACCTGCGCGTCGGCCCGATGGTGTGCTTCGAGACGGCATTCCCCGACATGACCCGCCACCTCACCCGGGAGGGCGTCGACGTGCTGATCGGCCAGTCGTCGACGTCCACGTTCCAGAACAGCTGGGCGCCCGAGCAGCACGCCTCACTCGCCGCGCTGCGCGCCGCCGAGACCGGTCGCCCGATGGTGCACGCGACGTTGACGGGTGTCTCCGCCGTCTACGGCCCGGGCGGGCAGCGCGTCGGCTCATGGCTCGGGACGGACGCGTCCGCCACGCAGAGCTACGAGATCCCCCTCGCACACGGCACCACGCCGTACGTCCGCCTCGGCGACTGGACCGTGCACGCGGCCATGCTGACCCTCGCTGCCTGGGCCGCCGGCGAGGGCCTGCGGACGCTGCGGCTCAGGCGGTCTCCTCCTGAACCGCGCGTACCACCCGCTCACACAGTTCATGGGTCTCCAGCGCGTCCCGGGCGCTGAGCACCTTGCCCGCCCGCACCGCGTCCAGGAACGCCAGCACCGCCTGCTCGATCCCGCGCTGCCGGGCCACCGGCACCCAGTCGCCGCGCCGCCGCACGGTCGGCTGCCCCTTGTGGTCGACGACCTCGGCGAGGTTGATGACCTGCCGCTTGGTGTCCTGCCCGGACACCTCCAGGATCTCCTCGGCCGAACCGCTGAGCCGGTTCATCACACCGAGCGCGGTGAAGCCGTCCCCGGCGAGCTGAAGCACGATGTGGTGCAGCAGGCCGTCCCTCACGCGGGCGCGCACGGTGACGTCGTCGACCTCGCCGGGCACCAGGAACCGCAGGGTGTCCACGACGTGGATGAAGTCGTCGAGGATCATCGTGCGCGGCTCCTCCGGGAGCCCGATGCGGTTCTTCTGCATGAGGATCAGCTCGCGCGGATGGTCGGCGCACTGCGTGTAGCCGGGGGCGTGACGCCGGTTGAAGCCGACGGCGAGGCTCGTGTTCCTTTCCTCGGCGAGCGCCACCAGCCGTGCGGACGCGTCGAGTCGGTAGGCGAGCGGCTTGTCGACGTACGTCGGCACGCCCGCCTCCAGCAGCCGGGTCACGAGCTCCGGGTGCACGATCGTGGGCGCGTGCACGAAGGCGGCGTCGAGGCCTGCCGCGAGGAGGGAGTCGAGGGTGGTGTGCCGCCGCTCCGGCGGGACGTGGAGGCCGTCGGCGACCCGGTCGAGCGTGGCGGGCGTGCGCGTCTGGAGGTGCAGCTCCACCACTGGCTGGAAGGCGAGGACCGGAAGGTAGGCCTTCTGCGCGATGTCGCCGAGTCCGATGCAGCCGACCTTCACGGGGTGGTCTCCTCTAACGGTTGCCTGCCGGCGGGGTCTGCTCGGAGCATACGGCCTCCCCCAGCGGCGGCCGCCAGTCGGCGATGCCGTCGAAGCCCCCGCACGAACAGCGCGGGCCCGGCCTTCGGCAGCGCGGCCACGGCCGTGTCGCGTACGACTGTCCCGACGCGGCTGGTCATGAGGTCGATGCGGGCGACCTTCACGGCTCGGCGTGCGATGACGGTCGTACGGGGCAGCCGGCCGGCGGTGTAGGCGGGGAGGTCGTCGCAAGGGTGAGCCAGGACGATCGCGTCCTCGATGGCCTGGTTGCCGCCCTGGCCGAGGGTCGGGGGCATGGCGTGCGCGGCGTCGCCGCCACCCACCGCACCCTGACCCGCAACCGCGAACTGATCCTCGCCCGGTACGAACCGGCCTTGGAGGCCACGCGCCGCCCGGAGCTGCGGGCCTGCTTCGACGCGACGGGCGCCCGCTTCCGTGAGCAGCCGGCCGCCCTCGTCACCGGGATGGACTCGACGGATCCGGCCAGGCACACGCTGTCGCTCGTCGGCTGGGCCGACGGCTGATGTTCAGTTGCGTGGCGGGGTCGTTCGGTGCCGCGGCGCCGAGCCTGGAGGAGGGCCGGGCCGGCCTGCGGGAGCTGCTCGACGGGATGCTCGGGCCCCGAAAAAGCCGTGGTGCGGCACGGCGCGTTGGGAAAGGATGCGGGCATGACGACCGAACGCCGTATGCCTGCCACGACCGCCGACGAACGCACCATGCTGGAGGGCTGGCTGGAGTTCCACCGGCAGACCCTCGCGTGGAAGTGCGAGGGCCTGAGCGCCGAGCAGCTCAGGTCCGCCGCCGTGGAGCCCTCCGACCTGTCCCTGCTGGGGCTGGTGCGGCACATGGCGGACGTGGAGCGGAGCTGGTTCCGCCGGGTGCTGACGAACGAGGCCGTGGCGCCGCTCTACTGGAGCGACGAGGACCCGGACGGCGAGTTCCGTCTGACCGAGGCGGACACCTACGAGGAGGCACACGCCGCCTGGCAGGCCGAGATCGAGACCGCCCGGAGCAACGCCGCCCGCTTCGGCCTGGACGACCTCTCCGAGGGCAAGCACCGCCGCACCGGCGAGCGGTTCAACCTGCGGTGGATCTACACCCACATGATCGAGGAGTACGCGCGGCACAACGGCCACGCCGACCTGATCCGCGAGCGCATCGACGGTTCGACCGGCGACTGACGTCACCCCGGACAGGCCGACTGCCTCCGTGCGGGGTGGGAGATCACCCGTGCGGGGCATCCTCCGCCTGTCCGCCGCCCTGCCACGGGCCGGACGCACCAGAGTGGCGCGGGTGCATCGAACGACGACCACAGCGACGCTCCTGGTGACCGTGGCCGTCTCGGCCCTCTCCGGCTGTACGACGGTCCAGCATGCGCCCGTACCGGGGCCCTCGGCGGCACCGCCCCGGCCGTCGGCGCCGCAGTCGGAAGGACGGACGGAGACACAGATCGTGCAGGCACCGCCCCGCGAGGCCCTGCAACTCATCGAGGATCCCCGCCGCCCGGAGCCGACAGCGTCCGCGTCCCGCCCGGCCACGCCCCCGGCGGCCTCGCCGGAGCGGATGCAGCCGCCGGCCGGCACCCGCGACGTCCGCCCGCGCCCCGTCCGCCCGGAACGCCCCGCCCCGGCCCCGCCCAGCCCACGACGTCCGCACGCCGACCTGCCCGACGTCCCGGAGTCGGTACGCCAGGACCTTCACGAGAACGTCCCGAGCAACACGGACGTGTGCGCGCTGGGCAGGCGCTACGGGGGGTGGCGGGCGGACAGCCCGGAGGCGACCATCTGCCGCGACACCTACGGGCGTTGAACCGCGCCCGGGTCGGTGCAACCTGGGCGCCGCCCCGGGGGGGGGTGACCTGCCCGCACGGCGGTCCTCACACCAGGGCCTTGCCGCGCTGCCGGCGCTCGGCCGCTGCCCCGCGCAGCGGCCCCGCTCCCGGCACTACAGCCGGCATGGCGGACCTGGGGATGAACGCGCTGGGCGTCGGGGTCGAGCCCCGCCTCGGCCGGCCCATCGTGGCCGCCGAGGCCCCCCGGCCCCGGCGCCCTTGTTCCGAGTGACCCCCGCCCCGTCCCGGCGCTACGGCCGCTGCCTCGGCGGTGGCCACGTCCCCCCGCCGTCCTCGCCCAGCCGGGACTCCAGTCGTCTGATGGCCGCCCGGACGCCCTCGCCGTAGGGGTCGTCGGTGAGGGCGGTGGCCGCTCCCCGGGCCCGCCGCAGGTGTGCGCGGGCGGCGTCGCGGTGGCCGAGTCTGTCGTAGTCGGCGGCCAGGTTCAGGTGCAGGGAGGGGTAGAACGCGCGTACCGCGAGCACCTCCTCCTCCGAGGTGGACCCGGCGTCGGTGATCTCGTCCGCCGCCGTCAACGCGCGCAGGTCCCAGGCCAGTTCGTCACCGGGATCGTCCTGCGTGTCGGCCAGGTAGTGGGCGAGGGTGCAGCGGTGCAGCGGGTCGCCGTGTTCCCCGATCTCGGCCCACAGGTCAAGGAACCGCTGCCGGGCCTCCTCCCGGTCGCCGGCGTGGTACAGCATGACGACCTGCCCGATCCGCGTCGGCACGGCATCCGGCGCCGCCTGTCCCTGTCGCTCCACGGCCACGCCCTCCGCACCACTCGCCCGCTGTTCCTCCCGACGCTAACCGCAGGCCGGGAGGAACCAGCTGAGGCCGCTCCGTACGTCGCCGGGGCGTCGGCTACCGTCAGCCCAGGTTCGGAATCGTCCAGTCGATCGGCTCGTGCCCCTGCGCCGCCACCGCCGCGTTGATCTGCGTGAACGGACGCGAGCCGAAGAACTTCTTCGCCGACAGCGGCGACGGATGCGCGCCCTTGACCACCACATGCCGCGACTCGTCGATCAGCGGGAGCTTCTTCTGCGCGTAGTTCCCCCACAGCACGAACACCGCCGGGTCGGGCCGGCCGGCCACCGCGCGGATGACCGCGTCGGTGAACCTCTCCCAGCCCCGGCCCTTGTGCGAGTTGGCCTCGCCGCCGCGGACCGTGAGCACCGCGTTGAGCAGCAGGACGCCCTGCTCGGCCCACGGCATCAGATAGCCGTTGTCCGGGACCGGGGTGCCCAGTTCCTCGTGCATCTCCTTGTAGATGTTCCGCAGGGACGGCGGGATCCGCACACCGGGCCGGACCGAGAAGCACAGCCCGTGCCCCTGCCCCTCGCCGTGGTACGGGTCCTGCCCGAGGATCAGGACCTTCACCCCCTCGTACGGCGTGGCGTCCAGCGCGGCGAAGACCTCCTCGCGCGGCGGATGGACGGGACCCTTCGCCCGCTCCTCCTCGACGAACTCCGTCAGCTCCTTGAAGTAGGGCTGCTGCAGTTCGTCGCCCAGAACCCCGCGCCAGGACTCGGGCAGCATGGCGATGTCGGTCACGTCAACGTCCTCACGATGTGCGGTCACTTCCAGGCCACAGAACCTACAGGCGACCACTGACAACGTGCCCGGGACCGGGAACGCTCCCTCCGCCTACCAGGCGGTCTTGCGGTGCAGCTCCCACAGCATCATGATCGTCGACGGGTCCAGGGCGCGCTCCGCGCCCGAGACGTCCCGGCTCGCCGCCACGTACTGCCTGCCCTGCCACAGCGGCAGCAGCCGCGCGTCGTCCACGAGGATCCGCTGGGCCTCCTCGAACTCCTTCTCCACGTTCGCTCGGTCGCTCTCGCGACGCGAGCGGGGCAGCAGGTCGCCGGTGATCTCGGGAGCCGGGTACGGCGTACCGAGGGCGTTCTGCTCGCCGACGAACGGCGCGATGAAGTTCTCGGCGTCGGGGAAGTCGGGGAACCAGCCACGCCCGAACACCGGGTACTGGCCCTTCTGGTAGCCCTCGACGTACGTCTTCCAGGGGCGGCTCTTGAGGGTGATCGAGAACAGGCCGGAGCCCTCGAGCTGGCGCTTCAGCTCCTTGAACTCCGCGGCGGTCTCGGAGCCGTAGCGGTCGCTCGTGTACCAGAAGGTGAGCGGGACCCGCTGGTCGATGCCCGCGCCGGTGAGGATCTTGCGGGCCTTGGCGACGTCCGGGTCGCCGTAGTCGTCGAAGAAGCCCGTCGTGTGACCGGTGAGGCCCTTGGGGACCATGGAGTACAGCGGGTCGACGGTGTCCTTGTAGACCTTGTGGGCGATCGCCGCCCGGTCGACGACCTGCGCGATGGCCTGGCGCACGGCCTTCTTGTTCGCCCAGGAGTCCTTCGGGTTGAACACCAGGTAGTTGATGTCGGTGCCGGTGCCCTCGACGAGCTGGATCTCCTCCTCCTTGGAGGACTTGCTCTGGAGGTCGACCACGTCACCGGCGCCCAGACCGCGGTAGGTCACGTCGATCTGCTCGTCCCGCAGGGCCTTGACCATGGTGCCGGAGTCCTGGAAGTAGCGGATGGTCACGGCGTCGTTCCGGCGCTCCGCGTAGCCCTTGTAGCCGTCGTTGCGGACGAGGACGGCCTCCTTGCCCTCGTCGTACGAGTCGAGGGCGTACGGCCCGGAGCCGACAACGCCGCTGCCCTTGCGCAGGGAGTTCCTCGGGTAGGCGTCCGGGGAGACGATCGACATGGCGGGCGTGGCGAGCACGAACGGGAAGGTCGCGTCGGGCTTGTTGAGGTGGAAGATCACCTCGCGGTCGTTCGGCGCCTGGACGCGTTCGAGGCTGCCGAGCAGACCGGCGGGGCCACCGTTGACGTTGATCTTGCGGATCCGGTCGAACGAGTACTTCACGGCCTGGGCGTCGAGGGCGTCGCCGTTGGAGAACTTCAGGCCCTCGCGCAGCTCGCAGCGGTACACCTGGTTCGAGGAGTCGCTGAAGCCGCACTGCTCGGCGGCGTCCGGCTGGGGCTCGCTCGTGCCGGTCGGATAGCTCAGGAGTGTCTGGTAGATGTTGCGGAACAGCTCCCAGGAGCTGTCCCAGGAGGCGGCAGGGTCCAGCGTGCTGGGGGCACTGGTGGTGCCCACGACGATCGGCCCCTCGTCCTCCGGAGTGTCGGACGACAGCACGCCGCATCCGGCGACCAGGGACGATATGGACGCGATGGCCGCCACCCGCCGCAGGCATCGGTTCCGGTTGAACACGCGCACGCTCCTCGATCTGCCATACCAAGGTCGGCAGACCATACCGCAGTGCCGTGCCCGCTGACCCACCCCGGGACATGACTCCTTGATCGTTAAACCTTTGACGACGTTGTCATCGCCCTTTGCCATGCCTTTACGCCGCACGGGCGCCGCCTGTCCGAAGGGGCGCCCGTGCCGAGCCGCGTACGCGTCGGCGTCAGCCCGTGCCGGCGTTGAGGAAGATGCCGCCGTCCACGACGAGCGTCTGGCCGGTGACCCAGTCGGACTGCTCGGAGGTGAGGAACGCGGCCGCGCCGCCGATGTCGGAGGGCACGCCGAGCCGACCGAGCGGGTAGGCCGCGGCAGCCTCCTCCTCCCGGCCCTCGTACAGGGCCTGGGCGAACTTCGTCTTCACCACGGCCGGAGCGATCGCGTTGACCCGCACCTTGGGCGCGTACTCGTGCGCGAGCTGCAAGGTCAGGTTGATCATCGCCGCCTTGCTGATGCCGTACGCGCCGATGAAGGGCGAGGGCGAGAGGCCGGCGACGGAGGCGATGTTGACGATTGCGCCGCCGTTGTCCTTCTGCCAGGCGTGCCAGGTCTTCTGGGCGAAGCCCAGCGCCGAGACGACGTTGGTCTCGAAGACCTTGCGGGCGACGTTCAGGTCGAGGTCGGCGATCGGCCCGAACACGGGGTTCGTGCCGGCGTTGTTGACCAGGAAGTCGAGGCGGCCGAAGGCCTCCATCGCGCGTTCGACGGCGACGGCCTGGTGGGCCTCGTCGTGCGCCTTGCCCGCCACGTAGATCACGCGGTCTGCGCCGAGCTGTTCGACGGCCTCCTTGAGGGCGTCCTCGTTGCGGCCGGTGATGCACACACGGTCGCCGCGTGCGACGAGCGCCTCGGCGACGCCGTAGCCGATGCCGCGACTGGCGCCCGTGACGAGTGCGGCCTTGCCGGAGAGTTCCACGGAAGTCATGTCTGCCGTCCCTTAGTCGAGCGGTCCGCCGGCCACGTACAGCACCTGGCCGGAGACGAACCCGGCCGCCTCGCCCGTGAAGAAGGCGATGGCGTTGGCGATGTCCTCCGGCTCACCGACGCGCGCCACCGGGATCTGGGTGGCGGCGGCGGCCTTGAAGTCCTCGAAGCCCATGCCGACGCGGTCGGCGGTGGCCTTGGTCATCTCGGTGGCGATGAAGCCGGGGGCGACGGCGTTGGCGGTGACGCCGAACTTGCCGAGCTCCTTGGCGAGGGTCTTGGTGAAGCCCTGGAGCCCGGCCTTGGCGGCCGAGTAGTTGACCTGCCCGCGGTTGCCCAGCGCCGAGGACGACGACAGGTTGACGATCCGGCCGAATCCCGCGTCCACCATGTGCTTCTGGCAGGCCTTGGACATCAGGAAGGCGCCGCGCAGGTGCACGTTCATGACGGTGTCCCAGTCGGAGACGCTCATCTTGAACAGCAGGTTGTCGCGCAGCACGCCGGCGTTGTTGACCAGGATCGTCGGCGCGCCGAGCTCCTCGACGATCCGGGCGACGGCCGCCTCGACCTGCGCCTCGTCCGAGACGTCACAGCCGACCGCGACGGCCTTGCCGCCGGCGGCGGTGATCTTCTCGACGGTGTCCTTGCAGGCCGCCTCGTCGAGGTCGATCACGGCGACCGCGCGGCCCTCGGCGGCCAGTCGTACGGCGGTGGCGGCGCCGATCCCGCGCGCGGCACCGGTGACGACGGCGACCCGCTGCTCAGTGGTGGACATGACTGCTTCTCCTCAGGTGAGCGACCGCTTAGTACCTTCAGTGGATGTGACGCTAGAAGCCCTGGCACGCGGTGTCAACGGCCGGGCTCGGCATGTGATCCATTACCCGCGGCCCACGATGCGCGCCGGGACACGCTCGCCCCTCGCCCTGGCCCCGACGCCCCCTGTCCGGCCACCCGATCGGCCTACGGCTGCGCGCCGCATCCGAGGACACCTGGCGTCGAAGCGCGAACCACCCGGAACCGGAAAGCAGGCGCTCCATGCGCCGTCGGGGCGGTCATCGCACCAGCAGGTCCAGCAGCCGCTCCGTCTCCGACGCCGGGTCCGTGGTCAGGCCGGTGTGGACGGGGCCGGGCTGGACGATCGTCGAGCGAGGGGCGACGAGCCAGCGGAAGCGGCGGCCGGGGGTGTCGTCCGCTGCCTGGCCGGCCGCGGGGCCGCCTGCGCACATGTCCTCCACGGCCCGGAGCGCGGCGCGGACGCCGGCCACGTCGGCCTGGGGGTCGAGGGCCAGCAGGCGGGCCTCGTCGAGGTGGGTGCGGGCGCCGACGTAGGACTCGGCGCGGCAGTAGACGAGCACCCCGGCGTTGATGCACTCGCCGCGCTCGACGCGCGGGACGACGCGCAGGACGGCGTACTCGTAGATCTGGCGGTCCCGCGTCCCACCCTTGATGATGTGCCGGTCGCTCACTTGATCCCCTGGATGCGGTCGTGGATGACGGCGGCCCGTGCGAGCAGCGGCCGCGCGTAGGCCCGCCTCAGGTCGTCGGGCGTATCGAAGCCGGGCTCACCCGTCAGCCAGGCGTCCGGGATCTGCGCGGTGACGTCGGCGAGCAGTTCCTCGGTGACCCGGGGCGCCAACTCGGCCGCGGCGGCGGCGACATCGGGCGCGAAGGGCGCCAGGGCATGGTCGGAGGCGTCGTACGGGCGGGCCGCGGAGGCCTCCGCGCCGGGCCAGTTGTGGTGCCAGATCATGGTCGCCCCGTGGTCGACGAGCCACAGCTCACCCCGCCACATCAGCAGGTTGGGGTTGCGCCAGGACCGGTCGACGTTGTTGACCAGCGCGTCGAACCAGACGATCCGCCCGGCCTCCTCGGGACTCACCGAGAAGGCGAGCGGGTCGAAGCCGAGCGCGCCGGAGAGGAAGTCCATGCCGAGGTTGGTGCCGCCGCTGGACCTGAGCAGGCTCTGCACCTCCTGGTCGGGTTCGCCGAGCCCCAGTTCCGCGTCGAGCTCGACCGTGACCAGGCGTGGCATCCGCAGCTGCAGCCGGCGGGCGAGTTCTCCGCAGACCACCTCGGCGACGAGCGTCTTGCGCCCCTGTCCCGCGCCGGTGAACTTCAGGACATAGGTCCCGAAGTCGTCGGCCTCGACGAGTCCCGGCAGCGAACCGCCCTCGCGCAGCGGCGCGATGAAACGGGTCGCGATCACTTCCTTGAGCATCGCCCCAGGTTACTGACGCACACGGGACCACCGGCGACGGCCTCGCGGCGGCGGCCCGGAACCCGACAGCGAACCGACAGCTCCGCTTTACCCATGTCCTTCCGCGAACCAGTCAGGATTTCGGCATTGTCTGAACAGCCGGTCCCCAGGGGCCGTACCTCTCGGCAGATCACGAATCCCCGGAAGGACCTCAGCATGACCAGCGAATCAGTTCAGCCGAAGTCGGGACCGAGCCGCCGCACGCTCGTGGCGGCGGCGGGCGCGGCAGGGCTCACCGTGGCGCTGACGGCGTGCGGATCGGAGGACAAGGCGTCCGGCTCGTCCACCGAACAGGGCACCGGGGGCAGCGGCGCGACGAACGAGGGAGCCGGTGGTGCGGCGCTCGCCAAGACCTCCGACATCCCGGAGGGCAGCGGCAAGATCTTCAAGGACGAGAAGGTCGTGGTCTCCCAGCCGGCGGCGGGCGATTACAAGGCGTTCTCGACGATCTGCACCCACCGCGACTGTCCGATGGTGGACCTCAAGGACGACATCATCTCCTGCACCTGCCACGGCAGTCAGTTCTCCGTCCTCGACGGCAGCGTGAAGAAGGGGCCGGCGGTGGAACCGCTGGAGGCGAAGCAGATCAGCGTGAACGGCGACTCCATCACGCTCGCCTGATCCCACGCGGGCGCTCCAGACACGCCAGCACCTCGTCCGTGGTCGCGACCGTGGCGACCAACGCGAGGGTGTGGCGGATCACCGCGGGGGTGTAGTCGGAGGGCACCCCCGCGATGGCGTCCGCCGGGACGACGGCGGTGTAGCCGCGGTTCACGGCGTCGAACACGGCGTTGGGTATCGCCACGTTGGCCGAGACCCCGGTGACGATCAGCGTGCGGCAGCCCAGGTTGCGCAGCAGCGGATCGACGTCGGTGCCCTGCAGGGGCGACAGCCCGTGCAGCCGCCGTACGACGAGGTCCTGCTCGGCGACCTCGATCGGGGCGGCCACCCGCACCGCCGGAGTGCCGGACAGTTGCTGGACGGGCAGGCGTTCGGCGGCGCGGAAGAGGCGGGCGTTGCGGCTCGCGCCGCGGCCGTCGGGACGGCGCTCGGCGACGGCGTGGACGACCTGGACACCGCCCGCGTGGGCGGCGGCCACCAGGCGGGCGACGTTGGCGAGCATCCCGCCGGCGCGTGCTTCTTCGGCCAGTTCGGGCAGGGCGCTCTCCTCACCGACGACGCCCTCCTGGCACTCGACGGTGAGCAGCACGGTGGCCGCCGGATCGAGGAGTTCGCTGAGCGCTTCGTACGAGGGCACGGTTCCCCCTGTCGCCGGCGGCTGGGCGGGCGAGCGTAGCCACCGTTGCGCACGGACGGAAGAGCACTCATCCTTTTCTGACGTGATGTCAGAGGATCTCCTCTGGCACGACGTGGGAGAAAGAGGGGGAGCATGACCGCCACGCAGCAGCGCCGGGGCCGGAAGATCATGATGACGCCGGGCGAGCTGGACGACTTCCTGAGCACGCAGCGCACCTGCCGGGTCGCCACGGTGTCGGCGGACGGCGCTCCGCACGTGAGCACGCTGTGGTTCGCCTGGGACGGCACCTCGATGTGGCTGTACTCGGTCGTCCGCAGCAAGCGGTGGACCGACCTGCGGCGCGACCCGCGCGTGGCGATCGTGGTCGACACCGGCGAGGAGTACGACGAGCTGCGCGGCGCCGAGTTGTCGGGCGCCGTCGAGTTCGTGGGCGAGATCCCGCGCACGGGCGAGCTGCGCGCCGAACTCGACGTCCCTGAGACGCTGTTCGCGCGGAAGAACTTCGGACTGGAGGAGATGCCGCACGACGGCCGGCACGCCTGGCTGCGGCTGACGCCGCAGAAGATCGTCTCGTGGGACTTCCGCAAGCTGGGGGCGCGGTAGGCCCGCGAAGGGCTCAGCCGACGCTCTCCCCCGCCGCCCGCAGGGCCTTCACCGCTGCCCGGATCGACGGGCGGCGGTCGGCGTCCGCGCGCCAGACGACGTAGACATGCCGCCGGACCCGCTGCTTGAGGGGGACGGTCACGACCCCGGCGGGCACGGGGTGGCGGCCGAGCAGCGGGGCGACGCACACCCCGAGGCCCGCGGCGACCAGCGCGAGCTGCGTGTGGTTCTCGGCGGCGCGGTGGCCGACGATCGGCTCGACCCCCTTGGAGCGGAGCGTGAACATCAGCCACTCGTGGCAGAACTCGCCCTCGCCCCAGGTGATCCACTCGTCGTCGGCGAACTCGGTGAGGTCCACTTCGTCGCGCCCGGCGAGCCGGTGGTCCACGGGCATGGCGACCTCGGCCGGGTCGTCCAGGATCGACGCCTTGACCAGGCCGTCGGGCAGCGCCATCGGTTTGTTGTACCAGTCGAGCACCACGGCGAGGTCGAGGTCACCGCGCACGACTCCGGCGATGCCGTGCTCCGGTTCGAGCTCGCAGGAGCGCAGCCGGAGTGCGGGGTGTTCCTCGCGCAGCGCGGACAGCGCGTGCGGGAACAGGCCGCGCGCGGCCGTCGGGAACGCCGACAGTCTGAGCTCGCCGACGACCCGCCCGCGCTGCGCCTCCAGATCGGACTGGGCGAGTTCGACCTGGGACAGGATGCGGGCGGCGTGCTCGGCGAGCAGCCGGCCCGCGTCGGTGAGCCGCACACCCCGGCCGTTCTTGGCGAGGAGCTGCTGGCCGACCTCCCGCTCCAGCTTGGACATCTGCTGGGAGACGGCGGACGTCGTGATGTGCAGCCCCTCGGCCGCGCCGCTGACCGAGCCGTGCCGGGCGAGGGCATCGAGGGCACGCAGCCGCTCCAGATTCAACATGTAAGCAATGCTACGCAATACAGCGTGCGAAATCTCGGTTGTGCTACGAGGTTCTTGCCCGGCATCGTGGTTTTCCATGAGCACCGTCACCACGCCCAGCCGGGTCACCACCCCCTCGGGCGACCGGCCCGGGCCCCGCCTCGACTGGCGCCTCCGCTTCGCCGCCCTGTCCCTGATCTGGGGCTTCAGCTTCCTCCTCATCAAGGTGGGCACCGAGGGATACGCGCCGTTCCAAGTCACGCTCGGACGGCTGGTGTTCGGTACGGCGGTGCTGGCCGCGGCCATGGCGGTGCGCCGCGAGCGACTGCCGCGCGGGGCCCGCACCTGGGGGCATCTGACGGTCGTCGCACTCCTGCTCAACGCCCTGCCGTTCTCGCTGTTCGCGTACGCCGAACTGACCATCCCGTCCACGCTGGCGGGCATCTGCAACGCGACCTCGCCGCTGTGGGGCATGGCGCTGTCGCTGGTCGCCCTGTCGGAGGACCGCCCGACGCGGGTGCGGATCGCCGGGCTCGGGCTCGGCTTCCTCGGGGTGCTCACGGTGCTGGGCGCCTGGCAGGGCTTCCACGGCCTGGACGTCACCGGGACGGCGCTGGCCCTGCTGGCCTCCCTCAGCTACCCGATCGGCTGGATCTACGTCCGCCGCACCCTGGCCGGCACCAGCCACTCGCATCTGTCGATGACCGGCGCGCAGCTGCTGCTCGCGACGGCCCAACTGGCCGTCGTCACCCCGCTGTTCACGACCCTGCCCACGAGCCTGCCCGTCGGGCCGCTGCTGGCGGTCGCCGCCCTGGGCGCACTGGGCACGGGCCTCGCCGTCCTCCTCCAGTACGGCTTGGTCGCCGAGGTCGGTCCGACGACCGCCCAGATGGTCACGTACTTCATTCCGGTCATCGCCACGGCCGCGGGCGTCGCGCTCCTCGGCGAGTCGCTCACCTGGTCGACGCCGGTCGGAGCGGTGATCGTCCTGATCGGCGCGGCGCTTACGCAGGTCCGGCCGAAGGCTCGGGCGTAGAGGCAGGGCAAGGGCATCTGGCGTAGGAATCCGCCAGGGCACGGTCTGGCCCGGCCAGGGCCTCGGACGGTGCGGGGCGGCCGACACCTCGGACCTGGCGGGTCCGGCGGCATCCTCGGTCGAGGGGTGAACGCCTCGGACATGGCGAGGTCCGGCCGATCCCTCGGAGGTCCGGCGAACACCTCGCACATAGCGGCTCCGGCCGCCCCCTCAGACCCGGAGGTCCGGCGAACGCATCGGGCACAGCGGCTCCGCCGACCCATCGGACGTGGCCGGTTCGCGGACGCCGCAGACGTAGTGGCTGCGGGCGCCACGGCCAGGGGCCGGGAAGCCTCAGACGTAACTCCGCGCCGGCGCCGGTCCCAGGGCCGAGGCGATCGCGTCGGCCAGCGCCTCGGTCTCGTCCTCGGCGAGCGTCGAGACGGTGACCCGGATGCCGGGCGGTGCGCTCAGCCGGAAGCGTGCGCCGGGGGCGACGGCCCAGCCGGCGTGCAGCAGTCGGGCGACGGCGCCGGTCTCGTCCGGCACGGGCACCCACACGTTCATACCGCTGCGCCCCCGCGCCACCACACCGCGCCGGCCGAGGGCGCCGATCAGCGCGTCCCGGCGCCTGCCGTACGCCGCCGTCACCGCACGCGTGTCCACCGCCCCGTCGGCCAACAGCCGCACCAACGCCCGCTGCATCAGCCGGCTCACCCAGCCGGGCCCGAGCCGCTGCCGACCGCGGACCCGGTCGACGGTGACGGCGTCCCCGGTGAGCAGGGCGAGGCGCAGATCGGGTCCGTAGGCCTTGGCGGCCGAACGCACGAACGCCCAGTGCCGGGTGGCTCCGGCCAGCGGACGGAGAGGCACGTCGACGATGCCGTGCCCGTGGTCGTCCTCGATGAGCAGGGTCTCCGGGTACTCCTGGAGCACGGATCGCAGGGCACGCGCGCGTGCGGCGCTCACCGCGGCGCCGGTCGGGTTGTGCGCCCGGTCCGTGACGATCAGCGCACGCGCCCCGGCCTCCAGCGCCCGCCGCACGTCGTCGACATACGGCCCCTCGTCGTCGAGGCCGACGGGGACGGTCCGCAGTCCGAGCGCCGGAACGAGGTCGAGGATCCTGCTCCAGCCGGGGTCCTCGACGGCGACGGTGTCGCCGGGCTTGAGGTGGGCCGCCAGGACCCGCTCCACGGCGTCGAGCGCTCCGGAGACCACGGCGAGCGGCCCTTCCGGCACCCCGTCGGCGTCGAACCCGTCCCGGGCGATCCGGGCCAGCTCGGGGTCCACCGGCACCTCGCCGTACAGGACCGGAGCGCGGTCGGCCTCGGCGGCCGCCGCTGCGAACGCCTGCGCGAGAGCCGGCAGCAGAGCCGGATCCGGATTGCCGCTGGACACGTCGCGCACGCCTTCGGGGACGTCGACCCTGATGTGGTCCCGCCCGGTCGTGGCCGGCGCGGGCCGCACCCGGCTGCCGCGCCGGCCCGCGGTCTCGATGACCCCGCGCTCGCGCAGGGTCCGGTACGCGGCCGCGACCGTGTTGGGATTCACTCCCAGTCGCTCCGCCAATTCCCTCATGGGCGGAAGCAGTTCGCCCGGCCGCAGCTCACCGCTCCCCACCGCCCGTTCGATGCTCGCGGAGATGTCCGCTGCGCGACGCCCGCTGATCCGATACTCTCCTAGCACAAAAGTGATTATGCACTAGTACAACGGAGATCGCCATGCAGGGGACCCCGCAGCCGCCGTCGCAACCCGCCGCCTACGCCCCCACCGACCGCACCGTCCCCACCCGCGCGCCGGACCGGGCCTCGTACGACAGGGAACTGGTGCACTCGATACTCGACGAGGCCTACGTCTGCCATTTGGGCTTCGTCCGCGACGGCGCCCCGGTCGTGCTGCCCACGCTGTACGCCCGGGTCGGCGAGCGGCTCTATGTGCACGGTTCGACAGGCTCGCGCCCGCTGCGGGCGGCCGGCCAGGCCGACCCGGGTCTCCCGGTCTGCCTGACCGTCACGCACGTCGACGGACTGGTCCTGGCCCGCTCGGCCTTCCACCACTCGATCAACTACCGCTCCGTGGTGGTGCACGGCGTCGCCCACGACGTGACGGACCCCGAGGAGAAGCGGCAGGCCCTGGACGCCCTGGTCGAGCACGTCGTGCCGGGCCGTTCCGCCGACTCCCGGCCCGCCAACAAGAAGGAGCTGGCCGCCACCGCCGTGATCCGCCTGGACCTGAACGAGGTCTCCGCCAAGCTCCGCACCGGCGGCGTCAACGACGACCCGGAGGACCTCGACCTGCCGCACTGGGCGGGTGTGGTCCCGGTCCGGCGGACCTACGGCACGCCGATCCCCGACGTCGACCTGACGCCCGGCACCGACATGCCGAAGTACCTGAAGTCCCTGTGAAGCCACGGCCCTCAGGAGGGCGGGGGCTGCGCTGATATGCGGCTCCGCCGCGATGGTGGTCCCCCGAGTTCGAGCGAAGCCGAGAACTCGGGGGAGCGAGCAGCCACGGACGGCCCGCAGCCGCCGGCGATCGGCAGCTCCCCGTCCGTCGTCACACGAGCATCACCGACTCCTCGGACGCCCTCGCACCCCGCGCCTCCCCCACCGCGAGCCCCGCGACCGAGCCCAGCATCAGCAACGTGCCGGCCAGCGTCGCCGCCGTGAGGTGCTCGCCGAGCAGGACGACGGCGAGCACCGCCGCGCTCACCGGCTCCAGCAGCATGATCACCGAGACGGTGGCCGACCGTACGACGGCCGCGCCCGCGAAGTAGAGGCCGTAGGCGAGGGCGGTGGGAACGGCGGCGACATACGCCAGCAGGACCAGGACCCGGCCGGGTTCCTCGGTGTGCGGCAGCAGCCCCTCGGCCAGGGCGAACGGCAACAGGCACAGGCTCGTGACGGCGAAGGCCCCGACGGTCGTCCGGGAGGCGTCGGCCTCGCCGTCGCGGCCCCACCGTCGGATGAGCAGCGTCATCACGCTGTACCCGGCCGCGGACAGCAAGGCGAGCAGCACACCCCACGGGCGCACGGTCGTGCCCCCGCCGCCGAGGACCAGGACCGCGAGCCCGGTGAGGGCGCCCGCGACAGCGGCGGTTCCGCCCCAGCCGAGGCGCTCGGCGAGCGTCAGCCGGGCGCCGAGCGCGATGAGCACGGGCCCGGCGCCCAGGGTGACGACCGTGGCGACGGCGAGGCCGGTGGCGGAGACGGCCGCGAAGTAGGCCGTCTGGAACACCGCGAGCCCGATTCCGGTGATCCCGGCTCGCAGCGCCCGGCGGCCCAGTGGCTCCCGCACGGCGGTCCCGGCGCGCGGCCGGACGAGGCGAACCGCGAGCAGCAGCACGAGTCCGGCGGCGCAGCGCCAGAAGGAGAGGGCGACGGGACCCATGTCACTGGCCTGGTAGACCAGTGAGGCGGCCGCGCCCGCGGTGCCCCAGGCGGCACCGGCGACGATCAGGTAGAGGAGGCCTCGCCCTACGGGCAGGCCGGAGGCAGCGTTCGACACGTGTTCTCTCCGCAGACGCGCACGGCGCGCCGCGCGGAATCGGCGGCCGCTGGTGCGCGGAAGTTCGGGAAGGGCCCCGGATCAGAATCGGATCAGCGGGGTCCGCGGACTTCGTCTGCGGGCAGCACCGTTCGGCCCGGCAGTGACACGCCGGGCGCGGTTTCCGGAGTGGCCCGCCTCAGGCGGCCGGAGGCGGAAGAACGAGTGCGTTCGAAGGCATGATCGGCACCCTATGCGGCCCTGCCGGGCCGGGACAATTTCCTTTCCGGGCCGCCGCTCGCCACCGGCTGTTCGGAGCCCTTCGAGGGCGTCGAGGACTGTGCGATGAACGCGCCCACCAGCACGATCGCGCCACCGGCGAGTTGCGGCGCCGACAGGTGCTCGCCCAGCAGGATCCAGGCCAGGACGGTGGCGATGACCGCTTCGAGACAGGCCACGACACCGGCGACCTGCGGGGAGAGCCGGCGCACGGCGAGCACACCGGTGACGTACGCGACGACCGTGGCGACGAGGACGATCCAGGCCAGCAGAGCGATCGCGGCGACGGGCGTGCCGTCCATGCGCGCCGTGCCCGTGAGCACGGACCAGTCCATGTTCCAGGGCCGGGCGATGACCGTCAGCACGGCCGCGCCGACAAGCAGTCCGTAGGCGATGACGCCGAGCGGGTCGGGTGCCTCGTCCCCGGCCTCGCTGCCCTGGTCGGAAAGGACGAAGTAGCCGACCTGGCAGCAAGCCGCGCCGAGTGCAAGCAGCAGCCCCAGGGCGTCGAAGCCGAGCCCCGACCACACCTCGACGACGCACGCGAGCCCGCCGACCGCGAGGACGACACCGACCGCTGCCGCGCGCGTCACGGGCCGCCGCTGCACGAACCGCACCCAGCCCAGCACCAGGGCGGGCGCCAGGTACTCGATGAGCAGCGCCACCCCGACGGGGATACGGGAGAGCGCCGCGAAGTAGCAGGCCTGGACACCGGCGACGGCCAGCAGCCCGAACCCGGCGAGCAGTCCGGGGCGGCGGCGCAACAGCGCGCGGTGGCGCACGGCGAGCGGCAGCATCACCAGGGCCGCCCCGGCCACGCGCAGCCACACCACGTGCAGCGGCTCCAGGCCCGCCTCGATCAGCGGCTTGGCCGCGACACCGGATCCGCCGAAGGCGACCGCGGACAGGAGCGCGAGGCCGAGACCCAAGCCCTTGCCGTGCCTACTGGGGCTGCTGGGGCTGCTGGGGCTGCTGTCAGACGTACGCACCGGCACATGATGACAGGCCATGACAGGAGCGTCACCCCCTATGGCACCTGTCCCACTGCCTGGACGCGAGAAAGCGGCTCCGCAAAGGACAGCTCAGTAAGCGCCTTCGCTGCCTCTGACGCACCCCTGAGACCGGTCGACGCCCTCCTGAGAGCAGGCGGCGCTTCCCCTAGGGCGCTCGGCCCAGCCGTCGAGCCGGGCGAGCACGTCGCGCGGGTCGATCCCGGCGCGGTGGAGCACCTCGACCGCGCGCGCCTGCGAGTCGACGACGATCGCCGCGAGCAGGTCGACGCCGCGGGCTGGTCCGCCGTGCCGCGCGGCGCGGGCGCGGGCGTACTCCATCGAGGCCGCGGCCAGCGGCGAGAAGCCCGCGATCTCCGTCACGACGGGGACGGCGCCGGAGTCCTCGACGCCGCTCTGCCAGCGCAGTCCGTAACCGATGCTGCGCTGGACGAGGTAGGCGAGCAGTCGCGCGATCTGCGGCCCGTCGCCGAAGACGGCACGCGCCTCGGGGTCGGACTCCAGCAGCGAGTGGAGCAGATGGGCCGTGTCGATCTGCCGGTCCGCGTCCCTGACCGCCCTCCGGCGGGCACCGGTGATCACCGATGCCAGCTCGTCACTGAGCCTGGCATCGTTCTCCGCGCGGTGGATGCCGTGCTCATGGGCCGACTGGCGGTGGATACGGGGTTGCACATCCCCTACCCCATCAGTCCCGAGGGGCCGGGTCATCCTCGGAGGGAACCATTTTCGCGTCCCACAGGAAGTGGACATCGCGGACCGGAATCTCCTCCTTACGGAGGACATCAGGCTGTTTCACCGGGCGGCTCCAACGCGCCTGACGGTTCATCAGTATTGAACATTGCGGCCGCCGCGGCTACGTTCCGCGACACCCAGCCCGACGTGAAGAGGTGGTCGCATGGCCGAAGTCAGCGCGGAAGCACGCATCGGGGCGCCGGCCGAGAAGGCGTGGGCCAGGCTCACGGACTGGTCCGCGTACGGCGAGTGGAACGCGACCCACACGAACTTCCCGGCGGGCGGCCCCGACCCCCTCGAAGTGGGCGCGACCTTCCACGAGAACATGCGGCTCATGAACTTCCCGGCCGAGGTGGAGTGGACCGTCGAGGCACTGGAACCGGCCCGGGTGCTCGCCATCCGCGGCAAGGGCCCGATGGGCGTGACCGTCGCGACGCGCTACACCCTCACGCCCGACGGCGACGCGACGACGGTCCGCATCGACGGTGAGTTCACGGGCGCGACGGTGTCGCTGATGGCGGGCAAGCTCAAGGACTCGGCCACGGCCGCCCTGAACGAGTCGCTGCGCAAGCTGGACGGCCTGATGACCTGAATCCCCGGGCACCGGGGTCACATCCGGAACAAGCCGAGGCGCCCGTGGATCACTCCACGGGCGCCTGCTCAGCGCCGTACCCGGACGACGCTCGATCCTCGGTCCTCGTCGGTCCTCGTCAGTCCTCGTCGGCGAGAATCAGGTACAGCTTCTTGCGGGCTTCGTTGATGACTCCGAGCGCCTTCTCCCGCTGCTCCTTGCTGCCGGTCTTCCAGACCTGACCGAAGGCCTCCATGAGGCCGAAGCCGGCCTGGCGGATCTCGCCGAGAGCCTCCCAGTCGACCCCGCGGGAGGCCTCCTCCCAGGGTGCCTCGGGCCCCTCTTCGGCCGCGGTGCGGCCCGCCTCGGTGAGCGAGAACAGCTTCTTGCCCCCCTCGGACTCACTCGCGATCAGCCCCTCGTCCTCCAGCAGTTGGAGGGTGGGGTACACCGAGCCGGGACTGGGCTTCCATGCCCCGCCGCTGCGTTCGGCGATCTCCTGGATCATCTCGTAGCCGTGCATCGGCCGGTCCTTCAGCAGGGCCAGGATCGAGGCGCGTACGTCACCGCGCCGCGCCCTCCCCCTCGGTCCGCCGCGCCCTCGTCCGCCCCAGGGTCCGGGACCGAAACCCGGACCACCGGGCCCGCCCCAGCCGGGGCCGCCCGGCCCGAAGGGCCCGAAGGCCGCACGCAGCCCCTCGAAACCGCCCCGGCCGCCCTGACGCGGTCCACCGTGGCCATGCCCGTGCTCGAATCCGTGAGTACGCATCGCAAACACTCTCCATTCCATCGTTGATCTGTCGCGATGTTTCAACGATATATCGGTACTGTTCGCATGGCAAGACCAGGATCGGGCGAGCAGGGCGTCGTCATGGACCTTCACAGGTCCGAGGCCAGATCACTCGAGACGGGACAACACGGTGAGCCCTATCGGATCTTCTGCACGTGGGTGGTGTCTGCACCGAGGAGGGTGCCGTCGGCGCCGGTCGGCACGATCTCCGGCACAGGGGTGCCGTGCTGGTCGACAAGGGCGGAGTGAGCCTCGCCGGGGGCGAAGGCATGCCGTTCCCCCCACTGCCGCAGGGTGACGATGACCGGGAAGAGGTCGCGACCGGCGCCGGTGAGTACGTATTCCCGACGGCGGCCCGAAGGCGCGGTGCGCTGGACGAGAAGCCCGTGGGCGGTGAGCTTGCGGAGGCGGTCCGTGAGGATGTTGCGGGCGATGCCGGTCCGTCGCTGGAACTCGGTGAACGATCGCGCCCCGTCCATCGCGTCGCGGATGACGAGAAGGCTCCACCTGTCGCCGACGAGGTCGAGCGTTCGGGCGACGGGGCAGTCGGGGTCCGTCCAGTCAGGGCCCGGGCCACCCGTGGCCGTGCGCGACATGGCGCCTCCCAATGAGTTGCGGATTGAAACCATCCTGCCGTACGTTCAAATCGGTTGCAAAATGCTACTGATCAGGATGGGGGCGCGATGGACGTGTGGCGGCGGTTACTGCTCGCGGTGGTGTGCGGTGTCGCTGTAGCGAGCATCTATGCCGCGCAGCCGGTTCTGGAGCCGATGGGACGCGATCTCGGTGTGTCGGCAGAACTCACCGGGTGGATCGTCGCGACCGGCCAGTTCGGCTATCTGGCAGGGCTGGTGCTGCTGGTGCCGCTCGGCGATGTGGTCGACAGGCGCCGACTCATCGCCGCGCACCTGGCGATCACCGCAGCGGGCATGATCCTCACGGCCTCGGCGTCAGCCGCGTGGGTGGCGCTCGTGGGGCTCGCGGCGGCTGGGGTGTTCGCGGTCGTGGTGCAGACCACGGTGGCCTACGCCGCGTCGCTCTCGCCGCCTGGCGAACGCGGGCGGAGCATCGGCGCCGTGACCTCGGGCGTCGTGGTCGGCATCCTGGGCGCGCGGGTCGTCACCGGCACCCTCGCCGAGGTGTGGGGCTGGCGGAGCGTCTATGCCGTGCTCGCGGTGGTGTCACTCGGGCTCGCAGCCCTCGTCCTCGTGACACTGCCGTCAGAGGAGCGCCTCGACCCACCCGCTGGATACAGGCAGGTAGTCGTTTCGCTCGGCGGACTGTTCGGGCAGCGTACGTTCCTGACGCGCGGGCTCATCGCGTTCTTCGTGTTCGCATCGTTCGGCACCCTGTGGAGCGGACTGTCCCTGCCACTGGCGGACACGCCGTGGCAGCTGAGCGAGAGCCAGATCGGACTGTTCGGCATCGCCGGACTCGCCGGCGCACTCGGCGCGGCACGCGCGGGACGGTGGGCGGACGCGGGGCGGGCGGCCCCGGTCACCGGTCTCGCGCTCGCCCTGCTCATCCTCTCGTGGGCGGCGATCACGCAGCTGCCGTGGTCACTGTGGCTCCTCACCGCCGGAATCGTGGTTCTCGACTTCGCGGTCCAGGCGGCGCACGTGAGCAACCAGCACCTGCTCACCGCCGCGTATCCGGAGCGCGTCAGCAGCGTCATCGGCGGCTACATGGTCTTCTACTCACTCGGCTCCGCCCTCGGCGCGGCCGCGACCACCGCCCTCTTCACCGCCCACGGCTGGGCGGGCTCCGGTCTCCTCGGTGCCGGATTCGCGGCCTGCGCGCTGGCCGTCTGGGCGACCGACAGGCGACTACCCGGCCTCCAGGCCTCACCCCGCTCCGGCCGCGTCCGCACGGAGCTGCGCGGTGACCACCCCTGCCGACCGGCAGGGCGGTCACCGTCATCGAGGGCGAGCTGCCGGCCTGACGCGACCCCTCCCCCGGGTCTCACGCCGTCGGCAGCCACCCGACCTTGCCCGCCAGCAGGGCGTATCCCACGAAGGCACCGATGTCGAGCAGCGAGTGGGCCACCACCAGCGGGCCCACCCGACCCCAGCGGCGGTACAGGTAGACGAAGACCACGCCCATGACCATGTTGCCGATGAAGCCGCCGATGCCCTGGTAGAGGTGGTACGAGCCGCGCAGGACCGAGCTGCCCGCCAGCGCGGCCATCGGCGTCCAGCCCAGCCGGCCGAGGCGGCGCAGCAGGTAGCCGACGACGATCACTTCCTCGAGCACCGCGTTCTGGATCGCCGAGAGGATCAGCACGGGGTACTTCCACCACACATCGGGCAGCGCCTCGGGCACCACGGTGAGGTTGAAGCCGAGGCCGCGGGCTGCCAGGTAGAAGGCGATCCCGGTGCTGCCGATGACCGCCGCGATCGCCGCCCCGCGGCCGAGGTCGGGCCAGGGCCGGGTGCGGTCGAAGCCGAGGGCGCGCAGGCCCGCACCCTCGCGCAGCAGGAAGTGCGCGACGAGTACGACGGGCACGAGCGCGGTGGTGATCCCGAAGAGCTGCCAGGCCAGGTCGAGCCAGGGACGGCCGGGCGCGGCCGAGGCGTTCATCGTGGCCGCCTGGTCCCTCAGCCCGCCGGGCTTGGTGACCGAGCCGACGAAGCTGATCAGGGCGGAGACTCCGCTCGCCCCCAGCGAGAGTGCCAGCACGAGCAGCGTCTCGTCGCGGAGCATCCGCCGCGAGAGCCGCTGCTGGGGAAGGGAATCGTCGGCCACCGGGCTCGCCTCCGCCTGCACACCTGCCTCCACTTCACCGACCTGTCGGATCAGTATGAAGCCAGCAGGATGTCAGCCCCGCGGCGCCTCAACCCAACGGCACCCGCTACGGCAGCCCCACGGGCCAGGTGTGCACCGGCTCCCCCTTGTGCATCAGCTCGCGATAGCGCCGGGTCGTGGCGGCCAGCGCGGCCTCCCTCGGGTGGCCCGCGTCCAGCGCCTTGTGGAAGGTCGCCACCTGCCAGCTCGCGCCGTTCACCCTCCGCCGGCACCGCTCCTCGATCACACCCAGGTACAGATCGCGGTCGGCCGGCTCCACGCCCCACGCCTCCAGCCCGGCCTCGGCGAGCGGCAGCAGTTCGTCGCGGACCAGGCTCACCGCGTCGACCTGCGTGGTGCCGCCGTAGCGGCCGCGCCGGGGCCAGGTGAAGCGGGCGTCGATGCCGTCCTTGCACGCGGCGTCGAAGTTGGCGGCGGCCGCCTCGAACGGCAGCCGGGCCCACACCGGCCGGGCCTCCTCGGCGAGGGCCCGGATGAGGCCGTAGTAGAACGCGGCGTTGGCGACGACGTCGATGACGGTGGGCCCGGCGGGCAGGACGCGGTTCTCCACGCGCAGGTGGGGGACGCCGTCGGCGATGCCGTAGACCGGACGGTTCCAGCGGTAGACCGTGCCGTTGTGCAGGACTAGCTCGGCGAGGGTCGGTACGCCGCCCTGGTCGAGCACCTCCAGCGGGTCCTCGTCGTCGCAGATCGGCAGCAGCGCCGGGTAGTAGCGCAGGTTCTCCTCGAACAGGTCGTGCGCCGAGGTGATCCAGCGCTCCCCGAACCAGGTGCGCGGCCGGACGCCCTGGGCCTGGAGTTCGGGCGGCCGGGTGTCGGTGGACTGCTGGAACAGCGGGGGCCGCGACTCGCGCCACAGCTCACGGCCGAAGAGGAAGGGCGAGTTGGCGCCGACGGCGATCTGCGCGGCGGCGACCGCCTGGGCCGCGTTCCACACGTCGGCGAAGCGCGCCGGGGTGACCTGGAGGTGCAGCTGCACGGAGGTACAGGCGGCCTCCGGCGCGATGGACTTGGACGTGCAGCTGAGGTGCTCCACGCCGGCGATGTCGAGGGTGAACTCCTCGCCCCGGGCGGCCACGATCTGATCGTTGAGGAGGGTGTAGCGGTCGACGTCGGAGAGGTTCGACGACACCAGGTCGTCCCGGTCGAGGGTCGGCAGAATGCCGATCATCACGATTCCCGCGTCGACCTCACCGGCTTTCCGGTCGGCATATGCCAGTGACGTACGGAGTTCCTCCGCGAGCCGGTCGAATACCCGGCCACCCAGACGGTGTGGGGGAATGTTGACTTCCAGGTTAAACATGGCGAGTTCTGTTTGGAAATCACGGCTCGCGATACGTTCCAGGACTTGCGCGTTCAACATTTTCGGCATGCCGTCGGCGCCCGCTAGATTCAACTCGATCTCCAGCCCCATGAGGTTCTTGGGGCGATCGAACCGCTTCTCCGCCAGGAGTCGCTCCAAGCCCGTCAGACACCGACGAAGCTTGTCGCGGTAGCGCTGGCGATCGGACAGGTCGAACCGGCCTGCCACGACCTTCTCCCCCATCGAAGCGTCCCTCCTCGGATGGTGCGGGGCCGAAGATCCGGCCGCCGGGGTCCCGGTCAGGTGGAGGATGCCCCGCGAAAGCGATCGATAACGTCCCGGACGGACCCGCTGACCGCTACGCTGGTCACGTATGACCGGTGGCACATTCACTCGGCATGACGCAGAGGCCAGGGTTTCGGGTAGCGCGAACTCGTAAAAAACGCCGACGAGAATGGGCCGACCGCCGCGCGGGCATTCGCCGAGGTCATCGCCGCACACCTCCGCGCGGAATCGGGATAATTCTCGCGTATCGCCGACCGAATGTACCCTTGTTCTACTCACCGGAAACGGCTAGACGAAACACAGTCTGAGCCCGTGTCGTATAAACTCCGCGAACAAGGCAGAAGGTTGGCGCCCACGGTCGATGGGTCATGCCGTCGAGGCGATGTTCGGCGGACCCACCCCCCTCTCGTTCTTGAGACCCCGGCCCCTGCCTGTCTGACCCCCGTGAGCTGACAGCGCCGTCCGCCCTCGCCCCGCCCTCGTGCCACCGTGCCTTTGAAATGAGAGGCGACCCACCATGCCGCTGCATGTCCCCCCGGCTCCCGCGCCCGCGCTCCGTTCCGTCCTGACTGCGCTCTCCTCCCCCACCGCGGTCCGCGAGGCCCGAACTCCCTCGCTGCTCCGCGCCCAGGGACCCGCCACCCCCGAGCTCCCCCTGCCCGTCCACGTCCTCGACCGGGTCACGGCCGAGGGCGTCTCGGCCACCCGGCTGGCCGGGTGGCGCTTCCTGATCCGCTGCGGCGACCGTGCGGTGGCCGCTGCGGAGACCATGCTGACTCCCGACGGCTGGGCCTTCTCGCGCTTCTTCGAAGGCCCGTACATCGCCTCCACCGAGCGCGCCCTGCGCCAGGCCGAGACGATGCCGCAGCCGTACCAGCCCCGCCTGCTGTCCGTGCCCGGCCTGTACATGCTGACGCTCTGGCTGCACGAGGACTGCACCGCCGACGGGGCCGCCGGCCATCCCGCCGCCACCGACCTGCTTGTCCCACTGGCCCCCGCCCCTCCCGGCATCGCGGCCCATCGCCCGCACCGCGTCGCCGAACTGCTCCCGGTGCTGACCCACCGGGTGACTCCCACGCGACTGCTCGGCTCGCCCGCCTGAAGCGCCGCACCCCGAAGCTCTCCGCGCCCCGTCGTCGAATTCCTCGACGACGGGGTTGCCGCCTTTCCGCTCGGACGAGCACCTATTAGTTCGCTCGTACGAGCATCCAATAGCTCGCACGAGCTATTGGATGCTCGTACGAGCCGGAATCGACCGCCCGCCCGACCGGACTAGCCCCATTCGGCCACCGCGAACCATCCGAAGTGACAGTGCAGTTGGGATGAACCGTCCGCGCGGGTGATGCGTCATGAACCTGTGAGAAGCGGTGCCGCGAAATCCCTGCGGATCGACGCCCGTAGGGCAACACTGGGTTCCGACGACCTATCACCACGGGGGGGCGGCCATGAACGACACTTCAAGCCGCGGAACAGACATCACAGCAGACTCAGCCGACTCACTCATCTCATCCACCACGACACAGCGAGAGATCCCACCCATGTGCCAGCACCAGACTCCGTGCCCGTCAGCCGAATCCGCCGACCGGGAATCCGCCCGTCTCGTGGCGCACCACCCGGAGCAGGGTTGGAGCCTGCTGTGCAACGGCGTGGTGCTCTTCGAGGACACCGGCGAGCTCCTGCCGGACGGCAGGGTCATCGCCCCGCACCGTCCGCTGGCGTCCAGCCAGGTGATGACGGCCGCCTGAGGCCGCCGGGCGGCGTGACGTATCGCCCGCAGACATGAGGGGCCGGCTGCAGGACATCCTGCGAACCGGCCCCGACGCGTGTCCGGGTGCCGTCACTCCCCGTCACCTCCTGCGATGTCCCGTTCATGGCCGGTACGCCTTCCCACGGATGCCCGTTTTCCGGAAGACTCCTGGAAGTTTCGGGGTAACCCGTCGACGGAGGTGGGGCAAGTGGCAGCAGGTGAGGCCGAGGCCGGGAGCAAGGTCACGATCACGGAGATCGCCCGGCAGGCCGGTGTGTCCGTACCGACCGTGTCCCGGGTCGTCAACGGCCGGTCCGACGTGTCGCCTCGGACCCGGGCCCGCGTGGAGGACCTGCTGCGCCGGCACGGCTACCGCAAGCGCCCCGCGGCCCCGGGCACCCGCGCGGCCCTGCTCGACCTTGTCTTCAACAACCTCGACAGCCCCTGGGCCGTGGAGATCATCCGCGGCGTCGAGGAAGTCGCGCACGCGGCCGGGGTCGGCACGGTGGTGTCGGCCATCCACGGGCGCTCGGGCGACGCCCGCGAGTGGATGCGCAACCTCCGGGCCCGAGCCTCCGACGGCGTCATCCTCGTCACCTCGGCCCTGGAGCCGACGCTCCACGAGGAGTTGCGCATTCTCGGCGTCCCGCTGGTCGTCGTCGACCCTGCGGGCTCGCCCGCCCTGGACGCACCCACCATCGGTGCCGCCAACTGGTCGGGCGGCATGGCGGCCACCGAGCACCTGCTGTCCCTCGGCCACCGCCGGATCGGCCTGATCGCCGGGCCGCCGCGGCTGCTGTGCTCCCGGGCCCGGCTGGACGGCTACCGCGCGGCTCTGGAAGACGCCGGCATCGCGATGGACGCGTCCCTCGTCGTCCCCGGCGACTTCCGCCCCGAGTCCGGCTTCACCGCCTGCGGCACCCTGCTCGGCCTGCCCGAGCCGCCGACCGCCGTGTTCGCGGCCAGCGACCAGATGGCACTCGGCGCGATCGAGGCCCTGCGCCGACGCGGGCTGCGGGTGCCGCAGGACATGAGCGTGGTCGGTTTCGACGACCTTCCGGAGGTCCGCTGGTCGGCTCCGCCGCTGACCACCGTCCGCCAGCCCCTGGCCGACATGGGCAAACTGGCCGTCCGCACGGTCCTCCGACTCACCCGCGACGAGCAGCCCGACTCACCGCGAGTGGAACTGGGCACGGACCTGGTGATCCGGGCCAGCACGGCGCCTCCGGCGGGGCGAACCTGACGAACTCCCCCGACCGACTGAGCGGAAGCCGACCGGAGGCGCCGCGGGCCCGGCACCGACGAGGGCGATGCCCAGCGTCGGTGGGAGCGCCGATCCAGCGCCGCGGGCAGGCGCCCGACGCGGTGCCGGCGAGGGCACGGCCTCAGCGCCGCGGCCAGACCACCGCCCCAACACCGAGACCAGACGCCCGACCCCGCACCAGCGAGGGCACCGCCCCCACACCCACGAAAGGCCCAACCCCACCCGCCCGCCAAGGCCGATTCCCCCCGGCGCACCCCGCACAGCGCCCCGTACGGCAGGTCAGTCCCCCGCCCCCGCTACCTCGCCCCGAGCGCCTCACGGAGCGCGAAGTACGCCGGTTTCGGGGCCAGCTGCTCGTCCCACGGCAGGGCCGCGCCCTCGCCCGGGAAGAACGCCGGGATCCACGAGTACTTGTCCGTGTAGTCCCAGAGGGTGATGCCGACGCAGCGGCGCACCACCAGGCAGGCCTCGGTCAGATCCCGGTACCACTCGGCCTGCTGGGCCAGCTTCTCCTCGGTCGCGGGCAGCTGCATCCGTATGTCGACCTCGGTGAGCGATGTGTCGAGGCCGAGCCGGGAGAAGCGACGGAGGTTGTCCTCCAGGGTCGTCGGATAGCCGTACTGGAGGGCCAGATGGGCCTGGAGGCCGATGCCGTGCAGCGGGACGCCCTCGGCCTTCAGTTCCTTGGCCAGCTTGTAGTACGCGTCGCTCTTCGGGCCGATCGCTTCGATGTTGTAGTCGTTGAGGTACAGCTTGACGCGCGGATCGGCCTGGTGCGCCCAGCGCAGCGCGTCGGCGATGTAACCGGGCCCGAGCGTCTTGTAGAAGACCGACTCGCGGTACGTACCGTCCTCGTTGAACGCTTCGTTGACGACGTCCCAGGCGAACACCTTGCCCCGGTAGTGCCGTACCTCGGCCTGGATGTGCTTCTTCAGCACGGCCCGCAGCTCCGGGGCCGTCCACTCCCGCTCCGTGAGCCACCCGGGCAGCTGGCTGTGCCAGACGAGGGTGTGGCCCCGAACCTTCTGCCGGTTGGCGCGGGCGAGGCTCACGATCTCGTCGCCCTTGGAGAAGTCGAACACGCCCTGCTGGGGCTCGGTCGCGTACCACTTCATGCCGTTGCCGGGGGTGATCTGGTCGAACTCGCTGCCCAGCAGTGCCTTGTACGGTTCGTCGACGAGCTCGGGGTTGTCGGTGGCGCTGCCGAAGTAGCGGCCGTGCCGCTGGGCGAGGTCGGCGAGCGTCCGTTCCTTGCCGTGCCGCTCGTCCGCCTGCGCCGTCGGCCCGGTGGCGATGCCGCCGAGCATCAGCGCGGCGGCGAGCGCCCCGGCGAGTCTGAGCCGTGTAGCGGTCTTGCGCATGGTGCGACTCCTCACGATTGACGTTGGGTGAGCCGTACGTCCGCGGTGCGCGTCAGCCCTTCGTGGCGCCCGCGGTGAGGCCGCCGACGAGCTGGCGCTCGGCGACCGAGTAGAAGACGAGGGCGGGGATCATGGCCAGCACCAGATAGGCGAAGACCTTGGCGTACTCCGCGGAGTACTGCCCCTGGAACTGCTGCACACCGATCGGCAGCGTCCACCACTGCGCGTCGGTGAAGACCAGCAGCGGCAGGAAGAAGTTGTTCCAGCTGGTGACGACGGCCAGCACCGAGACCGTGCCGAGCGCGGGCCGTGCCATGGGCAGCAGCACCCGCCAGAAGAAGCCGAGCGAGCTGCATCCGTCGAGCGTGGCCGCCTCTTCCAGCTCGCCGGGAATCTGCCGGAAGAAGCCCCGCAGGATGATGATGGTCATCGGCAGTCCGAAAGCCGCCTGCGGGAGGATCACGCCGAGGGGATTGTCCAGCAGGCCCAGGGAGCGCAGCAGCAGGAAGAGCGGCAGGGCCGCCACTGCGAACGGGAACATCAGCCCCATCGTGAACAGCGTGAACAGCACCTCCCGGCCCCGGAAGGCGAACCGCGCGAAGGAGAAGGCCGACAGCGCGGAGACCGCGACGACCAGGACGGTCGTGCCCACCGCGATCAGCGTGCTGTTGCCGATCAGCCGCCAGAAGTCCCCCGAGCCGAGGATCTGGGTGTAGTTGGAGGTCACCCACGACTCGGGCAGGCCGACCGGGTTGCGGGAGAGCTCGTCGGTGGACTTGAAGCCGGAGAGCACGGCGTAGAGCAGGGGGACGGCCATGACCGCGCCGACGAGGACCAGGACGAGGTGCAGAGGGAGGCTCCGGCGCCTGCGGGATGTCCGACTGTGCGTCATTTTCCGTCTCCCCGCATGGTCGTGGTGGCCCCTTCCAGGTCGCGCCGGAGCACGAACCGCTGGTAGGCGAGGGCGAAGACGAGACTGATGCCGAACATGACCACACTGATCGCGCTGGCGTAGCCGACCTGGTAGCGCTTGAACCCGTACTGGAACATGGTCACGGCCATGGTCTCGGAGTGGTGGTCCGGTCCGCCCGCGGTGGTCACCCACACCAGGTCGAAGAGCTGGATGGCTCCGATGACCGACAGGAAGACGCTGATGCGCAGGGTGGGCGCGAGCAGCGGCAGCGTCACGTTGCGGAAGCGCTGCCAGGGTCCGGCCCCGTCGATGAGCGCCGCCTCGGTCAGCTCCCTGGGGACCGCCTGGAGGCCGGCCAGGTACAGCATCATGTGGAAGCCGAAGTACTTCCAGGTCATGACGAGGAACAGGGTCGCCATGACGGTGGACGGATCGGCGAACCACTCCCCGCCCAGCCCGTCCAGTCCGACCTTGCCGAGGACCTGGTCGGCGAAACCGTCGTCCGGGGCGAAGATCATGCCGAAGAGGATTCCGGTGATGGCCTCGGACAGGACGTACGGAGCGAAGAACAGCATCCGGTAGACCGCCCGGCCGCGCATCCGCTGGTTGAGCAGGACGGCCATGGCGAGCGCGAACGGCAGCTGGACGACGAGCGACAGCACCACCAGGACCAGGCAGCGCCACAGGTCGCCCAGGAAGACCTCGTCCTGGAAGAGCCGGGTGAAGTTCTCGCCGCCGATGTAGTCGGAGGGCATGCCGAAGCCGCCCCAGCGGAAGAACGCGGCGTACAGGGCGAACAGCATCGGCAGCAGCACGAGCCCCATGAACAGCACCAGGGCGGGCAGTTGGAAGCCGGCCGCGGTCAGCCAGTTCAGCGTTCGTCGCCGGGCCCGGCTCCGGGCCCGGTCCGTGGCCGGGGGCGGCGGGCCGGCGTCGCGGCCGGCCCGTTTGTCCGGCAGGAACGTGGAGGTCATCGCCGGTTACTGCTCTTCCTTCGCGGTCTTCGTGATCGACTGGGCGACCTGCTCGGGCGACTTGGACCCGGCGATGAGCGCGGCGACGCTGTCGTTGACCTCCTGGCCGACGGCGGGCGCGTACGCCTGGTCGAGGTAGAGCTGGAAGCCGGTGGCCTTCTTCAACTGCTCCTGTACGGCCTTGATGTTGGGGTCGGCGATGGCGCTCTCCGCCGCCGGGACCACCGGCAGGACGCCGGTCTTCTTGACCAGTTCCAGGTCGGTGGCCTCGGACGCGAAGAACTTCAGGAAGTCGACGGCCTCCTGCGGGGCGCCCCGGCGCAGGGCGTGCCCGCCGCCTCCGCCGAACACCTCCGTGATGGTGCCCTTGCCGCCCTCGACCGCCGGGAACGGGAAGAACCCGACGTCCTTGCCCAGGCCCTTGCCCTGGTCGGCCTGCACCACGGGCGCCCACTGGCCCATGAGTTCCATGGCCGCCTTGCCGTTGCCGACGGTGGCGGCCTGGCCGGTGGGGGTGGAGTAGGCGGCGCCGAGGAAGCCCTTCTGGAACGGCTGGAGAGCGACGAGTTCCTCCAGGTGCTGTCCCGCCTCGACGAAGGGTGCGCCGGTGAAGTCCTTGTCGTCGTAGGCCTTCTGCAGCGCCTCGGCGCCGGCGGTGCGCATCGCCAGGTAGGCCCAGTAGTACATGCCGGGCCACTTCTCCTTGCCGGCCAGGGCGAGGGGGGTGATGCTCTCGGCCTTCAGCTTGCGCACGGCGTCGAGGAAGCCGCTCCAGGTGGTCGGGGGCTCGGAGATGCCGGCCCGGTCGAAGAGCGCCTTGTTGTACCAGAAGCCGATCATGCCGATGTCGAACGGGATGCCGTAGGCCCTGTCGTCGATCAGGTACGGCTCTCTGGCGACCGGCAGCAGGGCGTCGCCCCACGGCTTGGTGCGGTCCGTGAGGTCCTCGACGAGTCCGGCGTCGACCTGCTGCTTGAGTACGCCGCCGCCCCAGGTGTGGAAGATGTCGGGCAGCTTCCCGGAGGAGGTCAGCGCCGTCATCTTCGACTTGAAGGCCTCGTTCTCCAGCTGGACGATCTTTATCTTGACCTTGGGGTTCTGGGCCTCGAACTTCCGGGCGAGGGCGGCCCAGACGCCCTTGGCCGGTTCGGTGGTGGAGATGTTCCACCATTCGATCGTGGTCGTCCCCGACGACCCTCCGTCCGAGTCCCCGCCGCATGCGGTCAGTGCCGTCATCCCCAGACCGGCCGCGGCGGAGGCCGCCAGGAAGCCGCGGCGGGACAGTGCCGGGTCGCCCATCATGCGCTCCTTGGGTACGGGACGGCGCTCCCGCGTCCGTCCACTGGATCGAAAGTTTCGGAACAGATCCAGAAAGCTTCGTTGTTGCCGCACCCTAGAGACAGCCGCCAAACGGTGGCAACCCCTTGTGCGTGGTGAATCTGCCGCTGACGCACGGGACTTGAGGGGCGCTCGGCCGAGCCGTAGGTTTCCGCCGTCCTCCGGAAGGAGCGGTCAGATGGAGGCGGGGACGTACTCGAACCAGTCGAAGGCCGCGCTGCCCTCGGTGACGTACATGCCGATCACCCGGCCGGTGAAGCCTCCGGCGACCTCAGTGGACAGGTAACGGCCGTCGAGTTCGGCGAGCGGACCGCCGTCGCCGCCTTCGCCGAGCGAGAAGACGAGAGTGTCGGGGCCGCCGGCCCGGACGCCGGGTGCCTCCTGGCCAGCGGAGGTGACGGTGGGCGGCACGACGGGCTCCGTGCGGACCTCGACGGCCAGGGTGACCGGTCCCGGCGGCACGGGGCGCCGGGCGAGGCACTGCCGCACCGGACCGATCCGGGCGATCACGCTCGCCTCTCCCCCGGCGACCTCCAGGTCGTAGTGGTGGGCCTCGTCGACGCGCACCGAGAGTCCGGCGCGTGCCGTTCCGGGGTACAAGCGGGCCGCGACCCGGCAGTCCGGGTGCTGCTGGCGTCGCCCGACGAAGGTGTGCCCCGGCCTGTCGAGGCTGTCACCCGTCGCGGTCAGCGTGAGCCGGCCGGGCCGGTCGGTCAGCGACCAGGAGCGCTCCGGCCTGCGGTGCGGGGAGATCCAGTGCGGGGCGAGGCGCACGGCGTCGAAGTCGTCGCGCACCGGCTCGGGTTCGAAGGGATGCCAGGCCGCCGGGGCCGGGTGCCGTTCCAGCACGGGACCGACCCGCGGCCAGCCGCTCACCCACTCCACGGGAGTCAGGAACGTCTCCCGGCCCAGGACGTGGAACTGCGGGAAGTAGCCCCGGGGACGCGTGCCGAGCAGCAGCATCCACCAGGTCCCGTCGGCCGCTTCCACCAGGTCGGCGTGGCCGGTGCACTGGATCGGCAGGTCGGTGCCGCGGTGGGACAGGACGGGGTTGTGCGGCGCCGGCCGGAACGGCCCGCGCGGGGATCGGGCCCGCGCGATCGACACGCTGTGGCCGTGTGCGGTACCGCCTTCGGACAGCATCAGGTACCACCAGTCGCCGATCCGGTACAGATGCGGCGCCTCGGGATGCTGCATGCCCGTGCCCGACCACACCGGCAGCGGCCCTTCCAGCACCTCGCCCGTCGCCGGGTCGATGCGCGCCACCCGCACCCCGGAGACGGCACACCAGCAGGAGCCGTCCTCGTCCCAGGCGAGGTCGGGATCGATCCCGGGCAGGTCGATCCACACCGGATCGGACCAGGGCCCCTCGGGCCGTTCGCTGCTGACGAGGAAGTTGCCCCCGGCGCCGACATTGGTGGTGATCATGTAGAAGCGGCCGTCGTGGTGGCGCAGCGTGGGGGCGTAGATCCCGGCCGAGGCCGGCACGTCGTCCGGCAGCTCCAACTGCCCCGGCCGGTCCAGGACGTTGCCGATCTGCCGCCAGTGCACGAGGTCGCGGCTGTGGAAGAGGGGTACGCCGGGGACGTACTCGAAGCTGGAGCAGACGAGGTAGTGGTCCTCCCCGACCCGGCAGACGCTGGGGTCGGGGTGGAAGCCGCCGATCACGGGGTTGTCGAACGTCCGCATGCGCGTCAGTCCCTTCGAACAGAGCCGGGCGGGCGAAACTTTCGGATGACCTGGCGAACGTTACGAAGGTGCACTGTAGGTGTCACCGGCTCCGGCGACAAGAAGGCCGAGCCCGGCCGCCGAAGCGGGCGCGATCACGGAGGGTGCTCACCTCTCGGCCGACACACGACCGTTGCTCCGCACGCGGGGAGGCGCGACTCGGCGGTACCCAACGGGCTCTCAACTCTCGTTTTGCCGCAGCACGCCTCCCTTCCACGGCCCCGCGCTCAGTCTTGGCGGAAGCTTGACGCACTCAGCACCCTCATCCACAGGCCACCGCATTACGCTCCGCTTACGCTGATCCCGGCCGTCCGGTGATGGCCGGAATCACGCTGAACCGCACATCGGGAGCACGTCGATGGCCACCACTGAGCACGCGCCACCGAGCCGTACGGAGCCCGCTCCATCCAGTCGCCTGCGCGCCTGGATGCTGGAGGGCCTGTCCGACATGGGCAAGGGCGGCGGCCACACCGGGCCCCACGCCGAACCGGAACCCCCGCACCAGGGCCAGTCCTGGTGGCGCGTGATGTGCCTGACCGGCGTCGACTACTTCTCCACTCTCGGCTACCAGCCGGGCATCGCTGCTCTCGCCGCCGGACTGCTGTCACCGATCGCGACCATCGTGCTGGTGATCGTCACCCTGGCGGGCGCCCTGCCGGTCTACCGCCGGGTGGCCGAGGAGAGCCCGCACGGCGAGGGCTCGATCGCGATGCTGGAGCGGCTGCTCTCCTTCTGGCAGGGCAAGCTGTTCGTGCTGACCCTGCTGGGCTTCGCCGCCACCGACTTCCTGATCACCATCACCCTGTCGGCCGCCGACGCCTCCACCCACCTCGTGGAGAACCCGCATCTGACCGGCGTCCTGCACGACAAGCAGATGCTGATCACGCTCGTCCTCGTGGCGCTGCTCGGCGCGGTGTTCCTCAAGGGCTTCCTGGAGGCGATCGGCGTCGCGGTCGCCCTGGTGGGCGCCTACCTCGCGCTCAACGTGGTCGTGGTGGTCGTCGGCCTCTACCACGTGGCCACCGCGGGCCACGTGGTCACCGACTGGGCCGGCGCCCTCACCACCCAGCACGGCAACGTCTTCGTCATGATCGGCGTGGCCCTGCTCGTCTTCCCGAAGCTGGCACTCGGCCTCTCCGGATTCGAGACCGGCGTGGCCGTGATGCCGCACGTCAAGGGCGACCCGGAGGACACGGAGGAACGGCCGGCCGGCCGCATCCGCGACACGAAGAAGCTGCTCACCACGGCCGCCCTCATCATGAGTGGCTTCCTGATCACCACCAGCTTCATCACCACCCTCCTCATCCCCGAGAAGGAGTTCGAGGCGGGCGGCCAGGCCAACGGGCGCGCGCTGGCCTATCTGGCGCACGATTACCTGGGCAACACCTTCGGCACCGTCTACGACGTCTCGACGATCGCCATCCTGTGGTTCGCCGGTGCCTCCGCGATGGCCGGCCTGCTCAATCTGATGCCGCGCTACCTCCCCCGCTACGGCATGGCCCCGCACTGGGCCAGGGCCGTCCGCCCCATGGTCATCGTCTTCACTCTGATCGCCTTCCTGGTCACCTGGATCTTCGACGCCGACGTCAACGCGCAGGGCGGCGCCTATGCCACCGGTGTGCTGGTCCTGATCAGCTCCGCCGCGATCGCGGTGACCATCGCCTCCCGCAAGGCCCGGCAGGGGAACTGGACCATCGCCTTCGCGGTCATCTCTGCGGTGTTCCTCTACACCACCGTCGCGAACGTCTTCGAGCGCCCGGACGGCGTGAAGATCGGCGCCTGCTTCATCGCCGGCATCATCCTGGTCTCCCTGCTGTCGCGACTGGCCCGGTCGTTCGAGCTCCGCGTGACCAGCGTGACGCTGGACCCCATGGCGGAACGCTTCATCCGGGACATGGCCAGCCGCCGGACGCGGTTCATCGCCAACGAGCCCGACCGGCGCGACATCGCCGAGTACCGCGACAAGATCGAGCAGATCCGGCAGGACAACGACGTACCCGGACAGGAGGACTTCGTCTTCGTCGAGGTGACGGTCACCGACCCGTCCGAGTTCGAGGCGGGCCTGACCGTGCGCGGCGAGGTGCTCCACGGCCGCTACCGCGTCCTGACCCTGGAGTCCTCTTCCGTCCCCAACGCCCTGGCCGCACTCCTCCTGTACGTCCGCGACATGACCGGCAGTACCCCGCACATCTACTTCGAGTGGACGGAAGGGGGCCCCTTCGCCAACCTGCTGCGCTTCTTCCTGTTCGGCCAGGGCGAGGTCGCCCCGGTGACCCGCGAGGTCCTGCGCGAGGCGGAACCGGACCGGCAGCGGAGGCCGAGGGTGCACGTGGGCTGAGTCAGGCCGTCGGTCTCCGCCGGCCGAAGCCCCTCCGGGGCGGACGCACCACGATCTGCCCGTAGTTGATCTCGCCGGTGATCCGTACGCGCAGCACGACCGGGGCGTCGGCCGCTCCACGCGCCTTGATCTGGGAGTAGTTCGTCACCAGCCCGCCGGTGTCCACCACGACCCCCGGCCGGGTCAGCAGCTTCAGGGCGCCGGCCCGCATGTCCAAGTCGATGTGCAGCGTGTCCCGCGTGATCACCGCGTCGGTGAAGTCGAGCGTCACCTCGCCCCACGCCGACCGGATCTCCAGCCGCCGCGGCACCACCCAGCCGTCACCACGCCGGGTAGAGGACCCCTCCTGCTCGATCCGGACGAGGTCCTCGGCCTCGACACCGGTCCCGCCCACCACCTCGGGCAGATCCGCGGTCAGCGCGGCGAGCTCACCCACCGTACGGGCGGACAGCGCGTCCTCCAGCCGCTCGCCGAGCTCCTCCAAGGTCAGCCGGCCGTCGCCCGCGGCGACGCGCAGCACGTCCACGATCCGGTCCCGGTCCGCGTGCGAGACCCTCGTCTCGGGCGATCCACCGGTACGCGAGAGGTCCCCCGCCATCACATCTCCCCGATCTCCCGGGCACGGCACCGGGCCCGCCCACTCGACGACTGACGCTATATCGCGTTATACCCAACGGCCAACCCCGCATCCGCAGTTCCCCTCCCACGCCCCTATCGTGACCGGCATGCAGTCCTACACGATCGGCCAGGCAGCACGACTGCTCGGCGTGAGCCCGGACACCGCCCGGCGCTGGGCGGACGCGGGCCGCATCACCACCCACCGCGACGAGGCCGGGCGGCGGCTCGTCGACGGACGGGACCTGGCCGCCTTCTCCGTCGAACTCGCCAGGTCCGGTGCCGCCGAGGAAGACGCCCCGTACACCTCGGCCCGCAACGCCTTCGCCGGCATCGTCACCGCGATCAAGCTCGGTGACGTCGCCGCCCAAGTGGAGATCCAGGCCGGCCCGCACCGCCTGGTCTCCCTGCTCACCCGCGAGGCCGTCGAGGAACTGGGCCTGGAGGTCGGCATGGAGGCGACGGCCCGCGTGAAGTCGACGAACGTCCACATCGACCGGGTCTGAGTCCGTAGGAACGCACATACCCACCCGTGAGTCCGTTTCCTGTCGCCCATGCGATGCCACAGCTGATTATCGCCTCGCAGATGCGTCAGTATGATCGGCGTATCGGAGGAGTCCTGCGGACTCTTCCACCCGCACGCAGAGGGAGTGGCCCCGAGATGACCCGTTCCGCGCACCGGACAAGCCGGATCCTCCAGGTCACCGGTGCGTCCGCAGCCGCGCTGCTGACTCTGAGCGCCTGCTCCGCGTCCGACCCGGACGCGGACGCGGGCTCCTCCTCGGCGAAACCCTCCGGGACGGTCACCGTCTTCGCCGCCGCCTCCCTCGAGGAGAGCTTCAAGACCCTGGGCAAGACGTTCGAGAAGGAGCACCCGGGCACGAAGGTCATCTTCAACTTCGGCGGCAGCGACACCCTCGCCGCCAGCATCACCAGCGGCGCCCCGGCCGACGTCTTCGCCGCCGCCAGTACCAAGACCATGGCGACCGTGACGGGCCGGCAGGACGCGGCGGGCACGCCGGCCACCTTGGTCCGCAACCAGCTGGAGATCGCCACGCTGCCGGGCAACCCCGACCGGATCTCCTCCCTGAAGGACCTCGCCAGGCCCGGCCTGAAGGTCGTCCTGTGCGACAAGACGGTGCCGTGCGGTGCCGCCGCCCAGAAGGCGCTGGACACCGGCGGCCTGAAGCTCACCCCCGTCTCGTACGAACAGGACGTCAAGAGCGCACTGACGAAGGTCGAGCTGAAGGAGGCCGACGCCGCCGTCGTCTACAAGACCGACGTGCGGGCTGCGGGTGACAAGGTGCAGGGCGTGGACTTCCCCGAGTCGGCCGAGGCCGTCAACGACTATCCGATCGCCCTGCTCAAGAACGCCCCCAACCCCGATACGGCGAAGGCGTTCGTCGCGCTGGTGCGGTCCGCCGAGGGCCAGAAGGTGCTCTCCGAGGCCGGGTTCCTCAAGCCGTGACGGGCACCGACACCGTGGCGAGCCGGCCCCGCCGCGACCGCGCCGTCCGGCGGAGCCGCGTGGTGCCGGTGCCCCTGCTGGTGCCCGCCCTGGTCGGTCTGGCGTTCCTGCTGCTGCCCCTGGTCGCCCTGCTCGTACGGGCGCCCTGGCACAGCCTCCCCGAGCAGCTGACGAGCGCCGAAGTGTGGGAGGCACTCCGGCTGTCGCTCCTGTGTGCCACGGCGGCGACGGGCCTGAGCCTGGTCGTCGGCGTGCCCCTGGCCTGGCTGCTGGCCCGTACGCGGTTCCCCGGCCGGGGCTTCGTACGGGCCCTGGTGACGCTGCCGTTGGTGCTGCCGCCGGTGGTGGGCGGTGTGGCCCTGCTGCTCGCCTTCGGGCGCAACGGCGTCATCGGGCAGTGGCTCGACTCCTGGTTCGGGATCACCCTGCCCTTCACCACGACGGGTGTCGTCCTCGCCGAGACGTTCGTGGCGATGCCGTTCCTCGTCATCAGCGTGGAGGGCACCCTGCGGGCCGCCGACCCGCGTTACGAGGAGGCGGCCACCACCCTGGGCGCCTCCCGCTTCACCGCGTTCCGTCGGGTCACCCTGCCGCTGATCGCGCCGGGCATCGCGGCCGGTGCCGTACTGGCCTGGGCCCGGGCCCTGGGCGAGTTCGGCGCGACGATCACCTTCGCGGGCAACTTCCCGGGCCGCACCCAGACCATGCCACTGGCGGTCTACCTGGCCCTCCAGAACGACCCGGCGGCGGCGATCGCCCTCAGCCTGGTTCTGCTGGCGGTGTCCATCGCGGTACTGGCGGCCCTGCGCGACCGCTGGATGACGGCGTCGTGATGTCCGGGACCGACCGCCGGAAGAGGGGCTACCGGCACCGCCCGGATCCGGATGACGGCCCTCGGAACCCCCTGACCCCCTGGACGCGATCCTCATGACCGAGACGACCGAACGCGACGGCGCGACACCCGGCCTCCTCCCCGAGGGCCTCGGCGCCCACCTCGTCGTCGACCGCGGCTCCTTCCGCCTCGATGTCACGCTCACCGCCGCCCCCGGCGACGTCGTCGCGCTGCTCGGCCCGAACGGCGCCGGCAAGACCACCGCCCTGCGTGCCCTCGCGGGCCTCGCCCCGCTCACCTCGGGTCATCTGATGCTGGACGGTACGCGGTTGGACCGTACGCCGCCCGAGTCCCGCCCGGTCGGCGTCGTCTTCCAGGACTACCTGCTCTTCCCGCATCTGACGGCCCTGGACAACGTCGCCTTCGGCCCGCGCTGCCGGGGCGCGAGCAAGGCCGAGGCCCGTGCCCAGGCCGCCGAGTGGCTGGACCGTATGGGCCTGGCCGACCAGGCCGGCGCCAAGCCCCGCCGTCTCTCCGGCGGCCAGGCCCAGCGCGTGGCCGTGGCCCGGGCCCTGGCCACCCGGCCCCGGCTGCTGCTCCTGGACGAACCCCTCGCCGCACTCGACGCCCGCACCCGTCTGGAGGTGCGCGCCCAGCTCCGGCGCCACCTAGCCGAGTTCGAGGCCGTGGCCGTACTCGTCACGCACGACCCGCTGGACGCCATGGTGCTGGCCGACCGTCTCGTCGTCGTCGAGCACGGCCACGTCGTCCAGGAGGGCACGCCCTCCCACATCGCCCGCCACCCCCGCACGGACTACATCGCCCGGCTCGTCGGCCTCAACCTCTACCGGGGACGGGCCGAGGGCCACACCGTCCGGCTCGACGCGGGCCCGGCCATCACGACCACGGAAGAGCTCTCCGGCCCGGCCTTCGTCGCCTTCCCGCCCGGCGCCGTGACGCTGTACCGCGAGCCCCCCACCGGCTCCAGCGCCCGCAACCTGTGGCGCTGCGAGGTCGCCGGACTGGAGACGCACGGCGACCAGATCCGCGCGGACCTCACGGGCGAACTGCCCCTGACCGCCGACCTCACCACGGTCGCCGCCGCCGAACTCGACCTGCATCCCGGCGCCCCGGTCTGGGCGGCGGTCAAGGCGACGCAAACACACGCATACCCGGCATAGGGAACAGATCGGGCTACCGTGCCCCCATGAGCCTGAGCATCCGCAACCAGTTCCCCGGCACCGTCACCGCCGTCACATCGGGCGAGGCCATGGCGACGGTCAGCGTCCGCCTCACCGGCGGCCAGGCCCTCACCGCGGCGATCACCCGCGAGGCGGCGGACGACCTCGGTCTCGCGCCGGGCACCGCCGTGCGCGCCCTGGTGAAGTCGACGGAGGTCTCGCTGGCCACCGTCCCCGTCGAGGGCCTGTCCATCCGCAACCGGCTCCCCGGCACGGTCACGGACATCACGACCGGCGACGCGATGGCGTCCGTCCGGGTCACCGTCGAGGGCGGCGAACTGACCGCCGCGATCACCAGGGACGCCGCGGACGACCTCGCCCTGTCGGCCGGAACCCCCGTTGTCGCCCTGATCAAGTCGACCGAGGTGTCCCTCGCCGCCGAATGACGGGAGGGGCCCCGCACCGCGGAGCCCCTCCCTTACGACCGGTCGGGCCGATCAGTCCTCGTACGCGTCCAGCGGCGGGCAGGAGCAGACCAGGTTACGGTCGCCGAAGGCCTGGTCGATGCGGCGCACCGGCGGCCAGTACTTGTCTGCGGGCGAGACCCCGGCCGGGAAGACGGCCTCCTCACGGCTGTAGGCGTGCTCCCACTCCCCGGCGAGCGTCCCGGCGGTGTGCGGGGCGCCCCGGAGCGGGTTGTCGTCCGCGGGCCACTCGCCGGAGCCGACCTTCTCGATCTCCGCACGGATGGCGATCATCGCCTCGCAGAACCGGTCCAGCTCGGCCAGGTCCTCCGACTCGGTCGGCTCGATCATCAGCGTCCCGGCCACCGGGAAGGACATCGTCGGCGCGTGGAAGCCGTAGTCGATCAGCCGCTTGGCGACGTCGTCGACGCTCACCCCGGTCGCCTTGGTCAGCGGCCGCAGGTCGATGATGCACTCGTGCGCCACGAGCCCGCCGGGGCCGGTGTAGAGCACCGGGTAGTGCGGCTCCAGCCGCCTGGCGATGTAGTTGGCGCTGAGCACCGCGACCTGCGTGGCCCGCTTCAGCCCCTCGCCGCCCATGAGCCGGACGTACGCCCAGGAGATCGGCAGGATGCCGGCGGAACCCCACGGGGCCGCGGAGATGGGACCGACCCCCGTCTCCGGGCCCGCCTCGGGCTGGAGCGGGTGGTTCGGCAGGTACGGCGCGAGGTGTTCACGCACCGCGACCGGACCGACGCCGGGACCGCCGCCGCCGTGCGGGATGCAGAAGGTCTTGTGCAGGTTCAGGTGCGAGACGTCACCGCCGAAGTGTCCCGGCTTGGCGAGTCCCACGAGGGCGTTGAGGTTGGCCCCGTCGACGTAGACCTGCCCGCCCGCCTCGTGCACCTGGGCGCAGATGTCGGCGACATGCTCCTCGAACACGCCGTGCGTGGACGGGTACGTGATCATCAGCACCGCCAGCTCGTCGCGGTACTGCTCGATCTTCGCCCGCAGGTCCTCGACGTCGATCTCGCCGTCCTCGGCGGTCTTCACGACGACGACCTTCATGCCCGCCATCACCGCGCTCGCCGCATTGGTGCCGTGCGCGGACGACGGGATCAGGCACACGGTGCGCTGCTCGTCCCCGTTGGCCCGGTGGTATCCGCGTACGGCGAGCAGACCGGCCAGCTCGCCCTGCGACCCGGCGTTCGGCTGGAGGGACACCTTGTCGTACCCGGTGACCTCGGCGAGACGGTCCTCCAGCTCGCGGATGAGCGTCCGGTAGCCCCCCGCCTGCTCGGCGGGCGCGAAGGGGTGCAGCTGCCCGAACTCGGGCCAGGTGACCGGCTCCATCTCCGTGGTCGCGTTGAGCTTCATGGTGCAGGAGCCCAGCGGGATCATGCCCCGGTCGAGCGCGTAGTCGCGGTCGGCCAGCCGGCGCAGGTAGCGCAGCATGGCGGTCTCGGAGCGGTGCTGGTGGAAGACGGGGTGCGTCAGGTACTCGTCGGTCCGCAGCAGCGCGTCCGGAAGCCCGTCCTCGGTGGCCGCGTCCAGCGCCTCGATGACGCCTTCGAGACCGAAGGCGGCCCACACGGCTCGCAGCTGGGCCCGCGTGGTGGTCTCGTCGCAGGCGATCGAGACGTGGTCGGCGTCGACGAGACGGAGATTGACCCCGTTCTCCTGCGCGGCGGCCACGACGTCGGCGGCCCGGCCCTCGACGCGCACGGTGAGCGTGTCGAAGTAGGAACCGTGCACGACCTCGACACCGCCGCTCGCGAGCCCGGCGGCGAGGACGGTGGCGTACCGGTGGGTGCGCCGCGCGATGCCCTTCAGGCCCTCCGGCCCGTGGTAGACGGCGTACATGCCGGCCATGACGGCGAGCAGCACCTGCGCGGTGCAGATGTTGCTGGTGGCCTTCTCGCGGCGGATGTGCTGCTCACGCGTCTGGAGCGCCAGCCGGTAGGCCCTGTTACCGTCCGCGTCGACGGACACGCCGACGAGCCGCCCGGGCAGGCTGCGCGCCATCTTCTCCTGGACCGCCATGTAACCGGCGTGCGGACCGCCGAAGCCCATCGGCACACCGAAGCGCTGCGTCGTCCCGACGGCGATGTCCGCGCCGAGCTCACCGGGCGACTTCAGCAGCGTCAGCGCGAGCAGATCGGCCGCGACGGTGACGAGCGCCCCGAGCTCGTGCGCCTGGTCGATGACCGGCTTGATGTCCCGTACGGCTCCGGAGGCGCCCGGGTACTGGATCAGCACGCCGTTGATCTCGCGCTCGGCGATCTCGGCGGGAATGCCCTCGCTGAGATCGGCGACGACGACCTCGACGCCGGTCGGCTCGGCCCGGGTCTGGATCACGGCGATGGTCTGCGGCAACGCGTCCGCGTCGACCAGGAACAGGCCCTTCTTGTTCTTGCCGAGGCGCCGCGACAGCGCAAGGGCCTCGGCGGCCGCGGTGCCCTCGTCGAGCAGGGAGGCACCGGAGGTCGGCAGTCCGGTGAGGTCGGCGACCATGGTCTGGAAGTTGAGCAGCGCCTCGAGCCGCCCCTGCGAGATCTCCGGCTGGTACGGCGTGTAGGCCGTGTACCAGGCCGGGTTCTCCATGACGTTGCGCATGATCACCGGCGGCGTGAACGTGCCGTGGTACCCGAGTCCGATCATGGAGCCGAGGACCTGGTTGCGGTCGGCGAGGGAGCGCAGTTCGGCGATCACCTCGGCCTCGCTGCGGGCGCCCGGCAGGTCCAGCGCCTCGGCGCTCTTGATCACGGCCGGGACCGCGGCGGCCGTGAGCTCGTCCAGCGAGCCGTAGCCGACCTGCGCCAGCATCTTGGCGCGGGCCTCGTGGTCGGGGCCGATGTGGCGCTGCTCGAAGGGAACTGCCTCTTCGAGCTCGGAGAGCGGAATGCGATGGGCGGTCATTTGCGGAGGCCTCCTGGTCTGACACGACCTTCGAGGGGCACCACGGGACGGGTACCCGAACGGCCTCCCCCTCTGTCATCTCAACCTGAGAGCTTCACCGGATCGCCCGAAGGCCTCCGGCTTTCACCGTCGGTGAGAGCGGAAGCCGTCGACACCCGCCCTGCTTTCCAGAGTGACCTCGTCCGTGCGGTACGTGAGCCTGAGAGATTCCGGGGAGGATTTGCTCCTTCGGCGCCTCCGATGGTGTCTGGAGGACTCTCCCGCACGGGGTCAGCAGCCGCTGTCAGCGTACCAGCGAGGTCAACGCACGAACCTTCGAGTGGCCGCCTCACCGATTGTGCCGTTTTGTTGTGCTTACGGATGAGTTGCGACCATGTGGAGGGCCCGTGCGAACCGATATCGATCCGCGCAACCTGATCGGCCGCAAGGCGTTCGACCGCAACGGAACCAGGATCGGCACGATCGACGAGATCTACCTCGACGACGCCACCGGCGAGCCGGAGTGGGCTGCCATACGGACCGGCCTGTTCAGCAGGGACGCTTTCGTCCCGCTCGAGCCCAGTGAACTGATCGACGGCGCCCTCCACGTGCCTTTCGACCGTGCCCTGATCAAGGACGCCCCCGACTTCGGCGTGGGCCGCCACCTCTCCCCGGAACAGGAACTCCAGCTCTACCACCACTACGGCCTCGACGTCGCCGCATCTCCCCCGCTCGCGGACCACGACTTCGGCAAGCTGGCAGGCACGGACGAGACGGCCTGAAGCCCCGGCAAGCCGTCCAGCCCTCTAAGGGACAGCGGACCGCAGTCCCACAGCTCCGGACCCACCCTCCGGCCCGCGGCTCTCCTCCGGTCTCGGTAACACCAGCGGCAGCGGATCCGCCGGCTCCAGATCCGGATCGTCGACCCGGAAGGTCCGCACCCGCCCGGGCTCCGAGCCGGGCGTCTCGAACCGCACGGTGACCCGCCCCAGACCGCTGCCCTGCACCCACCCGTGCCCGAACACGGCGTGCCGTACGTCGTGCCCGGCGGGCCACCGCCGCTCGGCGAGCGCCGGCTGCTCCTCGACCGGCGCCACGGCAGGCTCCTCGACCGGCCCCTGCGCCTCCGCCCGCTCCCCCGCCGCCTGCGCGAAGAGATCCTCCTGCGTGTAGTCGGCGAGCCCGCTGACGCCCACCCCGAGCAGCCGCACACCGCCCGTCGTGTCGACCGAGTCCAGCAACCTGGCCGCCGCCTCGCGGATCACCCCGGGATCGTCCGTCGGCCCGCGCAGCGTCTCGGACCGGGTGAGCGTCGAGAAGTCGTACCGCCGCACCTTCAGCACGATCGTCCGCCCGGACAGCCCGGCCCCGCGCAGCCGCCGCACGCACCGGTCGGCGAGTCGCTGCACCTCGAGCCCGACCCGCACCCGGTCGTGGATGTCCACGTCGTAGGTGTCCTCGACCGACACCGACTTCGTCTCCCGCTCCGCCACGACAGGCCGGTCGTCCCGCGCCAGCGCCATGGCGTAGAGCCCGTGTCCGTGCGCCTTCCCCAGCAGCCGGACCAACTCGTCCTCCCCCGCCTCGACGATCTCCTCGACCGTGGTGATCCCGGCCCGCCGCAGATGGTCGCCCGTCGCCGGCCCGACCCCCGGCAGAATCCGCACCGACATCGGCCCGAGCATCGCCCGCTCGGTCCCCGGCGCGATCACCACCAGCCCGTCCGGCTTGGCCTGCTCCGACGCGATCTTCGCGAGCATCTTGGAGGCGGCGAGCCCCACCGACCCCGTGAGCCCGGTGACGGCCCGTATGTCCGCGCGCAACTGCGCCCCGACCAGCCGCGCCGACTGCTCGTCCCAGGCCGCTCCCCCGGCCTCCAGGTCCACGAAGGCCTCGTCCAGACTCAGCGGCTCCACCAGGGGCGACAACGCCCGCAGCAGCTCCATCACCCGCTCGCTGATCGTCCGGTAGAGCTCGAAGCGCGGCACGAGATACGCGGCGTTGGGCGCGAGCCGCCGCGCCTGCCCCATCGGCATCGCCGAATGCACCCCGAAGACCCGGGCCTCGTACGACGCCGTGGCCACGACGCCCCGCGGCCCGAGCCCGCCCACGACGACGGCCTTCCCGCGCAGACTCGGCTTGGACACCTGCTCCACCGAGGCGAAGAAGGCGTCCATGTCGAGATGCAGGATCGTGGGCGCGGTTCTCACAACTCCGATGCTGCCCTACGCCACTGACAACGCCCCGGACAACCGCCCTGACGCCCTGGGAGAAACCGCTTGCATCCCGACGCGGAAACGTCGCGCCTGTAGCGGCCGCGGGGGCACCGCACTGCCGGACGGCTCAAACGGCCCGGTTCCGCCGCCGCGCCAGCTCGTCCGCCGGGTTGGGCCCGACCAGGGTCTCGCCGGTGTCGATCCGCTCCCCGTGCAGCTGGGACAACGCGCTCTCGACATCCCGCCACACCACGCCCACGGCAATCCCGAAGACACCCTGGCCCCCCTGGAGCAGGGCGTGGACCTCATCCGGCGAGGTGCACTCGTAGACCGTCGCTCCGTCGCTCATCAGCGTCATCCGCTCCAGGTCGCGGAAACCGCGTTCTCTCAGGTGCTGGACGGCCGTGCGGATGTTCTGGAGCGACACCCCGGTGTCGAGGAACCGCTTGACGATCTTCAGGACGACGACGTCCCGGAAGCTGTACAGCCGCTGCGTCCCCGACCCGTAGGCGGGCCGCACACTCGGCTCGACGAGGCCCGTGCGGGCCCAGTAGTCCAGCTGCCGGTAGGTGATACCGGCGGCCGCGCAGGCCGTGGGGCCGCGATAGCCGATCTGCTCGGACGCCATGGACGTCGTCCCTCCGCTGCTCGGCACGGCCGTCGGTCGCTGCGGAGCGTGATCAGCCACCCCGCCGGGCTGGGGGCACCCCCCGCTCGGGCGGAGCCGTGAGCCCGGGGGAGGGTACGGACCGCTCGCCCTGAGACTGCGCTCGGGGCCACCCCCAGCCGTACCGTCGCCGCTGCTTCTCACGCCGACCTCCGTCCTTGACCTGCCTTCTCGACGGTAGGCAGTCACCCGGGGTGCGTCAACGATCGCCACACTCGCCACGCCGAGTGATAATCACCCTAGGAGTGGTTTCCCGTGCCCCACCGCGGGGAAAGGCTAGCCGAATGCCTCCGAAACAGGCCGTGTGACGCTCTCACTCGCCTCCGGCACAGCGGGCAATTCCCCCGTCACACATGCGGCGGGCGACCCTGCCGCGGACCACATCGTCCGCCGGGCCGCCCACACGTCTCACTGACCGCTGATACTCCGCGCCATCCGGCTCTTACCGGAATCCGGAGCTCACTGACTGCTGCTACCGAAGTCCTCCGGGGAGATCTGGTCGAGGAACTCGCGGAACTTCTCCACTTCGTCCTCCTGCTCGTCCGGGATCGCGATACCGGCGTCGTCGAGCACCGTGTCACTGCCGTAGATCGGCGTACCGGTGCGCAGGGCCAGCGCTATGGCGTCGGACGGGCGGGCGCTCACCTCGACGCCGCTGGCGAAGACCAGCTCCGCGTAGAAGACGCCCTCCCGCAGGTCCGTGATGCGCACTTCCGTGAGCTCCTGGCCGACGGCTTCCAGCACGTCCTTGAACAGGTCGTGGGTCAGCGGCCGCGCAGGAGCCATGCCCTGCTGGGCGAAGGCGATCGCCGTCGCCTCCCCCGGTCCGATCCAGATGGGGAGGTAACGGTCGCCTCCCACTTCACGCAGCAGCACGATCGGTTGGTTGGAGGGCATTTCCACCCGGACACCTACGACATCGAGCTCGTTCACACAGCAACCCTAGGCCGTGCTCGGGATGTTTGGGTAGTCGGGCCGGGAACAGGCGCCTGTTCCGGCCCTCCGCGACCGGCCGTCTCAGGGCAGCCGCACCCCGAGCGCCGTCTGCACCAGCGCGGCGTGCAGCTTCACCGTGAGCCCCGCCAGCTCCTTGGTGCGGTCCTCCGCATGAGCCCTGGTCTGCGGGTTCCGGTGCCGCTTCAGCGGGGCCACCACCTGGTCCACGAGCCCGGCCTCGCGGTCTGCGGCGGCCTTCATCACCCGCAAGTGCCGCGGCTCGATCCCGAACCGCCCCAGCTCGGCGATGAGCGAGGCCACCGTGGCCGCCTCCGCGTCGTACACGCCGTCCTCCAGTGGGGTGACGAGCCCGTACGACTCCCACTCCCCGAGCTCCTCCTCACCGACACCGGCGGCGGCGAGCAGCTCCTCGCGCCCGATCCTGGCCGCCGTGGGCGCCTCGGGGAACTCGGGCGCGGTGTCGCCGTCGCGCTGACGCCCCAGCGCCGGCAGCTGGACGGCCTCACCGCGCTCCATTGCCTCCAGGTGCTCGCGGATCACCTTCAGGGGCAGATAGTGGTCCCGCTGCATCCTCAGGACATGACCGAGACGCTCGACGTCGTGAGCGCTGAACTTGCGATACCCCGACGGGGTCCGCTGCGGCTCGATGAGCCCCTCCGCCTCCAGGAAACGGATCTTGGAGATGGTGACTTCGGGAAACTCGTCGCGCAGCACGTTCAGCACCGTGCCGATGCTCATCAGCCTGTCCGTGGCGGCGGCGCCGTGCCCGGCACCGCCGCTCGGTGTTTGAAGCATGGACCTTCCCTGACGGACGGACCCTCGCGGGGTTCCCCGGACGGAATCCCGTCAGTAGCCCCGCTGGCTGGCGTAGAAGACCAGCCGGTACTTGCCGATCTGCACCTCGTCGCCGTTGTTGACCGCGACCTGGTCGATCCGCTCGCGATTCACGTACGTGCCGTTCAGGCTGCCCACGTCGGCCACTGTGAACGAACCGTCCTGGCCACGGCGGAACTCCACATGACGCCGGGAGACCGTCACGTCGTCCAGGAAGATGTCGCTCTGCGGATGACGCCCGGCCGTGGTCAGATCGCCGTCCAGCAGGAAGCGGCTGCCCGAGTTCGGCCCGCGGCGCACGACCAGGAGCGCGGAGCCCAGCGGCAGCGCGTCGACGGCCGCCTGCGCCTCGGGGGACAGCGTCGGCATCGGCGTCTGGCCGGTGGTCTCGCTGTCGTAGGCCTCGATACCGGAGATGGAGATCGTGGAGGTCGTCTCGGACGGACGCTCCGCCGCCGCCCCGGCCCGCAGCGGCGCGCCGCAGTTGGAGCAGAAGCGGCTGTTCTCCGCGTTGCGGTTACCGCACCTCGTACACACCAGGGCCGACATCGGATCCTCCTGCCGCGGCTGCCCATCGGGGGCATTGGACGCATACGGGTCGGAAAACCCTCCACCCGCACCTGAGGTTGACGGTTGCCCGAAACCTATGCCGCCGGGCTGCGCAGGGTCAACCGACGGCGCGCCCTGACCTCCGGAAATGTCACCGCCCGGGCCACCGACCTGGTCCCGGAACAGCGGCCGCTGGCCCTCCGCGTCAGGCTGTGCGCGATGGCGAGCGGTCGCGTTGTCGCTGCCCTCTCGCGCGCTCTTGCCGAACAACTTCGCAAACAACTTCACGGGCGATTCCCCTTGACCGAAACAGACCCGCCCGTGGGGCAGGACGAACCCTGACTGAACACTCTGGCCGACCCGGACATCCTGACAACGTCCGTCTGCACCAGACAGTTTCCACCACGCACCACCCATTCGGTGCGCCGACCCCCCGCAACCTCATGCCCTCGCCGAAGGTCGCCCATGCACCCCCGGCTCACTGGGAGGACGACCGAGCGTAGTCAGGCCGCTTCACCGCCCGCAAGGCGTCCACGACGATCTTGGTCGACCGCTCGATGGTGACCGTGGCCTGTTCCTTCTCGAGAGTCTGCACCACGCCTCCGGGGATGTTGAGCGCCGGCTCGAGGTCCTGCGGTTTGCCGATGACCTTGAAACGATAGGGCGCGTTGATCTTGTTCCCGTCGACGCTCACACCCTTGCCGGAGTCCGTCAGATACGTGCCCGCGACGACCCGCACGCCGTTCACCTGGATCGCCTCGGCACCCGCCGCGCGCAGCTCCTGGATCGCGTCGAGCAGCATGTCCGCCTCGACCGTCCCCTTCGTGTCCTCGATGGTCATGGTGATGCCGGGCCCCTGCGCGGCCACCGTGCCCGCCAGGATGCCGAGTTGCCTCTCCTTCTCGATGGTCTGCTTCCGGGCCTCCTCGGCCTGGTCCGAGCTGTTCTCCAGCTCGTCGCGCTGCTTCTCGAGGCCCTGCTTCTCGTCCTCAAGACGCTGCGTACGGTCGTCCAGTTCATCGAGGATGCGGACAAGATCTTCCTGACGGGCACCGCGCAGCGCGCTGTCACTGTCGCTGTTCGAGGCCACCTGCACGGCCAGCCCGAATCCGAGGCCGAACAGCAGCACCGCGACGATGAGTTGGGCCCGTGAGACCCGCGGCGGCCACAGCCCCTTCACCAACCGCTGCCGACCGGTCAGCTGCGGCTCGGGCTCGGCGGCCGCCTGCGGTTCAGGCTCAGGAGCCGCCTGCGGTTCGGGTTCCGGTTCCGAAGTGTCCTGGGCAGCAGGCGCCGACGCGGACACCTCTTGGGGCAGTTCCTCGCGCAGCCTGTTCCCCGACTCGCCGTTCCCGTCACGCTGGTCCGCGCGCGTGGCGCCGGTCTCCTCGGGGCCCTTGTCGTCGCGCTCGCTCATCGGCCTCACGCCCGGAACACGTGCCGACGGATCGCCGCGGCATTGGAGAAGATTCGGATACCGAGGACGACCACCACACCGGTGGACAGCTGGGCACCCACGCCCAGCTTGTCCCCCAGGAACACGATCAACGCGGCCACCACCACGTTCGACAGGAACGACACCACGAAGACCTTGTCGTCGAAGATGCCGTCGAGCATGGCCCGCAGGCCGCCGAAGACGGCGTCGAGCGCCGCCACGACAGCGATCGGCAGATAAGGCTCGACCACCGCCGGAACCTCAGGCCGGACCAAAAGGCCGGCCACGACTCCCACGACGAGGCCCAGTACGGCGATCACGATGTGCCCTTCTCGCTCTTCTCAGTGCTCGGCTGTGCTGTACGTACGATCACACTCGGCGCGGCAGGCAGCCGGAGGTCGTCCTCCACGGAGATGGCTGTCCTGACGCCGTAGCTCTCCTGGAGCGCGTCGAGGTACAGCCCGTCCGCGCTGTTCTGGAACCGAGTGCTCAGCCGCTGCCCGTCCCCCACCGCGAGCACCGTGTACGGCGGCACCAGCGGCTTGTTGTCGACCAGTATCGCGTCCCCCGCGGCCCTGATCGCGGACAGCGCGGTCAGCCGCTGCCCGTTGATGGAGACGGCCTCGGCGCCCGACTCCCACAGCCCGTTGACCACGCGCTGCATGTCCCGGTCCCGCACCCGGCCGGTGTCGGAGAACCCCGTGGTCTCGCGCGGGTCGCCGTCACCGCCCGCGCCGGCGTCCTTGGCGTCGTTCACCACCAGCTTCACGCCGGGGCCGTGCACGGCTGTGGCGCCCGACTGGATGCCCACGATCTCGGACTCGGCGCTGCCACCACTGTGCTTCAGCGCTTCCCGTTGGCGCGCGCTCACATCCTCGCGCAGCCGGTCGACGGAGTCCTCCAGCTTGTCCGCCGCCTCGGCCTCCCGGTCGATCCGGTCGACCAGCTCCTCGCGCTCCTTGGCGACGACCGGAGCGGCGACCCGCGCCTGCGCCGCTCCCACGGTCACGACGAGGGCCGCGAGCACCAGGCCGGCGGCGAATCCCAGCTTCGCCCTGAGCGTCCTCGGCATGCCACCGTCGCCCGCGGCCTTCTTCCGCGCGGCGGCCTCGGCGTATCCGTCGTCGAGGCTGTGGTCCATGACGTTGGTGATCAACGACATGGACGCGTCCGGGCGCCTGGGCCGCGTCGGTGTGCTCCGAATGGGGGGTTGCTGCGGCATGCCGCACATCGTCGCACGTCGCGGCCACTACCTCCGAACGGCCCCACCGGCGTGCCGGACAGGCCCCCTTGGGGACACTTGTCCGGCACGCACGCGTGCAGGCCGTTCTACCGGCCAGCGCTGTCCACGACCGCCGACCACTCGTCCAGCAGGGCCTGCGCTGAGGCGTCGTCCGGCCCCTCGGCCCACAGGTGGGTGACCGCCTCGGCCGGGTCGGGCAGCACCATCACCCAACGGCCGTCCGTCTCCACCACGCGCACGCCGTCCGTGGTGTCCACGAACCGGTCTCCGGCAGCCTCGACGACTCGCCGCATCACGAGCCCCTTGACGGCCCACGGAGTCGCCAGATCCCGCTTCAGGACGTGCGCCCGCGGAATCCGCGCGTCGATCTGGCTGAGCGTGAGCTGCGTCCGCGCCACGAGCCCGATGAGCCGCACGAAGGCCGCGGTGGCGTCGTAGACGCTGCTGAAGTCGGGGACGATGAAGCCGCCCTTGCCGTCGCCGCCGAAGATCGTCCCTTCCTCACCGCCCACGCGCGTGAGGTCGTCTGGAGACGTGGTCGTCCACTCGACCTGGGTCCCGTGGTACGCCGCCACCTGCTCGGCGATCCGGGTCGTGGTCACCGGCAGGGCGACCCTGCCGCTGCGCCGCTCGGCGGCGACTAGGTCCAGCATCACGAGCAGCGCCCGGTCGTCCTCGATGATGCGCCCCTTCTCGTCGACGAGGGACAACCGCTCACCGACGGGATCGAACCGCACCCCGAACGCGGCCCCCGAGGACGCAACGATCTCACCGAGACGCACCATCCCCGACCGCCGCATGTCCGCGGTCTCCGTCGGCCTGGACTCATCGAGACCGGGATTGATGGTCAGCGAGTCGACACCGAGCTTCCCGAGCAGACTCGGCAGCACGAGTCCCGCACTGCCGTTGGACGCGTCGACGACGACCTTCAGCCCGGACTCGGAAATACCCGTCGTGTCGACATTCCGCAGCAACGACCCGGTGTACGAGTCGAAGACGCTGGCCGGGAAGTGCAGATCCCCGATCTCACCCGGGAACGCCCGACGGTATTCCTGCCGCGCGAACACCCGGTCCAGCTTCCGCTGGCTGCCCTGCGACAGGTCGGCACCGTTCCCGTCGAAGAACATGATGTCCACGGAGTCCGGTACCCCGGGCGTCGTACGGATCATGATCCCGCCGGCACTGCCACGCGCCGTCTGCTGCCGGGCCACAGGCAGCGGCACGTTCTCCAGGTCCCGTACGTCGATGGCACTGGCCTGCAACGCGGAGATCACCGCTCGCTTCAGCGCGCGGGCACCACGCGAGTGGTCGCGGGCCGTGGTGACGGTCGAGCCCTTTTTCAGGGTCGTCGCATAGGCACCGGCAAGCCGTACCGCCAGCTCCGGCGTGATCTCCACGTTCAGGATTCCGGACACGCCACGGGCGCCGAAGAGGTGCGCCTGTCCCCTGGATTCCCAGATGACCGAGGTGTTGACGAAGGCACCGGCTTCGATGGTCTTGAACGGATAGACCCGCACATTGCCTTGAACGATCGATTCTTCACCGATCAGGCACTCATCACCGATGACCGCCCCGTCCTCGATCCGCGCGGCGCGCATGATGTCGGTGTTCTTTCCGACCACGCAGCCGCGAAGATTGCTGTGCGGCCCTACGTAGACGTTGTCGTGAACGACGGCCTTGTGCAGAAATGCGCCGCTCTTGACGACCACATTGGAGCCCACGACGGTGTGCTCACGGATTTCGGCGCCGGCCTCGACCTTGGCGTAGTCGCCGATGTAGAGCGGCCCGCGGAGCTCGGCGTCGGGATGGACCTCGGCCCCCTCCGCGACCCACACTCCGGCGGAGATCTCGAACCCGTCGATGTCGACGTCGACCTTGCCCTCCAGGACGTCGGCCTGCGCCTTCACATAGCTCTCGTGCGTGCCGACGTCCTCCCAGTACCCCTCGGCGATGTAGCCGTAGACCGGCTTGCCTTCCTTCATCAACTGCGGGAAGACATCGCCGGACCAGTCGACGGGCACATCGGGCTCGACATAGTCGAAGACCTCGGGCTCCATCACGTAGATGCCGGTGTTCACGGTGTCGGAGAAGACCTGGCCCCAGGTGGGCTTCTCAAGGAAGCGCTCCACCTTGCCTTCCTCGTCGACAATGGTGATGCCGAACTCCAGCGGATTGGGCACACGCGTCAGGCAGACCGTGACCAGGGCGCCCTTCTCCTTGTGGAAATTGATGAGCTCGGTGAGGTCGAAATCCGTCAGAGCATCGCCGGAGATGACGAGGAAGGCATCGTCCTTCAACGCCTCTTCGGCATTCTTGACGCTTCCGGCGGTACCGAGTGGCTTCTCCTCATTGGCATAGGTGAGCTCCATACCGAGCTCTTCGCCGTCACCGAAGTAGTTCTTGACGAGCGAGGCCAGGAACTGGACAGTTACGACTGTTTCGTTGAGCCCATGCCTTTTGAGCAGCCGCAGCACATGCTCCATGATCGGGCGGTTGGCCACGGGCAGGAGCGGCTTGGGCATGCTTGAGGTCATGGGGCGAAGGCGCGTGCCTTCGCCTCCGGCCATCACGACGGCCTTCATGTCGGAAGCGTCCTCCTCAAAGAGACGACGGTCTAGCCGACTTCCCCCGCGAGGATTGTCCCGCACTTTTGCACCACGGGCCAACGCACCGCTTCGGTGGGAGCAATCCGCGAGTTCAATCGGGCATGGCGTCCGCACGGACCAGGCGGCGGACTTGTACCACGTAGAGGACTCCTGCCCACCAGTACAGCGTTGTACCCCATCCGGCGAACGCCCATCCGAAAATAGCAGCCAGTGACGAGATCCAACCACTTCCGTCACTGAGCAGGAGCAGCGGGAAGGCATACATCAAGTTGAAGGTGGCGGCCTTGCCCAGGAAGTTCACCTGGGGCGGCGGATAGCCGTGCCGACGGAGGATGCCCACCATCACCAGCAGAACCAGCTCCCGCGCCAGAAGTGCAGCGGTCAACCAGAGGGGCAGAATCTCGCGCCAGGTGAGGCCGACCAAAGTCGAAAGAATGTAGAGCCGGTCGGCCGCGGGATCGAGGAGCCGGCCAAGGCTGCTGATCTGGTTCCAGCGCCGCGCGAGCTTGCCGTCCAGGTAGTCACTGACGCCGCTCAGCGCCAGTACCAGAAGGGCCCAGCCGTCACTCTGGGGCCCACCGAACTCAGGCCGCAGAATCAACCACAGGAAGAGGGGCACGCCGACGAGGCGCGCCATGCTGAGGATGTTCGGGATGGTGAGCACACGGTCCGTCTGGACGCGAGTCTCCTGAACCTCCACCCGGGGGCCTCCTGTGGGAAACGTACCAACGATGCTCCCTGACCTTACCTCAACGCAAAAAAGCTCTGGCTCTCGGGCTGTGTGCCCAAGAGCCAGAGCTCTAAAAGGAGTTCGGCGGCGTCCTACTCTCCCACAGGGTCCCCCCTGCAGTACCATCGGCGCTGTAAGGCTTAGCTTCCGGGTTCGGAATGTAACCGGGCGTTT